>QFQY01000015.1 GCA_003248805.1 Chelatococcus sp. | reverse complement strand
TGGCGCGGGCGACGGGGCTCGAACCCGCGACCTCCGGCGTGACAGGCCGGCACTCTAACCAACTGAGCTACGCCCGCGCAGGGCGGCTGCGACATCCGTCGTCAGCGGGGGTTGGATTATGGCGGCGGGCGGGAACTGTCAAGCGGGCTGGGAAGGCAAAATCGAAAACGCCGCGATCGGTGTGGATAAGGCTGCGCCCGAGCCGTCCGCGCGGGGTCGCGATGCGGGCGGGCCATTCGGGGCGCAAGTCGGTCGATCAAAGGCCACCGCTCGCCCGCGCCCGGTGGTCGCTATGGTATCGGCGCGCGTTGGGCGCGTCGATCCGGTGGCTCAGGTCAGTGCTCGAGGCGTTCAGGAGGAGCGGCGTGGCGCATTTGCTGTTGTCTGGGGTGTTTCCAATGTTTTCGAGTATCGGCATCGCGGCTTGACAGCCGAGCGAGCTTGGCAGAGGCGTATCCGCATCGCACAACGACTGCGGAAAGTGTCTTTTTATAATGATTACAATGAGAAAGAGCGTGCCTCTCGTTCTCATCCCTCCGGCGGCGAAGCCGACGGGGCTCCTGCTTCTGGCGGCGCTGGCGATCCTGCCGATGACGCATCGCCCGGCCGCGGCACAGGGTGGAGCGGCCGCGCCGGCGCCGTCGTCGCCCGGGCCCTCCAATGCTCTGCCGCCCGCCTTGCCCGGCTCGGGAATGGCGATGCCGACGACGGCCCATCCTGCCATCGCGCCTGCGGCTTCACCGCTCGGCGAGGCGAAGATCGAACAGGCGACGCCGGCCTTGCTGCCGCACGATCTCTCGCCCTGGGGGATGTTCAAGGCCGCCGATATCGTCGTGAAGGCGGTTATGATCGGACTGGCGCTCGCCTCGGTCGCGACCTGGACGATTTGGCTGGCGAAGGCGCTGGAACTGGCCGGCGCGAAAGCTGCGGCGCGGCGCGCCCTCGCCGCCATCGAGAGAGCCGAAAGCCTCGACGCAGCCGCAGTCGCCGTCGCCGGCCGTAAGGGACGCCTGAGCGGCGCCGTCGGCAGGCTGCTGGGCGCGGCCGTGACCGAGACGAAGCGTTCGCTGGGGCTGCCCGACGACGGCCTCAAGGAGCGCGTCGCCATCGCGCTCTCGCGCATCGAGGCCGGTTCCGGCCGGGCGATGGCGCGCGGCACGGGCGTGCTCGCGACGATCGGCTCGATCGCGCCCTTCGTGGGCCTCTTCGGCACCGTGTGGGGAATCATGAACTCCTTCATCGGCATCAGCCAGTCGAAGACGACGAATCTCGCGGTCGTCGCGCCCGGAATCGCCGAGGCGCTGCTGGCGACCGCCATCGGCCTCGTCGCGGCGATCCCCGCCGTCATCATTTACAACGTGTTCTCGCGGGCCATCGCCGGCTACAGGGCGCTCCTGGCCGATGCCTCCGCCGAGGTCCTGCGCCATCTCTCGCGCGATCTCGACCGCCGCCGTGCCCTGGCGCCCGCGCCCGCCCAGGCGTTGCCGGCTCAGCTCCAGCCCGCGGCGATGCCGCGCGTTCCGGCGGAGTGACGCATGGCCGTCTCGCTCAAGGAATCCGGCGATGACGACCTCGGCGAGGTCAGCGAGATCAATGTCACGCCGTTCATCGACGTCATCCTCGTCCTGCTGATGATCTTCATGGTCGCCGCGCCGCTCTCGACCGTCGATGTCGCGGTCGATCTGCCGGTCTCGAACGCGCGGCCGCAGCAGAGGCCGGACACGCCGGTCTTCCTCACCGTCAAGAACGATCTGTCGCTCGCTCTCGGCAACGACCCCGTCGCGCGGGAAGGGCTGCAGGCGGCCATCGACCGTCAGACGGAGTCGAACCGCGAGCAGCGCATCTTCCTGCGCGCCGACGGCGCGGTCGCGTATCGCGAGCTGATGGAGGTGATGAACCTGCTGCGCAACGCAGGCTACCTCAAGATCGCGCTGGTCGGGCTGGAGGATACGGGGCAGGGCAGTGCCCCGGCGGGAGCGCCCGCGCCATGAGCGCCGAGATTCGGACCGTGGGCGCGCGGTTCTGGCCGGCAGCCCTCCGGTGGAGCCTGGCCGCGCTTGTCGTGGCCGGCGTGCATGGCGCCGCCGGCTGGGTGCTCGTGACCTGGGAGCGGGCCGAGGCGGCGGCCGGAGCCCCGCCCGCGGCCGTGATGGTCGAGCTCGCCCCGATCGCCGTCGCGCCCGAGGCCGAGCCGCAGGAGGTCGCGCCCGGCCCTCAGATGGTCGAGGCCGCGCCGGAGCCGCAGCCGGAGCCCGTCGAGGAGCCGAAGCCGGTCGACGAGCCTCCGCCGCCCGAGCCCGAGCCCGTCGTCGCGCCGGAGCCGGAGATCAAGATTCCCGAGCTGCCCCCGTTGCCGGATGCTGCCGCCATGCTCGCCCCGCCACCTCCGCCGAAGCCGGAGGTCAAGCGCGAGCCGCCGCCGAAGCCGCGCGTGGTCGAGCGCCGCAAGCCGGTGAACCGCGACAAGCCTCGCGCCGAGCAGACGACCGCGCCGGCGGCGCAGGACAAGGCGGCGCCTTTGGCGGCCGCTCCGATGGCTGGAGCCTCCGCACCGGCCTCGGCAGCCGTCCAGGCGAGCTGGCGCGGCACGCTGATGGCCCATCTCAACCGCTACAAGCGCTTTCCCTCCGGGGCGAGCCCGGGTACCGTCCAGGTCTCGTTCCGGATCGACAGGGCGGGGCGGGTGATGGCCGCCAATCTCGTGCGCGGTTCGGGGGATGTGGCGCTGGACGAGGAGGCGGTGGCGATGATCCGCCGTGCGAGCCCCGTTCCGGCACCGCCGGACGGCGTCGGCGGCACCACGATCGCGCTCGCCGTACCGGTCAGGTTCTCGCGCTGAGGCGCGCCGGGAACCGCTGGAGCGATGGAGACAGGCGATGAGACCGAAGATTCTGATCGCGGCGGCGCTGCTCGTGCTGTGCGGGGGCTGCGTCACGGCCGCCGAGCAGCGCGCCATGGATGAAGGACGCTGTCGCGGCTACGGCTTCAGGGCCGGGAGCGATGCGTTCGCGAACTGCCTGCTGCAGATCGACCTGGAGCGTTCGGCCGAGCGGCGCTACCGGCTCGACACGGCCTTTAGCGGCCCGGGCTGGTATGGCTATTACGGCCCGCGCTGGTGAGGCTGAAACGTATCGCATTGCAGCAACGAACAGCGTCCTGCGACCAAAGAAAAAGGGCCGCGCGTGAGCACGGCCCAAGTCTAGGGAGGAAACGCCCAAGGAGGGCGACGCAACATCGCTGCTGCGCTGCGGAATACATAGGGTCACGGAACCCCTCCAACAAGGGCAAAAGGGCAGCATCCTTGTCCTAATTTTAGGCAGAGCGGCACGCCGGCTCGCCAGGACCGCGAGGGCAGGCGCCGGACCCCCGACAGGGCCGGGCGCCCCATGGACGCCCGGACGAAGGCGGCGCGCTACCGCATTGGGCAAGATGCGAGATTCGGCGTTAGGCTGTAGCGTGAAGGCGGATCTCGGCGCGCCCCGGCGCCGGGACACGACCCGCGGAGAGCGGCCGCAACCACCGTCCGAGGCTCGGAGGATGCCGCTTATTCCGCATTGACAAGCATTTTGGGCCTCTTCAAATTCGTAGGTATACAAACAATCCGGTGGCGCTGGACGCATTCCGGATCACGGCTGGACTATCCTGCCGGGAAGCTGGAAAGAGACGACCGGGACGAGCTTGTCTTAAACGCACCGGGCATCAAGTCGCCGGGCAGAACGAGGGGAACAGCATGACGATCGACCGTCGGAGTTTTCTGGCCAGCGCCTCTGCCGGCGCGGCCATGGTCGCCGCGCCGTCTCTGGTGCGGGCGCAGGGAGCCGGTCCCATCAAGATCGGCGAGATCAACAGCTATACCGCCCAGCCGGCCTTCCTGAAGCCCTATCGCCAGGGCTGGGAACTCGCGCTCGAGCAGGTGAATGCGGCGGGTGGCGTGCTGGGCCGCAAGATCGAGACGATCTTCCGTGACGACGGTGGCAAGCCGGAGGACGCCGTGCGGCATGCGGGCGACCTCGTCAATTCGGAGAAGGTGGACATCGTCGCCGGCGGCTTCCTCTCCAATGTCGGCCTCGCCATCGCCGACTTCGCGGCCCAGAACAAGCGCCTCTATGTCGCCTCCGAGCCGCTCTCCGACGCGATCGTCTGGGCCAAGGGCAATCCCTACACCTTCCGGCTGCGCTGCTCGACCTACATGCAGGCCGCGATGCTGGTCGAGGAGGCGGCGAAGCTGCCCGCCAAGAAATGGGCGATCGTCGCGCCGAACTACGAATACGGCCAGTCGGCGGTGAAGTGGTTCAAGGAACTGCTGAAGAAGGCCAAACCCGATGTCGAGTTCGTGGCCGAGCAGTTCCCGGCGCTCGGCCGCATCGACGCCGGCGCGACGGTGCAGGCGCTGGAGGCCTCGAAGCCCGATGCGATCTTCAACGTGACCTTCGGCGGCGACCTCACCAACTTCGTGCGGCAGGGCAATACGCGCGGCCTGTTCGAGGGGCGCACGGTCGTCTCGATGCTGACGGGAGAGCCGGAATATCTCGATCCGCTCGGCGCCGAGAGCCCGGTCGGCTGGATCGTGACCGGCTACCCCTACGCCGAGATCAAGACCCCGGAACACGTCAAGTTCCTCGAAGCCTACAAGGCCAAGTTCAACGACTATCCGAGGCTGGGTTCGATCGTCGGCTACGAGACGGTGCGGTCGATCGCGGCAGCCCTCGCCAAGGCCGGCTCGACCGACAACGACAAGCTGGTCGCCGCCTTCAAGGGGCTCGGCTTCCAGGGGCTGTTCGGCCCGATCGTGTATCGCGCCTCCGATCACCAGTCGACGATGGGCGCCTTCGTCGGCAAGACGGCGGTCAAGGACGGCAAGGGCACGATGGTCGACTGGCGCTATGCCGACGGCGCCAAGTACCTGCCGAGCGATGCCGAGGCGAAAGCCATGCGGCCGGCGGGCTGACCGCTCGTCTTTCCGATTGCGGCTCATGAGCCTCCGTCATCCCGGACAAGCGGCAGGGCCGCGCTGATCCGGGAGCGGTCGGGGGCTCCGCGCCCTGCAAGGGATCCCGGATCGCCGCTTCGCCGCGTCCGGGATGACGGCAGCGCTTTGTCTCGGGATAGTGCCTCATGTTCGACCTCATCCTCACCCAGACGCTGAACGGGCTGGCCTCGGCCTCGTCGCTGTTCCTGGTCGCGTCCGGGCTGTCGATCATCTTCGGCGTCACGCGGATCGTGAACTTCGCGCACGGCTCCCTCTACATGCTGGGCGCCTATCTCGCCTGGACGCTGGTGACGTGGCTCGGCCCGGCGGACGCGCTCGGCTTCTGGGGCGGTGTCGCCCTGGCCGCGCTGCTGACGGCGGTCGTCGGCCTGCTGATGGAGGTCACGATCCTGCGGCGCATCTATCATGCGCCGGAACTGTTCCAACTGCTCGCGACCTTCGGCGTTGTGCTGATGCTGCAGGACGTCGCGCTCGCCGTCTGGGGGGCGGAGGACAAGCTCGGGCCGCGCGCGCCCGGCTTCAAGAGCTTCGTCATCCTCTTCGGCAACCGCTTCCCGACCTATGAGCTCTTTCTGATCGCGGTCGGACCCGTCGTGCTGCTGGTCCTCTGGCTTCTGTTCCAGAAGACGCGCTGGGGCACGCTGGTCAGGGCTGCGACGCAGGATCGCGAAATGGTCGGGGCGCTGGGCGTCAACCAGCGCCTGCTCTTCACCTCCGTCTTCGCCTTCGGCTCGATGCTGGCCGGGCTCGGCGGCGCGCTCCAGCTTCCGCGCGAGGCGGTGACCCTCCACATGGATCTCTCGATGATCTCGGAGGCCTTCGTCGTGGTCGTGGTAGGCGGCCTCGGCAGCGTCGCCGGCGCCTATCTCGCCGCCGTGCTGATCGGCATCCTGCACGCCTTCGGCATCCTGATCTTTCCCAAGATCACGCTCGTCCTCGTCTTCCTGGTGATGGCGGTGGTGCTGGTGGTGAAGCCCTACGGACTGCTCGGACGGCGCCCCGTCGGCCATGCCCGCGGCCACGCCGCAGCCGAGCCGCTGCTGACCCCTGCCGACCGTCAGACCAAGCTCGCCGGCCTCGTCGCCTTCCTTCTCCTGCTCGCAGCTCCGCTGATCTCGCCCGACCATATCCTGGTGACGCTGACCGAACTCGTGATCTTCGCGCTCTTCGCCGCCTCGCTGCATCTCATGATGGGGCCGGGCGGCATGGCCTCCTTCGGCCACGCCGCCTATTTCGGGCTCGGGGCCTATGGCGCGGCGCTGGCGGTGAAATGGCTCGGCGCCTCGATGGAGCCCGCGCTCGTCCTGGCCCCGTTCCTCGCCGGCCTCGCTGGCGTCGTCTTCGGCTGGTTCTGCGTCCGGCTGTCCGGCGTCTACCTCGCCATGCTGACACTCGCCTTCGCGCAGATCGCCTGGGCGACGGCCTTCCAGTGGGTCGACCTGACCGGGGGCGACAACGGCATCCTCGGCGTCTGGCCCTCCGCCTGGGCGACGTCCAAGACGACGTTCTACTATCTCGCCTTGATGGTCAGCGCGGCCTGCGTCCTGGCCTTGCGTCTGACGATCTTCTCGCCGTTGGGCTATGCGCTGCGGGCGGCACGCGACAATCCCCTGCGCGCGGAGGCGATCGGCCTCGACGTGATGCGGATCCAGTGGGTCGCCTTCGTCGTCGCTGCCTTCGCGGCCGGCATCGCGGGCGCGCTCTTCGCCTTCTTCAAGGGCTCGGTCTTCCCGACCTATATGGCGATCCCGCGTTCGGTCGATGCGCTGCTGATGGTCCTGCTCGGCGGCGTGCAGACGGTCTCGGGCCCCGTCGTCGGCGCCTTCGCCTATGCCGGACTGAGCGAGCAGCTGATGAAGGCGACGATGTACTGGCGCTTCGCGCTGGGCCTCGCGATCGTGCTCCTGGTGGTGCTCTTCCCGCGCGGGCTCGTCGGCGGCTTCCTCGCCCTGCGCGAGCGCAAGACGGCTCTCGCGGCCCCCGGTCCTCTCTCGGCGGAGGTCGCGCGATGAGCGCCGTTCCATCCATGGCTCCGGCTGCGGCCGGCGGCGCCGTCCTCGTCGTGCGCGATCTCGCCAAGGCCTTCGGCGGCGTGAAGGCGGTGGAGGGCGTGTCCTTCTCGGTCGAGGCCGGGCAGATGCTGGCGCTGATCGGGCCGAACGGCGCCGGCAAGACCACCTGCTTCAACATGCTCAACGGCCAGCTCAGGCCGGACCGCGGCGAGGTCGTGCTCGCCGGCAGCCCGATCACCGGCCTGAAGCCCCGGCAGGTCTGGCGCATGGGCGTCGGCCGCACCTTCCAGATCACCGCGACCTTCACCTCGATGACTGTGCGCGAGAATATCCAGATGGCGCTGATCTCCCATGAGGGCGGCATCTGGAGCCCCTTCGGCCGCGCCCGTGATCGCCATGTCGAGGCGGCGGACGCGCTGCTCGCCCAGGTCGGCATGCTGGAGCAGGCCGAGCGAGCCTGCGGCGTGCTCGCCTATGGCGACCTCAAGCGCGTCGAGCTCGCGGTGGCGCTCGCCAACCGGCCGAAGCTCCTGCTGATGGACGAGCCGACCGCCGGCATGGCCCCGCGCGAGCGCATCGAGCTCATGGCGCTGACCGCCGGGATCGCGGCGAAGGAGGGAATCGCCGTGCTCTTCACGGAACACGACATGGATGTCGTCTTCACCCATTCGGACCGGGTGATCGTGCTCGACCGCGGACGCCTGATCGCTCATGGCACGGCCGAGGAGGTGCGGCAGGACCCCAATGTCCGCGCCGTCTATCTCGGCTCCGGCGCGACCTCGGGAGGGCACTGATGGCCGCCATGCTCGAGATCGCCGGGCTCGACGCCTATTATGGGCGAGCCCATATCCTCCAGGGCGTGAGCTTCTCCATGGGACGCGGCGAGGTGCTCGCGCTGATGGGGCGCAACGGCGCCGGCAAGTCGACGACGATGAAGGCGGTGATGGGGCTGGTGCCGCCCGCCGCCGGCAGCGTCACGTTCGAGGGCCACAGGGTCGACGGCCGCGAGCCTTTCGAGATCGCGCGCATCGGCATCGGCTACGTGCCGGAGGACCGCCGCATCTTCTCCGAGCTGACGGTGATGGAGAACCTCGCCGTCGGCCAGCGCCCGCCGCGCGAGGGCGCGCCGAGCTGGACGCCCGAGCGTCTCTTCGCGGTGTTTCCGAATCTCGGGCGCATGCGCGACCGGCCGGGCGGCGCCATGTCCGGCGGCGAGCAGCAGATGCTCACCATCGCACGCACGCTGATGGGAAATCCCAAGCTCGTCCTGCTCGACGAGCCCTCGGAAGGGCTCGCGCCGGTGATCGTGGAGGAGATGGCAAGGACCATCCGCGCCCTCAAGGACGAGGGGCTCAGCATCCTGATCTCGGAGCAGAACCTGCATTTCGCGGGCAATGTCGCCGACCGCGCCGCCATCATCGAGAAGGGCGTGATCCGCTTCACCGGCACGATGGACGAGCTCAAGGCCGACGAGGCTGTGCGGACACAATATCTGTCGGTCTGAATCGTTTCCGCGCGCCGGGGCAGGTGTCTGCGGAGCAGGCGCTCACGGTCGTTGGTGTACAAACGCAAATCGAGGCGGGGGCTCAGTCGAGCCGCGCCAGCAGCGCGAGCAGTCGCTCGGCCTCCTCGCGCGACAGCGGGGCGAGCGTCGCGGCCGTGATGGCTTTCGCCTTGTCGAGCAGTCCCGGCATGGCCTCCCGGCCGGCCGGGCTGAGCCGTACCAGCAGGCGCCGCTGGTCGTCCGGGTCGGGCAGGCGCTCGACGAGACCGCGCTCCGCCAGCCGCGCGATCACGCCCTTGATGGTCGCGGGGTCCATCGCCGTCATGCGGCCCAGGTGATTCTGCGAGATTTCCTCGCCATTCGCCAGTTTGCTCATGGCGGCGAACTGGGTCGGGGTCGGGCCGTCATCGCCCATGATGCGCTGGAAGATGGCGATGTGCCGCTGCTGGGCGCGCCGCATCAGGAAACCGACCTGCTCGTCCAGGCGATAATCCGACCCGACCGGCGTGGCGGCAGCGGGCTTGCGCGCGCGCTCGCCGGCCTTGCCAGGCCGCTCGCGACTGGCTTCCGCGGTGCCGTCTCCGCTGCTCATGACGTTCTCCGGGCCCGCCCGACGCTGTCGCTCCGCAGGCTGCTCGCCTGCCGTCGCACCCGCCATGGCGCTCTGTGAGATCGTTATTACACATTCGATCGGAGCTTGTCGCGCATGGCGCCCGTGGACATGCGGGCAGGGGTCGGCACCGCGCGCCATGTGGCCGATACCGGCGTCAATCGCGTGCAACCCCTTGGCCTGAGGGGAACATCCTGCCGACGGCGTGCTCGGGAGGGACCGTCGCGCCTGAAGCGGCGCGACGGTCGCGATCTGCTCTCAGCCGCCGAGCGACATCGTCAGCGGGGGCTTCACCTCCGCCGGGAGCGGCGAGACGTACCCCTCCTTGCCGATCCGCTTCCTGTGATCGGCCTTGGCGGCCTCCATCAGAGCGGGATCGGACAGCACGGCCGCGCCGGTGGCCGCCATCGCCTTGGCGACATGGACCATCGCCTTGTGTGCGGCCGGCGACTTGCCCTGCGCCACGACCTGCCAGGTGTGGAAGGGCGTGCCGACCGCGACCGTCGGGGCATGGGCCTGGACCGTCGGCACGGCCCAGCTCACATCGCCGACATCGGTCGAGCCGATGGCCGGGTTGCGCTTCGCATCGAGCGGCACCAGGAAATCGGCCAGCGGCGCGCCCGTGTCCTCCATGCCGATGGTGCGCCATATCGAGGCGATGTCCTGCGCCGAGAAGCTCTTGCGGATTTCGGTCGCGAAGCTGCGGTCGGCGTCGTCGAAATGCGGCGGGCCGAGATCCTCCATGACCTTGTGCAGCGTCTCCTCGAGCGGCGTGTTGCCGACCAGGTCGGAGACGGCGGAGACGATGCGCATCTCCATCTTCGTTTCCGTCATCAGCGCGGCGCCTTCGGCGATCTTCTTCACGCGCTGGACGAGCTCGAGCATGCCGCGCAGGTCGCGGGCCCGGATCGAGTAGCGCACGCGCGCATAGGCCTGCACCACGTTGGGAGCGATGCCGCCCGTGTCGAGCAGCGCGTAATGCACGCGCGCGTCGCTCGGCATGTGCTCGCGCATGTAGTTGACGCCGACATTCATCAGCTCGACCGCATCGAGCGCGCTGCGGCCGAGATGCGGCGCGGCGGCGGCATGGGCGGTGCGGCCATGGAAGACGAAATCGGCGCGGGTGTTGGCGAGCGCCAGCGGCGGCGCCACCTCCCACCAGCTCGACGGATGCCAGGTGATCGCGACATCGGCGTCGTCGAAGGCGCCGGCGCGGACCATGAAGGCCTTGGCCGCGCCGCCTTCCTCGGCCGGGCAGCCGTAATAGCGCACGCGGCCGGGGATCTTGTTCTCCGCCAGCCAGTCCTTCATCGCCACGGCGGCGAGCAGGGCGGCGGAGCCGAGCAGGTTGTGGCCGCAGCCATGGCCGTGCCCGCCGGCCTCGATCTCCTTGTGCGTGGCGAGACCGGCCTCCTGGCTCAGGCCGGGCAGCGCGTCGTACTCGCCGAGGAAGGCGATGACCGGGCCGCCTTCGCCGGCCTCGCCCATCACCGCGGTCGGGATGTCGGCGATGTTCTCGGTGACGCGGAAGCCCTGATGCTTCAGTTCCGCGACGTGCTCGGCGCAGGAGCGGGTTTCGGTATAGCAGACCTCGGGCATGCCCCAGACGCGGTCGCTGAGCGCGATCAGGCGCTCCTTGTTGGCGTCGACATGGCGCCAGAGATCGTTGCGGTTATCCATGATGGGGGTCCCTTCGTTTGGGCGCATATGAACGCCGGAAAGGCCCGTCGTCCAGACGCGCCACGCATGGCGGCGCTAACCGCGATGCGCGCCCCGGGGCTCGTCCGTCAGGTCGGCGAGGATGGGGCAGTCCGGACGGGTGTCGCCGTGGCAATGGTCGGCGAGATGGCGCAGCGTGTCGGCCATGGCCTGCAGTTCGGCGGCGCGCGCTTCCAGCTCGCCGATATGGGCGAGGGCGAGCCGCTTCACGTCGGCGCTCGACCGGCTGCGGTCGCGCCAGAGCGCGAGCAGGGCCCGCGTCTGGTCGAGCGAGAAGCCGAGCGCCCGCGCGCGCCTGACGAAACGCAGCGTGTGAACCTCGTCCTCGCCATAGCCCCGGTATTGGGCGGCCGTCCGGGCGGGAGCCTCGATCAGCCCGATGCTCTCGTAATAGCGGATCATCTTGGCGCTGACGCCGGATTGCGCCGAGGCCTGGCCGATGTTCATCCGCGTGCTCCATCCGCTGCCGCCGGCGGCCGGAAGGCCTTGAGCCTGAGCGCATTGGTCAGCACGCTGACGCTGGAGAGGGCCATGGCGAGCCCCGCGAACATCGGCGACATCAGGATGCCGAAACCCGGATAGAGCACGCCGGCCGCGACCGGGATCAGCAGCGCGTTGTAGCCGAAGGCCCAGCTCAGGTTCTGGCGGATATTGGCGATCGTCGCCTGCGACAGGGCGATGGCGCGCGGCACGCCCATGACGTCGCCCGACATCAGCACCACATCGGCGCTCTCGATGGCGATGTCCGTGCCGGTGCCGATGGCGATGCCGACATCGGCCTGGGCCAGGGCCGGCGCATCGTTGATGCCGTCCCCGACGAAGGCGACCTTCGCGCCGCCGGCCTGCAGCTCCTTCACGATCCGCGCCTTGTCCACCGGAAGCACCTCGGCGCGGACATCGTCGATGCCGAGGCTGCGCGCGATGGCCTGCGCGGTGCGCCCATCGTCGCCCGTGATCATCGCGACGCGCAGGCCGAGCCGATGCAGCGCGGCGATGGCGGCGGGCGTCGTCTCCTTGACGGCGTCGGCGACGCCGATCAGCCCGGCGAAGCGGCCGTCGACGGCGACATGGAGCGGCGTGCGGCCGCCCTCCGCGAGGGCGCGGGCGCTCCCGGCCGGCGACGAGACATCGGCGCCCTCGCGCTGCATCAGGCGCGGATTTCCGATGGCGACCTTGCGTCCCTCGACGGTTGCCGTGACGCCGAGCCCCGGATCGCTCGCAAAGCCGGAAGCGGGGGCGATGGCGAGCGAGCGCTGCCTCGCCGCCGTGACGACGGCCAGCGCGAGGGGATGCTCGGACGGCGCCTCGGCCGCGGCGGCGAGACGCAGGAGGTCGTCGGCCGAGAAGCCTTCCACCGGCTCGATCTCCGTGACCTCCGGCTTGCCGCGCGTCAGCGTGCCGGTCTTGTCGAGCGCGACGACGTCGACGCCCTTGAGAGCCTGCAAGGCGTCGCCCTGGCGGAACAGGATGCCGAGCTCGGCGCCCTTGCCGGTGCCGACCATGATCGAGGTCGGCGTGGCGAGGCCCATGGCGCAGGGGCAGGCGATGATGAGCACCGTGACGGCGGCGACGAGCGCGTGCTGGAAGGCCGGGCTCGGCCCGAAGGCGAGCCAGACGAGGAAGGTCGCGAGCGCCAGCCCCATCACCGCCGGAACGAACCAGAGCGTGACCCGGTCGACCAGCGCTTGGATCGGCAGCTTCGCGCCCTGCGCCGTCTCGACGGTGCGCACGATCTGCGCCAGCACCGTATCCGCACCGACGCGCGTCGCCCTGAGGCGCAGCGCCCCCGAGCCGTTGACCGTGCCGCCGGTCACGGCCGCACCGGCCTCCTTGCGAACGGGCTGCGGCTCGCCGGTGATCATCGATTCGTCGACGAAGGAGGTTCCTTCGGTCACCTCGCCGTCGACGGGAACGCGCTCGCCCGGCCGCAGCAGCACGATGTCGCCGGCCCGGACGGCCTCGACCGCAATGTCGCTTTCGGTGGCGCCGCGCAGCACGCGGGCCGTGCGCGGTTGCAGGGCCACGAGCCGCCGGATGGCCGAGCCGGTGCGGCCCTTGGCGCGCGCCTCGAACCAGCGCCCGAGCAGGATCAGCGTGACGACGACCGCCCCGGCCTCGAAATAGGTGAAGGCCGTGCCTTCCGGCAGCAGCGACGGCGCGAAGGTCGCGGCGGTGGAATAGAGCCAGGCCGCGCCGGTGCCGAGCATGACGAGCGAGTTCATGTCGGGCGCGCCGCGCAGCAGTGCCGGCCAGCCCTTGGTCAGGAAGCGCAGGCCGGGCCCGAACTGGACGAGGCTCGCCAGCGCGAAGGAGAACAGCCGGACGTTGAACGCGCCGAAGGTCATGGCCAGCCAGTGATGCAGCGACGGGACGAGATGGCTGCCCATCTCGATGACGACGAGCGGAAGCGTGGCGGCGGCCGCGATCATGACGGCGCGCAGGAGCGCTGCCTGTTCGGCTGCCTGCGCCTTTTCGCGCTGTTCGCCGGCGGCTCCGGTCGGCTCCGGAAGTTGGGCCTCGTATCCTGCCTTCTCGACGGCGGCCACGAGCTTGGCGGCGAGATCGGCCTCGCCGAGCGCCCGCACAGTGGCGCGGTTGGTCGCGAGATTGACGTTGGCGGCGAGGACGCCCGGCACGTTCGCCAGCGCCTTCTCGACCCGGCCGACGCAGGAGGCACAGCTCATGCCTTCGATATCGAGCGTCAGCGTGGTCTCGACCGGCCCGTAGCCGGCCTCCCGGATGGCGTCCTCGATCCGGGCGGCGTCGCCCGGCACTCCGGCATAGACGATGCGGGCCTTCTCGCTCGCGAGGTTGACCGCGACGCTGCTGACGCCGGGCACCGCCGCGACGGCGCGCTCGACATGGCCGACGCAGGAGGCGCAGTTCATGCCGCGCACAGACAGTTCGAGGATCGAGCCGCCCGGGTTCGTCTCCGCAATCATGGTCATCGCCGCCTCCGTTCCGTTGACGGCATGGATATGGTCCTTCCCATCATGGGAAGGTCAAGGCCGTGGCGATGTCGTCTCGTCCGGCTCGCCCTGCGTCGGCATCATGGCGCACAGCGCCTCGATCGAGCCGGAGCCAGCGGCGATCGTGCCGGCCTCGATCGCCCTGTAGTGCCGGACGATGTCCTGGCCGAGCTCGGTGAGCCTGGCGCCGCCACCATGCGCGCCGCCGGGCTGCGCCTCGACCGCGGCGCGGCCGAACATGCGGTTGAGCTCGTCGACAAGCATCCAGGCGCGGCGATACGACATCTTCATCGCCCGGCCGCCACCCGAGATCGAGCCCGTCCGGTCGATGGCCTCCAGCAGGTCGATCTTGCCCGGGCCGAGCCGCCCGCCGGGAAAATCGAGCCGCAGCGTGAGCTTGATGGAAGAGGGGGCAGGCATGGCGGCATTCCGGGAGCGATGATGAGGCGATGATAGTCGGATTCTCCGGCCATGCATCGGGGCGCCCCGTCACGGCGTTTCGACGGAGACGCTCTTGATGATCGCATGGATCGGGCGGCCGATGGCGAGCGCCAGCAGCTCCGCCGATTTCGCGGTGATCCGCGCCGTCACGATCTCGCCGCCGCAGTCGACGCGGACATGCACCAGGCCCGTCGCGGCGTCGGCTCTCGCGCCGCTGGCGCCTGCGATCTCGACGATCGTGCCGGCCAGCACGTTGAGCGCGCTGATCCCCGTCAGCGGCGCGAGGCTGAGCAGCACGTCGCTCGCTGGAATCCGCAATCGGACACGCCGGCCGGGCGCGAGCCCGCCGCGTGCCACGAAGAACGGGCCGGCGCGCGACATCAGCCGGGTCAGGCCGAACGCGGCGTCGAACGCGGCGACCTCCGCCTCGATCAGCGAGCCCGGCTCCGGCCCGTCCGAACCCGTCGCGCCATCGAGCCGGGAGAGGATCTCGGCCGCCGGCCCGCAGGCGCCGACGCGGCCGTTCTCGACGAGCACGACGGTCGTCGCCAGCCGCGCCACCTCCGCCACCGAGTGGGAGACGTAGACGATGGGCACCGAGCCTTCGTCCCGCAGCCTCTCGATATAGGGCAGGATCTCCGCCTTGCGCGCCTCGTCGAGCGCGGCCAGCGGCTCGTCCATCAGCAGCAGGCGCGGGCTGGCGAGCAACGCACGGCCGATCGCGACCCGTTGCTTCTCGCCGCCCGAGAGTCCCCCCGGCCTGCGGCCGAGCAGGTGGCCGATGCCGAGCAGGTCGATCACCGCGTCAAAATCGCTCGCCCGTTCGGCGCGGGGGGCGAACCACCGGCCGAAGAGCAGGTTCTGGCGGACAGTGAGATGCGGAAAGAGCCGCGCCTCCTGGAAGACGTAGCCGAGCCGGCGCCGGTGCTTGGGCAGGAAGATCCGCTTCTGCGTGTCGACCAGCGCGCGGCCGTCCACGGCGATGCGGCCCGCATCCGGCCTCACGAGCCCCGCGATCATGTTGACCAGCGAGGTCTTGCCCGAGCCGGAGCGGCCGAACAGCGCGGTCAGACGCCCGTCGGAGGTGAAGCTCGCATCGAGCCGGAAGTCGCCCTGGCGATGCCGGATCGAGACCTCGATGACCGGGCTCATGCCAGCGCCGTCCTGCGTCCGATCAGGCGCGCCATCAGTTCCGAGAGGAAGAGGGCCGTGACCGAGATCGCGATCGACACCAGCGTCAGCCGCAGCGCCCCGGATTCGCCGCCCGGGACCTGCGTGAAGGTGTAGATGGCGGAGGGCAGGGTCTGCGTCTCGCCGGGGATGTTGGAGACGAAGGTGATGGTCGCGCCGAACTCGCCCATCGCCTTGGCGAAGCACAGGATCATGCCCGCGATGATCCCGGGCAGGCAGAGCGGCAGCGTCACCACCGCGAAGACCCAGGCGGGATTGGCGCCGAGCGTGCCGGCGGCATCCTCCAGCCTGCGGTCCACGGCCTCGATCGAGAGGCGGATGGCGCGCACCATCAGCGGAAAGCCCATCACCGCGCAGGCGAGGGCGGCGCCCGTCCAGCGGAAGGACAGCACGATCCCGAACCACTCGTAGAGGAACTGACCGATGGGGCCGCGCCGGCCGAAGCCGATCAGCAGCAGATAGCCCGTCACCACCGGCGGCAGGATCAGCGGCAGGTGGATGACGGCGTCGAGGAGCGACTTGCCCCAGAAGCGGCCGCGCGCCAGCAGCAGGCCGGCCGCGAGACCGAAGGGCAGGCTGGCGAGCGTCGCCGTGGTCGCGACGAGAAGGCTCAGGCGAACCGCCGTCCATTCCTCGGGAGAAAGCCAGCCGCTCACGGCCGCCCGCTTCCTCCGGCAGGCTTGTAGAGCCGCGTGAACCCCTGTTTTTCGAAGGCCCGACGCGCTTTGAGACCCTGGAGATAGGTCAGAAATGCCGAGGCTGCGGGCAGGCGCGCCTCCTTCGTCAAGGCGACTGGATAGACGATCGGCGGATGCGTCTCTTCGGGGAAGGTCGCGACGATCCTCACCTTGGGGTCGGCGGCGGCGTCCGTCTTGTAGACGATGCCGAGGGGAGCCTCGCCGCGCGAGACGAGCAGCAGCGCCGCACGGACATTCTCGGCCTGGGCGAGCTTGTCCTTGACCGTCTCCCAGACGCCGAGCTTTTCAAGAGCGGCCTTGCCGTATTTTCCGGCGGGCACGCTGTCCACCTGTCCCATAGCGAGCCGGCCATCGCCGAGCGCCGATGCGAGATCGACCCCGGGCTGCAGCGCGAGCCGCAGCGGCGAATCGGCGGGTGCGATCAGGACGATGCGATTCACCAGCAGCGTCGAGACCGTGTCGGGCCGCACCAGCCCCCGCTCCTCGACATAGCGCATCCACTCCAGATCCGCCGAGAGGAAGAGATCGGCCGGCGCGCCCTGCTCGAGCTGCTTCGCCAGCACGCTGCTGGCGGCGTAGGAGATTTTCGGAGCCGGCTTTCCCGTTTCCTTCGCCCAGCCTGCGGCGGCCTCGTCGAGCGCGTTTTTCATGCTGGCGGCGGCGAAGACGACGAGCTCATTGCCCTGCGCTTGGCCCTGCGCCTGGCCCTGTGCCCGGGCCGTGCCCGTCGCCATGCCGAGCCCCATGGCTGCCGCCATGCCCAGGCACAGGAAACGCCTGCCGATCATGATGCCCTCACAACATTCGCTGTATTCGCTGGGATATAGCGATGTGGCCGGCAAGCGGCGCCGGTGTCAAGCCGGTCCTCGGGCGCGATCAGATCTCGGCCGCGTCCAGCCGGCGGTAGAGCGGCAGGGCGAGCGGCGCGATCCGGCGCACGATGTCGCGGAAGGGCTGCGGCTTCGGCTCGGAGAAGGGCAGGGGTAGTTCGGCCTCCGGAGCGCCCTGCACGGCGCGCGCGAGCTCGCGGCCGATCGAGACCGAGAGCGCCACCGCCCGGCCGTTGCAGCCGACCCAGCCGAAGCCGGCGGGGCCCAGCCTGTGGAAGCGCGGATAGCCCGGCACCTGCGGCCTGGTCAGATGGTCCGGCGTCATGCCGACATAGCCCGACCAGACATAGTCGAATTCGACGTCGCCGAGCTGCGGCCAGAGCTTCGCGAGGCGCTCGGCGATCATCGGCCGCAGATGGGCGCCGCCGGGCCCGGGATGGATCGCGGCGCCGCCGGTGATGAGGCGGTTGCGCGCGTCCCAGCGCGCGAAATAGAGCTCGCGATGCGTGTCCGACATCGACTGCCGGCCCGGAATCACGGTCTTCGCGACGTTCTCTCCGACCGGCTTCGTCGCCATCTGCCAGCTGAGCACCGGAATGACCTCCGATGCGATCTGCGGCGCGAGACCGGCTTCGAACTCGTCCGTATAGGCGTTCGTCGCCAGGATGAGGCCGCGCGCCTCCACCGAGCCCTGTGCCGTCCTCACGGTCCAGCGGCCATTGGCATGGCTCATCGAGACGGCCGGTGAACGGTCGTGGATCACCGCGCCGAGCTTCAGCGCGACTTGGGCGAGGCCGCGCGTCAGCGCCAGCGGGTTGATATGCCCGCCGGTCCGGTTCCAGAACCCGCCGAACCATGCATCCGAGCCCAGCATCGCGGTCGCCGCCGCGCGGTCGAGCAGTTCGACGGGGGCGCCGATCGCCGACCATTCGCGCACGCGTTTCTCGGCGAGCTTGAAGCGGCCCGGCGAATGCACGGGCTGGACCCAGCCGGCCTGTTCCGCCTCCGCCGCGATGCCATGTTTGCGGATGAGGTCGAAGAGATAGCTGGCGCTATCGCTCAGCATGCGGTTGAAGCGCTCGCCCGCCTCGCCGTGTTTGGCGGTCATGGCGGAAGGGTCGTGGCCGGCAAGCGTCGGGATCACCTGGCCGTTGTTGCGGCCCGACGCGCCCCAGCCGGGCGCGGCCGCTTCGAGCACGACGACGCCGACCCCGGCCTCGCGCAGATGGATGGCGGTCGACAGGCCCGTGAATCCGGCCCCGATCACCACGACATCGGCGGTGACGTCTCCCTCCAGCGCCACCAGCTCCGGCCCCGGCTGCGCGGTCGCGGCCCAGAGCGATGGCGGCCAGGATACGGTGGGCAGGGTCTTCATGGGAGCCTCGTCATGCGTCGTCGGAAGGGCGGGACGCGTCGTCGCCTTTGGCTATCACCTCGACGCAGGAAATCCAGCCCTGCAGGCGCTGCGCCTCACTTTTGTGCGCGAAGCTGCTATGAGCGGCGCATGCTGAGAGAATTCTTCGCCTATTACCGGCCGCATCGGACGCTGTTCCTGGTCGATTTCGGCTGCGCCGTGCTCTCGGGGCTGCTCGAGCTCGGCTTTCCGATGGCGATGAAGGCCTTCGTCGATCAGCTTCTGCCGCGCGGCGACTGGCCGCTCATCCTGCTCTCCGGCGCATTGCTGCTGCTGGTCTACGCGCTCAATACGGGCCTGATGGCGATCGTGACCTATTGGGGCCACCGGCTCGGCATCAACATCGAGACGGAGATGCGCAGACGCGCCTTCGAGCACCTGCAGAAGCTCTCCTTCCGCTTCTACGACGAGCGCAAGACCGGCCATCTCGTGGCCCGCGTCACCAAGGATCTGGAGGAGATCGGCGAGGTCGCCCATCACGGCCCCGAGGACCTCTTCATCGCGGTGATGACCTTCCTCGGCGCCTTCCTGCTGATGCTGTCCGTGCATGTGCAGCTCGCGCTGATGACGGCGCTGATCGTCCCGCTCGCGGGCTTCATCGTCGCCCGTTACGGCGGGCGGATGACCGCGAACTGGCGGGCGCAATATGGTCGCGTGGGCGCCTTCAACGCCCGGTTGGAGGAGAATATTGGCGGCATCCGCGTCGTGCAGGCCTTCGCCAACGAGGAGCACGAGCGGCGCCTCTTCGCCGGCGACAACCAGCGCTATCGCGCGACCAAGCTCGAAGCCTACCGCATCATGGCCGCCAGCCAGTCGCTGAACTATCTCGGCATGCGGCTGGTCCAGCTCGCCGTCATGCTGGCCGGGACCTGGTTCGTCACGCAGGGCAGCCTGAGCATCGGCGGCTTCGTCGGTTTCCTCCTGCTGGTCTCGGTATTCTATCGCCCGCTCGACAAGATCGCGGCCGTGATCGAGACCTATCCGAAGGGTATCGCGGGCTTTCGCCGCTATCGCGAACTGCTCGCGACCGAGCCCGACATCGCCGACGCGGCCGGTGCGGTCGAGGCACCGCCGCTCAGGGGCGATATCCGCTTCGACCGGGTCCGTTTCGGCTACGCCGCGGACCGGCCGATCCTCGCGAATGTCGACCTCGCCATATCCGCCGGCGAGACGGTCGCCTTCGTCGGGCCCTCTGGCGCCGGCAAGACGACGCTGCTCTCGCTGCTGCCGCGCTTCTACGACGTCGATGCGGGGGCGATCTCCATCGACGGCATCGACATCCGCGAGCTGACGCTCGCCTCGCTGCGCCGGCAGATCGGCATCGTCCAGCAGGACGTCTTCCTGTTCGCGGGCACGATCCGCGAGAACATCGCCTATGGCCGGCTCGATGCCTCGGAGGCGGAGATCGTCGAGGCGGCCCGCCGCGCCCGGCTGGACGGCATGATCGCCGATCTGCCCGCCGGTCTCGACACGGTCGTCGGCGAGCGCGGCGTCAAGCTTTCGGGCGGCCAGAAGCAGCGTCTCGCCATCGCCCGGATCTTCCTCAAGAACCCGCCGATCCTGATCCTCGACGAGGCGACCTCCGCCCTCGACACGCAGACGGAACAGGCGATCCAGCAATCGCTGACCGAACTCGCCGAGGGCCGCACGACGCTGGTCATCGCCCATCGGCTGGCCACGATCCGCCATGCCGACCGGATCGTCGTGGTCACCCGCGACGGCATCGCCGAACAGGGACGCCATGCCGATCTGGTGCAGGCCGGAGGCCCCTATCAGGCGCTGCACGAAGCGCAGACGGCGCCGTTCTGGATGAGCGGCGAGGGGACGGCGGCGGAGTAGTCGGATGGCAGGAAATGACATAGATTGTCATTTCTGGTCATGGGAGGACAGCGGTGGCATCCATGAACATCTCTCTGCCGGATCCGATGCGGGATTGGGTTCAACGGCGCATCGACAGTGGTCGCTATGCCAGCGTCAGCGACTATGTCCGGGATCTGATCCGTCGCGATCAGCAGTCCGAGAGGCTGTTGTCGGTGGAGGATATTCGCCGTTCGATTTCTGAAAGTCGGGCGCAGGGTGAGGTTTCCCGGTCGGCAGAGGACGTCTTTTCCGCGCTCGAGTCGAAACTCTCCGCCCTGATGGCCGACAGGTGAAGCCGGGGCCTGCCGCTTCTCTGCACTGGCGGAAGTCGATATCGAGGGGATCGCGCGCTTCATCGCCGCTGACAATCCCCGGCGGGCGCTGAGTTTCGTGGAGGAGCTTCGCGCGCGCTGCGAGGCCCTGGTTCATCATCCGGATTCCTGTCCGCTCCGCGAGGAATACGGCGCTGGTATTCGCATGGCCGTGCAGGGACGGTATCTGATCTTCTATGCCGCCAGCGACGATGGCGTGCTGATCGAGCGCGTGATCCACTCCGCGAGGCATCGGCCCAGCTCCGACAATCCATGACGGTGCTCACTCCCGACTCGACTCGTCGCAAACGCATGTCTTATAAAAGAACAAAGAGAGAACATAATCTGCGCCACCATGAAACCCGCCGCCTCGCCAACGCTTTCGGAGCTTCGTCGCAGCCTGGCCGAGGTTGCGGCGCGACGGGCCGCGCCGGCCGCGGAGGGGGCGGTGAGTCTCGGTGCCGCCGCCATCGACGGGGCCCTGGGCGGCGGGCTCGCGCGGGCGGCGCTACACGAGGTCTATGCCGCCGCGACGGCCGACGTCGCCGCCGCCACGGGCTTCGCGCTGGCGCTGTCGATCCGGGCGGCGCCGCGCCGGCCGATCCTCTGGGCGCGGCAGGATTTCGTCGATGCCGAGACCGGCCGCCTCCATGCCCCCGGTCTGGCGGAACTGGGGATCGACCCCGCCCGGCTCCTTCTGGTGCGCGCGGACCGGGCCGAGGAGGTGCTGCGCGCGGGGGCGGAAGGGGCGCGCTGCCCGGCCCTGGGGGCGGTGCTGATCGAGCCCTGGGGCGAGCCGCGCGGTCTCGACCTGACAGCGAGCCGGCGGCTGGCGCTGGCGGCGGAGGAAAGCGGGGTGACGACGCTGCTCCTGCGCCTGGCCGCCACCGAGATGCCGAGCGCCGCGCGCACGCGCTGGCGCGTCGCCTCGCTGCCGTCGCGGCCGCTGGAGGCGAATGCGCCGGGATGCCCGTCTTTCAGTCTGGAATTGCTGCGCCATCGCGGGGGGCTGGCACGGCATGCGTGGCGTGTGGAGTGGGACCGTGACCGACAATCCTTCCTGGAACGAACCGCCTTCGACGCCCCCCGCCCCGCCATCCCCCGGACACCCGATGCCGCGTCGCTATCTCGCCCTGTGGTTTCCGTTCCTGGCGACGGACAGGCTGAGGCGGCTCGGGCGGATACAGGCCTCAGGCGGGCAGGATAAGGGGCCCGCGCATGTCCTGGTCGCGACCGAGCGCAACGCGCTGCGCATCGTCGACTGCGACAGGAGGGCCGTCGACCTCGGCGTCACCCGTGGCCTGACGCTGGCGGATGCGCGCGCCCGCCTTCCCGATCTCGTCGCCCTGGAGGCGGAACCGGACGAGGACCGGCGCTTCCTCGTTGCGCTGGCCGATCTCTGCGACCGCTTCACGCCGCTCGTCGCCCTCGACGGCGAGGATGGGCTGGTGCTCGACATCACCGGCTGCGCCCATCTCTTCGACGGCGAGCGCGGGCTGGGCGCCGGCGTGCGCCGATGCATGGAGCGCCTCGGCCTGCATCTGCGCCAGGCGCTCGCCGGCACGCCGGAGGCGGCGCATGCCGCCGCGCGGTTCCGCCGGGGCGGCGGTCTGATCCCTCCCGGCGGCGAGGAGGAGGCCTTGCGGCCCCTGCCGGTCGCGGCGCTCGGCATCCCGGCCGAGACGGTTGTCGCCCTGTCGCGGGCCGGCCTCAAGACGCTGGCCGATCTCGCGGACAGGCCTTCGGTGGTCCTCTCCGCCCGGTTCGGGGAGGCGATCGCGACGCGGCTTGCCCGCATCCTCGGCCGTGAGGACCGGCGCATCACCCCGCTGCGCCCTCCGCCGGATTGCGTGGTCGAGCGTCATTTCGCCGAGCCGCTCCTCGACATGGCGACTCTGGAAGAGGTCGTGAAGCGGCTGGTCGTGGAAGCCGGCCGCGCGCTCGAGCTGCGCGGGGAGGGAGGACGGGCCTTCGAATTCGCCTTCTTCCGCAGCGACGGTGCGGTGCGGCGGCTCGCGGTCGAGACCGGGCGCCCCTCGCGCGACCCCGCCGCGATCCTGCGCCTCTACCGCGAGCGCATCGACACAGTAGCCGATCCGCTCGACCCCGGCTTCGGCTTCGACGCGGTCAGGCTCTCCGTGCCGCGCTGCGAGGCGTTGAACCCGGCACAGCATGGGCTCGACCGCCGCGGCGTCGAGGAGGACGAGATCGCCGGGCTGGTGGATCGCCTCGTCGCCCGCTTCGGCCGCGACAGGGTGCTGCGTTTCGTCGAGCAGGACACCCATCACCCCGTGCGGGCGGCACGGGCGGTTTCTGCCGCCGCGCCCGCTCCGGTCCCGGCCTGGAGCGCGCCGGAGCCGGACGAGCCGCCGGCCCGCCCGCTCCAGCTCTTCGAGCCGCCGCAGCCCGTGGAGGCCATCGCCGAGGTGCCGGACGGGCCGCCGATCCGTTTCCGCTGGCGCCGCCTCATCCATGACGTCGCCCGTGCCGAGGGGCCGGAGCGGATCGCGCCCGAATGGTGGCGTGACGGATCGTCCGAGCCGATGCGCGACTATTACCGCGTCGAGGATGCGCAAGGCCGTCGCTTCTGGCTGTTCCGGGTCGGGTTCTACGAGGCCGAGAGCGCTCCGCCGCGCTGGTTCCTGCACGGGCTCTTCGCATGACTCGATCTGCGAACGCCTTCGCCGAACTCGTTGCCGCGACGAATTTTTCCTTCCTGCGCGGCGCCTCGCCGGGGCCCGACATGGTGATGACCGCGCTGCTGCTCGGCCAGACCGGGCTGGGGCTCGCTGACCGCAACACGGTCGCCGGCGTGGTGCGGGCCTGGGCGGCGCTGCGGGAACTGCGCGAGGATGGCCTGCCCTCGCCCGAGAAGGTCAGGGAAGGCGGGAGCCCCGGCGAATATGTCTGGGTCGAGAACCCCGCCTTCGCCGACCTGCCTTTCACGACCGACCGGCTCAAGGCGATGGCCGAGCGCTTCAGGCTGGTGGTGGGCAGCCGCCTCGTCTTCGCCGACGGCACGCCCGACATCGTCGTCTATCCGGCCAATCGCGAAGGCTGGGGCCGGCTCTGCCGGCTGCTGAGCCATGGCAACCGGAAGGTGGGCGTGAGAAAGGGCGAATGCCACCTCCTTCTCGACGATCTGCTGAACGATGCGCGCGACCTGCTGCTGATCCTGATGCCGGAGCGCAATCTCGACGCGGTTCCAGCCTTGCTCGCCCGGCTCGACGAGGCCGCACCCGGTGCGATCTGGCTCGGCGCCACCATGCCCCGGCGCGGCGACGACCGCCGCCGCCTCGCCCGGCTGAAGGCGATCGCCTCCGCCACGCGCACCCCGCTGCTCGCGACGAACGACGCCCTCTACGATTCTCCCGGACAGCGCGACCTGCAGGACGTGCTGAGCTGCATCCGCGAGGGTGTCAGGATCGAGCGGGCCGGGCGCCTGCTCGAGGCCAATGCCGAGCGCCACCTCAAATTGCCCGCCGAGATGGCGCGCCTTTTCCGCGACGCGCCCGAGGCGATTGCCGAAACGCAGCATCTGCTCTCGCGCGTCGAGTTCGATCTCGGGCAATTGGAATACGAGTATCCGGACGAGCCCGTTCCGCCCGGCTGGGGCGACCAGGACTGGCTGGAAGAGCTGGTGCGCCGCTGCGGCGAGATCCGCTATCCCGACGGCGTTCCGGCCAAGGTCATGGCCCTGCTGCGCAAGGAACTCGACCTGATCCGGCAGCTCAGATACGCGCGCTACTTCCTCACCATCCGCCAGATCGTCGAATTCGCCCAGAAGGAAGGCATCCTCTGCCAGGGCCGCGGCTCGGCCGCCAACTCCGCCGTCTGCTACGTGCTCGGCATCACGGCCGTCGATCCGGCCGAGAGCGATGTCCTCTTCGAGCGCTTTCTCTCGACCGAGCGCAAGGAGCCCCCGGATATCGATGTCGATTTCGAGCATGAGCGGCGCGAGGAGGTGATCCAGTGGATCTATGAGAAATACGGCCGCCACCGCGCCGGCATCGCCGCGACCGTGATCCGCTACCGGCCGCGCAGCGCCATCCGCGACGTCGGCAAGGCGCTCGGGCTGACCGAGGACGTGACCGCCCGTCTCGCCGGCACGCAATGGGGAAGCTGGGGCACCGAGATCGGCGACAACCGGGTCCGGCAGGCCGGGCTCGATCCGAAGAACCCCACGATCCGCCGCGCCGTCGACTTCGCCATCCGCCTGCTCGGCTTCCCGCGCCACCTCTCGCAGCATGTCGGCGGCTTCGTGCTGGCGCGCGGCCGGCTCGACGAGACGGTCCCGATCGGCAATGCCGCGATGGCGGAGCGCACCTTCATCGAATGGGACAAGGACGATATCGACGCGCTGCGCCTGATGAAGGTCGACGTGCTGGCGCTCGGCATGCTGACCTGCATCCGCAAGGCGTTCGACCTCCTGCGCGAGCATCAGGGCCTCGACCTCGGCCTCGCCGACATCGAGCCCGGCGACAGGAAGACCTACGACATGCTCTGCGAGGGCAAGTCCCTCGGCGTCTTCCAGGTCGAGAGCCGGGCGCAGATGAACATGCTGCCGCGCCTCAAGCCCCGGGAGCTCTACGACCTCGTCATCCAGGTCGCGATCGTCCGGCCCGGCCCGATCCAGGGCAACATGGTGCATCCCTATCTGCGCAGAAGGGCGAAGCTGGAGGAGGTATCCTATCCCGCTCCCTCGCCCGAGCATGGAGCCGAGACCGAACTCTACGAAGTCCTCAACAAAACGCTCGGCGTACCGCTCTTCCAGGAGCAGGCGATGCGTCTCGCCATGGTGGCGGCCAAGTTCACCGAGCCTGAAGCCAACGGCCTGCGCAAGGCGATGGCGACCTTCCGCAATGTCGGCACCATCGGCCGGTTCGAGGAGATGATGGTCGAGCGCATGGTGGCGCGCGGCTATGCGCGCGACTTCGCCCAGCGCTGCTTCGATCAGATCAAGGGGTTCGGCAGCTACGGCTTTCCCGAGAGCCACGCGGCGTCCTTCGCCAAGCTGGTCTACATTTCCTCCTGGCTCAAATGCCGTCATCCGGCCGCCTTCGCCTGCGCGCTGCTGAATTCCCAGCCCATGGGCTTCTATGCCCCGGCCCAGATCGTCCGGGAGGCGCAGGAGAACGGCGGCGTCGAGCCGCGCGTGGTCGATGTAAATTTCAGTTTCTGGGACAATGGCTTGGAGCGGGTTTCCGACTCGAATTCTGAAGGGGAGGGGGCTTGCCCTGTCGCGACTGCCGCCCCGCATTTCACTGCAGTTGCCGGGAATGGTCGGAGACATAGCCCTCATCCTGAGGAGCCGCGCCAGCGGCGTCTCGAAGGATGGTCCAGTGGGCTCCGGAACCATCTGGAGCATCCTTCGAGACAGCCCTTCGGGCTTCCTCAGGATGAGGGCTCGCCTGTTGAGCCAGCCCCCGATGAGCAAAGGCCCGAACGGCGCTCCTTCGCCCTGCGTCTCGGCTTCCGCCAGATCGACGGCTTCCAGGAGGAGTGGGGCAAGCGCATCGCCGAAGCTCGGGGAGACGGCTATCGCGATGTCGAGGAGCTGATGCGCCGCGCCGGCCTGCCATCCCGCGCCATGCGGCTGCTGGCGGATGCGGATGCCTTCCGCTCCCTCGGCCTGGACCGTCGCGAGGCGCTCTGGGCCGTGCGCCGCCTGCCGTCCGACGAGGCCTTGCCGCTGTTCGAGGCGGCGGCCGCGCGCGAGCTGGGGGCCGAGCCGGCCGCCGCCTTGCCGGCCATGCCGCTGGCCGAGCACATCGTCGCCGACTACCAGACCGTCAGGCTCTCGCTGAAGGGCCACCCCATGCAGCTGCTGCGCCGGCGCTTCCGGCATGAGGGCATCCTGAGCTCTGCGGAGGCGGTCGGGCGGCCGGACGGCGCCTTTGTGCGGGCCGCCGGTGTCGTGCTGGTGCGCCAGCGCCCTGGCAACGGCAACGCCGTTTTCGTCACGCTGGAGGACGAGACCGGCATCCTCAACATCGTGATCTGGGCGCGGCTGTTCGAGCGCTTCCGCCGCGAGATCATGGGCGCGCGGCTGATGCTGGTCGAGGGACGGATGCAGAAGAGCCCCGAAGGCGTCGTCCACCTGATGGCGACGCGCGTTCTCGATCGGACGGCCGATCTGCTGTCCCTGTCCGATACGCATCGCGCCGAGATCGAGCTGACGCGGGCCGACGAGTTCAAGCACCCGCAGCATCCGCGGGGGCGCCATCCGCGCAATGTGCGCATCATGCCGAAATCGCGGGATTTTCACTAAGAGCGCCTAACACAACCCGGAGGGCTCTGGACGTCGGCAATTCGTTCGTTCCGCCAGGAGCGTCGCGCGGCCGATACCGCTGGTATCGGCAAGCGGGGCGACGCCGCGGGCGGACGAATTCCCGGCGCCGGAGGTGGGCTTTGGAGGGCCGCCTGCGGCGTCTGAGCGACTGGCCGATATCGAAGGATATCGGCTGCGCGCTCCTCCTGGCATTCGGCTCCTCCAAAGCCCATCCAGACCCCTCCGGGTTGTGTTAGGCGCTCTAAAGGCCGGCGGCGCCTTCTGTCCGCCGGCTCTCCCGATCTGCAGGCCCTCTCAGGCCGCCTGCGAATAGCGGCTGGAATCCATCCAGGAAGCGCTGCCGAGCTGGGAGGTGCTGCCATAGGCCTGCGACGCACCGAAGGCCGCGCCGGACGACGGCGGCGGAGGCGGCGGGCCGCGATCCTTCATCGCCTGCTGGAACGCGCTCTGCTCGTCCTTGCTGATCGCGCCGTCGGAATCGCTGTCGATGGCGTCGAAGAGCTTGCCCAGCATGTCGCTCGACGTGTCCGTGCCCTGCGAGAAGGCGTCGAGGAACTCGCTCTTGCCGATGTCCCCGCTCGAATCCGTATCGAGCTGCGCGAAGATGTCGTCCTCCGAGGAGGATTGCGTCTCGCTCGTCTGCTCGGTGCCGCCGGCCTGCAGGCCGAAGAGGAAGGACTGGAGCGCGTCCCGGGCCTTCTCGGCCTTGGCCTGGAAGGCGTCCGACTCCTCCTTGCTGACCGAGCCGTCGCTGTCGGCGTCGATGGTCTTGAACAGTTTCTCGGTCTTGGCGCTGTCGGCCCCTTTCGGCGCGCCCGCCTGGAACTCCTCGAGGCTGAGCGCGCCACTGCTGTCGCCGTCGAGCTTGTTGAAGCTGGGGGGCTTGGGCGGAGGCGGGCGGAAGCCGCCGCCGACGCTACCGATACTGGACATATCCGGTCTCCATCGCTGCTGAACCGCCGGATGGCGGCCGGCACAGCCTGGGCAACCGAACATGCCAAAACGCTAAGCGGGCGCTGCCGCGTCGGGGGATTTTGTAACCCCGCGTTTCGGGCCGTAATCCTGGAAACAATCGGAAACGAAATTGTTTTCTCAGGCCGAGATCACCGCCGTCGCCTCGATCTCGACCATCGCCTCGGGCTCGACCAGCGCGGTCACAGCGACCACCGCCATCGCCGGGAAATGCCGGCCCAGCACCTCGCGATAGACCGGCCCGAGCTCCTTGAGACAGCCGCGATAGGCCTCGATGTCGGTGACGTACCATGTCAGCCGCACGATGTCCTCGATCCGCCCGCCCCCGGCCTCGACGACGGCCTTGATGTTGAGGAAGGTCTGCCGGAGCTGCGGCAGGAAGCCCTTGGCGAAGACGCCCTCGGCATCCCAGCCGACGAGCCCGCCGGTGACGAGCACCCGGCCCTCCGCGACCATGCCGTTGGCGTAGCCGCGCGGCACGGGCCAGCCCTCGGGAAGGATCGCGCGCGTCGGGGTGGTGTTGGACATGGCGTCGCCTCGTTCGGCCGTTCCGGCTCGTCTGGGAAAAGATCCGCGTTCCAAGGCCGTTCAGCCCTGGGCGCGCGCGATCTCGCGCAGGGTGAAGCGTTGCAGCTTGCCGCTGGCGGTCTTGGGCAGCGCCGCGACGAACTCGATCGCTCTCGGGTATTTGTAGGGCGCGATACCCGCCTTGACGTGGTCCTGCAAGGTCTTGACCAGCGCCTCGTCGCCGGAAAGCCCCTCGCGCAGCACGACATAGGCCTTCACGATATTGCCGCGCTCGGGGCAGGGCGCGCCGACGACGCCGCACTCGACGACGTCGGGATGACCGAGCAGGCAGGCTTCGACCTCGGGGCCGGCGATGTTGTAGCCGGAGGAGACGATCATGTCGTCCGAGCGCGCCTGATACCAGAAATAGCCCTCTCCATCGCGGATATAGGTGTCGCCGGTAACGTTCCAGCCATTGACCACGTATTTGAACTGGCGCTCGTCGGCGAGATAGCGGCAGCCGATGGGGCCGCGCACGGCGAGGCGCCCCGGCGTTCCGTCCGGCGCGATCTCTCCGTTCTCGTCGAGGATGACGGCCTCGTAGCCCGGCACGGGAAAGCCCGTGGAACCGGCCTTGAGCTTGCCGCGCGGCGCGGCGAGGAAGATGTGCAGCATCTCGGTGGCGCCGATGCCGTCCATCAGCTCCATGCCCGTGCGCTCCTTCCAGGCCTCGAAGACCGTCTTCGGCAGCGTCTCGCCGGCCGAGACGCAGATGCGCAGCGAGGAGATGTCGCGCCCGTCGAGCTTGCCGAGGATCGCGCGATAGGCCGTGGGCGCGGTGAAGATCACCGAGGCCTTGTGGCGCTCGATGGCGTCGATCAGCTCGAAGGGGCCGGTCTTGTCGGGCAGCACGGAGGTCGCGCCGATGCGGAAGGGGAAGAGCACCATGCCGCCCAGGCCGAAGGTGAAGGCGAGCGGCGCCGAGCCGACGAAACGGTCGTCCGGATCGGCCCGCAGCACCTGCGCGGCATAGGCGTCGCAGATCACCAGCAGGTCGCGCTGGAAATGCATCGTGCCCTTCGGCTCGCCGGTCGTGCCGGAGGTGAAGCCGATCAGGCAGACATCGTCGCTCGCCGTGTCGACGGGCTCGAAGTTCTCATAGCCCGGCTGGGCCATCAGCTCCTCGAGCTCGCTGTCGGCGGAGCCGAAGGCGACGATGCGCTCGAGCTCCGGCGCCTGCGCCTTCGCAGCCTCGAGTTCGCCGAGCAGCCGGTAGTCCGCGAGCGCGAGCGCGATCCTGGCCTTGCGGACCGGATAGACGAGCTCGACCGCCCGCAGCATCGGCATGGTGGCGACGACGACGCCGCCCGCCTTGATGACCGCGAGATAGGCGGCGACCATCATCGGCGTGTTGGCGGCGCGCAGCAGCACGCGATGGCCCGGCACCATGCCGAGATCACGCGTCAGCACATTGGCGACGCGGTTGATGGTGGTGGCGAGCTCCGCATAGCTCCAGGTCAGATGGTCGCCGATGATCGCCGCCTTGTCCCCGAGCCCGGAGGCGACATGCCTGTCGACCAGCTCGGTCACGGCGTTCAGCCGTTCCGGATAGGACAGCCCCGCCTTGGCCAGGTCGATGACGGGCCATTGCTCCGGCGGCGGCAGGTTGTCGCGCGCGAAACTGTCGACATGACCCGAGCGCAGGAATTCCATTGCCGTTACCCCTCGTAGTTCAGCTTTTCGCTTTGAGAAGATCGCGCGCGATCACGACCTTCTGGACTTCCGAGGCGCCCTCGTAGATGCGGAGCGCCCTGATCTCCCGGTACAGTTCCTCCACCTTGACGCCCTTGGTGACGCCGAGGCCGCCATGGATCTGGACGGCCCGGTCGATCACGCGCTGGGCGTTCTCTGTCGCGACGAGTTTGGCGAGCGCGGCCTCGCGGGTGACGCGCGCCGCGCCGCGGTCCTTGGTCCAGGCGGCGCGGTAGACGAGCAGGGCCGCCGCATCGACCTCGGCCGCGCTGTCGGCGATCGCCGCCTGGCTGAGCTGGAGGTCGCCGAGCGTGCCGCCGAAGAGCTTGCGGCCGTTCGCGTGGGTGATGGTCTCGTGCAGCGCCCGTCGCGCGAAACCGAGCGCGGCCGCGCCGACCGTCGAGCGGAAGATGTCGAGCGTCGCCATGGCGACCTTGAAGCCGTCGCCGGGGCCGCCGATGCGGTTCGCGAGCGGCACGCGGCAGCCCTCGAAACGCAGTGTCGCCAGCGGATGGGGGGCGATGACGTCGATGCGCTCGGCGATGCTCAGGCCCTGCGTGTCGGCCTCGACCAGGAAGGCCGAGAGCCCGCGCGCGCCGGGCGCCTCGCCGGTCCGGGCGAAGACGACGTAATGGTCGGCGATGCCGCCGTTCGAGATCCAGGTCTTCTCGCCGTCGATGCGGACATGGCCATCGCCGTCTGCGACGGCGGTCGTCGCCATCGCGGCGACGTCCGAGCCCGCCTCCTTCTCCGACAGCGCGAAGGCCGCGATCCGCGCCCCTTCGCAGACACCCGGCAGGATGCGTGCCTTCATCGCCTCGGAGCCCGCCACCGTGATCGCGCCCGTGCCCAGCCCCTGCATCGCGAAGGCGAAATCGGCGAGCCCGTCGCGCGCCGCGAGGATCTCGCGGGCGAGGCAGAGCGTGCGGACGTCCAGCGTGGGGTTCAGCCCGCCATAGGCCTCGGGCACGGCGGCGCGCAGAAACCCGCCTTCGCCCAGCGCCTTCACGCGGGCGCGGCACGCAGCGTCGACATCGTCATGCGGCAGGCCGGGGAGCGTGGCGTCGGCCCAGGCCGAGAGCGCCTCGGCGAAGTGGCGATGCCGGTCCTCGAAGAACGGCCAGTCGAGCGTGTCGCCGAGCATGTGTGCGGTCTCCCTCACCACCGGTCGTCATTCCGGCCGCAGCGAAGCGGAGCGCCGGAATCCATCGAAGAGCGCTGCCGCCCTGCGATGGATTCCGGAGCGGCGCTGCTGCGCAGCTTGTCCGGAATGACGGCGTGGGCGGTCCGGAACACCATCTCAGTTGCCCTCGAAGACCGGCTTCCGCTTTTCGGCGAAGGCGTGATAGGCGCGGGCGAAATCCTCGGTCTGCATGCAAAGGGCCTGCGCGACCGCCTCCGCCTCGATGGCGCTCTCCACCGACATCGCCCATTCCATTTCGAGCATGCGCTTGGTCATGGCGTTGGCGAAGGTCGGCCCGTCGGCGAGCTCCGCCGCGAGCGTCTGCGCTTCGCCGAGAACGGCCTCGGGAGCGCAGAGGCGGTTGAGGAAACCCCAGCGCTCAGCCTCCTCGCCGCGCAGCACGCGGCCGGTATAGAGCAGCTCAGCCGCCCGTCCCTGGCCGACGATGCGCGGCAGCATCGCGCAGGCGCCCATGTCGCAGCCGGCGAGCCCGACGCGGTTGAACAGGAAGGCGATCTTCGCGCCGGCCGTTCCCAGCCGCAGGTCCGACGCCATCGCGACGATGGCGCCGGCACCGGCGCAGACGCCGTCGATGGCGGCGACGATCGGCTGCGGGCAGGCGCGCATCGCCTTGACCAGCTCGCCCGTCATCCGGGTGAACCTGAGCAGATCCTTCGTCTCCATCGCGACCAGCGGCCCGATGATCTCGAAGACGTCGCCGCCGGAGGAGAAGTTGCCGCCGGCGCCCGTCACGACGATCGCCTTGACCGCTTCCTCCTTCTGCGCCGCCAGGAAGAAATCCGTGAGTTCCCGGTAGCTTTCGAAGGTCAGCGGATTCTTTTTCTCAGGCCGGTTCAGCGTCACCGTGGCGACCTTGCCCGCGACCGAGAGCGTGAAATGCGCCGGAGCGAAACCGGCGAGCGGCAGCACGGTGGAATTGGCGACCGTCATCAGGCGTCTCCCTTGTCCGCCCCGCTCGCCCGCTGCGCGATGGCGCGGTGCAGCGAGGTCTTGGTTTCTCCGAGCAGGCGAAAGAGCTGGCCGATATCGGCCGGCTCGAGCCCTGCGAAGAGTTCGGCCACCCAGCCTTCGTGCCGCTCCGCCATGGCGCGGAAGGCCTTGCGGCCCGGTGCGGTCAGCGTCAGCACCTGCACGCGGCGGTCCTGGGCCGCCGGCCGCTTGTCGACGAGCCCGTCCGCCAGCAGCCCGGCCACCACGGCGGTCACGTTGCCGTTCGATACCATTAGCCGCTGCGAGACCTCGCCGACCGTCATGCCCGTCGTCGACTTGTCGAGCTGGGCCATCAGGTCGAAGCGGGGCAGGGTGGTCTTGAATTCCTCGCGCAGCCGGTTGCGGATCTCGGTCTCGATCAGGGTCGAGCAGGTCAGCATCCGCAGCCACAGGCGCAATTCGTCCTTGTGGTCGCCGGGACGCTCGCTCGCCTTGGTCTCGCGGTCGAGCACGAAGCCGGAGGGAGGCAGGTCCATCTCAGAACTCCCCGCCATTGATGGCGATCGCCTGGCCGGTGACGGCGTCGCTGCCGGGACCGCAGAGCCAGAGCACGGCAGAGGCCACCTCGTCGGGATGGACCAGACGACCCTGCGGATTGCCCTTCACCAGTTCGGCCAGCGCCTCGTCGGTGCTGCGGCCGGTCTTGGCGCTGATCGCGGCGATGCTGCCGGAGACGAGGTCGGTATCGGTGTAGCCGGGGCAGATCGCGTTGACGGTCACGCCCGTGCGGGCGGTCTCCAGCGCCAGTCCGCGCACGAGCCCGACGACCGCGTGCTTCGCGGCGACATAGGCCGAGACATAAGGGTAGCCGCGCAGCCCCGCCGTCGAGGCGACGGCGACGAGCCTGCCCGCGCGAGCCTCCAGCATGGCCGGCAACGCGGCGCGGAAGGCGTTGACGGTTCCGATCAGGTTGACGTCCATCATCCGCCGGAAGCGGGCCGCGTCGCTCTTGAGGAAAGGGCCGCTCTCGGCCGCGCCGGCATTGGCGACCACGATCTCGAAGGAGCGACCGGACAGCGCCTCGCCCATCGCGTCCGGATCGGCCACGTCGGCGGCGAGCCAGGCATTGGCCGCGCCGGCGGAAGCCGCCGCTTGCAGGCGGTCCGCGTCGCGTCCCATGATCGTGACGTCTGCGCCGGCCTGCGTCAGCCTCGCCGCGATGGCCCGGCCGATGCCACGCCCGCCACCCGTGACCAGAGCCCGTTGTCCCGCAAGCCGCATTCTTGCCTCCATGGGGGCAGCATATTTTAAGTCTGAAGTAATTTGCAAGGCGGCAGTCACGGGTTGCCGCACGCGGCTTTTCGCGCGCGCAGTCCAGCTCTTTGAGCGAGATCAAATCGGCTGCCCGCCGCCATCCGCGGCACGATGCGGGCCTTGCCAGAAATTATTTCAGGCTTAAAATGTTTTCCGTCAGCCGGGGAGAGATGTCATGAAAATCGCTGTGGTGGGAGGCGGCCCGGCCGGGCTCTATTTCGCGGTGCTGATGAAGCGCGACTGGCCCGATCTGGCCATCACCGTCTTCGAGCGCAACAGGCCGGACGACACCTTCGGCTTCGGCGTCGTCTTCTCCGACCAGACGCTCGACATCTTCAAGGCCGCGGACCTGCCGAGCTACGCCGCCATCCGCGACAACTTCGCCTACTGGGACGACATCGCGATCCGGTTCAAGGGCGAGAACTTCCGCGTGCCGGGCAACGGCTTCTGCGGCTGCTCGCGCCGCTCGCTGCTGCTGCTGATCCAGGAGCGCGCGCGGGCGCTCGGCGTCGACCTGCATTTCTCCGAGGAATCGCCCGATGTCGAGGCGCTCTCGCGCGACTACGACCTCGTCGTCGCGGCGGACGGCGTCAACAGCGGCATCCGGCAGCGCTGGGCCGACCGGTTCAAGCCGCAGACGGATTTCCGTCCCAACAAATTCGCCTGGATGGGCTCGACCCGGCCCTTCGACGCCTTCACCTTCTTCTTCAAGGAGACGGAGCAGGGGCTCTTCATCGCCCATTGCTACCAGTATGAGGCGGGCCATTCGACCTGGGTGCTGGAGACGGATCCCGAGACCTTCGAGAAGGCGGGGCTCGGCAGCATGGACGAGGCGCAGTCGGCCGCTTTCCTGGAGGGCGTCTTCGCCGAGGAACTCGACGGCCACCGCCTGCTGATCAACCGCTCGATGTGGCGAAACTTCCCGGCGATCAAATGCGCCAGCTGGGTCGCGGACAATGTCGTGCTGATCGGCGACGCGAAGGCGACCGCGCATTTCTCCATCGGCTCCGGCACCAAGCTCGCCATGGAGGATTCGATCGCGCTGCACCGGGCCATGGGCGAGGCCGGGCTGGACGTCGCCAAGGGACTCGCGCTGTTCGAGAAGCAGCGCCGCGAGGAGGTCGAGAAGACCCAGCACGCGGCCGATGTCTCGCTGGTCTGGTTCGAGCAGCTCAGGCGCTTCTGGGATTTCGAGCCGCTGCGCTTCGCCTTCGGCCTGATGACCCGCTCCAAGGCGATCACCTACGACAATCTCGCTCTGCGGGCGCCGGAATTCGTCGCGGCCGTCGACCGCATGGTCGCCGACGGGCTGAACGGCGAGGCGAAGTTCCACAAGGACGGCACGCCGCTGCCGCCGGCCTTCCAGCCGCTCACCCTGCGCGAGATGCGCATCGAGAACCGCATGGTGCTGGCGCCGATGTGCCAGTACTCGGCCCATGATGGCCTGCCGAACGACTGGCACCTGATGCATTACGGCTCGCGCGCCATCGGCGGGCCGGGGCTGATCTTCACCGAGATGACCTGCGTCTCGGCCGATGCCCGCATCACGCCCGGCTGCGCCGGCCTCTACACCGACGAGCAGGAAGCCGCCTGGAAGCGCATCGTCGACTTCGTCCATGGCCACTCGGCCGCGAAGTTCTGCCTCCAGCTCGGCCATGCCGGCCGCAAGGGCGCGACGAAGCTGATGTGGGAGGGCATGGACCGGCCTCTCGCGCAAGGCGCCTGGCCGATCGTCTCGGCCTCGCCGCTGCCGTATTATCCGGAAAGCCAGGTGCCGCGCGAGATGAGCCGCGCCGACATGGACCGGGTAAAGGCCGAGTTCGTCGCGGCGGCCGCCCGCGGCGAGCGCGCCGGCTTCGACATGCTGGAACTCCACTGCGCCCATGGCTACCTGCTGGCGAGCTTCCTCTCGCCGCTGACGAACCAGCGTACGGACGCCTATGGCGGCAGCCTCGAGAACCGGCTGCGCTACCCGCTGGAGGTTTTCCGGGCGCTGCGCGACGCCTGGCCGCGCGAGAAGCCGATGTCGGTCCGCATCTCCGCGACAGACTGGGCCGAGGGCGGCCTGTCGGACGAGGATTCGGTCGCTATTGCCGAGGCCTTCGCGGAAGCCGGTTGCGATCTCGTCGACGTCTCGACCGGCCAGACCACGCGCCAGAGCCGGCCCGTCTACGGGCGCATGTTCCAGACGCCGTTCTCCGACCGCATCCGCAACGAGGCGAATGTCGCGACCATGTGCGTCGGCAACATCACCTCGGTCGACCAGGCCCACACCATCGTCGCATCCGGTCGCGCGGACCTCGTGGCGCTGGGCCGTCCGCATCTGGCCGATCCGTCCTTCGTGCTGCGCGGCGCGGCCTGGTACGGGGTGGACGTCGCCCAGCCGCCGCAATACGCGCCCGGCAAGGACCAGCTCATGCGCAACACGCCGCGCGAGCGGTCCGAGCTCCAGGAGCTCAAGCTCAAGGCCAAGCCCAGCCGGCACGCGGTCTCGCCATAGGGCTCGGCCCCGGCGACGATCCGGGCCCGCGACGCGACAGAAAAAGCCGTTTTTGTCGCGTCGGATTCACTACGGATTAACTACGGTCGGGCTTCAATCGGCCTCAGTCCAGCCGGGGCTTCCCGCTGCGGACGACGGGGCCGCGTCATCTCCGCGTGCCCGCTCCCTTTAGGGGCGGCGCGTGGCGGAAAGGGTTCCGCGCATCTGCAAGGGGTGGCAGTATCGAGTATCCCGAGTAGCGCAATGCCCGAAACCGCCGACGCGTTCTTCCGCCCGTTTCCGCGCTCCGGCCGGCGCCGCCGCAAGCCGTTCCCGTTCGTTCGCCTCGCGATCCTCGGCGCCTGCGTTCTGGTGACCTTGGCGATCGCGATCCGGGAGACGCCGCCCGTCGAGCAGGCCGCGCCCGTGGCCGCTCGCGCGGGCAAGCCGGTGGTGGGCGCCACCTACCGGCCGCTGCTGGACCCCGGCTTCTCGCTGGGGGTAGCGCCGACGATCCTGGCCGCGAGCGCGCCGCTTCCCGCCGAGTTCCGGCGCAGCATCGAGGCGGATCAACCCGTCCTCGCGAAGCTCGAGGCAGAACCGGTGCCGGCGACGGAAGCCTCTGGGGTCACCCAGGTCGCGCTCACCGTGGCCCAGCCTGCGCCCCGGCCTTTGGATGTCGAGACGACATCGTCCCTGCGCGATGTTCCGCTGCCCGTCGCCCGTCCTTCCGGGCTGGTCCTGCCGCAGGTCGCCCAGTCGCCGGCGATCCCGCTCGTCACCGCGCGCCCGCAGGCGAAGCGGACAAAGTCGGCACCGGCCACGGCGACCGCCGCCATCGACAACCGCAATTTCTTCGAAAAGCTCTTCGGCGTCGCCAAGCCGGAGGAGCGTGGCCCCGCGATGGCCTATGCCGCGCCGCAGGACGATGTCGTCGACGGCCTGCGCGGCTCGCGCCTGAGCCCGATGCCGGCACCCACCACCATGGCCGCCGGCCGGACCGCCGTCTACGATATCAGCGCGCGCGTCGTCCATATGCCCAATGGCGAGCGGCTGGAGGCGCATTCGGGTCTGGGCGAGAAGATGGACGATCCCAGTTTCGTCCATGTGCGGATGCACGGCCCGACTCCGCCGCATGTCTACGACCTGACCGAGCGCGAGGCGCTGTTCCATGGCGTGCGGGCCATCAGGCTCAATCCCGTCGGTGGCAGCGGCGCGATCCATGGCCGTACCGGACTGCTCGCGCACACCTATCTGCTGGGCCCGCGCGGCGACTCCAATGGTTGCGTTTCCTTCAAGGATTACGACCGCTTCCTGCAGGCCTTCCTGCGCGGCGAGGTGAAGCGTCTCGTCGTCGTCTCTGGCCGGGGCTGAACCGGCGCCCCGGGCGCGCGCCTCGGCAATGTTCTAGAGCATCGGCCCGAAAAGTGGAGCGCGGTTTTCGGGAAAAGCCGATGCAGGATCAAAGAGTTAGAGTATCGGACTGAATACGATATTCAGTCCGATACTCTAACTGGCGACCCTGCTCGCCGGTCGCTCGACCGACTTCGCCTGAAAAGCCCGCGATGCCCTATCCCTCGGCGGCGACCTTCGACTTCGCGGCAGGCTTCTTGGCTGCAGGCGCCTTGACCGACGCTTTCTTGGTCGCGGGTTTCTTGGCGGCAGGCTTCTTGGCGGCGGGAGCCGATCGCGCCTTTGGCGCCGCCTTGCCCTTCGCGCCGGAGCCGCCGGTCAGCTCCGCCTTCGCATTGACGAGCTCGACCGCCTGTTCGAGCGTCAGGCTCTCCTGAGACAGCGTCTTGGGCAGGGTGGCGTTGACCTTGCCCCAGTTCACATACGGGCCGTACTTGCCCGAGCGGACCACGAGCTTGCCGCCTTGCGGGTGCTCGCCGAGGTCCCGCCCAGGCGTGGCCGCGCCGCCGCGCCGCCCGCCGCCGCTCTCCTTGGCGACGATCAGGTCGATGGCGCGGTTGCCGCCGAGCGCCAGCACGTCGTCGTCCTTGTCGAGATTGGCGTAGACCCGGCCGTGCTGGACATAGGGGCCGTAGCGGCCGATGCCGACCAGGATCGGCTCGCCGCTCTCGGGATGGCGTGCCACCTCGCGCGGCAGCGAGAGCAGGGCGAGCGCGGTGTCGAGCGTGACGCTGCCGGCGCCCATGCCCTTCGGCAGGCTGGAGCGCTTGGGCTTCTCGCCCTCGCCGAGCTGGACATAGGTTCCGAACCGGCCGTCGCGGACACTGACGTCCTGGCTGGTGACGGGATCCTGACCGAGTATCCGAACGCCGTTCACCGCCTGGCCGCCTTCGGCAGAAGCCTCGCCCCCTTCAGCGGGGACGGTGAGGGGGCGCGTGAAACGGCATTCCGGATAGTTCGAGCAGCCGACGAAGGCGCCGAACTTGCCGAGCTTGAGCGAAAGCGTGCCATTGCCGCAGGTCGGGCAGACGCGCGGATCGCCGCCATCGGCCTTCTGCGGGAAGATGTAGTCGCCCAGCACGCCGTTCAGCGCTTCCAGCACCTCGCCGACGCGCAGATCCTTGGTCTCGCCGATCGAGGCGGTGAACTCTTCCCAGAATTCACGCAGCAGCGCCTTCCAGTCGATCTCGGCGTTCGAGACGCGGTCGAGCTTCTCTTCGAGATTGGCCGTGAAGTCGAACTCGACATAGCGCCCGAAGAAGCTTTCGAGGAACGCCGTCACCAGCATGCCCTTGTCCTCGGGCACGAGGCGCTTCTTCTCGATGCGGACATATTCCCGGTCGCGCAGCGTCGAGAGCGTCGCGGCATAGGTCGAGGGCCGGCCGATGCCGAGCTCCTCCATGCGCTTGACGAGGCTGGCCTCCGAATAGCGCGGCGGCGGCTCGGTGAAATGCTGGTCGGCGGCGATGGCGCGCTTCTCCAGCGGATCGCCCGCCTTCATCGGAGGCAGCTTGCGGCTGTCCTCGTCCTCCTCGTCGTCGCGGCTTTCCTGATAGAGCGTCAGGAAGCCGTCGAAGAGGGTGACCTGGCCGGTCGCGCGCAGGTCGAGCTTGCGGCCGGCGACGTCGGCCGCGATGTCGACGGTGGTCCGCTCCAGCTCGGCCGACTCCATCTGGCTCGCGATGGTGCGCTTCCAGATCAGCTCGTAGAGCTTCGCCTGCTCGGGCTCGAGATGGCGGGCGACCATGGCGGGCAGGCGGCCGAGATCGGTCGGGCGGATGGCCTCGTGGGCCTCCTGCGCGTTCTTGGCCTTGACCGTGTATTTGCGCGGCACGTTCGGGACGTAATTGTCGCCGAATTCCTTGCCGATGACGCGGCGGGCGGCGGCGATGGCCGAGCCGTCCATGTCGACGCCGTCGGTTCGCATATAGGTGATGAGGCCCACCGTCTCGCCGCCGACATCGACGCCCTCATAGAGCCGCTGGGCGAGCTGCATGGTGCGCGCGGGCGCCAGCCCCAGCTTGCGCGAGGCCTCCTGCTGCAGCGTCGAGGTCTGGAAAGGCGGATAGGGGTGGCGCTTGACCGGCTTGGCCTCGACCTCCGAGACGGAGAAGCGCGCGGTTTCCAGCGCATCCTTGAAGGCCTGCGCCTCCGCTCCCGTGCCGATGTCGAGCCGCGTGATCTTCTTGCCGTCGGCGCCCACGAGGCGGGCGTCGAAGGTCGCGCCGGATGAGGTGGCGAGCGTGGCGACCAGCGACCAGTATTCGCGCGCCCGGAAGGCCTCGATCTCGCGTTCGCGGTCGCAGACCAGCCTGAGCGCCACCGACTGGACGCGGCCGGCCGAGCGGGCGCCCGGCAGCTTGCGCCACAGCACCGGCGAGAGCGTGAAGCCGACGAGATAGTCGAGCGCGCGGCGTGCCAGATAGGCGTCGACCAGCGCCTGGTCGACCTGACGCGGATTGGCGAGCGCCTTCTGGACCGCGTCCTTGGTGACCGCGTTGAAGGTGACGCGCTCGACCGGGATGCCCTTGAGCGCCTTCTTCTGGTTCAGCGCCTCCAGCACGTGCCAGGAGATCGCCTCTCCCTCGCGATCCGGGTCGGTCGCGAGGATCAGCTTGTCGGCGCCCTTGAGGGCCTTGACGATCTCCGAGACCTGCTTGGCGCCGCGCCCCTCGATCTCCCACTTCATCGCGAAGTCATGCTCGGGATCGACCGAGCCGTCCTTCGCCGGCAGGTCGCGGATATGGCCGAACGACGCCACGACCTCGTAGTCGGAGCCGAGATATTTGTTGATCGTCTTGGCCTTGGCCGGCGACTCGACGACGAGGAGCTTCATGGTTCGGTGTCTCGGTAAACGGCTTCACCGGAGCGCGGCACCGGCCCCGTTCGGGGCGGTCCCGCGACCGGCGAATTCTCCGGCGGTTCGGAATTGCGCGCGAAAGTGGGTCAGGGCGGATGCCGTGTCAAACGCGGATTGCGCCGACAGGGCAGCCGGAGCCCGAATGCCCGCGTTTCTGTCCGGACCGTGAGATGGGGAGCACAGGCGGCGCCGGCAAGGCGGCAGGGGGAGACGCGGCCGCCGGGACGCGCCGATGGTCCTCGTCAGGCCATCGCCGCGAGCAGCCGGTCGACGAATCCGTCGACCGAGGCGCCGTTGATCCAGCGCAGAACCGCGACGATCTCGTGCTCCGGATCGACCCAGATCACATTGGTTCCGGCTCCCAGCGCCGAGAACGCGGAGGCCGGAACATGGGCGCGCGCCGCCGGGCCCCAGTTCAGCCACCAGAGATAGCCGTAATTGGCGAGGGTCGGCGACGGCGTGAGCATCCGTTCGACCCACGCCGCCGGGATGAGCGCCCGCCCGCCCCACTGGCCCTTTCGCGCGACCAGCAGACCGAAGCGCGCATGATCCCGCGCACCGATGAAGAGTCCGCCGCCCCAATGCCCTCCGCCGGGCACCGACTGGATCTCGCGCCCGTCGATCTCGACGAAGGAGTTGCGGTATCCCTGCCACTCCCAGTCCTGCGAGGCGCCGATCGGGTCCATGATCCGCTCGCGCAGCACCTCCGGCAGAGGCCGGCGAAAGCGCGAGAGCAGGGCGTAGCCGAGCACGTTCACGCGCACGTCGTTGTATTCGTAGAAGGTTCCGGGCTCGTTCAGGTCGCGCAGCTCGCCCTTGCGGCTGTTGTCGGCACCGGGGCCGATCTGGCGCCGATGGTCGACCTGATCGGACTTGCCGAAGATCTCGCCCTGCCACTCGCTGGACTGCTGCAGCAGATGGCGCCAGGTGATCTTCGCGTTATGCGCGCTCTCGAAGAACGGGCCGGGCACCGTCCGGCCGACCGGCTCCTCGACATCGCGGATCAGGCCGTCCGCGAAAGCGAGCCCGGCCAGGACGGAGAGGTAGCTCTTCGCGATCGAGAAGGTCATGTCGGTGCGGTTCGTGTCGCCCCATTCCGCGACGATCCGCCCGCCCTTCAGAACGAGGCCGGCCGGTCCGCCGCGCTCGCGCACCGGGCCGACGACCTCGCTCCACGGCCCCGTCTCGTTCCACTCGACATTCCCGACATAGCTGCCGTCCGGGTAGTACAGGCTGCGCGGCCAGGGGCTCTCATGCGCCTGCGCGAAGGCGACGGCTTCCTGAAGGCGCTCCGCGTCGAAACCCGCGCCGGAAGGCGCGATCATGTCCCAGGCGCTGCCGTGAACCGGCGGACAATAGGCTGCGGTCTGGTCGGACAAGGGCGGGCTCCTCGGGAAACGGGCGCGGCGGCTGCGCGCGAGCCTCCCCTAGCGCCCTTTGCGGTGGACATCCACTGCCCGGAGCCCATCGCGTCGCAAAGGCGCTCATGCCTGCTTGCGCCCGCCACGACTCGCGCCTAAACACCCCTCTTCAAATGACATCGCCAGCACCGCTCTATCCGCACCGGCACCTCCTCGGCATCGAGGGGCTCTCGCATTTGGACATCGAGGCACTGCTGGACCGGGCCGACTCCTATGTCGCGCTGTCGCGGCAGATCGAGAAAAAGTCCGCGACGCTGCGCGGACGCACCCAGATCAATCTGTTCTTCGAGCCCTCGACCCGGACACAGGCCTCCTTCGAGCTCGCCGGCAAGCGGCTCGGCGCCGACGTGATGAACATGTCGGTCGCCTCCTCCTCGGTGAAGAAGGGCGAGACGCTGATCGACACGGCCGCGACGCTGAACGCGATGCGGCCCGACATTCTGGTGGTGCGCCATCACGCCGCCGGCGCGGTCAATCTGCTCGCCCGCAAGGTCGGCTGCTCGGTGGTCAACGCCGGCGACGGCGCCCATGAGCACCCGACCCAGGCCCTGCTCGACGCCCTGACGATCCGCCGCAACAAGGGCCGGATCGCCGGGCTGACCATCGCGATCTGCGGCGACATCCTGCATTCGCGCGTCGCCCGTTCCAACATCATCCTGCTCAACGCGCTCGGCGCCAAGGTGCGGCTCATCGCGCCCTCCACGCTGATGCCGGCCGGCATCGAGCGCATGGGCGTCGAGGTCTTCACCGACATGCGGAAGGGGCTCGAGGGCGCCGACATCGTCATGATGCTGCGTCTCCAGCTCGAGCGCATGAACGGCGCCTTCGTGCCGTCCTCGAAAGAATATTTCCGCTATTTCGGCCTCGATCTCGAGAAGCTCGGCCTCGCGGCGGCCGACGCCCTCGTCATGCATCCCGGCCCGATGAATCGCGGCGTCGAGATCTCCTCCGAAGTCGCCGACGGCGCCCAGTCGCTGATCCGCGAGCAGGTCGAGATGGGGGTCGCGGTCCGCATGGCGGTGCTCGACGCGCTGGCGCAGCATCTGCCCAATGGCTGAGCCCGGTGGGCGTCGTCCTGGCCCGGCGCATTTTCGATCGAGACGGAGCTGACGGAACCCGGAATGGCTGAGCTTCAGGACATCGCCATCGTGAATGCGCGCCTCGTCGACCCGGCCACCGGCCGGGACGGGACGGGAGCGCTGCTGCTGCGGGACGGGCTGATCGCCGGTGTGACCTGGGGCGAGGCCGCACCGGCCACACCCGAGGGCGCCCGGCGCATCGACGCCGGCGGACACGTCGTCGCACCGGGTCTCGTCGACCTGCGCGCCTTCCTCGGCGAGCCGGGCGCGGAGTTCCGCGAGACGCTCGGCACGGGCTCACACGCGGCCGCCGCCGGTGGCGTGACCACCGTGCTGTGCCGGCCGGACACCGACCCGCCGATCGACGACCCGGCGACCATCGACTTCCTGCGCCGCCGCGCCCGCGACAAGGCGATCGTCAACGTGCTGCCCTGCGCCGCCTTGACCAAGGGCCTGGCGGGCCAGGAGATCACCGAGTTCGGCCTGCTGCTGGAAGCCGGCGCCGTGGCCTTCGGCGACGGGCCGCGCGGCCTGCGCAACGCGCAGGTCATGCGCCGCGCGCTGACCTATGCGCGCGACTTCGACGCGCTCATCATGAACCATGTCGAGGACGCGCAGCTGCGCGGCACGGGCGTGATGAACGAAGGCGAGTTCGCCACGCGCAAGGGCCTCCCGGGCATTCCCGAGGAGGCCGAGACGATCATGCTCGAACGCGACATCCGCCTCGCCCGCGCGACCGGCGCCCGCTACCACGCCGCGATGATCTCCTGCTCCGAATCGGTGGCGCTCGTCCGCCGCGCCAAGGCCGAGGGGGTCCGCATCACCTGCGGCGTGTCGATCAACAATCTCACCCTCAACGAGAACGATGTCGGCGACTACCGCACCTTCTGCAAGGTCTCGCCGCCGCTGAGGCATGAGGACGAGCGCCTCGCCATGGTGGCGGCGCTCGCCGAAGGCGTCATCGACGTCGTGGTCTCCGATCACGACCCGCAGGACGTCGAGACCAAGCGCCAGCCCTTCGCCGAAGCCGCGGACGGAGCGCTCGGCATCGAGACGCTGCTGCCGGCCGCGTTGCGCATGGTGCAGGCGGGGCAAATCGACCTGCCGAAGCTGCTCGCCGCGCTCTCGGCGCGGCCGGCTGATCTCCTCGGGCTTCCATGCGGTCGGCTGTCCGCGGGGGCGCCGGCCGACCTCATGCTGCTCGACGCCGAGGGGCCCTTCGTCGTCGACAAGCGGAAGCTGAAGTCGCGGGCCAAGAACTCGCCGTTCGACGAGGCGCGCCTCGAAGGCATCGTGCTCACGACGCTCGTCGGCGGGCGGATCGTCTACGAGTACCAGCCGGGCTAGCGGCAAAGAGGTCTCTCTCAAGGTGAGAGACGGATTCGGCTCTAGCGCTGCGGGGCCTGCTTGTGAGAGCCTGATCGGGGCGGGGGAGTGGCATGCCGGAGACGTTGACCTGGAGCCTGTCGCCGACAGCGAGCCTGATCGCGCTCGCGCTCGGCTATCTTTTGGGCTCCATTCCGTTCGGCATGGTGCTGACGCGGCTGTCCGGCGGCCCTGACCTGCGCAGCATCGGCTCTGGCAATATCGGCGCGACCAACGTCCTGCGCACCGGCAACAAGAAGCTCGCGGCGCTGACGCTGCTGGGCGACATGCTGAAGGGCACAGTCGCCGTCCTGCTCGCGGGCTGGCTCCTTGGCGGCCGGGAGGCTGCGCTCGTGGCCGGGCTCGGCGCCTTTCTCGGACATCTCTTTCCGGTCTGGCTCGGCTTCAGGGGCGGGAAGGGCGTGGCGACCTATCTCGGGCTGCTGATCGGGCTCGCCTGGCCGGTCGCGCTCGCTTTCGCGGCGATCTGGCTCGCGGTGGCGAAGCTCAGCAAATACTCCTCGCTCTCGGCGCTGACCGCGAGTCTCGCCACGCCGCTGCTGCTCTGGCTCTGGCTGGGCCGCCCCCAGACCGCCCTGCTGATGGCGGTGCTCTCCGTCCTGCTCTGGATCATGCATCGCGGCAACATCGCCCGCCTGCTCGCCGGCAGCGAAGGCAAGATCGGCCAGAAGGGTTAGGCGCGGCATGGCTGGCATCCTGCTTTCGGATCGCCAGCGCCTCGACTGGCTCAGGCTGATCCGCAGCGAGAGCGTCGGCCCGCGCACCTTCCGCTCGCTGATGAACCGCTTCGGCGGAGCGGGTGCCGCGCTCGAAAACCTGCCGGAGCTGGCGCGCCGCGCCGGCCGCAGCGTCAGGCTTTGCAGCGCGGACGAGGCCGAGCGCGAATTCGCCGCGCTCCACGGGCTGGGGGCGCGGTTGATCGCGATCGGCGAGCCGGACTATCCCGTCCCGCTGCGGGCGATCGACAGCGCCCCGCCGCTCATCGCCGTGCTCGGCCGCTCCGAAGCCCTGCTGCGCCCCGGCATCGCCGTCGTCGGCTCCCGCAACGCCTCCGCTGCCGGGCTGAAATTCACCGCCACGCTGTCTCGCGCCTTCGGCGAGGCCGGATTCGTCGTCGTCTCGGGCCTCGCACGCGGCATCGACACCGCCGCGCATGAGGCGAGTTGCGTCGCCGGCAGCGTCGCTGTGCTCGCGGGCGGCCTCGACGAGGTCTATCCGCCCCAGAACCTGCCCTTGTTGCGCCGCATGCTCGATGCCGGCGCCGCCATCAGCGAAATGCCGCTGGGCTGGGCGCCGCGCGGCCGCGACTTCCCGCGCCGCAACCGGCTGATCTCGGGTCTTTCGCTCGGCACCGTCGTCGTCGAAGCGGCGCGGCGTTCGGGCTCGCTGATCACCGCCCGCTTCGCCAACGAGCAGGGCCGCCAGGTCTTCGCGGTGCCGGGCTCGCCGCTCGATCCGCGCGCCGAGGGCGGCAACGACCTCATCCGCGAGGGAGCGACGCTCTGTGCCGAGCCGGGCCATGTCGTCGAGGCTCTGGCGCCGCTGCTCTCGGCCGGCTCGGCGGGCTGGCCACCGCCGGCCGCCATGCGCGACGGCGGCGGGATCGACCGCGAGACGAAGCCGCTCTGGGACGAACTCGACTTGCCGGGCATGACCGAAACGCCGGCCGCGCCCTCGCTGCCTTTGGCGGGACCGGCCGCCTGGCTTCCGGAGGAGGTCGTCGGAGAGGAAGGGACGCGCGAGATCCTGGTGCGACTGCTGGGGCCGACGCCCGTCGGGCTCGACGACCTCGTCCGCGCCAGCGGACGGCCCGCCCGTGAGGTCAGCCGCGTGCTGATCGAGCTCGAACTGGACGGGACCGTGCTGCGCCACCCCGGGGGCGCTCTGAGCCGCGCCCGTATGTAACGCGGCGCTCGCTGTCGGTCGGAGGCGCGTGTCCTGAGCCGGCTCAGAATGTTGTCGCGAATCTCGAGAGGCGGGGCGGTGCCCGTTACCTCGCCGTTGCGCGGGCGCTGCGCTCGACCTGGATCGACGCCTCGATCCGCACCATCTCCAGGAAGTAGGCCAGCCCCTCGAGCCCGGCGCCGCGCGCCATGGCGCGAAGCTCGGCGCTCAAGGCTTCGATATAGGCGGCGGTCTCGTACTGGTCGGCTTCGCTCGCGAAGGAGGCCGGCAGAATGTGCTGCTCGCCCTGTCGGCCGTCTTCGGCGCCGTGGCCTGCGATCTCCTGCCGATCCGGGCGGGCGGGGCTTCGCGGACTGGATGTCATCGGAAAACGGGTTCCCTCATATCGGAGCCTGTCGGCTCCGGCAGCCTCGGTCGCATTCGCAATAATCGGGAAATGGATCATGCGAATACAATCTTAGCGTGCAGATGACGGGTTGTTCAAGTTCCGATATCAGCCGAGGAGAAGGACCGAGACTGGAATCGTCAGCATGGCCAGCAGCGTCTGGATCGTGATGATCTCGGCCATCAGGGGCGCATCGCCGCCGAGGTCGCGGGCGAGGAAATAGGCGGCGGTCGCCGTCGGCACGGAGGCGGCCACGACCGTCATCGTCAGCGCCGGTCCCGTCAGGCCGAAATACTGCGCGAAGGTCCAGGCCAGCAGCGGCATGGCGACGAGCTTCAGCAGGATCGCGAGGCCGTGCGCGGGCTTCGGCGTCGCGATCCTGCGCAGATCGAGCCCGGCGCCGACGGCGAGCAGGCCGATCCCGAGTGCGGCGCGGCCGAGGATGTCGATGTAGCTCGTCACGGCGATCGGCAGGTAGCGCTGGACCGGATTGAGCAGCAGACCCGCCGCCGAGGACCAGATGAACGGATTCAGCACGATCGAGCGCAGCGTCGCGCCGAACCCCATGGCGCGGCCTCCGGAGTGACGTACCAGGACCAGCACGCAGATGACGTTCAGAAGCGGGATCATCGCCGCCACCGCGATCGCCATCAGGGTCGTGCCCTCGCGGCCCGCGAGCCCGGCCGCAAGCGCCATCGCGACGAAGCTGTTCCAGCGGACCGAGCCCTGGAAGACCGAGGTGAACGCCGGCCCGTCGATGCCGACGGACGCCAGGGCTGGCCTGAGCAGGATCAGCAGGGCGGCCACGCTCAGGATCGCGAGCACGAGGCTGAGCCCCATGGCCAGCACCGGCAGCCGGCCGAGATCGGCCATGGCGAGGGTGTGGATCACCACCGCGGGAAAGAGAAGCTGGTAGCTCAGGCGCTCCACGCCGCTCCAGTGACTGGCCGGCACGATGTTGCCGGCGCGCAAACCCCAGCCCGTCGCGATGACGAGGAAGACGGCAATGAGGCTGGCCAGCATGACGCGAAACCGGGACGAGGAGAGCCGCCGCGGCAGCGCTCGGGAGGAACAACGAGGGCGCACAACCGTTGAACGACAAGGCCTTGTGCGGCGTGACGTCCTTCCACGGACATGGCCGCCGGGCAAGCGCTCGGCGCGGGGAGGGGGGCCGCAGCCGCCGCAATCCGGCCGTGATTGGTTCACGGCCCATTCAAGCCGGGAGTTCCAGGATCACGTCATCCGGGAGCTATTCCCGAAAAGAGGAGATGCGAAGATGCTCTCTGTTGGAAAGTCCATGATCGTGGCCGTCGCGGCTGCGACGGCTGTGACCGCCGGGGTGGCGGTTCCTGCCCAGGCACGCGAGACGAAGTCCGTTCCGGCGCTCGCCAAGCTCGACCAGATGCCGGCCGAATACACCCAGTACCGTCGCGGCTACCACGGCTACTATCGCCATGGCGGCTGGCGCGGGCCGAGCCGCGGCGCGGCCGTGGCCGGCGCCATCGGCCTGGGCATTCTCGGTGCGGCCGCAGTCGCCGCCAGCCGGCCGGCCTATGCCGACCCGTATTACGATTACGGCTACGCGGCTCCGGTCTACGAGGCCTATCCGCCGGTCTACGCGGCCCCGCGCCCGTACTACCGTGGGTACTACGCCCCGGCCTACGATTTCCGCGACCATCGCTGAGATCGCCCGCCACCCGCGTCGAGACGGCGCGGGTGGCGGCTTGAACCACGTCTAGGCGATGTCCGGTGCCCCGCGGTCCTCGCCATACGCCCCGTCCGCTTCGTCGCGGTCCTGCTCGGCCATGCGGTCGAGCCGGTCCAGCGCCCCCTGCAGGATATAGGCGGCCGCCATCTTGTCGACGACGGCCGCCCGTCGCGCCCGCGAGGCATCGGCGGACATCAGCGTGCGCGTGACGGCCAGCGTGGACAGACGCTCGTCCCACAGGACCACGGGCAGCGGGGTCAGCGGCACGAGATTGCGCACGAAGGCGCGGGTCGACTGCACGCGTGGCCCCTCGGTGCCGTCGAGGTTCAGGGGAAGCCCGACGACGAACCCCGCGATGCGGTGCTGGGCGGCGATCTTCAGCAGCGCCGCCGCATCCTGTCCGAATTTCACTCGCTTGATCGTTTCCAGCGGCGACGCGATCCGACGTTCCACATCGGAAAGCGCGAGGCCGATCGTCTTGGTGCCGAGATCGATGCCGATCAGCCGCGCATGATCCGGCAGCGACAGGAAAGCCTCGAGCGGGACGATATTGCCGGACATGGGACGCCTCGGAGCATCGGCTCAAAAGGTGGCGCGCGGCTTTCGGAAGAACCGCTGCGGGCATAAGGCCGGGATCATCGGGCCGGACGCGATGCCCGGTCGGTTGCCCTAGCATGTGCGTTGCGGCTTTGCGAGAACCGCCCGGGCAGCCTCCATGCCGCACTGCGCGGCATGCATCGCTGCGTCGCGGATTCCCGATGACGGAGCAAAGCGTTTCGGCATAAGGAGAGCGCGGAGAATATTGTTCCCCGCGACGGTGACGAAGGCCGCCGGTTGCGGGCTCGTCACCCCTTCCCGGCGGAGCCGTCAGCTTGTCCGCAGTCACTGCATCCTTTGTCGCGCGCTGGCGCCCCGCCATCGAGGGAACCGCGCTCGCGGCGGCCGTGGCGGTCGCGGCGGCGCTGGCCGAGCCCATGCTCAAGGCCGCCGCCGGGGGGCGTGTCGGCATCCCGGCCATCGTGATCGCCCTCGTGATCGGCATGCTGCTGCATCCCATGGCGAAGGCGGAGCGCTTTCAGCCCGGCATCACCTTCTGCGTCAAGAAGCTCCTGCGCTGGGCCATCGCGCTGCTCGGGTTGCGGGTCGCGCTCGGCGACATCGTCGCGCTGGGGCTCGGCACGGCCCTGCTGGTCGTGCTCGCGATGGCGGTGACGATCGTCACCGGCTTCCTGCTCGCCCGCTGGCTCGGGCGCGAGGCCGGGACCGGCGCGCTAGCAGGCGTCGCGACGGCCGTCTGCGGCGCCTCCGCCGCCCTCGCGACCGCGACCGTGGTGCCGGACTATCGCGGCAAGTCCGCCGACGTCGCCTTCACCGTCATCGCCATGAACGTGCTCGCGACGGTGGCGATGCTGGCCTATCCGCTGATCTGCGTCTGGCTCGATTTCAACCCGACGCAGACCGGCATCATGCTGGGAGCGACCATCCACGACGTCGCGCAGGTCGTCGGTGCCGGGCAGTCGATTTCGGACGACGTCGCCAACACGGCCGTCATCGTCAAGCTGTTCCGGGTCTTCCTGCTTCTCCCGGCGGTGCTCGTCGTCGGCTGGTGGCTGCTGCGCGACGGCGAGGCCGGTGCGAAGGCCAAGGTTCCGGTGCCCGTCTTCGCGCTGGTCTTCCTGGCGCTCTGCCTCGTCAACAGCGTGGTCGCGACTCAGCCCGCGCTGGCGAGCCTCTATCTCCCGCTGCGCGACGTGCTGCTGGAGGCCTCGCGCTGGGGCCTGCTGATCGCCATCGCCGCGCTCGGCCTGGGCACGTCCATGGGCGCGATGACCCGGCTGGGATGGCGCCATCTCGTTCTGGTCACGGGAACGACGCTGATGATATTGGCCCTCGTGACGGGCGGTCTCGTCGCGTTGGGCTGAACGGGGACAAGACAGGCGACCATGACGGACATCGTCATCACCGAATTCATCGACGCCGGCGCGCTGGCGGCGATGCAGGCACGCTTCCGCGTGCATATCGATCCCGAACTCTATGCGAAGCCCGACGAACTCGCCGGGCTGCTGCGCGAGGTTCCCGCCGTCATCATCCGCAACCAGACGCAACTGCGCGGTCCGGTTCTCGATGCGGCTCAGAGCCTGAGGGTCGTCGGGCGCCTCGGCGTCGGGCTCGACAACATCGACATGGCCGCCTGCGCGGCCCGGGGCATCCAGGTCTTTCCGGCGACCGGCGCGAACAGCCTCTCCGTCGTCGAATACGTCGTCTGCAACGCGATGATGTTGCTGCGCGGAGCCTATTTCGCGACCGGCGCCATGGTCGCGGGGGAATTCCCGAAGACGAAGCTGATCGGACGCGAGACTGCCGGCAAGCTGATGGGGCTCGTCGGCTTCGGCGCGATCGGGCAGGGCGTCGCCCGCCATGCACGGGCGCTCGGCATGCGCGTCGCCGCCTATCACCCGCGGCTGTCGGCTGAGGATCCGGCCTGGCAGGGCGTCGAGCGCATGGGCTTCGAGCAGCTGCTGGCCGAGGCCGACGTGCTGAGCCTGCATGTCCCGCTGACGGACGAGACGCGCGGCATGATCGGGCGCGAGGCGCTGGCGCTGATGAAGCGCGACGCCATCCTGATCAACACCGCCCGTGGCGAGGTGCTGGACGAGGAGGCTCTGGTAGAGGCCCTGCGCGCCGGCCGCCTCGGTGGTGCGGCGCTCGACGTGTTCAGCGAGGAGCCGCTGCGGATGCCGCGCGCCGGCCTCTTCGCCGACACGCCGAACCTGATCCTGACGCCGCACATCTCCGGCAACACGGTCGAGTCGAATGCGCGCGTCTCCGGCATGGTGGCGGAACGCGTGATGGCGGCGCTGGACGGGCGGGCCTGAGGCCGAGGCTCGCCTTCGCCTCAGACGAAGTCGAAGCGGTCGACGTCGACCATTCCGCGATCCGTGATCTTCAGATGCGGGATCACCGGCAGGGTCAGGAAGGCGACCTGCAGGAAGGGCTCGGCCAGCACGACGCCGAGCGCCTTCGCCGCGGCGCGCAGGAGTTCCAGATCGTGCCGGACGGCCTCGAAGGGCTCCTCGCTCATCAGCCCGGCGACCGGCAGCGCCAGTTCCGCGCTGACCGCGCCCTCGTCGGCCACCGCGAAACCTCCGCCTATTTCGATCAGGCGATTGGCCGCAGCCGCCATCGACGCCGCGTCGACGCCGACGACGCAGAGATTATGGCTGTCATGGCCCACCGACGAGGCGATGGCGCCGTGCTTCATCCCGAAGCCGTGGACGAAGCCGTTGGCGATGCCGCCATTGCGGCCGTGGCGCTCGATCACGGTGACGCGCACCGCGTCCTGGTCGAGATCGGGCAGGGCCTGTCCGTCGCGCGAGGGCAGCCGCATCGAGAGCCGCTCGGTGATGATGCGCCCCGGCACGACGCCGATTACCGGGGTCTCGCCGGTGCGGGCGGGCGCGGCGAAATCGGCCGGCTCCAGCAGGCGGCTCCTGACGCTGCCATGTCCGACCGACGGCACGGCGGCCCGGCCCGCGAACAAGGGCTCTTCCACGAGGCGCCCGGCGGCGAAGACATGTTTCACGGAGCATGCGGCCAGATCCTCGACCAGCACGATGTCCGCCCGCTTGCCCGGCCCGATGAAGCCCCTGTCGAAGAGGCCGAAGGTCCGCGCGGCCGACAGCGATGCGATCCGGTAGGTCGCCAGCACATCCGCGCCCTGCGCGATGGCCGTCCGGATCATGTAGTCGAGATGGCCTTCCTCGGCGATGTCGAGCGGATTGCGGTCATCCGTGCAGAATGAGAGAAAGGGCGAGGCGTCGCGCGAGATCAGCGGGATCAGTGCGTGCAGGTCCTTCGAGACCGAGCCCTCCCGGATCAGGATCGCCATGCCCTTGGCGAGCTTCTCGCGCGCCTCCTCGGCCGTCGTCGTCTCGTGGTCGGTCCGGATGCCGGCCGCCAGATACCCGTTGAGATCCGCACCGCGGACGAGGGGAGCGTGCCCGTCGATATGGCGTTCCGAGAAGGCGGCGAGCTTCGCGAGACAGCCGGCGTCGCGATGCAGCACGCCCGGAAAGTTCATGAATTCCGCGAGCCCGATCACCTTCGGATGGCCGGCGAGCGCGACGAGATCGGCGGCATCGAGCGCGGCGCCCGCCGTCTCCAGATGCGTGGCCGGCACGCAGCTCGACAGCTGCACGCGCAGATCCATCCGCATGGCTTCGGCGCAGCGCAGGAAATAGCGGATGCCTTCGGCGCCGAGCACATTGGCGATCTCGTGGGGGTCGCAGATCGCCGTGGTGACGCCGTGCGGCAGCACGCAGCGCTCGAATTCGAGGGGTGTCACCAGCGAGGATTCGACATGCAGATGCGTGTCGATGAAGCCGGGCACCGCGATGAGCCCGCTCGCGTCGAAGACACGGCCGCCATCATAGTGGCCGTGGGTCCCGACGATGGTGTCGCCGCAGATCGCGATGTCGGTCTCGACGAGCGCGCCGGTCACCAGATCGAGCAGCCGGGCGCCGCGGACCACGAGGTCGGCGGGCTCGTCGCCGCGTCCTTGCGCGATCCTGCGGGCGAGGGTGGCTGCGTCGGTCATTCGGTCATCCTCCCGGGCACATATCCGACCCTGCACCGGGCCGTGCGGCTTGTCGACTTGAAGCAGGACGTCCACCTGGATCGCGACGTCGACTTGGAGCCGAGGCGCGACCGGCCTAGAAGGGCAGCCATCACCAGTCTGGAGCCCCATCCATGAAACTCACCTGGTACGGCCATTCGGCCTTCCGCGTCGACCTGCCCGGCGCGTCGCTGCTGATCGATCCGTTCTTCACCGGCAACCCGTCCTTCGAGGGCGATGTCGCGGCGGTGTCCGCAGGCATCGGCTACATCGTCGTGACCCATGGCCATGGCGACCATATCGGCGACACGCTCGCCATCGCCGAGGCGACGGGCGCCACCGTCGTCACGAATTACGACCTGTGCATGTATCTGGCGTCCAAGGGGCTGAAGTCGTTCCAGCCGATGAACACCGGCGGCACGGTCGATCTCGGGGCCTTCAGCGTCACGCTGGTCCGGGCCGACCATTCCGCCGGCCTGGTCGATTCGGGCGTGAGCTTCCCACTCGGCAATCCCAACGGAGCGATCATCAAGGCCGCGGGCGAGAAGACGCTCTGGCACATGGGCGACACCGATATCTTCTCGGACATGGCGCTGATCGGCGAGCTTCACGGCGTCGAGACCTGCATCTGTCCGATCGGCGACCGCTTCACCATGGGCGGCAAGACGGCCGCGCTCGCCATGACGCGCTTCGTCAAGCCGAAGGTGGCGATTCCCTGCCATTACGGCACCTTCCCGATGATCGACGCGAACGCCGACCTCTTCGTCGAGGGGCTGAAGGGCTCGCAGGTGCGGGCACTGGTCCCGGCGAAGGGCGAGCCGGTCGAGATCTGACCGGATTCGACCTCACCGCCCATGCCGATCACGATACACGATCAGTATTGATTTACGTGCTCGCGCCCGTCGCGCTATAGCGCGGGCGCAGCAATTTTCAGGAGCCCGCCATGTCGGTCGATCTCGCCACCGTCAAACGCGTCGCGCATCTGGCGCGCATCGCCGTGCCGGAGGCCGAACTGCCGAAGCTGCAAGGCGAGCTCAACGCGATCCTCGGCTTCGTCGAGCAGCTGAACGAGGTCGACGTTTCGGGCGTCGAGCCGATGACCTCTGTGACGCCGATGGCGATGAAGCAGCGCGAGGACGTGGTGACCGACGGCGAGATCGCCGAGAAGATCGTCGCCAACGCGCCCGCCACCGAGGACAACTATTTCATGGTGCCGAAGGTCATCGAGTGACGCGGCTCGACCGTTCCCGTCATTGCGAGCGCAAGCGAAGCAATCCAGGGGACGTCGAGCGCCGCAGCTCCTGGATTGCTTCGTCGCTGCGCTTCTCGCAATGACGGTTCCGACGACTTGAATTCATCCGGATATTGCCCGTGACCGACCTGACCCGCCTGACCCTGACCGAAGCCCGCGACGGGCTGAAGGCGAAGACCTTCACCGCGACCGAACTGACGCAGGCCCATATCGCCGCGGTCGAGAAGGCGCGCGCGCTCAACGCCTATGTGCTCGAAACGCCGGAGCACGCGCTGAAGCAGGCGAAGGCCTCCGACGAGAAGCTCGCAAAGGGCCAGGGCGGCCCTCTCGAGGGCCTGCCGCTCGGCATCAAGGACCTTTTCGCCACCGAGGGCGTGCGCACCACCGCCTGCTCGAAGATCCTCGGCAATTTCGTCCCGCCTTACGAATCGACCGTCTCCGGCCAGCTCTGGCGTGACGGCGCGGTCATGCTCGGCAAGCTGAACAACGACGAGTTCGCCATGGGCTCGTCCAACGAGACCTCCGCCTTAGGCAATGTCGTGAACCCCTGGCGCCGGACGGGCTCCAATGTCGGGGCGGGGCAGGGCGGCTCGGTCGAGGGCAGTCACCTGGTGCCGGGCGGTTCGTCCGGCGGCTCGGCCGCGGCCGTCGCCGCCGATCTCTGCCTCGCCGCGACCGCGACCGACACCGGCGGTTCGATCCGCCAGCCCGCCGCGTTCACGGGCACGGTCGGCATCAAGCCGACCTATGGCCGCTGTTCGCGCTGGGGCGTCGTCGCCTTCGCCTCCTCGCTCGACCAGGCCGGTCCGATCGGCAAGACGGTGCGCGACTGCGCCGCGATGCTGCGCTCCATGGCCGGCCACGACCCGAAGGACACGACTTCGGTCGACATGGCCGTGCCGGACTACGAGAAGGCCGTCGGCCGCTCGGTGAAGGGCATGAAGATCGGCATCCCGAAGGAATATCGTCTGGAAGGCCTCAACGCCGAGATCGACGCGCTCTGGCAGAAGGGCATCGACTGGCTCAAGGCCGCCGGCGCCGAGATCGTCGAGATCTCGCTCCCGCACACGAAATACGCCCTGCCGGCCTACTACATCGTCGCGCCGGCCGAGGCCTCCTCGAACCTCGCCCGCTATGACGGCGTGCGCTACGGCCTGCGCGAGCAGGGCCGCGACATCGTCGACATGTACGAGAAGACCCGCGCCGCCGGCTTCGGCGCCGAGGTCAAGCGCCGCATCATGATCGGCACCTATGTCCTCTCTGCCGGCTATTACGACGCCTACTACCTCAGGGCGCAGAAGGTCCGCACGCTGATCAAGCGCGATTTCGAGACGGTCTATGCCGACGGCATCGACGCCGTCCTGACGCCTGCGACACCGTCCGCGGCCTTCGGCATCGGTGAGAAGGGCTCCGCCGACCCCGTCGAGATGTATCTGAACGACGTCTTCACGGTCACGGTGAACATGGCGGGCCTGCCGGGCATCGCGGTTCCCGCCGGCCTGGACTCGCAGGGCCTGCCGCTCGGCCTGCAGCTGATCGGCCGCCCCTTCGACGAGGAGACGCTGTTCTCGCTCGGTCAGGCGATCGAGGACGCGGCCGGCCGCTTCACCGTGTCCGAGCGCTGGTGGGGCTGAGCGGGCGGAGGCCTCCGGGCAAATCACCTGCGTCAGGCTCGGGCTTGCCCCGGGCATCTCGTGCAGGGCGCGCCTCCGAAGCCCCGAGGACGAGCGTCCCGGGTCCGTGCTTCGCTTCGCTCTGAAATGACGGCGATCGAACAAAAAGAAAGGGCCGCTCGCGCGGCCCTTTCTTCGTTCGGCGGCGTTGCATGGCCTCAGCCATGCGCGCCCGTCGGCTCGGCGGGCGGAGCGGCCGCCTTGCGCTTCTTGCCGCGCAGATCCGCCAGCCAGCGCACCACCACGTAGAACACCGGCGTGAAGATCAGCCCGAAGAAGGTGACGCCCAGCATCCCTGAGAACACCGCGATGCCCATGGCCCGCCGCATCTCCGCGCCGGCCCCCGTCGAGATCGTCAGCGGGAGCACGCCGAGGATGAAGGCCATGGACGTCATCAGGATCGGCCGAAGGCGCGTGCGGGCGGCGGCGATGGCGGCGTCGCGCCGGTGCATGCCCTCCTCCTCGGCCTGCTTCGCGAACTCGACGATCAGGATCGCGTTCTTCGCCGCGAGGCCGACGAGCACGACGAGACCGATGTCGACCAGGATGTTCCGGTCGAGCCCCGCATAGTTCACGCCGAACATCGCGGCGAGAATGCACATCGGCACGATCAGGATGACCGCCAGCGGCAGCATCCAGCTCTCGTAGAGCGCGGCCAGGAGCAGGAAGACGAACACCACCGCGAGCCCGAAGGCGATGATCGCGGTATTGCCGGCGAGCTTCTCCTGCAGCGCGATCTCGGTCCATTCGAAGCCGAACCCGGCCGGCAGCCGCTCCGCCGCGATCTTCTCGACCGCCGCGATGCCCTGGCCCGTCGAATAGCCGCGCGCCATCGAGAGCTGCACCTCCGCCGCGGGGTAGAGGTTGTAGCGCGGCACGCGATAGGCGCCCGTCGTGTTCGAGAAGCTGGCGACCGAACCGATCGGCACCATCTCCCCGTCGGCGTTGCGCGTCTTCAAGTTGGCGACGTCGCGCAGGTCGAGGCGGAACGGATTGTCGGCCTGCGCGGTGACCCGGTAGGTGCGGCCGAGCAGGTTGAAGTCGTTGATATAGGCCGAGCCCATATAGACCGACAGCGCCTCGAAGATGCGCGTGATCGGCACGCCCAGCATTTCGGCCTTGGTCCTGTCGATATCGGCGTAGATCTGCGGCGTCTTCGTCGAGAACAGCGTGAACGGCTGCTGGATGCCCGGGACCTGCGCGGCCGATCCCGCGACGATCCATGTGGCCCCCTCGAGTGCGGGCAGCCCGCGCCCCGAGCGGTCCTGCACATAGCCCTTGAGACCGCCGCCGGTGCCGATCCCGGGCACGGCCGGCGGCTCGATCACCAGCGCGAAGGCCTCGCTGATCCGGAACATCTGCTGGCGCAGGTCGCCCAGGATGCCGGCCGTCGTCAGCCCCTCCTTGGTGCGCTCGGCGAAGGGCTTGAGGCTCACGAAGACGACGCCCGTGTTCGGCGCGATCGTGAAGGTCGCGCCGTCGAGGCCGGCGAACGCGATGGCATGGGCCACGCCGGGCCGGGACAGCAGCACGTTCGAGGCCTTGCGGATCACCTCGTCGGTGCGCGGCAGGGAGGCGCCGGCCGGCAGCTGGAAGGCCGCGATGAAATAGCCGCGGTCGAGCTGCGGGACGAGGCCTGTCGGTGTCGCCACCAGCCGCTGGCCGGTCAGTGCGATCAGCCCGGCATAGACGACGAGCAGGATCACCGAGAACCGGATCAGCCGGGACGTTACCGCACCGTATCCGCGCGAAAGCCAGTCGAAGGCCTTGTTGAAGTAGTGGAAGAAGCCGCGCACCGGCGCGCCCAGCGTATGGAAGAAGCCGTGCCGGGTTTCGTCGTGCTGCGTGTGCGGCTTCAGCAGAAGCGCCGCCATGGCCGGCGACAGCGTCAGCGAGACGAAGCAGGAGATCGCCGTCGAGGCCGCGATGGTGATCGCGAACTGCTGGTAGAACGTGCCCTGCAGGCCGCTGATGAAGGCGGTCGGGATGAACACGGCGCAGAGCACCAGCGCGATCGCGATCAGCGCCCCGCCGACCTCGTCCATGGTCTTGTGGGCGGCGTCCTTTGGCGACAGGCCCTGGGCGAGATACCGCTCCACGTTCTCGACGACGACGATGGCGTCGTCGACGACGATGCCGATCGCGAGCACGAGCGCGAGCAGCGAGATCGTGTTGAACGAGATGCCGACGGCGCTCATGACCAGGAACGTGCCGACCAGCGAGACCGGAATCGCGATGATCGGGATGATCGCGGCGCGCCAGGTCTGCAGGAACAGGATCACCACGACGACGACGAGCAGAACCGCCTCGACAAGCGTGTGGACGACCGCGTCGACCGACTGCGCGATGAACTCCGTCGGATTGTAAATGATGCGGTGCTCGACGCCCGAGGGGAACTCGCGCGCCATGCCCTCCATGGTCTTGATCAGCGTATCGGCGGTCGCCAGAGCGTTCGAGCCGGGCCGCTGGAAGATGCCGATCGCGACGGCGTTCTGGTTATCGAGATAGGCGTTGGTGGTGTAGTCCTGCGAGCCGAGCTCGACGCGCGCGATGTCGCGGACGCGGATCGTGCCGCCCGCCGCGTCGGCCCGCACGACGATGTTCTCGAACTGCGCGATATCGGTCAGGCGCCCCAGCGTGTTGACGGCGAGCTGGAAGGCGCCGTCCGACTGCGCCGGCGGCTGGTTGATCGCGCCGGCCGCGACCTGCACGTTGGCGGCCCGGAGCGCCGCGACGACGTCGCCCGCCGTCAGGTTGCGGGCAGAGACCTTGGCGGGGTCGAGCCAGACGCGCATCGAATAGTCGCGCGCGCCGAACACCTGCACGTTGCCGACGCCCTCGACGCGCGTCAGCACGTCCTTCACGTACAGCGTGGCGTAGTTCGAGATGTACTGCGCGTCCCGCGACCCGTCCGGCGAGAGCATGTTGATGACCATCATCAGGTCGGGCGAGGCCTTGCGGGTCTGGACGCCGAGCGCGCGCACGTCCTGCGGCAGCCGCGGCTCCGCCGCCGAGACGCGGTTCTGAACCAGCACCTGCGCCTGGTCGATGTCCGTGCCGGCCTTGAACACGACGTTGATCGTCACGCGCCCGTCGCCGGTCGACTGGGAGGTGATGTAGAGCATGTCGTCGACGCCGTTCACCTCCTGCTCGATCGGGGTGGCAACGGTGGCCGCCACGACCTCGGCCGACGCGCCCGGATAGGTCGCGGTGATCGAGACGGTCGGCGGCGCGATCTCGGGATATTCGGCGATCGGCAGCGAGCGCTGGACGACCGCTCCCGCGATCGTCAGCAGAACCGACAGCACCGTCGCGAAGATCGGCCTGTCGATGAAGAAATGGGCGAAACGGAACATGCGGATGTCCTGGCCGGAAGGCGAAAGCGCCCGCCGCATGGGCGGGCGTCGGCGATGTCTGCTCAGTTCGAGCCGGCGACCTTGATCTCGCCCGGCATCGGCGTGACGACCGCGCCCGGGCGAACCATGGGGTTGGCGAAGCCGCCGACGATGACCTTGTCCTGGGGCGAAAGGCCGCCCACGACGACGCGCAGGCCGCCGGACATCTGGCCGAGGGTGACGGGCTTGGGCACGACCTTGTTCTCAGGCCCGACGGTCAGCACGACCTTGTTGGCCTGGTCCGAGGCGATGACCGCATCGGGCACCAGCAGCGCGTCCGCCTCGCCGGCATAGACGCGCAGGCGGCCGAACGTACCGGGCGTGAGGAACTGGTCCTTGTTGTCGAAGACCACGCGCTGGCGGATCGTGCCGGAGCGGGCGTTCAGCGCGTTGTCCACGAAATCGATCTTGCCGCGCCGCTTCCACTCGGTTTCGTCGGCGAGGCGCACCTCGGCCGGCATCCCGTCCTCCGATCCGGCCTTGGCCTGGCTCACGCGGCGCGCGAACCGCAGGAAGTCGGCCTCCGAGGCGTCGAAGGTGAAGTAGATCGGATCGACGGCGACGATCGTGGTCAGCAGCGTCGCCCCCGACTGGCCACCCGCGATCAGGTTGCCGGGGTCGACGCGGCGGTTTGAAATGCGGCCGCTGAGCGGCGCGCGCACCTCGGTCCATTCGAGGTTCAGCTCGGCGGTCTTGAGATTCGCCTCGGCCGCCTGCTCGGTCGCCAGCGCGCTGTTGAGATTGGCGCGGCGCTGGTCGACGTCGCGCGCCGTAATGGTGCGGTTCTGGGTCAGGCCCTCGGCGCGCTCGACCTCGTTGCGGGCGAGCTCGACCTGCGCTTTCGTGCGGGCGAGCTCGGCGCGCGACGCATCGACGGCGAGTCGATAGGGGCGCTGGTCGATGGTGAAGAGCAGGTCGCCCTTCTGCACCAGCGCACCGTCGCGGAAATGCAATGCGTCGATGAAGCCCGAGACGCGCGCGCGCACCTCGACCTGTTCGCTCGCCTCGAAGCGGCCCGTATACTCGTCCCAGTTCGTCACGCGCTTGGCGACGGGGGCCGAGACCTGCACGGGCGGGGCGGGCGGTGCGCCCTGCGCCGACACGTCCCCGACGACCGAGACGCAAGTCGCCAAGGCGAGTGCTGCGGAAAGAAGCGTGGGCACCAGACCGGTACGGCTGCTGCGCGGCATGTGAGACTCCGGGGTAACGGCGCCGGCATCGCCATGATGGATTGCCGGCTGTGGTTGCGGCGCAACAAAGGGATGGTTGTGACGATTGTCAAGTTCCATCACCCGTCACGTGTCGGTTATTCGGCCTCTTACGCGATAATCCGGCCAGCACGTGGCAGCAGAGCCACGAAACCCCGGCCATCTCGACAACGGACTCTTGCCGCCTGCCCGTCTAGGCCGTAACGCGTAGGGGCACTGTCAAAAGGCAATCGGAAAACCGACGATGAACGCTCATGTCCGCCCCGCCGATCCCCGGAAGCTGCTCAAGGGAGCGACCGGCGACTGGGAAGTGGTGATCGGCATGGAGATTCACGCACAAGTCACGTCCAACGCCAAACTCTTTTCCGGCGCCTCGACCGGCTTCGGAGCCGAGCCGAACGCCCATGTCAGCCTCGTCGACGCGGCGATGCCGGGCATGCTGCCCGTCATCAATGCCGAGTGCATTCGGCAGGCCGTACGCACCGGCCTTGGCCTCAACGCGCAGATCAACAACCGATCAGTATTCGACCGCAAGAACTATTTCTACCCCGACCTGCCGCAGGGGTACCAGATCAGCCAGTACAAGAGCCCGATCGTCGGGGAGGGTGAGATCGTCGTCGATCTCTCGCCCACCGAGCAGATTACGGTGGGGATCGAGCGCCTCCATCTGGAGCAGGACGCCGGAAAGTCCATCCACGACCAGCATCCGACGATGAGCTTCGTCGACCTCAATCGCTCGGGCGTCGCGCTGATGGAGATCGTCTCGAAGCCCGACCTGCGCTCGGCCGAGGAGGCGAAGGCCTATGTCTCCAAGCTCAGGACCATCCTGCGCTATCTCGGCACCTGCGACGGCGACATGGAGAAGGGCAATCTGCGCGCCGACGTGAACGTCTCGGTGCGCAAGCCCGGCGAGCCGTTCGGCACCCGCTGCGAGATCAAGAACGTGAATTCGATCCGCTTCATCGGCCAGGCGGTCGAGGTCGAGGCGCGTCGCCAGATCGGAATCCTCGAAGACGGCGGCTCGATCGATCAGGAGACGCGGCTCTACGATCCCGGCAAGGGCGAGACCCGCTCGATGCGCTCGAAGGAAGAGGCTCACGACTATCGCTATTTCCCCGATCCGGATCTGCTGCCCCTCGAATTCGACGACGCCTTCGTCGATGGGCTGAAGGGCGCCCTGCCGGAATTGCCGGACGCCAAGAAGGCCCGCTTCATCGCCGAATACGGCTTGTCGCCCTATGACGCCTCGGTGCTCGTCGCCGAGCGCGAGCAGGCCGATTATTTCGAGGCGGTGGCGAAAGGACGCGACGGCAAGGCTGCGGCCAACTGGGTGATCAACGAGCTCTTCGGGCGCCTGAACAAGGAGGGCAAGGACATCACGATGTCGCCGATCTCCGCGCAGCAGCTCGGCGGGCTCGTCGAGCTGATCGGCGAGAACGTCATCTCCGGCCGCATCGCCAAGGATCTGTTCGAGATCCTCTGGACCGAAGGCGGCGATCCGCGTCAGATCGTCGAGGCCCGCGGCATGAAGCAGGTCACCGACACCGGCGCGATCGAGAAGGCGGTCGACGAGCTGATCGCCGCCAATCCCGACAAGGTCGAGCAGGTCAAGGCCAAGCCGACCATGCTCGGCTGGTTCGTCGGCCAGGCCATGAAGGCCTCGGGCGGCAAGGCCAACCCGCAGGCGCTGAACGAGATCCTGAAGAAGAAGCTCGGCATCGAGTGAGCCTGATGCGGGAGCGCGAGAGCGCTCCCGTGCCCGTCGGGGCTGCCGCGGCCTCAGCGGCCCCCTCCGGGCGCGCCGGCAGAATCCGGTTCCCAGTCCTTCGCGCAATGCCCTACGCTCCGGCGGCGCAGGCGATTCCTCCGACGTGGCATGAGGGCCTCGCGATTGCGCTAAGGAACGCCCGTGACGCCGAACGGTCTCATCATCCGCGACGCCGAGGCCGCCGACCTGCCGGCAGTGCGCGGTCTGCTGGTCGAGACCTGGCACGCGACCTATGACGGCATCTATGGCTGGCAGCGCGTCGCCGAGATCACCAATGCCTGGCACTCGCTGGAGAATCTGGCAGCCCAGCTCGACCGCGGCGAAGGCGCCTTTCTCGTCGCGCTGGTCGGCGACGAGATCGTCGCCACGTCGTCGGCGCGACTGGAGAGCGACGGCGCGGCGATGCTGACGAGGCTTTACGTGCTGCCGCCCTGGCAGGGCACCGGAATCGGCCGGACATTGCTCCAGGTCACGCTGGCCTGTTTCCCGCACGCGCCCGTCGCGCGCCTGGAGGTCGAGAGCCAGAACGAGGCCTCGATCGCCTTCTACGAGCGGATGGGCTTCTTCCTGCAGCGGCAGGCCCGCTTCGACGGCCGTGACGATACGCCCAACACGCTTCTGATGGCCAAGCGCCTTTTCGCCGAATGAGGCCGGCGCCTTCGATGCCGGAGCAGATCCGATGACCAAGCACAGCATTGCCCCGGAAACCGTCGCCATTCGGCGCGCGCGGCGCGAGGATGCCGCGCGCATCGCCTCGCTGATCATGCACGGGGCGCCGACCGCGACGATGACCCCGGCCGAGATCGAGGCCGAGGCCGGTCATCCGGCCTATGTCGCCGCTTTCGAGGAGGTCGACGCATCGCTCGCCAACACGCTCTTCGTCGCCGAGCGGGCCGGTGAGGTGGTCGGCACCTTCCAGGTCACGATCATTCCGGGGCTCGCCGCGCGCGGCCGCAAGCGGGCCAAGATCGAGAGCGTCCACGTCGCGCCGGAATGGCGCGGCCGCGGCATCGGCGGGCTGATGATCGCCCATGCGCTCGCCTTCGCCGAGCTGCAGGGGGCCGGGATCGCCGAGCTGACGTCCAACAAGGACCGCGTCGATGCGCATCGGTTCTACCGGGACCTGGGCTTCGACCAGAGCCATGAAGGCTTCAAGAAGCTGCTCTGAGGCACGTTTCGGGACCGGGGCATACCCCGCGGCGACATGGCGAGATCGCGCCGTGAGCAGATGGCGCCCCTTTCTCGCCTGCGAGAACCCGTCTAAGACTCGCGCCCGCCCCAGGGGACAGGACGGGAGGCATTCGATGCCCGAGACCCAGACCAAGCCGATCGAGCTCCACTACTGGCCGACGCCGAATGGCTGGAAGGTCAGCATCATGCTCGAGGAGTGTGGCCTGCCTTACACCGTGATCCCGGTGAACATCGGCAAGGGCGATCAGTTCAAGCCGGAGTTCCTGGCGATCTCGCCCAACAACCGCATGCCGGCCATCGTCGACCCGGAGGGGCCGGACGGCCGCCCGATCTCCGTCTTCGAATCGGGCGCGATCCTGCAATATCTCGGTCGCAAGTTCGGCCGCTTCTATCCCGCCGAGGAGCGCGCGCGCGTCGAGGTCGACGAATGGCTGTTCTGGCAGATGGCCGGTTTCGGCCCGATGCTGGGCCAGACCCACCATTTCCGGCTCTACGCGCCCGAGAAACTGCCCTACGCCATCGAACGCTATACCAACGAGGCGAACCGTCTCTACGGCGTCCTCGACACGCGGCTGAAGGGCCGGGATTTCATCTGCGGTGCCTATTCCATCGCCGACATGGCCTGCGTCGGCTGGGCGAAGGGCTGGGAGAAGCAGGGGCAGGACATCCGGCAGTTCCCGAATGTCGGCCGCTGGCTCGAGGCCATGCTCGCCCGACCGGCCGTGCAGCGCGGCATCGCGCTCGGCGCCGAGTTGCGCAACCCCGCCGGCATCAGCACGCCGGAGGAGAAGGCGATCCTGTTCGGGCAGCGGGCGCGCTGAGCGCGCCGCGACCTATTTGACGCGCGTCCAGTTCACCGAGCGGCAGATGAGCCCGCCCAGGACGCAGCCCGCCGTGGTCAGGCTGTCGCCCGACAGGGCCATGGTGCCCGAATAGGTCTTGCCGTCCTCTGGATTGAAGGCGCTGCCCTTCCATCTGCCGGCGCCGTCGGGCCTCATGTCGTAGAAGACGCGCTGGCCGACCTTCGCCGGCCCGCCCGTCTCCTTGAGCCAGTCGAGCGTGCCGCACAAAGCGTCTCCGCAGCGGAGAAATCGGACGCGCGAGGCGCCGTTGTCCCGTTGCCACAGGCCGCCGACCTCCTGCGCATGCGCCGCCACCGGCGCCAGGATCGCGGCGATGCCCGCGGCGAGCCCCGCCCGCAGCCGATACGTTCCGCCCATCGTGAAATCCTCCCTCATGGCGACCTGCTTGCCGCATGGTTCACATATGAACCATATCCGGGCGGGCGAGCCTGTCCAGCCGGCGCCAGCGGAGGAAGGCTGTCGGCAGGGTGAACGCAGCGTCAACGCGATGGCGCGGATGCCGTAGCGGCAGCGTTGATTCGAAACGGTTTTCGGCGCCGCCAGCATGAACGGCGGGTTGATTTAACCCGCCGGTCAGATTTCGTTCAGAGCGGATTCACGGCAAATTTTAGCGCTGCCTTTAAGGGCCGGGAGCCATCCTGCGTTCACCGAGAGAGGCCGAAACGGCCCCGGACCAACAGGGTGGTGATCATGGCACGGATGGAGATGAACACGGTTTCCGCGATGCCGGTGCTGCCGGCGGCGGCCTCGGCGGAAGCCTGCTACGAATTCGGCTTGCTGCACGCATCGGGCAGGGCCGGCAAGGTCGACCTCGTCGCCGCGCAGACCTGGTTCAACATCGCCATGGCCCGCGGTTGCGGCCGCGCGGCCGAGCACAGGCGCGAGCTGGCGACGGAAATGACCCGCGAGGAACTCGATCAGGCCCTGCGCGAGGCGCGCAGCTACCTGACGAAGCACTGATCAGGTCACGCCTTGCCTTGTGGGAGTGCGACTGCGTCGCTATAAGCGCGCCAATTCGACACCCCGAGGATCAATCGATGGCAGTTCAGCGGACCTTTTCCATTCTCAAGCCCGACGCGACGCGGCGTAACCTGACCGGCGCCGTCAACGCGGTGATCGAGAAGGCTGGCCTGCGCATCGTCGCGCAGAAGCGCATCCTGATGACCCAGGCGCAGGCCGAGACCTTCTACGCCGTCCACAGCGAGCGTCCCTTCTTCGGCGAGCTCGTCTCCTTCATGACCTCCGGCCCCGTGGTCGTGCAGGTGCTGGAAGGCGAGGAGGCCATCGCCAAGTACCGCGAGGTCATGGGCGCGACCAATCCGGCGAACGCCGCCGAAGGCACCATCCGCAAGCTCTTCGCCGAGTCGGTCGGTGAGAACACCGTCCACGGCTCGGACGCGCCCGAGACCGCCGCCGTCGAGATCGCCCAGTTCTTCGCCGGCAACGAGATCGTCGGCTGACACCTCGCCGAGCGAACCGATAAAGAAAAAGGGCGGGTCGAAAGACCCGCCCTTTTTCCGTGCCGTGTCTGCCGCTTCCGGGACTAGCGGAAGCCGAGATCGAAGGCGTAGCTCGCGCCGATACCGACGGTGACCGAATCGCGCGAGCCGAAGAGGCGCACGATCGGCGAGCGCGTCGCATCGCCCATCAGATGCTTGTATTCGACATAGGCCGTCGTCTGGAACTTCTCGGTCCAGTTGTAGCTGAGCTGCGCGATCGCGCCGACCGAATGGACGCCGGCGTTGAAGCGCTGCAGCAGGCCGCCCGTCCCGGCGAGGCCGTTCGTGGTGCCGAAATAGGTCCGCACGTAATCCGCGCCGACGATCCGCATGCGCGGGCCGACGCCGAACTGCCAGGCACCGACGCGGGTGAAGGCGTCCAGCTTCAGATCGGCGACGAGCGCGTCATGGGTGATGAATCCGCGGCGCAGATCGGCGCGCGCACGGAGCCAGGACGTCGGGTAGAACTCGACGAAGCCACCGGCCTCGAAGCCGAATTTCGTGTCGGGAACGAAGATCAGGGCCTGATTGGTGCTGTCCGTGCGCTTCCAGAGCAGGTCGCCCGAGAAGCCGACGCGCCAGCCCTGGCCCGAGAAGACGCCGATGCTGATGGCGTCGTCCTCGCTGGTCCACCAGGTGCTCTTCGTGCCACGGCCGAGCGAGATCAGCGGGCGCGGCCGGAAGATGTAGTCGTTCGACCCGGCATAGTCCGGCTGGTAGCTCAGCTTCGCGCCGAGCGTCAGGTGCCAGTTCTGTGCGCTTTCGGGCGAGGTCAGGGGGGAGTAGTCGCTCGACTGGGCGCGGGCAGGCCCGGGAGGCGACAGGACGAGGCAGGCCAGCAGGCCCGCCAGGAACGCTACGCTACGCATCTACTCAGTCTCCGACGCCATTGCGCCTTCGGGACGGGGGATAGCCGCAGGGTGAATCATGAGCATTAAGGAGCCGTTATCGTTGACGGATAGCTAGCGGATTTCGCCGCGCGCGCCGTGACATCGGGGGCACAGCCCGCTGCAAACGCTCTGCAACTCCCGCGCCGGCCCGGTTTTGCAAACACGTCACTTGTTCTAGAACGGTTCCATGACAGCTCTGCCGCGCATCGCCCTCCACCCCTCGACCTGTCCGCATGACTGCCCGTCGGCCTGCTCGCTGCAGGTCGAGGTCGTCGACGGGCGCAGCATCGGCCGCGTCAGGGGTTCGAAGCGGCAGACCTACACCGACGGCGTCATCTGCGCGAAGGTCGCGCGTTACGCCGAGCGCATCCACCATCCGGACCGGCTGCTCCATCCGCTTCGCCGGACCGGCCCGAAGGGCTCGGGCGTGTTCGAGCGCATCTCCTGGGACGAGGCGCTCGACGAGATCGCGCGACGTTTCCTCGCCATCGAGGCCGAGCACGGCCCCGAAGCCGTCTGGCCCTATTACTACGCCGGCACGATGGGGCTGGTGATGCGCGACGGCATCAACCGCCTGCGCAACGTCAAGGGCTACTCGGGGCAATATTCGACGATCTGCACGACGATGGCCTGGACCGGCTACATCGCCGGCACCGGCCGCCTGGCCGGGCCCGATCCGCGCGAGATCGCCAAATCCGACTGTGTCGTGATCTGGGGCACGAATGCGGTGCACACGCAGGTCAACGTGATGAACCACGCCATCAAGGCGCGGAAGGAGCGCGGCGCCAAGATCGTCGCCATCGACATCTACCGCAACGCCACGCTCGATCAGGCCGATCTCGCCCTCGTCCTGAAGCCCGGCACGGATGCCGCGCTCGCCTGCGCCGTGATGCATGTCCTCTTCCGCGACGGCCATGCCGATCGCGATTATCTCGCCCGCTATGCGGACGCGCCTGACGAGCTCGAGGCGCATCTGGCGTCGCGCACGCCCGAATGGGCGGCGGCGATCACCGGGCTGACCGTCGCCGAGATCGAGGCGTTCGCCGCGCTGGTCGGTACGAACAAACGCAGCTTCTTCCGCCTCGGCTATGGCTTTGCCCGGCAGCGCAACGGCGCGGTGGCGATGCATGCGGCGCTCTGCGTGCCGACCGTGACCGGCGCCTGGCAATATGAGGGCGGCGGCGGCTTCCACAACAACGGCGCGATCTTCCATTGGCGCAAGGGCCTGATCGAGGGGCTCGACGCGCATCGCCGGGGCATCCGGCAGCTCGACCAGTCCAAGATCGGCCGCGTCCTCACCGGCGATGCGGAGGCGCTGCTCGGCGGCGGGCCCGTCAAGGCCTTGCTGATCCAGAACACCAACCCGGTCTCGGTCGCGCCCGAGCAGGAACTGGTCAAGCGCGGCTTCGCCCGCGACGACCTGTTCACCGTCGTCCACGAGCATTTCATGACCGAGACGGCGCGGATGGCCGATATCGTCCTGCCCGCGACCCAGTTCATGGAGCATGACGACCTCTATCAGGGCGGCGGCCACCAGCATGTCATGTGGGGCGGCAAGCTGATCGACGCGCCGGGCGAATGCCGCTCGAACCACGAGCTGATCTGCGACCTTGCGGCACGGCTCGGCGCCGAGCATGCCGGCTTCGGCCTGACGCCCCGCGAGATCGCCGACCGCACCCTGCGCGAAAGCGGACACGGCACGCTCGATGAGCTCATCGCCGCCGAGTTCCTCGACGTGCAGCCGGAGTTCCGCACGGCTCACTATCTCGACGGCTTCGGCTATCGCGACGGCAAGTTCCGCTTCAAGCCGGACTGGCCGAAGGTGCCGAACGCCAATGCGGGGCCGATGGGGCCATGGGCGCAGATGCCGGCCCTGCCGGACCAGTGGGACGTGATCGAGGAGGCGGATGCCGAGCATCCGTTCCGGCTCGCGACCAGCCCGGCGCGAAACTTCCTGAACTCGACCTTCACCGAGACCCCGAGCTCGAAGAAGAAGGAGGGCGGGCCGACCCTGATGCTGCACCCGCTGGACGCGGCGGATCTCGGCATCGGCGAAGGCGACGAGGTCGTGATCGGCAACCCGCGCGGCAGCGTCTACCTCATGGCCAGGCTCTTCGAGGGCGTGGTCCGGGGCGTCGTCATCGCCGAATCGATCTGGCCGAACGAGGCGCATCGGCACGGCCGCGGAATCAACACGATCACCAGCGCGGATTCGCCCGCGCCCTTCGGTGGGGCGGCCTTTCACGACAACAAGGTCTGGATCAGGAAGGCGTGATTTCGCAGCCCCTTGACCTTTGATGGAGGCTGGCTCATCCGAAGCGCGGGCGGGGTCGATGGCCGCCCGTGCCTTGATCCTTGGAAGGGCTGGCGAAGTCATGACGATGCGGCGGATGAGTGCGGCCTTTCTGGCCGCCGGTTTCTCGGTTCTCCTGTGTGCTTCGGCTCAGGCCGCCAGCAGTTCGACGGCCCTGCCGCCGCCCGATCCGACCGCCAAGAACCTGACGCCCTACATGATCCAGCTGCGCGCCTTCGACGCCTGCCTGATCACCCAGTCGCAGCTCATGAACACGACGCGCGAGGCGGTCCACACTCCGTGCAGCTGCTACGCCAAGGGCACGGTCGCCGCGATGACGAAGGATGAGCTGCAGGCGTTCCGCGAGACCGGCTACTTCAACGACACGGCTCGCGAGAAGGGCCTGTCCTTCATCGACAAGTGCCAGCTCAAGCGGCCGTTCTGACGGCCGCCTCCGGGAAGAACCGCTCGCGCATCCGCTGTGCATGGGCGCGAAGCGTCGGCCTCTCGCCGATCAGCTTCGCGACCTGCGATTCGAACACCGGGCAGGCGCCGGCGATGAGGAAGGCGCCCAGCGTGGCGTCGGCTCCGACGGGCTCGTCGTCACCGAGATAGGCGCGTTCGCCCAGGATCGCCGCGGCTGCGTCGAGGGCGCGCGCCGCGAGGGTGATCTGCTCCGCTTCGCTATGGCGACCGATGCCGTGCCCCTGGGTGGCGGCGGCGATCTTGCGCCGGACCAGAGCCCCCACGAGACTGCGGAGCGGCGCGGGCACTGCGCGGAAGAACGCGGCCGGCCCCTTCGCGAAATTGCCCTGGTCGAGCCATCGCTCGCGGACGACGATCCAGTAGAGCTGCTCCTCGAGCATCTTCTCCAGCGCCCAGCAGGCGCCCTTGCGCTCTTCCGACAGGCCGCGGTCGAAATCGACGCCGTGCCGGCTCTCGAGATGAAGCCGGATGAAGGTCGAATCCGGAACGGTGACGTCGCCGTCGACCATGACCGGCAGCTTGCCCTTCGGCGCCCTGCGCAGGTTGCCGGCCACGCGCATGAACGGCAATCCCGAAAGCTGCAGCAGGATGTCGGCCTTCATGCAGAATGGGCTCGGATCGGGCAGGCCGAAGGCGGGGCCGAAGCCGTACAGCGTGATCATTCCGGAAACCCTCGTTTGCGACCTGCGCATCATCCTGACATGCTCCTGACAATTCTCGACAGCAGGATGACGTCATAGTCCGGCCGATGACGCGCGATGGAGCCAGCCGATGCAGCGTGCAGAACGATTGCTCGACATGATCCAGAGCCTGCGGCGGCGCAGGCGCCCCGTCACGGCCGAGACGCTCTCAGCCGAGCTCGACGTCTCGGTGCGAACCGTCTACCGCGACATCGCGACGCTGGTTCGCCAGGGCGTGCCGATCCGCGGCGAGGCCGGCATCGGCTACGTGCTCGACGCCGGGTTCGACCTGCCGCCGCTGATGCTGAACCCCGATGAGATCGAGGCCGTGCTCGTCGGCATGCGCTGGCTCGGCGAGCGCGCCGATCCGGTGCTGGCGCGGGCCGCCGAGGATGTCGTCAGCAAGATCGCGGCCGTGCTGCCGGCCCATCTGCGCCCGATCCTGCTCGACGGCGCGCTCTTCGCCTCGACGCAAGGGGACCGGCCGGTCGATCTCGTCGACGTCGCGGCCGTCCGCACCGCGATCCGCCAGGGCCGCAAGCTCGCCATCGCCTATCGCGACGAGAGCGGCCAGGAGACGCGGCGCATGATTTGGCCGATCGGCATGACCTTCTACGATCGCGTCCGCATCGTCATCGCATGGTGCGAACTCAGGCAGGCCTTCCGGCATTTCCGGACCGACCGGATCACCGATCTGACGGCCCTCGACGAGCGCTATCCGGCAAGGCGCGCCGATCTCTTCCGCCGCTGGCAGAAGGAGGAGGTCGAGGCTCAGCGCGAATGGGAGCGCTGCGGCCGGGAAGGCGGACAGGGCAGGCCCACCGCCGATCAGGCGCGCGTGGCGATACCCTCGACCAGCGCGACGCGGCCCGAGGCGACGTCGGCGAGCGCCTGCGGGTAGAGCAAGTGCTCCTGCGCGAGGACGCGCGCGGCCAGCCCGTCCTCGTCGTCACCCGGGAGCACCGGAACCTTCGCCTGCGCGATGACCGGACCGGCGTCGAGCTCCGGCACGACGAAATGCACGCTGCAGCCATGCTCCGCCACGCCGGCCTCGAGCGCGCGGCGGTGGGTATGCGTGCCTTTGAACGCGGGCAGCAGGGAAGGGTGGATGTTGATGAGCCGCCCCTGCCAGCGGCCGACGAACCAGGGCGTCATGATGCGCATGAAGCCGGCCAGCGCGACGAACTCGACATGGTGCTCAGTCAGAACCGCGTCGAGGGCGTGCTCGAAGGCCTCCCGATCCTTGCCGAATTCGCGATGGTCGACCGTCGCGGTCGCGATGCCGAAGTCGCGAGCGCGGGCAAGCCCGCCGGCATCCGGCACGTTCGACAGGACGAGCGCGATCTCGGCCGGATAGTCCGGCGCCTGCGCGGCCTGCGCCAGCGAGACCATGTTGGACCCGCGCCCGGAGATCAGAACGCCGACGCGCCGGCGGGCGGGCATCGTGCTCACAGCGCGAGCTTGCCGCGATAGGAGACCTGTTCGGCCCCCGCGGCGACCGGAACGATTTCTCCCAGGCGCACGGGCGTCTCGCCGGCGGCCGTCAGGGCAGCCGCGACCTCGTCGGCCTTGGCGGCCTCCGCGGCGACGATCATGCCGATGCCGCAGTTGAAGGTGCGCAGCATTTCGGGCTCGGCGACGCCACCGACGCGCGCCAGCCAGCCGAAGACGGCCGGGACCGGAATGGCGGGCAGGTCGAGCGCGACGCCGAAGCCCTCGGGCAGCACGCGCGGAATGTTGTCGGGGAAGCCGCCGCCGGTGATATGCGCCAGCGCCTTGATGCCGTCCGTGGACTTGAGCGCCTGGAGCAGGGATTTCACATAGATTCGCGTCGGCGTCAGCAGCGACTCGGCGAGGCTCGCGCCCGGCGCGAACGGGGCGGGAGCATCCCAGCCGAGGCCGCTCAGCGCCACGATGCGCCTGACCAGCGAATAGCCGTTCGAGTGCACGCCGGAGGAGGGCAGGCCGAAGACGACGTCGCCGGCGGCGAGATCGGCGCGCGGCAGCAGCGCGCCGCGCTCGGCCGCGCCGACGGCGAAGCCGGCGAGGTCGTAGTCCTGGTCGGCGTACATGCCCGGCATCTCGGCGGTCTCGCCGCCGATCAGCGCGCACCCGGCCTGGCGGCAGCCTTCCGCGATGCCGCGCACGATCTCGACGCCGACCTTCGGGTCGAGCTTGCCGGTGGCGTAGTAGTCGAGGAAGAGGAGCGGCTCGGCGCCCTGCACGATGAGGTCGTTGACGCACATCGCGACGAGGTCGATGCCGATCGTCGCATGCAGCCCGCTCTCGATCGCGATCTTGACCTTCGTGCCGACGCCGTCATTGGCGGCGACGAGGATCGGATCGCTGAAGCCGGCCGCCTTCAGGTCGAACAGGCCGCCGAAGCCGCCGATCTCCGCATCCGCGCCGGGCCGACGCGTCGAGCGCACCAGCGGCTTGATGGCCTCGACCATCGCATTGCCGGCGTCGATGTCGACACCCGCCTGCGCATAGGTCAGTCCGTTGGCGCCGGGTTTTGTCATGGGATCGTTCGCCTCGCTGGAGCTTTCGCGCGAGCGATAGGCAAGCCGAGAGCCGCTTGCAAGGCTGGAAAGGCGTTTTAGTCCTTGCCGATCCCTCGCGTGCAGCCATAGCTTCGGTTCCCGACGCCTGATGCGACGCCGCTCATGACGATTCCCAACCTGATCACCATCGCGCGGCTGATCCTCGTACCGCTCGTGATCATGATGATCATCGACCGGAACTGGCAGGCGGCCTTCATCCTTTTCGTCGTCGCCGGCGTGTCGGACGCGGTCGACGGTTTCCTCGCCCGGCGCTTCGGCATGGCGAGCGAACTGGGCGCCTATATCGACCCGATCGCCGACAAGGCGCTCATCGTCTCGATCTACGTCACGCTCGCGCTCGTCGGCGAGGTTCCGTTCTGGCTGGTCCTCCTCGTCGTCTCCCGGGACGTGATGATCGTCGCGGCGGTGCTGCTCTCCTGGATCATGGACCGGCCGGTGAAGATCTCCCCCTTCGCCGTCAGCAAGCTGAACACCGCGGCGCAGATCGCCCTTGCCGCGCTGCTCCTCGGCGCGCATGCGTTCGGTGCCGACCCCGGGCGTCTCGTCACCGTCGGCCAGTTCCTGGTGGCGCTGTTGACGCTCGCATCGATGACGGCCTATCTCGCCTTCTGGCTGCGTCACATGACGGGTTGAGACGCCTTTCACCTCGTGCGGACGGTGAACCGTCTGTCCGACCATGCGTTGATGCCGGCCCGCCACAGCTCGTGAGAAGCGCTACGGATGTCCCTGCAACGTCAAATCGGCTTCTGGCTCGGGTCGCTCGCGGTCTTCGTCCTGTTTCTGGTCCTGCTGCGCGACATCCTGCTGCCCTTCATCGCCGCGCTGGCGCTGGCCTACCTGCTCGATCCGATGGCCGATCGCCTCGAGCGGCTCGGATTGAGCCGCCTTGCCGCTACGATCCTCATCCTCGTCGTCTTCCTGCTGATCTTCGTCGTCAGCCTCGTCCTGCTGGCTCCGCTGCTCGCGCAGCAACTCGCCGGGCTCGTGGAGCGTCTGCCCTCGGATGCGGCGAAGCTGCAGAACCTCGTCATGGAGCAGGGAGGCCCTTGGCTGGAGCGTTTCGCCGGCACCAAGCTCACGCAGGAAGCCCAGAACTCGCTCGGCAATCTGGTCGGCGAGGCGACGAAATGGGTCGGCGGCCTGCTGCAGTCGCTGTGGACGGGAGGCACCGCCATCGTCGGCGTCTTCTCGCTGCTGGTCCTGACGCCGGTGATCGCCTTCTACCTGCTCGTCGACTGGGATCGGATGGTGGCGACCGTCGATGGCTGGCTGCCGCTCGAGCACCGCGAGACCATTCGCGGCCTGCTGCACGAGATGGACGTCGCCATTGCCGGCTTCCTGCGCGGACAGGCTCTGGTCTGCATCCTGCTCGGGCTGTTCTACGCGGTGGGCCTGAGCCTCGTGGGCGTGAATTTCGGCGCGCTGATCGGCATCATCAGCGGGCTGCTGTCCTTCATCCCCTATGTCGGCTCGCTGACCGGCCTCGTGCTGTCGGTCGGCGTCGCAACGGTGCAGTTCTGGCCGGACTGGACCATGCCGGTCATCACGCTCGGCGTGTTCTTCGCCGGCCAGTTCCTGGAGGGGAATATCTTCCAGCCGAAATTCGTCGGCGACTCGATCGGCGTCCATCCGGTCTGGCTGATGTTCGCGCTGCTGGCCTTCGGCTCCCTCTTCGGCTTCGTCGGCCTGCTGCTCGCGGTGCCGCTGGCGGCCGTGATCGGGGTGCTGTGCCGCTTCGCGCTGAGGCAATATCTCGCCAGCAACATCTATCACGGCAGCGCCCCGGTCCCCGTGGCCGGCGCCAAGGCCCCCCTCGACAACGATGCCTGATCCGCGCGGCTCCGGCCGCAACGCGCCCGAGCAGGGCCCCCGTCAGCTCGCGCTCGACCTGCCGGTCGACAGCCGGCACGGCATCGAGGACTTTCTCGTCGGCCCCTCGAACGAGCTCGCCTACGCGATGATCGAGAGCTGGCCGGGCTGGCCCGATTCCTGGCTGCGCCTCGTCGGCCCGGAAGGCGCCGGCAAGAGCCATCTCGTCGCGATCTGGGCCAAGACCGCTCATGCCTGGGTCGTGTCCGCGAGGGACGTCACCGAGGACAAGGTGCCGCATCTGGCCTCCGGCGGAGCCCTGGCCGTCGAGGATTGCGACAGGGACGGCCTCGACGAGCGGGCCTTCTTCCACCTCATGAACGCGATCCGCGCCCGCGGCGGGCATCTGCTGCTGACCGCGCGGAGCGAGCCCGGCCAGTGGGGGCTCGCCGTCCCGGATCTCCTGTCCCGGCTTCGGCTCGCCCCGCAGGTCACCATCGCGCCGCCGGACGACGGCCTCCTCAAGGCCTTGCTCGTCAAGCTGTTCATCGACCGACAGCTCGTCGTCGATACCGGGATCATCGAGGCGCTCGCATTGCGGATGGAACGCTCCTTCGCCGCCGCGCGCAGCGTCGTCGACCGGCTCGACCGCAGGGCGCTCGAGCGGGGGCGGCGGGTGAGCCGGCAGCTCGTTCAGGAAATCCTCGGAGAACTTTTCCCTGACGAGGCGGGTTGATCGCAAACAGACGCCCGACAGGGCTCTCGCGTCATCGAACCGTCACGCTAGGATGGCTTCAACAGGCGGCAGGAGACGACAGTGACCAAGACCGCCACGAGAGCCAGGGCCAAGCGCATGAACACCGAACCACGCGGAGCGGACATCGCGGCGGCATCGCCCACGGAAGACACCGTCGCGCTCAGGCAGTTGCCCACGCGCTTCGTCAACCGCGAACTGTCCTGGCTGCAGTTCAACCGCCGGGTCATGGAAGAGGCGTCCAACCGCAGCCACCCGCTGCTGGAACAGCTCCGCTTCCTCTCGATTTCGGCGAACAACCTCGACGAGTTCTTCATGGTCCGCGTGTCGGGCCTGCGCGAGCAGCTCAAGGCCGGGGTCGTGACGAAAAGCCAGGACGGCCTCACCCCGGCCGAACAGCTGGTCGAGATCGGCAAGGCCGTCGCCGCGCTGACAGACGATCAGCAGGCCCGCTGGGCCGAGCTCAGGCAGGACCTCAACGACAACCGCATCCATCTCCTGCGCCCGGCCGATATCGGCGAGCAGGACCGCGTCTGGCTCGAGGATTACTTCCTCAACTATATTTTCCCGGTGCTGACCCCGCTGGCGATCGACCCGGCGCATCCCTTCCCGTTCATCCCCAATCTCGGCTTCACCCTGGCGCTCGCGCTGGAACGCAACAGCGACGGCCGCCAGCTCGACGCGCTGATCCGCGTGCCGATCAAGATCGACCGCTTCATCGAGCTCCCCGATCTGGCGCGTGACGGGCTCCACCGCTTCATCGCTCTCGAGGACGCGGTCTCGCTCTTCATCGGCAAGCTCTTTCCCGGCTACGACGTGAAGGGCACGGGCTCCTTCCGCGTCATCCGCGATTCCGATCTCGATATCGAGGAGGAGGCCGAGGATCTGGTGCGCGTCTTCGAGACGATGCTGAAGCAGCGCCGGCTCGGCGTCGTCATCCGGCTCGAGATCAGCACCGGCATGCCGAAGCATCTGCGCAAGCTGATCGTGCGGGAGCTCAAGGTCGACGAGGACGAGGTCGTCGAGATCAACGGCATGATCGGCCTGAACGAACTTTCGCAGCTCGTCGGCGTCGACCGGCCGGACCTGAAGTTCAAGCCCTACAACGCCCGTTTCCCAGAGCGCATCCGCGAGCATGGCGGCGACTGCTTCGCCGCGATCCGCCAGAAGGACCTGCTGGTCCACCACCCCTATGAGAGCTTCGACGTCGTCGTCCAGTTTCTGCAGCAGGCGGCGCGCGATCCCAATGTCGTCGCGATCAAGCAGACGCTCTACCGCACCTCGTCCAATTCTCCGATCGTCAAGGCGCTGACCGAGGCGGCCGAGGCCGGCAAGTCGGTCACCGCCCTGGTCGAGCTGAAGGCGCGCTTCGACGAAGAGGCCAATATCCGCTGGGCGAAGGAGATGGAGCGCGCCGGCGTCCAGGTCGTCTACGGTTTCATCGAGCTCAAGACCCACGCCAAGCTCTCGCTGGTGGTGCGCCGCGAGGCCGGCCAGCTCGTCAGCTACTGCCATATCGCGACCGGCAACTACCATCCGATCACCGCGCGCATCTATACGGACGTTTCCTTCTTCACCGCCGATCCGGTGATCTCGCAGGACGTCGCGCGCATCTTCAATTTCATCACCGGCTATGCGGAGCCTGCCGAACTCGAGCGCATGGCGGTCTCGCCGGTCGGGCTGAAGCAGCGCCTGCTCTCCGACATCGCGGACGAGGTCGAGCACGCGAAGGCGGGCCGCAAGGGCGCGATCTGGGGCAAGTGCAATTCGCTGGTCGATCCCGAGATCATCGACGCGCTCTACGATGCGAGCCAGGCCGGCGTGGAGATCGACTTCGTCGTGCGCGGCATCTGCTGCCTGCGCCCGGGCGTACCGGGCATGTCGGAGAACATCCGCGTCAAATCGATCGTCGGGCGCTTTCTCGAGCACACGCGCATCTATGCCTTCGGCGCCGGCCATGGCTTGCCGTCTCCCAAAGCGAAGCTCTACATCTCCTCGGCCGACCTCATGCCGCGCAATCTCGACCGTCGCGTCGAGGCGCTGACCCCGATCCTCAACGCCACCGTGCACCAGCAACTGCTCGAACAGATCATGCTGGCGAACTTTCTCGACAACGAACAGAGCTGGACGATCTTGCCCGACGGCGGCTCCCGACGCATTGTCCCGGCGCCGAACGAAGAGCCCTTCAACGCGCACAAATATTTCATGACGAACCCGAGTCTCTCAGGACGTGGCAAATCTCTTTCGAACTCCAGCCCTCGTGCGCTCTCCAGACGGGGAGGCCGGAAGGGCTGAGCACAAGCCGGCTCCGGGCCGTCTCGGACACGGCGGCAGCATCGCCATCGTCGATATCGGGTCGAATTCCGTGCGTCTCGTCGTCTACGAGATGCTCGCGCGCGCCCCGGCACAGATCTTCAACGAGAAAGAGATGGCGGGCCTCGGCCGGCAGGTCGCCTCGACCGGCCGGCTCGCCACCGATGCGATCGAGAAGGCGATCGCCGCGCTGGTGCGCTTCCGTATCCTCTGCGAGGCCATGCATGTCGGCGAGATTCGCGTCATCGCGACGGCAGCCGCCCGCTACGCCAGCAACGGCCCCGAGTTCATCGCCCGTGCGGAAGAGGCGATCGGCCTGCCGATCGAGCTGATCTCGGGCGACCGCGAGGCGGAACTGTCCGGGCTGGGCGTGATCTCGGGTTTCGACGATCCCGATGGTGTCGTCGGCGACCTCGGCGGCGGCAGCCTCGAGCTGATCTCGATCGCGGGACGTCGCGTGGGGCAGGGGGCCAGCGTGCCGCTGGGCGGCCTCGCCTTGCTGGACCGCTCGAAGGGCGTGCTCAAACAGGCCGAGAAGATCGTCAAGGACGAGCTCGACAAGCTTCCCCAGCTCGCGGCGATGAAGGGCCGCGACTTCTTCGCCGTCGGCGGAACCTGGCGCGCCCTGGCGACCCTGCACCAGCATCAGGCGCGCTATCCGCTCAACGTCATGCACGGCTATACGCTCTCGCCGCGCGACGTCGCCGATTTCGTGAAGCTGGTGGAGCGTGCCGATCTTTCCGCCCTGGACGCCATCGACGCGGTCCCCTCGGCGCGCCGGCCGCTGCTGGCCTATGGCGCGCTCGTGCTCGACGAACTGATCAAGCGGGGCAAGCCGCGCGCCATCGTCATTTCGGCGCAGGGCGTGCGCGAGGGCCTGCTGCACGAGCAGCTTCCGGAGGAGGAGCGCACGGCCGATCCGCTGCTGCGCTCGGCCCGCGACTACAACCATCTGCGCGCCCGCGACCCGAGGCATGCCTCCGAACTCATCGCCTGGACGCGGGGGTTGCTCAAGACCGCTGGCCTGCCGCGCGAGCTGCGCTTGGGCCGGCTGATCGAGACGGTGTGCCTGCTCTCCGATATCGGCTGGCGCGCCCATCCCGACTATCGCGGCGAGCAGAGCATGAACGTGATCGCCCATGCTCACTTCATCGGCGTCGACCATGTCGAGCGCGCGTTCCTGGCGCTCGCGATCTTCCATCGCTACGCGGGTTTGAAAGCCTCGTCTCCGGCGGCCGCCGCCCTGCGCGCCCTGCTCACGCCGTCCCAGGCGGAGAAGGTGGTCCTGCTGGCCGCGATCTTCCGCGCCGCCTATCTGCTCTCGGCGGGCATGCCCGGCCTCCTGCCACGCCTGCCGATCGCCTGCGTCGACAGGCGCGTCCTGCTCCGCTGCCCCGTCGACCTCGCCCCGCTGGTCAGCGACCGGGTCGTGGGACGGCTCAAGCAGCTCGCCAAGCTGCTCGGCCGCGAACTGGAGATCGGGACGATCTGACCGCGATCAGCCGACGACGACGCGTCCGCGCGCGATTCGCAGGCTGAGTTCGCCATGCTTCAAGGCCAGCGCCTTCTCGCCGAACACGCTGCGCCGCCAGCCCTGGAGCGCCGGCACATCGGCCGCATCGTCGGCCGTGATCGCCTCGAGATCGTCGGAGGAGGCGAGGATCTTGGGCGCGACCCGCTCGGCCTCGGCCGTCGCCTTGAGCAGCACCTTGAGCAGATCGAGAACCGCCCCGTTGACGGGCCGGCCTCGCTCGCGTTCGAGCCGCGGCAGTGTCTTGGGATCGAGCGCCACTCCCCGCTCGACAGCGGCCAGGACCTCGCCTCCGGCACGTGAACGCTCGAACCCGTTCGGAACCGAACGCAGCTCCGCCAGCGCCTCGACGGAGCGCGGCGCCCGCTGCACGATGTCCATCAGCGCATCGTCCTTGAGCACCCGCTGGCGCGGGACGTCACGGCTCTGCGCCTCGCGCTCCCGCCAGGCGGCGAGCTCGATCAGCACACCGAGCTCCTTCGGCTTGCGGACACGGCCCTTCAGCCGCTGCCAGGCGTTCTCCGGCTTCACCTCGTAGGTGGCGGGCGAGGTCAGCACCGCCATCTCCTCGGCGACCCAGGCCTCCCGGCCGCTGGCGTCGAGATCGGCCGTCAGCGCGAGGTAGATGTCGCGCAGATGCGTCACGTCCGATTCGGCATAGACGAGCTGGGCCTCGCTGAGCGGGCGCCGAGACCAGTCGGTGAAGCGGGACGACTTGTCGACGCGCGCCTTGGCGAGATCGTTGACGAGCTGCTCGTAGCCGACCGAATCGCCATAGCCGCAGACCATGGCGGCGACCTGCGTGTCGAACAGCGGCACCGGCAGGACGCGCCCCAGCATCCAGACGATTTCCAGATCCTGCCGGGCCGCGTGGAAGACCTTGACGACGGCTTCGTCCACCATCAGCCCGAAGAAGGGCGCGAGGTCGAGGTCCGGCGCCAGCGGGTCGACGAGAACCGCCTCGTCGGGCGAGGCGAGCTGGATCAGGCACAGCCTGGGATAATAGGTCGTCTCGCGGAGGAATTCCGTGTCGACGGTAACGAAGGGATGCTTGGCGAGACGCGCGCAGGCTTCGGCGAGTTCGGCGGTGGTCGAGATCAGGTGCATGGTTGCCGGTCATAGCAGAACGAAGCTCGCCATGTCGCGCGCGTTCTTGACATTCCGCGCGCTCGCGTGTGGTTACGCGACGAGCTTCCGCCGGCGGTCCGCCGGCCCTCGCTGCATCGCCGAAAGATGAGTTCCGTGACCCTGCATCGCTATCGTTCCCACACCTGCGGCGCGCTGCGCGAGACCGACATCGGATCGACTGTCCGCCTGTCCGGCTGGTGCCATCGCATCCGCGACCATGGCGGCGTGCTCTTCATCGACCTGCGCGATCACTACGGGATGACCCAGGTGGTGGTGGATCCCGATTCGCCGGCCTTCGCCGATGCCGAGAAGGCCCGCTCCGAATGGGTGATCCGGATCGACGGCAAGGTGAAGGCCCGCCTCGAAGGCACCGAGAACGCCAACCTCGCGACCGGCAAGATCGAGGTCTTCGCGACCTCGCTCGAAGTGCTCGGCCCGGCCGCGGAACTGCCGCTGCCGGTCTTCGGCGATCTCGACTATCCCGAGGACACCCGCCTCAAATACCGCTTCCTCGACCTGCGTCGCGAGAAGCTGCACAACAACATCATGCTGCGCACCAAGGTCATCGACTCGATGCGCACGCGCATGAAGGCGTCGGGATTCTCAGAGTTCCAGACGCCGATCCTGACGGCCTCCTCGCCCGAGGGCGCGCGCGACTTCCTGGTGCCCAGCCGCCTGCATCCGGGCAAGTTCTACGCGCTGCCGCAGGCCCCGCAGCAGTACAAGCAGCTCCTGATGATGGCGGGCTTCGACCGCTACTTCCAGATCGCGCCCTGCTTCCGCGACGAGGACCCACGCGCCGACCGCCTGCCGGGCGAGTTCTACCAGCTCGACGTCGAGATGAGCTTCGTCGAGCAGGAGGATGTCTTCGCCACCATGGAGCCGGTCATCACCGGCGTGTTCGAGGAGTTCGCCGAGGGGCGGACGGTCGCGAAGAACTGGCCGCGCATCCCTTACGCAGAGGCCATCTCCAAATACGGCTCCGACAAGCCGGACCTGCGCAACCCGATCGAGATGCAGGATGTCTCCGAGCATTTCCGCGGCTCGGGCTTCAAGATCTTCGCGCGCATCCTCGAGGGCGAGAAGAACCGCGTCTGGGCGATCCCCGCGCCGGGCGGCGGCAGCAGGGCTTTCTGCGACAGGATCAATTCTTGGGCGCAGGGCGAGGGGCAGCCGCTGGGCTACATCATGTGGCGTGACGGCGCCGGTGCCGGCCCCATCGCGAACAATATCGGTGCCGAGCGCGTCGAGGCGATTCGCACCGCGCTCGGTCTCAAGGATGGTGACGCCGCCTTCTTTGCCGCCGGCGATCCGGAGAAGTTCTACAAGTTCGCGGGCATTGCCCGGAACAAGGTCGGCCAGGATCTCGGCCTGATCGACGAGAACGCCTTCGCCTTCGCCTGGATCGTCGATTTCCCGATGTTCGAGTACAACGAGGACGACAAGAAGGTCGACTTCTCGCACAACCCCTTCTCGATGCCGCAGGGCGGGCTGAAGGCGCTGACCGAGCAGGACCCGCTGACGATCAAGGCCTTCCAGTACGACATCGCCTGCAACGGCTACGAGCTCGCCTCCGGCGGCATCCGCAACCACCGCCCGGAGGCGATGGTCAAGGCCTTCGAGATCGCGGGCTATGGCGAGGAGACCGTGGTCGAGCGCTTCGGCGGCATGTACCGCGCCTTCCAGTACGGCGCGCCGCCGCATGGCGGCATGGCGGCGGGCGTCGACCGCATCATCATGCTGCTGGCGCGCGCGACGAACCTGCGCGAGGTCGCGCTGTTCCCGATGAACCAGCAGGCGGTCGACCTCCTGATGGGCGCCCCCGCCGAGGCGTCGCCGAAGCAGCTCCGCGAGGCGAACCTGCGCGTCAACCTGCCCGAGAAGAACGCCTGAGCGACCGATGACCGTCCCTGTCGCGCCGGCGCTCGCCTTCGCCTGCCTTCTCGCCCTGCCGCTCGGCGCCTGCGTCTCGGCAGGTGCCAATCCGAGCGCGACCCGCGCCTCGGAACTCGCGACCCTGGTTTCGCGCTCCGTCGCGTGCCGGGCGGGCGCGCCGAGGCGGGATACGCTGGAGCGCTTCCTCGCGGACGAGAAGGCGCGGGGCGCGACGCCCGAGCAGATCGCGGGAGCCCGCTCGACCTATCTCACCGTCTCGGAGGCCGAGGCCGTCAACCAGTCGGTCAAGCCGCAGCGCTGCGATCCACAGGAGCGCGCGGCCCTGCGCGACCGGATGGGCGCGGTGCGCGCCGGAAACTTCGACGCGCTCTGAGCGGAACCGTCTCCCATGTCGCTCTCGCGGCTCGTCTTGCTGGTCCCTGTCCTGGCCGGCCTTGCCGCGTGCAGCGTGGCGGGGCCGCAGCCGGGCACGCCGGAGTTCGCGGCCGCGCGCGTCTCCCGCGCCTATGAATGCGGGCTCAAGGTCGACCGCAGCCGCATCATGGCGCGGCTGCCGCGCGACGAGCGCAAGCGCTTCGTCAGCGCCGGCGCCGACTTCGCCGTGAAGTCCTACAAGGCGCCTCACGCCTGCGATTCCGTCGACCGAGCCCGCCTTCAGCACGAGATCGCTGAACTGTCCGGGCGTTGATTTCGCTTGCCTCCGACGAGCGTGAACGGCCACAAGGCGCTCGCCATGGTGCTGTCCCCATCCGTCACCGCCGTCATCGTCAGCTATGACAGCGCCGAGGTCCTGCCGGCCTGCCTCGACGCGCTGGCGCGCGAGGGCGTTCCGGCCATCCTCGTGGACAATGCCAGCGAGGACGAAAGCCGTGCGATCGCGCAAGCCCGGGGCGCGCGCGTCATCGCCAATGCCCGCAACGAAGGCTATGGCCGCGCCAACAACATCGGCGTCACGGCCTGCGACACGCCTTATATCCTGATCGTCAATCCGGACCTCGAACTCGCGGAGGGGGCGGCGCGCGCGCTGCTCGCCGCGGCCGGGCGCTATCCGGATGCGGGCCTGCTGGCGCCGCGCATCGTCGAGCCGTCGGGCCGTGTCTTCCTGCAGCCGCGCTCGCTGCTCTCGCCGGCTCACCTCAACCGGGCTGGCGCTATGGTGCTGCCCGAAGGTGATGCCTGCCTGCCTTTCCTCTCCGGCGCCTGCCTGCTGGTGCGCCGCGAGCTCTTTCTCTCGCTCGGCGGCTTCGATCCCGCGATCTTCCTGTTCTACGAGGACGACGATCTCTGCCGGCGCATGCGGGACGCCGGCCACGCGCTCGTCCATGTCGACGGGGCCCAGGCGCGCCATGGTCGCGGCCGCTCCACGGCACCCTCGCCGGCGCGGCGCTTCAAGGCGCGCTGGCATCTCGCCTGGTCGGAACGCTATGTCGCGCGCAAATACGGCCTCCCTGGCCCCGGACCGCTGCGCATGCTCGCCGAACTCGGCAAGGCGGCCGGCTATGCGTTGCTGATGCGCCGGGAGAAGATGTTCGCCCATGCCGGCTCGGCCGCCGGCGCCTGGGCCTGGCATCGTGGCCGCACGGCCGTCGGGCGCGAAGGGCTCGGGCTGGCCGGGCCGGGGAGCGGGACATGAGCGGGTGGCGCGGTGGCACGGTCGCGGAGGCGATGGCGAGCGGCCACGAGAACAATTTCGGCCTGCTGCGCCTCCTTCTGGCGCTCGCTGTCGTGCTCTCGCACGCCTTCAGCGTCGCCACGGGCCGCGTCGAGGACGAGCCGCTGGCGGCGACGACGGGGTTCACCCTCGGGGAGCACGCCGTCAACGGCTTCTTCGCCATCTCGGGCTTCCTGGTGACGATGAGCTATGGGCAGCGCGGCTGGCGCGATTATCTGCTCGCGCGCGTGCTGCGGATCGCGCCCGGCCTGATCGGCGCCACCCTGATCGTCTCGCTGGTGATCGGCAGCGCGATGACCAGCCTCGATCTCGCCGCCTATCTCGGCGACGCGCGGCTCTGGCGCTTCATCGCCGGCACGCTGACGACCTTCAAGAGCGCCGCAGCGCTGCCGGGCGTCTTCGACGGCAACCCCCTGCCGTTCCCGATGGGCACCGTCTGGACGCTGAAATACGAGACGATCTGCTATGCGGGCGTCCTGGTCGCCGGTCTCGCGGGGCTGCTCGGCCGCCGCGCGCTCGCCCTCGGTGTCGGAGTCGCGCTCGTCGCGGCGGTGGTCCTGCGCGAGGTCGTCGCTCCGGACGGGCCGAAGGGCATCGAGACCGCGCTCCGGCTGCCCTTGATCTTCATGGCGGGCGGGCTGGCCTATCTCTGGCGCGAACGGGTCCGGCTCTCGGTGCCGGGGCTGGCGCTGCTGTTCGTCGCGATCGCCGCCCTTTCGCCGACGTCGCTCTACAAGGCGGCGCTCTTTGTCGGGACCGCCTGGGCCGTGCTCGTCCTCGCCCTGGCGCCGGAACTGACCGGCCGCAGGACCGAGCCGCCGGCCGACCTCTCCTATGGCGTCTATCTCTATGGCTGGCCGGTCCAGCAGGTCTTCTACGCCCTGTTCCCGGCGACGGGCGCGCTGACGCTGCTGGCCCCGTCGCTGCTCGGCACCTTCGCTCTCGCGGCCCTGTCCTGGTACGGGATCGAAAAACCGGCGCTCGGGCTCAAGCGCCGCCTTCTGGCTCCCGCAGCGCCGCGATCAGCGCCTCGATCCTCTCAGACATGAGCAGCGGGACGAGCCGCGCGACCTCGTCCGCCGGCCGCTCCCACCAGCGTGTCTCGACCAGCGCGGCGACCTGCTCCTGGGTGAAGCGCAGCCGCACCACCCGCGCCGGATTTCCCGCGACGATCGCATAGGGCGGCACGTCGCGCGTCACCACGGCCCGCGCCGCCACCGCAGCGCCATGGCCGATGGTCACGCCCGACAGGATCATGCATTGCGAGCCGAGCCAGACATCGTGCCCGATGGTGACGTCGCCGCGCGTCGTGTCATGGCCCGAGAGCCCCGCGGCCGAGGGCCAGAGGCGGGGCAGGGCCGGGAAGGGGTAGCTCGACGCCCAGTCCAGCCGGTGGTTGCCGCCCAGCAGGATCTCGACCCCGTCGGCGATCGAGCCGTAGCGGCCGATCGTGAGCCGCGCCCCGCTTTCGGGAAAGCGCACTTTCGGCCGGCCATAGGTGAAGGGCCCGATGGCGATCTGTCCCGGCCGCCGCGCGACGAGGCCGGCCAGATGCAGCCGGGTCTGGTTGTCGGGGTTGAAGCGCCGCTTCAGCCATCCCCGCGCCACCGGCGGCAGGCCGGCCCACCAGGCGAGGAGGGGCGACGGGCGCCAGCCGATATCCTCCGCCGCCAGCATCCCGGGGGCCTCAGCGCGCATCGGCGCGCAGGTCGAGCTTGTCGAGGATCTCGACCGGATTCGTCAGGGTGATGACGTCGGCCAGCCCCAGGCCCGACTCCGCCTTCGCGCGCGCCTGGATCGTCAGCGTGCCCGGGCGCGCCACGAAGCGCGACAGCGCCGTCGAAAGCGCCTTGCCGGCTTCGGAGGGGCCGAGCACCGCCGCGAGACCCAGGCTCGCCATCATCGCATATTGCTGGCGCATCTCCTCGGGTTTGCGGCCGGCCTTGCGCGCCTCGTTCGCGATGATCTTCTCGATCAGCCCGAAATTCTGCAGCGACAGGTCGAGCCGGCGTGCGGTGGCGCCGAGCGCGGCGACCTGCGCGAGCGCGGCGTCGCTCGAGAACAGGTCGCGGGTGACGTTGCCGAGCGTCGCGGACGCGTCGAAGCGCGCGAGATCGGCTCCCGACAGCGACAGCGACTTCACCGCGATTTCGTTTCGCCCCGCATCCCAGGCGAGATCGAGCTTGGCCGAGAGATCGAGGGAGCGGATTCCCATGGCGATCAGGTCGCGCGCCGCCGGATTGCCCGCGCTCTCGACGATCGGGGCCGAGAGGCCGTCGATGCTCAGCACGAGGCTCGTCGGAATCCCGTTCAACGGCTCGCCGGCCGCGAGCTCGAAGCCGGCGAGGGAGATCCGGACCGGCTGCCCGCCCGGAACCGCCGCGGGCGCCTCGATGCCGATGCCCTTGAGCCGCAGGGTGCCGATCACGGGAATGAGCTTGCGGACATCGTCGAACGCCGTGGCGCCCCCGTCAGGCGCGGAGAAGGCCGCGCGCAATTCCTTCACGACGGGGCCGAGCGAGAAGCCGGAATGGCTCATCGAGCCGATGCTGCCCGACGCGCCCGCTCCCGAGAAGGAAAACCCCTCCAAGGCGAAGCCCGACCTGTCCGGCGTGTCTTCGCCATAGGCCAGGCGCGCGATCTTCGCCGTGACGGCTCCGCCCGCGCCGCCCGAGGCCGCCGGCTCGATCACGGTCATCGCCACGCCGCGGACCTCGCCGCTGCCGAAGGAGACGTTGTCGAACATGCCGAGCACCGAAAGCCCCAGGCGGGCCTGCGCTTCGCGCAGGGCGGGGTCGTCCGGCCGGCCGTCGCCGGTCTTGTCCTTCTCCAGCGCCGACAGCGCCGTCGCCCGCGCGATGACGTCGGCAAGGGGCTCGGAGCCGACCCGTGCGGCGAAGCCCCGGCCGCTGGAACGGCCGAAGGACATCGTGCCGGCCTTGCCCATGTCGAGCGTATAGCCGTCCTGCTCGAAGCGGCCGAGGAGCGAACGCATCGGCTCCTCGCTCCCGCCGGCGGCCGTCTCGGTCAGAACGCGGGCGATCTGCCTCAGGTCGAGCTCGTCGAGGCGCGTGGCGCCCATCTCGCCCTTCATCGGGTCGGTCGGCCCGCCGGAGACGGCGATGGTTCCGCCCGTCGCCTCGCCCTTCGCGATCCTCCCCTCGCGCACGCCGGCGAGCCGCACGCCGCGATAGGTCGTCACCTGCGTCTGGAGGCCCAGACGCTGTTCGAGGACGAGGCTCGGTGCGCTGATCTCCTCGGCACTGAAGCGGCCGAGCCGGGCGACGGCGCTTTCGCCGGCGTTCGCGCCGAACAGCGCGACGAAGGCCTCGCGCTCGAGCGGCGAGCCCTTCACCGCCAGCGTCGGCGCCGTCACGACGACACTGCCGAAATCGAGCCTCAGACCGTCGATCTGGAAGTCGGCGGCGCGAGCGGCGGGCTCGAGCGCGAACAGGGCGGCAAACAGCACGGCTGCCCGGCCGAGGGGCAGCGAAGCGCGCGCAGCGGTCATGGAGGTCTCCCGTTGAATGGCGCTGCAACCTGCCGCAAGAGCAGGGCGAAAGGAAGGGAGCAGGGGCCCTTGACCTGTCCGCGGCGATCCTACGTATCTGTCGCAGATTCGCCATCGCCGCGCGCTAGCGGCGTGCTGCGCACCCTACTGGAGACTTGAGCGATGCAGGCCATCAGATTCGTCCTCGCCGGCTGCATCGGCCTGGCGCTCCTGGCGCTCGCTCCCGCGGCGGTCACGCGAGCGCAGCCAGCCCCCGCCCAGGCCGGCCTCGAACCCCTCGCGATCGTCAGCGGCGGAACCCGCCACGCCTTCCAGGTCGAGGTGATGCGCACGCCGGAGCAGCGCGCGCGGGGCCTGATGCACCGCAACTACATGCCCTCCGACCGCGGCATGCTGTTCGACTTCAAGGCCGAGGAGCCGGTCGCGATGTGGATGCAGAACACCTACATCCCGCTCGACATGCTGTTCATCCGCGCCGACGGCACGATCGCGCGCATCGCCGAGCGCACCGAGCCGCTCTCGACCCGCACGATTCCGTCCGGAGAGCCCGTTCTGTCCGTCCTCGAGATCAATGGCGGCGTCAGCCGCGCGCTCGGCATCAAGCCCGGCGACAAGGTCGAGCACCCGCTGTTCAAGCGCTGAGCGAGGACCACGTGCCCTGTACGGCTGCGCCTCTAGGCTCAGGACTCGTTGATCAGAGCCAGAAGATGACAGCTGCGGCGATACAGATGGCTGAGAAGAAGGTGTGGGCGCATCGATCATGGCGCGTGGCGATGCGTCGCCAGTCCTTGAGCTTAGCGAAGTGGACTGCACCCGGTCCGTTAGACACCGCCGACCTATCCTTGGACGGTCCCCGGTTTCGTGGACAAAGCCGAGCCTCACACCGAAGCGCGTTCGAACGCCTCGGGACTGACGCCGCC
>QFQY01000125.1 GCA_003248805.1 Chelatococcus sp. | reverse complement strand
GCGAGACCGCGATGGCGAAGTTGTTCATCATCGCCCGGAAGGCCGCGCCCTCCTTGTGCATGTCGATGAAGATCTCGCCGAGGCGCCCGTCCGAATATTCGCCGGTGTGGATGTAGACCTTGTGGCCGCCGACCACGGCCTTCTGGATGTAGCCGGTGCGGCGATCCGGCATCTTCTCGCGGTCGCGCACCACCTTCTCGACGATGCGCTCGACGATCTTCTCCGAGATCTGCGTGGCCCGCGCGGCCATGGGCTGGGCGACCAGCGTCTCGACGGCGTCCTCGGCGTCCTCGTCGTCGTCCGAGATCAGGGCCGAGTTCAGCGGCTGCGAGAGCTTGGAGCCGTCGCGGTAGAGGGCGTTCGCCTTCAGCGCCAGCTTCCAGGAGAGCATGTAGGCGCTCTTGCAGTCCTCGACCGTGGCGTCGTTGGGCATGTTGATGGTCTTGGAGATGGCGCCCGAGATGAAGGGCTGGGCCGCCGCCATCATGCGGATGTGGCTGTCGACCGAGAGATAGCGCTTGCCGATGCGCCCGCAGGGGTTGGCGCAGTCGAAGACGCTGTAATGCTCGGTCTTGAGGTGCGGGGCGCCCTCGAGGGTCATCGCGCCGCAGACATGGACGTTGGCCGCCTCGATCTCGGCCTTGGAGAAGCCGAGGAAGGGCCAGCGTCCACTTGTTGAAGACGAACTTGATGTCGAAGGCGCTCTTCAGCCCCTTCTCGACCGCCTCGATCTTCTCGTCGGTGAAGCCCCTGGCGCGCAGCGTCGAGGGGTTGACGCCCGGCGCCTGCTTCATCGAGCCGTGGCCGACGGCATAGGCCTCGATCTCGGCGATATCCGCCTCGCGGTAGCCGAGCGCCCGCAGCGCATCCGGCACGGCGCGGTTGATGATCTTGAAATAGCCGCCGCCGGCGAGCTTCTTGAACTTCACCAGCGCGAAGTCGGGCTCGATGCCGGTGGTGTCGCAGTCCATGACGAGGCCGATCGTGCCGGTCGGCGCGATGACGGTGGCCTGGGCGTTGCGGTAGCCGTGCTTCTCGCCGAGCGCCAGGGCGTTGTCCCAGGCGATGCGGGCGCGTTCCGACATCTCGATGGCCGAGCCGCCGAGGCGGGCCAGCGTCGCATGGTCGAGCGGAACCGGCGTGACCTGCAGGCCCTCATAGCCGTCGGCCAGGCCGTGCGCCGCCGTGCGATGGTTGCGGATGACGCGCAGCATGTGGCCGGCGTTCTTCTTGTAGCCGGGGAAGGGGCCGAGCTCGCCCGCCATCTCGGCCGAGGTCGCATAGGAGACGCCGGTCATGATCGCGGTGAGGGCGCCGGCCAGCGCACGGCCCTCGTCGGAATCGTAGCCGAGGCCCATGGTCATCAGCAGGCCGCCGATATTGGCGTAGCCGAGGCCGAGCGTGCGGTATTCGTAGGAGAGCTCGGCGATCTCGCGGGACGGGAACTGCGCCATCGTCACCGAGATCTCGAGCACGACGGTCCAGAGCCGGCAGAGATGCTCATAGGCGGCGACGTCGAAGCTCTTGGTCTGCGTGTCGTAGAACTGGAGCAGGTTGGCGGAGGCGAGATTGCAGGCCGTGTCGTCCAGGAACATGTATTCCGAGCACGGGTTCGAGGCGCGGATGCGGCCCGAGGCGGCACAGGTGTGCCAGTCGTTCATCGTGGTGTTGAAGTGCAGGCCGGGGTCGGCCGAGGCCCAGGCGGCGTAGCCGATCTTCTCCCACAGGTCGCGGGCCTTCAGCGTCTTCGTCGTCTTGCCGGTGGTGCGGGCTGTCAGGTTCCAGTCGCCGTCGGTTTCCACCGCGCGCAGGAAGTCGTCGGTCAGCGAGACCGAGTTGTTCGAGTTCTGGCCGGAGACGGTGAGATAGGCCTCCGAATCCCAGTCGGTGTCATAGGTGTCGAAGGCGATGTCCTTGTAGCCCTGGCGGGCGAACTGGATGACGCGCTTGATGTAGTTGTCCGGCACCAGCGCCTTGCGGGCGAGCCTGACCTCGCGCTTGAGCGCGGGGTTCTTCTCGGGGTCGAAGCAGGAATCGCCTTCGCCCTCGCAGTTCACGCAGGCCTTGAGCACGGCCTTCATGTGCTTCTTGACGGTCTTGGAGCCGGTGACGAGGGCGGCGACCTTCTGCTCCTCCTTCACCTTCCAGTCGACATAGGTCTCGATATCCGGATGGTCGACGTCGACCACGACCATCTTGGCGGCACGGCGCGTCGTGCCGCCCGACTTGATGGCGCCGGCCGCACGGTCGCCGATCTTGAGGAAGGACATCAGGCCGGAGGAGCGGCCGCCGCCGGCGAGCTTCTCGCCTTCGCCGCGCAGCATCGAGAAGTTCGAGCCGGTGCCCGAGCCGTATTTGAACAGGCGCGCCTCACGGACCCAGAGGTCCATGATGCCGCCCTCGTTGACGAGGTCGTCCTGCACGCCCTGGATGAAGCAGGCATGCGGCTGCGGGTGCTCGTAGCTCGACTTCGACTTCGTGAGCTTGCCGGTCTTGAAGTCGACGTAGAAATGGCCCTGGCTCGGCCCGTCGATGCCATAGGCCCAGTGCAGGCCGGTGTTGAACC
>QFQY01000084.1 GCA_003248805.1 Chelatococcus sp. | reverse complement strand
AGAGCCAGTTCACCAGATAGACGACGATGGCGATGACGATCACCGCCACGATCAGCCAGAGGATCAGCGATCCGATCAGCTGTCCCGTCATGTTGTCATCCTCCCGTCGGTGTCACGCTCGGCCGCCTGCCCCTGAGCCCTCATCCTGAGGAGCGCTCCGCAGGGGCGCGTCTCGAAGGATGCTCCAGTGATCTCCGGAGCCTCCTGGATCATCCTTCGAGACGCCGCTTCGCGGCTCCTCAGGACGAGGGCTGAGAGTGGGGGCCGCCTTCTCATGGCTTTGCTGCCTTGCCCGCCTTGCCCGCCGGCTTCGTCGCTTTCGCCTTGCCGGCTTCAGCCGCCCGCCCGATGCGCTTGAAGGCGCGGGTCTGGTCGCGGATCGCGATTTCGACCGGTAGCCGCTCCATCGAGGATGCCCCGTAGAAGCCGTGGCAGTGCTTGGTGTGCTTCATGATGAAGTCGGCATCCGCCGGCTCGGCGACGGGGCCGCCATGCACGAGGATCAGCGCGTCGGGCTTCACCGCCAGCGCGGCGGCGGCCCAGGCATCGACCAGCGTCGGGCAGTCGACGAGCTTGAGCGCCGTCTCGGCGCCGATCGCCCCGCCCGTGGTCAGCCCGAGATGACAGACGATGATGTCGGCGCCGGCCTTGGCCATGGCGCGGGCATCGGCCTCGCAGAAGACATAGGGCGTCGTCAGCAGGCCCTTGGCGTTGGCGAGAGCGACCATCTCCACTTCCAGCCCATAGCCCATCCCGGTCTCTTCGAGATTGGCGCGGAAGGTGCCGTCGATCAGACCGACGGTCGGGAAGTTCTGGATGCCGGCGAAGCCGATCCGCTGCACCTCGTCGAGGAAGACGTCCATGCGGCGGAACGGGTCGGTGCCGCAGACCCCGGCGATGACCGGTGTCTTCTTCACCACCGGCAGAACCTCCGCCGCCATCTCCATGACGATCGCGTTGGCGTCGCCATAGGGCATGAGCCCGGAGAGCGAGCCGCGGCCGGCCATGCGGTAGCGCCCGGAATTGTAGATCACGATCAGGTCGATGCCGCCGGCCTCTTCGCATTTGGCGGAAAGGCCCGTCCCGGCGCCGCCGCCCACGATGGGCTCGCCCCTGGCGATCATCGCCCGGAAGCGCTTCAGCAGGGCCTTCTTGTCGAAGGAGGTCATAGGCGGCGCTCGCTTTTTTGCTGCCAATCCGCCGACGTCATTGCGAGCGCCGCGAAGCAATCCAGGAGGACGTAGAGCGCTGCCGCCCCTGGATTGCTTCGTCGCTGCGCTCCTCGCAATGACGGTGGGGCGATCATCATCGAGGTCATGCCCGGCCTCCGCTGGCCCGCTCGCGCCGACGGCCGGCATGCAGCGTGCGGAACTGCTGCACGAGGGCGGCGGCGAAGGCGGGGTCGTTGATGTGGAGCGGCAGGCGGACCAGCTGCCGGTTGGGGCCGGTGCGCACCGTCTGCTCCAGCGCCTGGAACAGGGCGGCGTCGGCATCCCGATCATGGAAAGGCTGGCCGGGCGCATCGAGCGCCGAGACGCCGAGCTCCGGGATCAGGAAACGGACGGGACCCTCCATCTGGTTCAGCCGCTCGCCGATCCAGCGGCCCATCCGCGCATTCTCGTCCGCCGTCGTGCGCATGAGCGTGATCTGCGGATTGTGCGGGTAGAGGAGGCGGCCGCGATAGCGTTCCGGCACCGTCTCCGGCGCGGCGAAGTTGACCATGTCGAGCGCGCCGACCGAGCCGACATACGGGATGCGGGTGCGGATGACGGCGCCGAAGCGGTCGTCGGTGGCCGGCAGGATCCCGCCCATCATCATGTCGCAGATCTCGGTGGTCGAGACGTCGATCACTGCGCCCAGCAATTGGGAATCGACGAGCTTCTCCATGGAGCGGCCGCCCGTGCCGGTGGCATGGAAGACGAGCGGCTCCCACTCGTCCGCGAGCAGCCTGGCGACCTGCTGAACGCAGGGCGTGGTCACGCCGAACATGGTGAGGCCGACCAGCGGCTTCTCGGGCTCCCGGCGGCGCGCGGGTTCGGGCCTGAACTCGGCGAGGCGGGCCTTGGCCATGGCGGCGATGGCGCGCGCGCCGTTGCCGAGCACGAGGCGCGAGATCCGGTTGAGACCCTGCACGTCGGTGACCGCGTGCAGCATGGCGATATCGGTCGCGCCGACATAGGCGCGGACATCGCCGGAGGCCATGGTCGAGATCATCAGCTTGGGCATGCCGACCGGCAGCGCCTGCATCGCCGGCGTCACCATGGCGGTCGCTCCCGAGCCGCCGGCCGAGATGATGCCGAGCAGCCCCTGCTGGCGCGGCAGCCAGGCCTTGAACGCCTCGCTCATCGCCGCCACCGCCGCGCCGCGATCGCCCGAGGCGATGCCGGCCGAGCCCCTCGGGGAGGCGAGCGCGATTTCCTGCGGGGTGACATCGCCGCCGGCGCTTCGGCCCGAGGTCGAGAGATCGACAAGGCGGGTGCGCAGCCCCTCGGCCCGGATCAGGTCGCGGATGAAACGCAGCTCCTCGCCCTTGGTGTCGAGCGTTCCGGCAATGGCGACGAAAGGCTCGCCGCCCGCCGCCGTCGCCAGTGCACGGACGGGGCTGACCGGGCGCCCGTCGAGCGTCGCCAGGGTCGGGCGCGAGACGGTGCGGGCCTGCGCCTCGATCCGCGCCGCCGGCACCGGCTGCGACCAGCGGTTCGGGACGACCGGGTTCGAGATGTAGACGCGGGTCGGCCCGGACGGCGCCGCAACCGGGGAGGGAGAGGCGCCGGCTGCCGGGGCCGGCTCCCCCGCCGCGTCCGTCTCGTCATGGCCGTGGCGGCCGACGCCGAGCAGGCGCTGCTGCAGGTCGCGGTCGCCGGCCAGCGTGGCCGAGGCGATGATGCGGTTGATCCGGCCGTTGACCATGATCGCGACCGGGTCCGACATCTGGGTCGCGACGCCGATGTTCTGCTCGATCACGAGGATCGCGACGTCGCCCTGCTCGGCGAGGCGGACCAGCATGTCCTCGACATGGGCGACGATGACCGGGGCCAGCCCTTCGGTCGGCTCGTCCATGATCAGCAGGCGCGGATTGAGCAGCAGCGCCCGGCTGATCGCGAGCATCTGCTGCTCGCCGCCGGAGAGCTGGCCGCCGCCATTGTTGCGCCGCTCGGCCAGGCGCGGAAAAGCCTCGTAGATGCGCTCCGGCGTCCAGGCGCCGCGCTTGCCGCGTTGCATCAGCCGCAGATGCTCGTCGACCGTCAGCGAGCGCCAGAGCCGCCGGCCTTGCGGCACGTAGCCGATGCCGAGCCGCGCGACCTCGGCCGGGGAGCGGCCGGCGATTTCCTCGCCGAAGAAGCGGATCGAGCCGGACGCGATCGGCACCAGGCCCATGATCGCCTTGCACATGGTGGTCTTGCCCATGCCGTTGCGGCCGACGACCGAGAGGACGCCATGCTGCAGCGTGAGGTCGACGCCCTGGACGGCGTGGGAACGGCCGTAGAAGACATTGAGGCCGGCGATCTGCAGGACGGGCATGCCGGGGGAGGGCGGTGCTTTCAGGCGCTCAGCCATGGCCGCCCCCGAGATAGAGCTCCTGCACCTGGGGATCGGATTCGATCTCCTCCGGGCGCCCTTCCTTGAAGATGCGGCCGTTGTGCATCATCGTCACGCTCTCGACGACGCGCAGCGCCACATCCATGTCGTGCTCGATGATGATGTAGCCGATATGGGCGGGCAGCGAGGTCAGGATCTGCACGAGATCGTGCCGCTCCGTCGGCGACAGCCCGGCCGCCGGCTCGTCGAACAGGATGAAGCGCGGCGCGCCGGAGAGGGCGAGGGCGATCTCCAGCTGGCGCTGCTGACCATAGGCGAGCTCGCCGACCAGCCTGTCCTTGACCGTCGTGAGATGGACCGCGTCGACCAGGCTTTCGGCCGCGTGCCGGAGCGTGTCGTCGCGGCGCGGCCGCCGCAGCGAGAAACGGTTCCGGGAGACGCCGCGACAGGCGAGATAGACGTTGTCGATCACCGTCAGGCCGGTGAAGAGCGAGGAAATCTGATAGGTGCGCCTGAGACCGCGGCGAATGCGCTCATGCGGCGGGAACGCCGTCACGTCCTCGCCGAAGAAGCGGATGATGCCGGAGCTCGGCGCGAAATCGCCCGTGACGCAGTTGAACAGCGTGGTCTTGCCGGCGCCGTTCGACCCGAGCACGGCCCGCCGCTCGCCCGGACGCACCGACAGCGTGATGTCGGACAGGGCCACCAGCGCGCCGAACAGGCGCGAGACGCCGCGCAATTCGAGCGCGTTGGCCGAGCCCGCGCTGCTCAGCCGGTCCAGGCTCGGCACCGCGCTCATGATGCGCCTCCGCCGGTCCGCATCCGGGCGTCCTGCGCCTCGCGGCTTTTGCGATAGCGCTCGCGCAGGCGCTGCCAGATGCCGATCAGGCCGTCCGGCGAGAACAGCACGATGACCAGGAAGCCGAGGCCGATCAGGAGCTGGTAGCGCTTGCCTTCGAGGCCGACCCAATCGAGCAGATCCAGCGCGAAGGTCCGCAGCAGCACATAGACGAGCGCGCCGATGAAGGGGCCGAGCGGGCGGCTGAGGCCGCCGACCACGGCGATGATCAGCATGTCGACCACGGGCCCGACGCCGCCCGTGCCCGGCGAGACCTGGCGCTGGTACCAGACCAGCAGCACCCCGGCGAAGGCGGCGATCACCGCGGCGAAGGCGTAGGCGGCGATGCGATGGGCGACGACGTGGAAGCCCAGCGCCGCCATGCGCCTCGGATTGTCGCGGGTGCCCTGAAGAGCGAGGCCGAAGGGCGCGCGCGACACGTAGACCACCGCGCCATAGGCCAAGGCGGCGCAGCCGAGGGAGAGGTAGTAGAACGGGATCGTCTCGCCCCAGTCGACGCCGAGGAAGACCGGCGGCATGACGCCGTTGAAGCCGCTGAAGCCGTTGAAGATCGTGTAGTTCTGCAGGGTCAGGTAGTAGAAGGCCGAGCCGATCGCGAGGGTGATCATGATCGTGTAGATGCCCTCGGTCCTGACCGAGAGCGCGCCGCTCAGCGTGCCGAACAGCGTGGCGAGCAGGATCGCGACCGGCACTGCCGTCCACCACGGCCATTTCAGGCTGATCTGCGTGATGGCGCTCTCGCCGAAGATCGCGACGAGATAGGCGGCGAAGGCCGCGACCGTCATCTGCACCAGGCTGACGATGCCGCCATAGCCGGCGAGGAACATGAGGCTGAGCGCGATCATGCCGAGGACCATCGCGTAGGCGAAGATCTGGACGAGCCAGAAGGGGCTCGCGATCAGCGGCATCGCCAGAAGCAGGGCGGCGGCGATCCAGAATGCCGTGCCCTGGCGGGCGATCACCTCCGCGAGCCCTTCGCGGGGGCGCGGGGTCGCGATCGCGAGACGGGGTTCGGCGAGCGCCATCGTCAGCGCCTCACCGCGGCCAGGCCCTGCGGCCGGATCGCCAGCACCACGACCATGATGACGAAGGTCAGCATCACCGCGTAGGTGGGCATGTAGACCGAGCCGAACTGCTCGGCGAGGCCGACGATCAGCGCGCCCATCGCCGCGCCGGGGATCGAGCCCATTCCACCGACGATGACGACGACGAGCGAAGACAGCAGGATCTTCGTATCCTCGCCGGGCTGGAGCGACTGGAAGGTGCCGCCGACGACACCGGCCAGGCCCGCGAGTCCCGCTCCGAACGCGAAGACCATGACGAAGACGAGCTGCACGCGAACGCCGGTCGCCGAAAGCATGTCGCGGTCGTCGACGCCGGCGCGCACCAGCATGCCGATGCGGGTGCGGTTGAGCGCCAGCCACATCGCGATGCCGAGGGCGATCGCGCCGATCAGGATGGCGATGCGAACCAGCGGATAGGTCATCATCACCGCCTCGCCATTGCTGCGCAGCGCGACGATGAAAGGGAGTTGCACCGGCCCCGACAGCCAGTCCGGCGTCGTCACCTGGAAGGTGTCGCCGCCATAGCCCCAGAGCAGCAGGTCGGCGACGATGATCGAGAGCCCGATCGTGACCAGCGTCTGGCGCAGGTCCTGCCCCTCCATCCAGCGGAAGAGCAGCACCTGCATCAGCATGCCGGCCAGGGCGACGATCACGAAGGCGCCGATCAACGCGGCGAACCAGGAGCCGGTCAGGTTGCCGATGCTGTAGCCGACATAGCCACCGAACAGATAGAGCGAGCCATGCGCCAGGTTTACGTTGCGCATCAGCCCGAAGATCAGCGTGAAGCCGCTGGCGACGAGGAAATAGAGCCCGCCGAGCGTGATGCCGTTGAAGAGAGCGCTGAGGAAGACGCGCTTGCGGCCGAAGGTCAGTTCCATCCACGGCGACCAGACCGCGAAGATCAGGAAGGCGATGAGGCCGATCGCGATCAGGATCAGCAGCGACCAGATCGGCCGGCGCGCGATGAAATCAGCCATGGCTCGCCTGCGCTTGCGGGAGGCCGACGGTGCGCAGCACCCGGCGATAGTCGCGGGGCGCCATGCCCATATGGGCGGTGAAGAAGCGGGTGAACACGCTCTGGCCCGAGAAGCCGAGGCGGTGGCTGATGCTGGTCACCGGATCGCTCGAGAGAACGATCCGCTCCAGCGCCGCGTCGAGGCGGACGGTATTGGCGAAGACGGTCGGGGTCACGCCGACCTGCTCCCGGAAGAGCTTGAAGAAATGGGCGCGCGACAGTCCGGATTCGCGGGCCACGCGGGCGAGCGCCCCCTCGCAGGAGGGGCGCTGCTCGAGCAGCCGGCAGGCGCGCAGAACGCGCCGGTCGAGCCCGCTTTCCGAGGAAACGTGCAGCAGCGAGGATGCGAGCTCGGGGCCGATCGGTTCGCTGGAGGCCTGCGCCAGCGCCATCAGGACCGGAGCCAGGTTGAGCTCGCGATGCGCCGACAACAGCATCTCGACCGCCTGGTCGCGCCAGGCCGCGAGCTCGCGGGTCACGACCAGCTCGCAGGAGGGAAAGACCAGCGACCCCGCCGGCGACATGGTCTGCGTCGCCAGCCATTCCGGCTTGAGGTAGATGACGAGGAACAGCCCGAAGAAACCGGGCTGCTCCGGCTGGAAGTTATGGGGTTCCCAAGGGTTTATCGCCACACCCATGAACGGATCGACCCGTACCGTGCGGTCGTTGACCGTCACGAGGCCGCGCGAACCGTCGAGGAAGAAGATCAGATGCGCTTCCCTGTGGGCATGCAGCACCAGCGGGCGGTCGAGGTCGTAGATCGACACCCGTCCGAACGGACCGTGGCAGACCGCGACTGCGCGACTCATGGCTCCTCGCGTAGCTATTGCTCGGTGGCTCGCGGCTGCCCCATCGGGTGAGCCTTCGCCCGACGACGCGGCAGGGATGCGCGTCGTCGTTGACCGAAGCGGAACGGCTGGCCGGAGAGGGCGCGATCCTCGTCGCGTCCTCTCCGGGGAGTCAGTCGGTGGATGCGCCTAGGGCTTGCATTCCGGATTGGTCCGGGACGGCAGTCCGACGGCCTTGAAGGCTTCGGCAGACAGCCCCATCGTCTTCGAGACGTTCGGGACGGTGCGGACGAACTTGTTGGTGAGGTCGCCGTTCGGGGCTTCGACGACTTCGGTGATGAAGGTCGTCGCGATCGCCTGCCGGTCGTCGTCGAGCTTGATCGGCCCGTTCGGGGCGTCGAGCTGGACCTTGGCGAGTTCCGCCCGGAACTTGGCGCCGCCGTCGGAGAGGTCGGCGTTGACCTTCTCCAGCCCCGTCGCGATGCCGTTGAAGGCATTGTAGTAATTGGTCGCGAAGAGCGAGGGGCTCGCGAAGCGCTTGTCCGCCGGGAACGCATCCTGATAGGCCTTCACCCAGGCCTTCCATTTCGGGTCGTCCCAGGCATCGGCGACGCCACCAGAGGACGGCGTACCGACGAGCAGCCTCTTGGCCGCGCCGCGCGAGGAGAGCACGGTCTGGTCCACCATGATCGAGCCGCCGACGAACTTCGCCTTGCCGCCGGTCTGGCCGTACTGGTTGAGGAAGTTCACGGCGTCGCCGCCGCCGAGGCCCAGGAAGACCGCGTCGACGTCATCGGGGATGTTGGCGATGACCGAGCCGAAATCCTTGGTTCCCAGCGGCACCCATTGGCGCTGGACGATCTGGCCGCCGGCCTTGCAGTAGCCGAGCGCGAAGCCGAAGACCTGCGTATAGGGGAAGGAATAATCCTCGCCGATCACGGCGATCTTCTTGTAGCCCTTGTCCTTGAAGACATATTCGCCGAGGCCGGCCATCCACATCGCGCCGTTGCTGTTGAAGCGGAAATAGTTCGGCGAGGGATTGACGTAGGTCGTCTCAAGCGCGCCCGAGGAGGCGTCGATCACGGTGACGTTGGGCACCGTCTTCGAATAGTCCCGCATGGCGATGCCCTCGGAGCCCGAGAGCGGGCCGAGGATGACCTGCACCTTGTCCTGTTCGACCAGTTTGCGCGCCGCCCGCAGCGCCGAGTCCGGGCTGGCGTCCGTCGCGGCGATGATGAACTCCACCTCGCGGCCGGCGATCTTGCCGCCGCGCTGCTTCAGCGCGATCTGGGCACCGCGCACGCCGTCCTCACCGCCCGAGGTCAACGCACCCGAGAGCGTCGCCAGAACGCCGATCTTGAGTTTTTCCTGAGCCTGGCCGGTTCCGCCGGCCGCCATCAAAGCGCACGCCGCCACGGCGGCCATGAATGCCTTCCGCATTGCCTTCCCTCCCTGCGTGGCCGGCCGCGCCGAAGGTTCCAACGGCGAAGCCGGTGGCGGATTGTTTTCCGCTCTAATTCTAGGCTAGCACAGGGCCGTCTACTGCCAAGGTCGTAGACATTGCCGAGGGTCTGCTTTTTGGCGCCGAAGCAGAGGCGTCGATCAGGGGCGAGCCGGACGTCCCCGCACTGTCCGGTCTTCCGGCGCCGGGGCTGCCGGCGCCGTCTTTACTCTACGGCATTGCTGTATCAGATCGGCGCGATGCGCCGGCAGCGGGCCCCGTCGTCGTCCGCGTCTCCGCGACCGACGACGGGCGCAGCGCTACGCCGCCGCCCGCAGCCGGGCGAAGCCGGCGTCCAGATCCGCCTTCAGATCGTCGAGATCCTCCAGCCCGATATGCAGGCGCACCGTCGGCCCCTCGAAGGACGGGGTCGTCGCCGTGCGATAGGAGCGGCAATCGAAGGGCAGCACGAGGCTCTCATAGCCGCCCCAGGACGCGCCCATGCCGAAGAGCGTCAGCCCGTCCAGCATGGCGGCGAGCGCCTTCATGGAGACCGGCGCGAACTCGATGGCGAAGAGCGAGGAGCAGCCGGTGAAGTCACGCTTCCAGAGCGCGTGGCCGGGGTCCTCGGGCAGGCCGGGATGCATCACGCGCGCGATCTCGGGGCGCTGCTGGAGCCAGCGCGCCATCTCGAGGCCGGCCGGCATCTGCTCCTTCAGGCGGATCGCCATGGTGCGCATGCCGCGCAGCGTCAGGAAGGCGTCCTCGGGAGCGATGATCAGGCCGAGCTGCTCCCAGCTGGCCCGCAACTGCTTGTAGAGTTCCGGCGTCCGCGCCGAGATGGTGCCGATCAGCACGTCCGAATGTCCGGCATAGTATTTCGTGCCGGCTTGCACCGTGATGTCGACGCCGGCCCTATGACTGTCGAAGAACAGCGGGGTCGCCCAGGTGTTGTCCATCATCACCAGGATATCGCGGGCATGGGCCGCGGCGACGATGGCCGGAATGTCCTGCATCTCGAAGGTCTGGGAGCCGGGCGCCTCGGTCCAGACCGCCTTGGTGTTCGGCTTGAAAAGCCCGGCGATGTCGGCGCCGACCGACGGGTCGTAATAGGTCGTCTCGACGCCCATCCGCTTCAGCAACGTTTCGCAGAAATTCCGCGTTGGGCGATAGACGCTGTCGGTCACCAGGACGTGATCGCCGGCGGATAGGAAGGCGAGGAAGGGCAGGGTGCAGGCGAGCAGGCCGGATGGGGTGACGACCGTGCCGGCGCCGCCCTCGATCGTGTTGCAGGCGGCGATCAGGGCGTCGATCGTCGGGTTCCCCTGCGTGCCGTAGGTGTAACGCGCCTTGCGCGCCAGAAAGTCCTCGGTGTTCGGATAGACGACCGTCGAGCCGCGCACGATCGGCGGGTTGACGAAGCCGTAGCTGTCGGAGGGGTCCCGGCCAGCGAGGACCAGGCGGGTTCTTTCGTTCAGGCGCGCGAAATCGGGCGGAGACAGCTTTTTCATGAGTCGACGAAGGGAGCGGCTTTCGGGAGGGATCGCGGCCACGCTTGACCGCTCTGCGAAACTCGCATGTGATGGATGCAGTGGACAAGGGTCTGGACCGCAGTGAGCCCCTGCTTGACGGTCATAAGCCGGTCTGGCAATCGACATCGGGGGTGATGCATATTTTCTAGGCAGTTTTGTCTATGCGCATCGACCGTGCAGACGAATGCCGATCTGGCGTGGTGCGCGCGAGAGTCTTCAAGGGAGAGAGTTCAATGAAAAAGCTGATCACGGCAGCCTTCGCGGGCCTCGGTCTCGCGGCCTCGGCCGTCGCAGCGAGCGCTCAGGCGCCTTCGACGCTGGCGCAGGTCAAGCAGCGCGGCGTCGTCAACTGCGGCTCCAACACCGGCCTCGCCGGCTTCGGTGTCCCGGACGCCCAGGGCAACTGGCAGGGCCTCGACGTCGATTACTGCCGGGCCATCGCCGCCGCCATCTTCAACGACCCGACGAAGGTCAAGTTCATCCCGCTCTCGGCCAAGGACCGCTTCACGGCGCTGCAGTCCGGCGAGGTCGACGTGCTGGTGCGCAACACCACCTGGACGATGACCCGCGACGCTTCGCTCGGCCTGCTCTTCACCGGCGTGAACTACTATGACGGCCAGGGCTTCATGGTCCGCAAGAAGCTCGGCGTGACCTCCGCGCTGCAGCTCTCGGGCGCCTCGATCTGCACCCAGCAGGGCACCACCACCGAGCTCAACCTCGCCGACTATTTCCGGGCCAACAACCTGAAATACGAGGTCGTCGCCTTCGCCTCGGCCGACGAGACGGTCAAGGCCTACGACGCCGGCCGCTGCGACGCCTTCACCACCGACTCCTCGGGCCTCTATGCCGAGCGCCTGAAGCTGACGGCGCCGGACGACCACATCGTGCTGCCGGAGATCATCTCCAAGGAGCCGCTCGGCCCGTCGGTCCGCAACAACGACACGCAGTGGTTCAGCCTGGTGAAGTGGGTCCACTACGCCATGCTGAACGCCGAGGAGCTCGGCGTGACCAAGGCGAACGTCGACAACCAGCTGAAGTCGGACAACCCGGAGATCAAGCGTCTGCTCGGCACGGAAGGCAAGTTCGGCGAGCAGATCGGGCTCACGACCGACTGGGCGCTGCGCATCGTCAAGCATATCGGCAACTATGGCGAGAGCTTCGAGAAGAACGTCGGTTCGGGCTCGCTGCTGAAGATCGCCCGCGGCCAGAACGCGCTCTGGACCAAGGGCGGCCTGCAATACGCGCCGCCGATCCGCTGAGGATATCGCATGGACGGGGCCGCGACGCGGCCCCGTCGTCCGCTTCGCGATGCGGCGATTTCGCGACGAAAGGATGTCGGAATTCCGGACGCCTTGGTCCGGGACTTGCAGAACGACCGAGAGCGGGGAGAAACCCGCTCCGCCAACAGGGGTAAGACAATGAAGAAGATTATCGCCGCGACGCTGCTTGCCGTCGCCACGACGACCATCTCCGGAGGAGCGCAAGCGCAAACTGGACTGCTCGGCCAGATCAAGACCAAGGGCGTCCTGACCTGCGGCGTCGGCCCCGGCCTCGCGGGCTTCGGCATTCCGGACGCGCAGGGGAACTGGAGCGGCCTCGACGTCGATCTCTGCCGCGCGATCTCCGCCGCCATCTTCAACGACCCGACGAAGGTCAAGTTCGTGCCGCTGTCCTCCAAGGACCGCTTCACGGCGCTCCAGTCGGGAGAGGTCGACCTGCTCTCGCGGAACACGACCTGGACGATGTCGCGCGACACCTCGCTCGGCCTGAACTTCGCCGGCGTGAACTACTATGACGGCCAGGGCTTCATGGTCCGCAAGAAGCTCGGCGTCGATTCCGCGCTCAAGCTCGCCGGTGCCTCGGTCTGCACCCAGCAGGGCACCACGACCGAGCTGAACCTGGCCGACTATTTCCGCGCCAACAACATGAAGTACGAGGTCGTCGCCTTCGCCTCGGCCGACGAGACCATCAAGGCCTATGAATCGGGCCGCTGCGACGCCTTCACCACCGACTCCTCGGGCCTCTATGCCGAGCGCCTCAAGCTGCAGGTGCCGGAGGACCACATCGTGCTGCCGGAGATCATCTCCAAGGAGCCGCTCGGCCCGGTCGTGCGGCATGGCGACGACAACTGGTTCGACATCGTCAAGTGGACGTTCAACGCCATGCTGAACGCCGAGGAACTCGGCATCACCAAGGCGAACGTCGACAGCATGCTGAAATCCGACAACCCGGAGATCAAGCGCCTCGTCGGGACCGAGGGCAAGTTCGGAGAGGCGATCGGCCTCAGCAACGACTGGGCCTATCGCATCGTCAAGCATGTCGGCAACTACGGCGAGAGCTTCGAGCGGAACGTCGGCTCGGGCTCGCTGCTGAAGATCGCGCGCGGCCAGAACGCGCTCTGGACCAAGGGCGGCCTGCAATACGCCCCGCCGATCCGCTGAGGATCAAGCGGCGCGCGGGTGAAAAAACCGCCTGTGCGCCGTCTCCGGCTTATCAGGAACAGTGTAAGGCGGCATGAGGCCGGTGGCTCGCGCCGCCTCCGGAGCCGCTGCCGCAGCAGACGATAGAGGGCGTACCAGGTGTCGAGCATCCCGTCCGAGACGACTTCAGCGGGCAAGGCCTCGCTGTTTTACGATCCCAAGATCAGAGGCTATGTCTACCAGTTCGCGCTGCTCGCCTTCGTCGGTTTCCTGATCTGGACCGCGGCCTCGAACGCCATCGAGAACCTGCGTGCCCAGAAGATCGCGTCCGGCCTGGGCTTCTGGCACAACGCCGCCGGATTCGACGTCAACCAGAAGCTCATTCCCTTCAGCGCCTCGGGCTCGACCTATGGCGAGGCCTTCTTCGTCGGCCTGCTCAACACGTTGCTGGTCGCGGCGATCGGCATCGTGCTGGCGACCTTCATCGGATTTTTCGTGGGCGTCGCGCGCCTCTCGAGCAACTGGGTCCTGGCGAAGCTCGCCATGGTCTATGTCGAGGTCATCCGCAACCTGCCGCTGCTGCTGCAGCTGTTCTTCTGGTACAATGCGGTGCTGAAGCCGCTGCCGGACGCCCGCAATTCGATCGCGCTGCCGGGAAGCATCTTCCTCAACAATCGCGGCCTGATCCTGCCGAACCCGCAATTCGGGCCGGGATTCCAGGCCGTCGTGATCGCCTTCCTGGTCGCGATCGTCGCGGCGGTCGTGTTCCACACCTGGTCGCGCAAGCAGCAGGAGGCGACGGGCCGGCAATATCCCAACGGGCTGATCGCGGCGGCGCTCATTCTCGGCCTGCCGCTGCTGGTCTTCTTCGCGGTCGGCGCGCCGCTCTCCTTCGACCTGCCGCAGCAGGGGCGTTTCAACCTGACCGGCGGGCTCCAGATCTTCCCCGAGTTCGTGGCGCTTCTGATCGGCCTCTCGACCTATACGGGCGGCTTCATCGCGGAGGTGGTTCGCGCCGGCATCCTGGCCGTCTCCAGGGGGCAGACCGAGGCGGCCCATGCGCTCGGCCTGCGCCCGGGGCCGACGCTGAAGCTCGTCGTCATTCCGCAGGCGATGCGCGTCATCATCCCGCCGCTGACGTCGAACTACCTCAACCTGACCAAGAACTCGTCGCTCGCCGTCGCCATCGGCTACCCGGACCTGGTCCAGGTCTTCACCGGCACGGTGCTGAACCAGACGGGGCAGGCGCTTGAGGTCGTCGCCATCACCATGGCGGTGTATCTCTCGATCTCGCTGGTCACGTCGTTCTTCATGAACATCTACAACAAGCGCATGGCGCTGGTTGAGCGGTGAGGACACGCCGATGACCGACGCCACGACGGAAAACTCCCCCTTCGCCTTCGTCCGCCGGGAGGCCGCCCCTCAGGAGGCCGCCCCGATGTCCGTTGCCGGCCCTGTGGCCTGGATCAGGGCGAACCTGTTCTCCAGCCCCCTCAACGGCTTCCTCACGCTGCTTTGCCTTTACATTGTGGCGACGAGCGTCCCCGACCTGATCCGCTTCTATTTCATCGACGCGGTCTGGAGCGGCAGCAACCGCGATGCGTGCCTCCCCGACAAGGTTGGCCGCCCGGTCGGCGCCTGCTGGGCCTATGTGGCCGACCGTTTCCAGTACTTCATCTACGGATCCTATCCCGTACCGCAGCGCTGGCGCGTCAACATCGTCTTTGCGATGTTCGCGCTCGGTGTGGTCTGGATGCTTTGGAACAAGGCTCCGCTCAAGAAGGTCGGCGCGTTCTTCTTCTTCGTGATGCTGCCGATCAGCGCCTACATGCTGCTGCTCGGCGGCGACGCGGTCGAGAACCGGCTGCGCGTGCTGATCCTCTTCACCTTCGCGCTCGCCGTCCTCTACACGGTGCTGTCCTTCGTGCCGAGCCTCGCGCGCTTCTGGACCGGGCCGGCCTTGCTCGCAGTCGAGCTGGAGGCGCCGCCGTGGAAGCGCTTCTATCGGCCCAAGCGCCTGATCCTGGTGGCGATGGTGATCTTCGGCCTGATCGCGATCCTGGACGCCCGCGCCGGTCTGCCGCGCGTCGACACCGGCCTCTGGGGCGGGATGATGGTGACCTTCCTGATCGCGGCGGTCGGCATCGTGTTCTCGCTGCCGCTGGGCGTGCTGCTCGCGCTCGGCCGGCGCTCGCGCCTGCCGATCATCCAGCTCTTCTCGGTGATCTTCATCGAGTTCGTGCGCGGCGTGCCGCTGATCACGGTGCTGTTCATGGCCAACACGATGCTGCCGCTGTTCGTGCCGCAGGAGTACTCGCCCGACCGGCTGCTGCGGCCGCTCGTCGGCGTCGCGCTCTTCGCCGCCGCCTATATGGCGGAGGTCATTCGCGGCGGGTTGCAGGCGATCCCGAAGGGGCAGTACGAGGGCGCGATGTCGCTCGGCCTCGGCTACTGGCAGATGATGCGGCTCATCATCCTGCCGCAGGCGCTGCGGATCGTGATCCCGGGCATCGTCAACACTTTCATCGGGCTGTTCAAGGATACGACGCTGGTGACGATCGTCGGCATCTTCGACTTCCTGCGCACCATCGAGGCGACGCTGGTCGATCCGACATGGGCGACGCCGACAACCCGCGCGACGGGCTATGCATTCGCGGCGATTTTCTATTTCCTGTGCTGCTGGGGTATGTCGCGCTATTCGATCGCGGTCGAGAAGCGGCTCGCCGCCGGCCAGAAACGCTGAAGGGGACATTTGTCATGGCCATGGCCGAAACCACCTCCAATCCGCGCCCAGCGGCGCTGAAGCCGACCTCGCTGAACACGCCGATCGCCGTGGAGATGATCGGCGTCAACAAGTGGT
>QFQY01000014.1 GCA_003248805.1 Chelatococcus sp. | reverse complement strand
CTTCCTCTACGCAGCCGCCGCCATGGTTCTTATCCGCCGCATCGCGCGAGCGTCATGAGTTCCGGGACGGACTCTTAGAGATGGCTTCGACCTTCGCAGCAATCTTCGCCTGAACTTCGGGCTTATGCAGGTCGTCGAGCGTCTTGAACTCACGCTCCATCGCGTGAATTACATCAAGCGTTACCTTTGCGACCGTACGCTCCTCCTGAGTCTGGAAGACGAATGGCTCTTGGGAATGGTCACTCAACCCACTTGCCGCACCGGTCAGTGCAGCTTCCGCGCGCGACGGGGCCTGTACGAGAGTGCTGCCTGTTGCCGGTATGTCGCCGCCCTCGCCAATCACAACGGCCTTCATCGTAGCGACGACGGAGCCCGGCTCCTTCGCCTTCTCGATGACTTCCGCGAAGCGGTCATGGGCGATGACGGTCAGCCGGTCGATCGCTTCCACCTTGGTGCGCTCGCCGTAAGGAAGGCGCAGCCCACGTCCGAGCGTCTGTTCGGTCAGAATGTCTGATGCCGATGCGCGAAGCGGGACGATCGTGAAGAGGTTGGTCACGTCCCAGCCTTCTTTGAGCATGTTGACGTGGATCACGATCTCGGTGGTGCCGTCCGTCTCCAATTTGAGGAGACGTTCAGTCACTTCATCGCTTTCCTCCTTGCTCTTCCCTGAGCTATCGACCTGGATAACGCGGTCCTTGTAGTAGCCGCCAAAGAAGCTGTCGCTTTGTATGCGCCCTCGAATGCGCCGCGCATCGTCCGTGTCTTGCGCAACCACGAGCATGAACGGACGCACCCGTGGCCTGCCGGTCTCGGTCGCGTACTTCTCCAGTTCAAGTCGAACATGCTCATGAGCATGGATGCCGTCTTCGAGTTTGATCTCCTCTAGGCGTTCCGGTGTGACCGACTTCGGATCGAAATCCTTGCGCGTGGCGACGGCTGGCTCCTTCACGTAGCCGTGCTCCATCGCCTCGCCGAGGCCGAATTTGTAGATGACGTTCTGGAAACCGACTGCCCTCGCTCCAACGCTTTTCGGCGTGGCTGTGAGTTCAAGGCCAAGGACGGGCTTCAGGTCCGTTACCGCCTTCAGCCCTGCTTTTGCGCGGTAGCGATGGGCCTCGTCCATAATCAGGACGAGATCGGGGAGGCCAGCAAGAAAATTGAAATAGCTGTCCCCGACATACTCGTTCAATTTTTTGATGCGCCCGCCTTCCTTGTTGATCTTGTCGATGTTGAAGACGTTGATCACCGCGCCGCCATTGCGCCGTGCTGCTTCGACAAAGATCGTTGACTGATCCCAGGTATCTCCCGTGACAACAACAGGCGGATGCTGCGTGAAGGCGCTGACACCCTTAAACACGTACTTACGCGTCCCAGGTGTCAGGTCCGCAACCAGTTTTTGATAGATCGTTGTGTTTGGGGCCAGGACAAAAAAATTCTTTGACCTACCAGTGATGTAGAGGAACGCGATAAACGCCCCGAGAAGCCGGGTCTTCCCAACGCCTGTCGCCAACGCGAAGCACAGGGAAGGGAAATCGCGGCCCTCGAAATCACCAAACTCAGGAAACGCGGCCTTTATCGCTTCGAGCGCAGCCTCGTTGCTGGCATCTTTGCCGAGCTTCAACAGGTCTGTCACGTCCGCGAGTATGTCTAGCGAATGCTCCTGAGGAATTCGCAGACTCATCCTGGCGACAAGTTCGCGGCGGACCTGATCAGGCGTCCCTATCCTACCCAGCATCGGTCAGTCCTCAGCCTCGGCGGGGGTGTCGAACAATCCCGGACTACCCTGCTCATTTCTCTTGGAGCGCGCAGCGGCGGCTCTGGTAGCTGGCGCAAGCTCTGGCTCGTCTACAACCCTGTCCACTTCCGGCAGGCTTGCGATCTTGAGCGAATAATCGTCTCGCCCCCATTCACAGGTATGGAGGATCGCATGAGGGATTCGTCTCAGGGTTAGATTCTGGAAAGCGTCAGGGCGCTTGGTGCTGAACGCTTTGCAGCAAATCAGAAGATGTCGATCAGGCCCCACATCGTAGGAGATGGCCTCTAGCATCTCATGGGTGAGCGCATTTGTGGTCACGAAAATAAAATCGCGCTCCGAAGAGAACCCGTGATTCCAATATTCGGAAGGGTCCTGGGATGGGAAATAGCTAAAACTCATATGTTTACACATCGCTTCAGCTAACATCTCTGGGTTGTAATCTCTCGAAATAACCCAATTTCCCCAGCGATCCCGCTCCAAAAGCGACGGAGCAAGGCGGTAGAAGCGAAAACCGCCGCCGCCCTTCCAACTCGCACTTTCGGTAACGCCACCTGCGTCGCGACCGTCGATCACGCTCTGCATTCGAGGAGCAATTAGCGAGGTAGCCTGCCTCCCAAGCTCAATCATAAGCCATTGGCGACCCATTTTATGAGCGACTGCGCCCGTTGTCCCGGAGCCAGCAAACGAGTCCAAGACGAGATCGCCCTTGTTTGTGGCTAGTAGAAGCACGCGTTCGATAAGACGCTCCGGCTTAGGTGTGTCGAAATCATCTCCGTCGTGAAAAGCCCTGACCTCAGCGCTGGCCTCGCGTGTCGTTCCAACGTCATTTGAAAACCAAAGAGTTTCGGGAACTCGGCCCTCCTGATCTTCCAAGTAAATCTTCCGAATGATCCGAGATTCATCCTTTGAGAATTTAATTTTTCCTACCTTAAGTTCTTTCTCGAACGTTTCTCTGCTGAATCTCCATCCTTTGGGTGGATGCTTAATCGTCTTCCCGCTCGGGGTAGTAATGTCATACATGAGATTTGGTCGTACGAGCGCGTTACGCACATCGCCAGACCGCCACGCTCCACGCGGATCATTGTCTGGATTAGAGTAGTTTACGTTATGCTCCTCCTGTCGCGGAAGATCGTTCAACGTAAATTTTTCGCTCTTGCGGTAAGCTAAGACGTAATTGTGGTGGACCGAAAACTTGCCACTGTATCCTTTGCCCTGCACGCTGTGCTGCCAGATCGCCGATCCAATGAAGTTCCGCCTCCCAAATATCTCATCCATCAAAACTTTGAGGTAGTGAAGTTCATTGTCGTCGATTGTTACCCAAATCGATCCGTCGTCAGAAAGTAGGCTCCGCAGCAAAACGAGGCGGTCTCTCATCATCCCCAGCCAGAGCGAGTGCTCTAACGAGTCATCGTAATATTCGAAAGCCGATCCGGTATTGTACGGAGGATCGATAAATATACAATTCACTTTCCCTGAAAATTCGGCCTCAAGCGCCTTTAGGGCAAGCAGATTGTCACCCTGGATAAGGCGATTATCAAAAAAATCGCCTGCTGCACGCGCGGCAGCGCAGTACGACATGCCCACGTCCTCGATGAGGATGCGAGGCTCAAGCCGAGGCTCTTCGTCCTTTCCCACCCACGTCAGTTCGAGCTTCTTGCTCCGGCTCATAGTCAAGTTCCACTACTCAAAAGTGCTGCGTTGATTGATACCCCAGCCGACCGGGCTGGGTAGTCGTCGCGTTTTCCAGGAGTCCGCGCTCCAGGAGTCTTCCTGGTAAAGTGGGACTTTGATCGTGACGGCTGTGCGGCGGGATACGGCCCGCCATCGAACCGTGTATCTATGCTCCAAGGTACCCGGTCTGCCAAACGAGGCCATGACGGCACTTTCCAACATGTCGTCTGCGGAGCGCATGTCGCGTATTCGATCGCGCATGATCGGGCCGAGGGTATCGGCCATTGCCGAAAAGCGCTTCAGTTTGGCGTCAATTTCCTGCTGCGTTTCACGCGACACATCGCCTTGCCGCCTTGCCGTCCGCAGCCCGCGTATGGCTTGAGCAATCTGGTTTTCGAGAGCGCGACACTCGCTTTCGAACATCGACACCCGCACCTGTGTCCGCTCCTGTGCTTCACCGAGGTGGTCCAGATTGTCCTGTTCGGTCCGCTTCAGGAACGATCTGTAAAGGTCCCCCATCACCTCGTCGAGCGCATCAGGCGTGTAGTCCTCAAGAACGCGCGGCAGCGAGGTTGGCATCGAGAACACCACGTTCGCCATGACCGCCGAAAACACCTCGCCATGGTCGGTTATGCAGGCGATCAAGGTGCGCTTCCAAATGATGAATGGCATCGGAAAGCGTGCTTCGACCACCATCAGCCAGCCCGACCTCTGCTGGAATGGCTTTATCGCCCAAGTCGGTCCGTCGAAGGCGTCGAGATAGAAGTCCAGCGCGATCGGAGCGGCTCCGAACTCTTCGAAGCTCGTTCCCGCTCGCAGCCTTCTCACGCCCGAAGTTCCCACCGGGCAGTGAAAAGAGGCTCGACGGTCGGCTCTAGGGCGAGACTGGCTTGGATGTCGTCGAGGAGTTCCTCGACCTCCGACCTGATCTTCTTGCGGCGCTGGTAGGTCTCAATCTTCAGATCGTCGATCTGAGCCTCCAGCTTTTTGATCGCACGTTGCTCTTCGATCTTTTGCTGGGCCGTCAGCCCGGCATTCCCTCTGAGCGCCTTCCGGCGATCCTTCACGTCCTTTGCCAGCCGCTTGATCTCTTCATCTGCCGCGACCTCAAGATCGTCAGCATATCGATCGAGCTTATCGGTTTCCTCCGCGAGCCAACGATCATTTTCCTGACCGGCCTCGTCCATGCGGAGAGCCTTGGCCTGCTTCTCGCGGGCCTCCAGATCAACCTCAGGAGGCGAAGGCGCATCCTGGCTCCATGATGCCGTTGGCAGGAGGAACAATCGATCGAGGTGACGATCGTCGAGCGCGCGACCGTCGTCCGTGGCGGCGGCGACGAGAAGATGTTCGACCGTCCGACCGCCGCTCTTCAACGACAGGCGGCTGACCTTCAACCAGCCGCTCGTGCCGCAGAATTCTTCCAGGTCTGCGAGGCGGTGACCTCCTGCGGCCTTGTGGGTCGCGTAGTCAAAAGCGATCGTTCCAACTGGCAGCTTCCGACCTCGCGCTCGCGCGACAAGCTCGCTCGCCAAGTTGTCATCCGATAGGCGGAAGAATTTCCAGTCCTGTTCATCCGCGAGTGGCCAGCCTGTTGTCCAAGTCTCCTCGTTGTACCGGAAGCAGGGACTGCCATCCTCGTGATGCCAGAATTCCGCCTCAGGCAACTCCGACTTTGCAAGGTCGATAAGCCTCTGCTCGAACTCCGAAAGTACGCGTCTCAGGTCGTTCTGGCGATCACGCAGCAGACGCACGACATCCTGGTCTACCGCTACCAGCAGCTTGTCGCGCGCCTCCTTCATATCGGCCTGAATTTGGGGCTGGAGGTTCTCGGTCAACTCGTTAAACGCGGTCTCGACCTGCTCGGCTGTACGCGCCGTCTGCATGATTTGATGAACGCGTCTTTCGAAATCGACGCCGCTCTCGATCGCGCCGAGGACATCGTCGGAAGCTCCAAATACGCCGTCGAAGAGTTTGAATTTTTGATCCAGCAACTCGAAAACACGCTCCTCGGCGCGATTTTTCGTATTGAGGAAATTCACTACCGTCACGTCGATTTTCTGGCCGTAACGATGGCAACGCCCAATTCGCTGCTCGACGCGCTGCGGATTCCAGGGAAGGTCATAATTCACCAGCAATGAACAAAATTGGAGGTTGATGCCTTCGGCACCGCTCTCCGTGGCAATCAGGATCGTTTTCTCGTCCTTGAACGCCTCGACGATCGCCGCCTTCATATCCGCGCTCTTAGAGCGAGAAATCTTGTCGGTGCCTTTGTGGCGCGCAAGCCAGTCGGCATAGATCGTTGCGCTCTCAGGGTCGCTGTTGGAGCCATTCAGGCGGGCGATCTGTCCTGCGAAGCCATTCCTCGAAAGAAGGTCGGCAAGGTAGGTCTGGGTGCGGACGCTCTCGGTGAAAATCACCGCCTTGCTGCGCCCGCCTTTCGCAACGATGGCATCGAGAAGTCCCGGCAACTCGGAAGCAAGGCGCTCGCCTTTGGCGTTGACGAGAATCGATTGCGCTAGGTCGCGGTAGCCTTCGAGTTCAGCTACTTCGGCTGCGATCCTCGCTGGCGTTATAGCCTGTTCATCCGCCGCCTCCTCATCGTCGGCAGCCTCCCACTCCTCAACTGTCTCATCGATTGTATCGAGGTCATCGGCGAGGTCTTCGACCGCGACTGCTTGCATCTGCTTCAGCCGCTCGACGATGTGGCCAAGGGTCAAGCCCATCGCGTAGCTCGAAGAGCCCAAAATCTTCCGCAAGCTCATGGTCACGAGCGCGTTCGGCTTTCCGCCGAGATAGACGGTGCCGGGCCTCTGGAGGAACTCCGAGACTTTCTCGTAAAGAGCGATCTCTTCCGGTGTCGGGTCGAACTTGAAGGTGACCGGGTTTCGTTTCGTGTAGCTGATGTGCCCAGCTTCTTGGACCACCTTGCGGAGAGTCCGGCGGCATATCGGCTTGAGACGCTCTCGCAACATGGCGAGTCGAGCGGCATCCGGTCGTCCGGCATAAAGTGATCGGAAGCTCGCTTCGTCGCCGAACACGTGGTCGTCGATCATCGAGACGAGGCCGAACAACTCCATGATGTTGTTCTGTAAAGGCGTCGCCGTCAGGAGAATCTTGAATGGCTCGGCGAGCGCGTCTTTCAGCCGCTTGGCCCGTTGGGACGCTCCCTTTCGATACACATTCCGAAGACGATGAGCTTCGTCGAATATGACAAGGTCCCACGAGGTGAGACCGATCTCCTCCGCACATCTGGAGGCGAACTCGTAGGAGGTGACGACAACACTGTCGTCGGCCTCGAAGGGTAGCCGGTGACCGGCCTTTTTGCGATCGCGGTGGCTCCGACCTTCCAGGATCAGCGTGTTCAGCCCAAACTTGTCCCATAGCTCCTGCGTCCACTGCTTCCTGAGAGATGCCGGGACGATCAGAAGAATCCGCCGCTTTCGCTCTGCCCAATGCTGGGCAATGACGAGTGCAGCCTCGATGGTTTTGCCGAGGCCGACCTCGTCCGCGAGAAGAACGCCCTTCGTGAGCGGTCGCTCAAGGGCGAAAAGCGCAGCATCGACCTGATGAGGATTCATGTCCACCTTCGCAGTCGATAGCGACTTGGCGAAGGCGTCCTCGTTTACCCCAAGCAAGGTAAGCCGGTGTGCGAGATACTGGCTGTGGTACGGGGAGAACCCCAGACGCCGTGAATGGTCCGATTGCTCAGTCGCGAACATTTCCACCCCATGGGTATTCGCCGTCGCTGCGCCTTTCCCGGCGGCCTGCTTCAGATCGAACGGTACCCGTTGCCTTGATTCAGGGTCAGGTTAGCTGGACCAAATTCGCCGCGCCAGAGAGCCGCCGTTCTCCCCCGGTGAATCCCGATGCTCCGCCCTGCACCAAAAACCCTCCCGCAATCGTGCTCCCAACCGTCTTCGTAGCCCCTTGCAAACACGGTGTTGGCGACGATGCTCGAAGGCGTCGGCGAGCGTGGCTGGAACCATCTGGTTCTGAGCGTCACCACCCACGACGGCCACCTCGCAATAACGGTCGTTTCCGCGACGCTGGTGATGGCGGCGTGATCGTCCAGGATTATGCTGGCGATCGTCTCGCAAAAACTGCTTGCAGAACTGGCGACCCGTGAGAGCCTCCCTTCGACGGGTTTTGCGAAGGAGAGGCGATGCTGCTGGGGCTGGCGCGGGTTTCGACGGACGGGCAGGATCACAGCCTCCAGCTTGATGCGCTGAAGGCGGCGGGGTGCGATCGCATCTTCACCGAGACGATCTCGGGGACGAAGGCTGATAGACCCGAGCTTCGGAAGCTCCTCGACCATGCCAGGAGCGGCGACGTGATCGTCGTGTACTCGCTGTCCAGGCTGGCCCGCTCGATCCGTCACCTGCTCGAACTCGCCGAGGAGCTTCGCGCCAGAGAGATCGGACTGCGATCGCTGACCGAAGCCATCGACACGACCACCCCGGCAGGACGGTTCGTCTTCACGATCCTGGGCGCGCTCGGTCAGATGGAGGTCGAGCTTCTGCGCGAGCGTACCCAGGCCGGTCTTCGGGCCGCCCGTGCCCGTGGTCGCGTCGGCGGACGCCCGAAGGCTCTCGACACGGTGAAGCTGACCGTCGTGAAGACGCTGATGTTGGATGGGGCTTTGACCATGGCCGAGATCGCCGAGCATGTCGGTGTCGCGCCCTCCACGATCTATCGAGCCGTAAAGGGCGGGCGGAGCGCGTTGGTCTGACGGTCTGGCTGATCGTGGCGCGATGATCCTGCGGACAAGAGTCAGTCAAAAACGACCCCTCGACGAGCGACCAGGACAGGCCACTGATGCGGCCTTGCCCTGGCTTGTTCAACCGGCTGCGCGGCTCTCTCCATCCCGGAGGCGGGGCCGACGTAGTGCGGTTTAGTGTTCGTATCGAGCGAAGCGAGGACGAACCGCTTTATATCGAGCAGCCCATCCGGGAGGCTCTAGTGTTAGTATAATGCTATTGATACTGATGGTGTTGGTGCTTGTGTTTTTGCTCATGCGAGATGAGATCACACAGACATCAACCCAACCTCCGCTCATCCTCCTCGACGATCTTCATCAGAACACCCCGGCTGGGTGACCAGGACGTTCCCAGGCCACGGCGCTCAACGACCTGTTCGAGATCGTCCAGACGCTCCTCCTGAGCGGTCATGCTGCGGCCCAGCGCCTCCAGGAACTCGATGACCTCGTGGGGAGTGCTCTCGGTCAAGGCAAAGCGCTCCTCAGCCTCGACCTTTGCCAGACGGCGCTCCAACGCCTCGATGATGAGGCGCTGCTCGTTGAGCGCTTCGACCAGCGCCTGCTCGACCGCCGTCATGACTTGGCCTTCCGGCCATTCCGGCTCAGCCAGAGCCGATGCGGATCGTAGCTCGCGCGCATGATCGGCTTGTTCGGGACCTTCACGCTCTCGACGAAGAAGTCCTGGAACGTGATGGTGCCGCTTGGCAGGAGCAGGTCGAGGAAGAACTCTCCCTGCGCCGAGACATGGACGCAGGCGATCGAGCCGAACTCGTAGTAGGTGCCCGAGCCGTCCATCTGCACCTGCCCCAGGCGGGGCCACTCGCCGACAACCGGCATGGACGCGGTCTCGCGCAGGACCGGCATGTAGGCGGCGTCCCACAAGTCAGCGGGCAGCATCGTCGGGTTCTTGTAGGCGTAGTCCTCCATCACCGAGGAGAACACGTCGGGGTGCCGCAGGACGGCGTTGCCTTCCCAGGCTGCATTCTTGTGGCTGGGCGTGAACGGCGTGGTCTGGGTGAAGACCTGGAAGGTCGCCCGCCACTTCATCCACTCGAAGTTTTTGCCCTTGTCGGAGTTGTCGAAGATGTAGGCGTTGGCCAGCGTGATCTCGTCGAAGGCAGGCAACTGCGACAGAGGCCGTCCGGTCGGGGCCGCCTGTGCCGGAGCCGACATCGTCGCAGGAATGGCAGTGGTGTTGGCGAGCTTGTTGAGCGCGTCGAGCGCTGAGAATGGGGTCATGGCAATGGTCCGAATATCGATCTGAAATGAGGTCTGCGCGCGCCGCCTCGCTCTTCGAGCCAGCGCGACCGGCTAATGCTCCGGCCCCATCAGAAGGGCACAGCAGCCCTCGGAATGTCGAAATTAAAATGCGAGGGCAGCACGCGCTGCCCAGGTCGCGGACGCCATCCGCGAGGGCTTCCAACTCGCACCTGCCCTCGCCCCCCGACATAACTCACTGACATCGCTCGCCAGCGGACTTAGGACCTCGCCAAGGCTGCCCCTAGGGAGCGCCACGGCACCGTCTCCAAACGGTCTCTAAGTATCTGGCGTGCAAGCGTTTCCAACGTTTTCTGCTGTGGAGTGAAGCTCGATCCGCTGCATCCAGCGGTGCTTCACTTCTAGTGAGTAGCCAACCCCATATTTGTGGCCGACGCCTTGGGTGGTCCACCCTCCGATCGCATCGACGATGTCGGCTGGACACTCAGCAGCGCGCAGTCGGTCACGCAGACTATGCCGGAAAGAGTGGATGACGCAGCCTGCCGGTAGGCGGCTGCGAAGCCAGTTGTTCAACGAAGCGCTCGCGGAGTTGGCGCTCACATCAGTCAGCGTTGCATACCTAGGAAACAACAGCCTGCTGTTTGTGACCGCGACGAGTCGCTTGGCCGCCGCGAGAGACGCACCGACAAGCGGGACTTCTCGGGTGCTGGAGGCGGTTTTCAACGAACGCCAAGGATGCGCCCGGACTATGATGTGCGGAGTGGTACTTGAGAGCTTGAGGTCCGCTTTCTGTAACCCCAGAGCCTCCGCCAATCTCAGACCGGTATCGCTGATAAGCGCGATGAGAAGACGCTTGTCATCGTCCAGGTCAAGGCAGGTCGCCTGCATGGATCGGATCACATTGTCGGGGACCGGGGGGCGGACAGTCCTGACCCCGACTTCAGGGAGAAAGGTGCGAGAGAACGGGTTGGGGCACGGCAAACCGTGCTCGGAGATGGTTAGGTTCACCACCGCCCGCACGGTCGCGAACACCCTCCTGATCGAACTGGTCGTTAGCTTCTTGGCGATCAGAAAGTCGCGGAATCGACCTGCATCGGAGCGCGTAATTTCCATAACAACGGCATCGCCAAGGCACTGGACGACATAGCCGAGGTTCCGATCCGTTGAAGTGTTGAACACCTTTCCTCTCCCAACGCCTTTGAGGCGTCGATACAGAGCCCCGGCATCCGAGAGCCTGATCGAAGGCGCTGTGGGAGCGATCCCGGTAATCACAGGGGAAAGCGACGCGGCAGGGGCGCAGCGAAGCACTTTCTCCAATCGCATCTGAGCCCAAACAACCTCCAACTGCGCAGAAAGCGCGCTGGCTGCTTTCCGTGCCTGGGGCAAAGACCGCGTGTTGAGACAGGTGACGATTCGCGGCTTATCGAAGCGATCGAGAAGCGACTTCGGGACTCGGCGGGAGAAGTAGAACACCCCGCATTTGGTGAAGGTATAAATCGCTTTTTGGTCTACCACCCGGTACACTCTGAGCATGATCAAACGTTGGAAACGCTTGCACGCCAGATACTTAGAGACCGTTTGGAGACGGTGCCGTGGCGCTCCCTAGGGGACTCGAACCCCTGTTTTCGCCGTGAGAGGGCGACGTCCTAGACCGCTAGACGAAGGGAGCAACGCCGGTCGAGGGCGCCTATGTAGTCGGGCCGCCACGCCGCTGCAACTGTTTTCTCGCAGCCCCGCCATCTCGGTCGAATGTCTCCGTCCACCGACGGGAACGGGCTAGCCCGCGAACTCCGCGACCGCGCGGCGCGGATCGAAGTCGATGCGCTGGAGATCGGCCAGGGCCGGCGGCGCGGGGAGCGCCAGAAGCCGGCGCGCCGCCATGTGGTCAGCCGGCGCATTGATGCTCTCCACCGCCTGCAGTCGGTCACCGCGAAAGCCGTAGAGGGCGAAGGCTCCGCCGGGCATCGGCCGCTCGACGAAACGGTCGCAGCCCGCGGCCAGCCCCGCGATCTGCAGCTTGTTCGGCCCCTGATCGCTCCAGAACCACGGCACCTTGTGATAGGGCTCCGCGCGTCCGAGAAGCCGCGCGGCGACGCTGCGGGCCTGGTCGACGGCGTTCTGGACCGATTCGAGCCGGACCGGGCGCCCATCCACACCGCCGCGAAAACAGGCGCAGTCGCCGATCGCCGAGATCGCGGGATCGCTCGTCGACAGCATCGCGTCGACGAGAATGCCGTCGCCGACCGCCAGCCCCGCTTGCGCGGCCAGTTCCTGATTGGGCACCACCCCGGCCGCGACGAGGACGAGATCGGCTGCGAGCCCGGTTCCATCGGCGAGTTCGAGCCCGGCAGCGAGCCCGGCCGGCCCGGGCCTGATCGCCCGGACGCCGGCGTTCAGCCTGATCCGCGTGCCCTGCGCTTCATGCCAGCTCTGCAGGCGCGCCGCCGTCCTCGCGCTGACCGTGCGCCCCATCAGCCGCTCGCCGGCCTCCGCGACCGTGACGTCGAGCCCGGCCTTGCGGGCGACGGCGGCAACCTCGAGGCCGATCAGGCCGCCGCCGATCACCGCGAGGCTGGTCGCATCCGCCAGAAGCGCCCGCAGCCGCCCGGCGTCGGCGAGCGTGCGCAGACCGACGACATTGGGGAGATCGGCGCCCGGCAGAGGCAGGACGCGGTTGCGCGCGCCGAGCGCCAGAACGAGATGGTCGAAGGCCAGGCTGCGGCCGTCGTCGAGCGCGACCTTGCGCGCCGCGCGGTCGATCCGCCGGACGCCGGCGCCCGCGATGAGCGTGATTCCGTGCTCGGCGAAGAAGTCGTGCGGCCGCAACGCCAGCCGGCCGGCGTCCCCATCCGCCAGATAGGCCTTGGAGAGCGGCGGGCGCTGATAGGGCAATCCGGGCTCGTCGCCGATCAGCACGACGCGCCCCCCGAAGCCCTCCTGCCTCAGCGAGGCCGCGAGCTGGAAACCGGCCTGCCCGGCCCCTGCGATGACGACGGCGCGGGGCGTCTGCCCCGCCTCCGCCGGGCTCGGGAATGCGGTCTCCACGCCTCTCTCCGGAACATGCGATCGCGGGCGACGCTATCAGCTTCCCTGTCCGCCGATCCAGACGCCCAGCAGCAGGGCTGCCCCCAGCGCGACGACGAACGCCGCCGCCAGAAGTTCGAGCGTCGCGACGGCCCGCGCGCCGCGCAGGCTGCCGCCGCCGGCGAGGCGCAGCGCCGCGAACTTGAAGAAGACGGCGAGCGCCGCCAGCGCACCCGTCGTCAGCGCGGTACCGAGCGCCATGGCGAAGGTCGCGGCGACACCCGCCCAGAACAGGCCCTGCACCGAGGCGAAGACGAGCACGATCAGCGCGCCCGCACAGGGCCGCAGGCCCGCGGCGAGAACGACGCCCGCCATCTCGCGCCAGTTCCGCAGGCGGGCGAGTTCGTCGGGCGCCGGCATGTGGACATGGTCGCAGGCCGGGTCATGGGTTTGCCCGTCCGCACCCAGCGCCAGCAACGCCCCGGCCTTGCGCCAGAGCATCAGCAGGCCGACCGCCACCACCAACGCGAAGCTAGCCTGCTCGATCGCCGTCGCGGCCGCGTTCATCCGGACGGCGGTCGCCCTGAGCAGCAGGGTCATGACACCGACGATGGCGATCGCGACCAGCGCCTGCAGGATCGCGGCGGCGAAGCTGAGCGCGAGTCCGCGCTTCAGGCTGCGGTTGTCCGCGACGATATAGCCGGAGATCACCGCCTTGCCGTGCCCCGGTCCAGCGGCGTGGAAGGCGCCGTAGGCGAAGGAGGCGAGCAGCAGGCTCCAGAGCGCGGCCGGCGTCGTCGCGACCAGCTTCAGGGTCGCCGTCAGCTCCCGGTAGAAGGCCGATTGCCAGGCGAGGATCACGGCGCCGAGGCCGGTGGTCGAGGGCAGCGCCTCGCGCGGCAGGGCCGTGCCGAAGGGATTGCGCGGCGGGGGCGGCGGCGGAGGGCTCAGATGGGCGAGCAGCAGGGCCAGCAGCGCGAGCGCCCCGCCCACGCAGGCCAGCGCCAGCAGCGCGACGAGCAGCCGGCGGGCGAAGGCGGGCCAGCGCGAGGCGAGCGGGCGCGAGGAGGTCAGGGACATGCGGCTCAGGGACATGCGACCAGGGCGCGCGTCGTGACCTGAAGGCCGCTGACGTCGGGCGTGGCCGTGATGTCGGCCTCGGCCAGCTTCTGCTGCGTCGCGGCGTCGAGCTTGGGCGGGCGCATGATGCGGACCATGCAGCCCTTCGGCGCGTCGCGCGCGACGACCGCATCGGGACCGTCGGAGATGTCGAAGGCGACGAAATAGGTCGGATCGCCGATCTCGAGGCCCAGCGAACGCACCGCCATCGGCGTCTTGAGCGGTAGCGTATAGGTCAGGGTCAGGATCTTGTTCTCGAAGACGAGGCCGGCCGCCGTGGGTGTGCCGAATTCCTGGGCCTTGCCGTTCGCCTTGGCGGTGGTGAAGAAGCCGACATCCGGCAGCGATTCGACATTCACCTTGGCCAGTTCGGCGAGCTCGTCCGGGGTCAGCTTGCCGTCGCCGTTCTTGTCGAGGCCCTGGGTGATATAGGCCGAATAGGCCTCGTCGAAGCTCCAGACATGCTTCAGGGCCATGACCTTCCCGTCCGGCGAGAACAGGATCTCGGCTTTCGCCGCGACGAAGACGTGAGGATGCGCCCTGGCCGCCCCGGCCAGGCCCGAGGCCAGCAGGGCCGCGAGGAGCGTGCTTTGAAGGGCGCGTCGCATCGGTGGCGGCTTCCGGGATACGGGACTGCGCAGACTGGGCAGCCATGGTTAACGGATCGTGAAGCCCCTCGCCAGAAGCGTCCCCGATACCGGGGCGCCAGACTTGGCTGCCAAAGCCGGCCAAATCGCGGCATAGCCCTTTGGCGGATGGCAGCGGCGCTTGAGTTCCCGGCCGTGCTGCCAGCATAGTCGGCGCGGTCGGCGGCGGCCAGCCCGCGATCCGGGCCGCCACCCCGCCCCTATCGTGCTCGTCGGCCGAGGAGAGAGAGCGCCTTGATCTCGCCGGAGGAACTGCGCGCCATCGCCGCCTGGTCGCACGATCTGGCGGAGGACGAGTTCGAGGAGGCCCGGCGCGGCATCTCGTTCAAGGCCTATGGCAAGGGCGCGTCGATCTGTCTCGTCGGCGATCGGCTCGATTCCTGGACGGGGGTGGTCGAAGGGCTGGTCAAGATGGGGACCACCTCGAAGACCGGCAAATCCGCCACGCTCGCCGGCATGCGCGCCGGCGCCTGGTTCGGCGAGGGGACGGTGCTCAAGTCCGAGCCGCGCCGCTATGAGCTGGTGGCGCTGCGCGAGACGAAGCTCGCCCTGATGCGGCGCACGAGCTTCCTGTGGCTGTTCGAGCATTCGGCCGCGTTCAACCGCTTCCTGGTCCACCAGTTCAACGAGCGGCTGGCCCAGTTCATCGCGCTGGCGGAAACGGATCGGACGCTGGATTCGACCGGGCGCCTCGCCCGCAACCTCGCCTGGCTGTTCAATCCGACGCTCTATCCCGACCGCGACCGCACGCTGGCGATCTCGCAGGAGGAACTCGGCCTGCTCGCCGGCATCTCGCGGCAGATGGCCAATCAGGGCCTCGCCCGACTGGCCGATCTCGGCCTGCTGACGGTCGGGCATGGCAGCGTGACGATCCTGGATATCGACCGGCTGGCACGATACGAAGGCTGAGGCTTCGGGACCGGCGCTGCTGCTGACAGGCGCTGTCGCCCGCGCGGGCGAGCGTGGCCGGAGCGGTCCCGAACCGGCGCGGACCTGTCGAGGAGGAAGCGATGTCCCGCAGCGGCGAGGTCAGGATCGGGGTCGGCGGCTGGGTGTTCGAACCCTGGCGCGGCGCGTTCTATCCGGATGGCCTGCCGCAGAAACGCGAGCTCGAATACGCCTCGGGCAAGCTGACCTCGATCGAGATCAACGGCACCTATTACGGCTCGCAGAAGCCCGAGAGCTTCGCTAGGTGGCGGGAGGAGACGCCTGACGGCTTCGTCTTCGCGCTCAAGGGCTCGCGCTACTGCACGAACAGGCGCGTGCTGGCCGAGGCCGGCCCCTCCGTCGAGAAATTCCTGACCAGCGGGCTGACCGAGCTCAAGGACAAGCTCGGCCCGATCAACTGGCAGTTCATGGCGACCAAGAAGTTCGACCCCGCGGATTTCGAGGCCTTCCTGAAGCTCCTGCCGAAAACGGTCGACGGTGTCGCGCTGCGCCACGCCGTCGAGGTCCGCCATGACAGCTTCCGCACGCCGGAATTCGTGGCGCTGCTGCGGGAGTACGGCGTCGCGGCCATCACCGCGGGCGATTCCGAGCATCCCTGCATTCCCGACGCCACGGCCCCCTTCGTCTATGCCCGCGTCATGGGCACGCAGAAGGAAGAGGCCAGGGGCTACGGCGATGCCGCGCTCGACGCCTGGGCGAAGCGCGCGAGGATCTGGGCCGGGGGCGGCGTGCCGGAGGATCTGGAGCCGGTCGCCTCCGCCACCGAGAAGCAACCGCGCGACGTCTTCCTCTATGTCATCAGTGGCGGGAAGATCCGCAATCCGGCCGCCGCCATGGCGCTGATCGAGCGTGTTCGCGGTTAGAGCATCGGCCCGAAAAGTGGAGCGCGGTTTTCGGGAAAAGCCGATGCAAGATCAAAGAATTAGATTATCGGACTGAATATGATATTCAGTCCGATAATCTAGATTGCCGCCGTCATTGCGAGCGCAGCGAAGCAATCCAGCGAGCCTCGCGCTTCATCGGTCTGGATTGCTTCGCTGCGCTCGCAATGACGTTCAGGGGTTCGCGCCGGGGTCTTGACAGACATCGACCCATTCGGCGCGCGTCAGCGCAGCCATCCGCTCCGGCGCGATGCGCAGCGCGCTGTTGGTCGAGCCGGCTGCCGGCACGACCTCGTCGAAAGCCTTGAGCGAGACGTCGCAATAGACCTTGAGCGGGGTCGGCAGGCCGAAGGGGCAGACGCCGCCGACCGGATGGCCGGTCAGGGCCACGACCTCCTCGGCCCCCAGCATGCGCGGCTTGCCGCCGAGCGCGGCCTTGGCCTTCCTGTTGTCGAGCCGGGCATCGCCCCGCGCGACGACGAGGACGACCGCCTCGCCGACCCTGAGCGACAGCGTCTTGGCGATCTGGCCCGGCTCCACGCCATGGGCGGCGGCGGCCAGCGGCACCGTCGCGCTGCTCTCCGCCGTCTCGATGACGGCGATGTCCGGGGCATGTTCCGCGAAGAAGGCACGGACCGACTCCAGGCTCATGGCGCGCGCCTCCCCGATGCCGTCAGTGCCGGAAATGCCGGTGGCCGGTGAAGACCATGGCGAGGCCGGCCTCGTCGGCGGCCTGGATGACGAGGTCGTCGCGCATCGAGCCGCCCGGCTGGATCACCGCCGTAGCCCCGGCTTCCGCCGCCGCCAGCAGGCCGTCAGCGAAGGGGAAGAAGGCGTCCGAGGCCACGACGGAGCCCTTGGCCAGCGTCTCGGGCAGGCCCGCCGCCTTCGCCGCCTCGGCGGCCTTCCAGGCGGCGATGCGCGAGGAATCGACGCGGCTCATCTGGCCCGCGCCGATGCCGACCGTGGCCAGGTTCTTGGCGTAGACGATCGCGTTCGACTTCACATGCTTGGCGACGCGGAAGGCGAAGCGCAGATCGGCGAGCTCGGCCGCGCTCGGCTGGCGCTTGGTCACGACCTTGAGCTCCATGTCGTCGACGACGGCGTTGTCGCGGGCCTGGGCGAGGAAGCCGCCGGCGACGGTGCGCAGCGAGAGGCCGGCCACGCGCGGATCCGACAGGCCGCCGGTGACGAGCAGGCGCAGGTTCTTCTTGGCGGCGACGAGGGCGATGGCCTCCTCGTCGGCATCGGGGGCGATGATGACCTCGGTGAAGACCTCGACGATCTTGCGGGCCGCTTCGGCGTCGAGCTTGCGGTTCAGCGCCACGATGCCGCCGAAGGCGGAGACCGGATCGCAGCGCAGCGCCAGCTCATAGGCCTCCAGCAGCGAGCCGCCGGTGGCGACGCCGCAGGGATTGGCGTGCTTGACGATGACGCAGGCGGCGGACGCAGCCGCCTCGAACTCCGAGACGCATTCGAAGGCCGCGTCGGTATCGTTGATGTTGTTGTAGGAGAGCTGCTTGCCCTGGAGCTGGCGCGCGGTCGAGACACCCGGCCGCTGCTCGGGCGTGCGATAGAAGGCCGCCCATTGATGCGGGTTCTCGCCATAGCGCATCGGCTCGACCAGCGAGCCCCCGAGCGCGCGGAAGGCCGGAGCGGTCTCGCCCAGCTCGTTCGCGAACCAGTTCGAGATCGCGGCGTCGTAGGCGGCGGTCCGGGCATAGGCCTTCTGCGCCAGCTTGCGCCGCAGCGTCAGCGTAGTCGAACCCTTCTGCGTCTCCAGATCCGCGAGCACGGCGGCGTAGTCGGCCGGCTCGACCACGACGGCGACGTCGTGGTGGTTCTTGGAGGCGGCGCGGATCATCGCGGGCCCACCGATGTCGATGTTCTCGATGCAGTCGTCATAGGGCTTGCCAGCCGCGACCGTGGCCTCGAACGGATAGAGATTGACGACCAGCAGGTCGATCGGCGCGATGCCGTGGGCGAGCATCGCCGCCTGGTGCTCCGGATGCGAGCGGATGGCGAGCAGGCCGCCATGCACCTTCGGGTGCAGCGTCTTGACGCGCCCGTCCATCATCTCCGGGAAGCCGGTGAGCTCGGAGACGTCGGTGACGGGCAGCCCGGCCTCGGCGATCGCCTTCGCGGTCCCGCCGGTCGAGACGAGCGCGATCCCGAGGCTGTGCAGGGCGCGGGCGAAGTCGATCAGCCCCGACTTGTCGGAAACGGAAAGGAGCGCGCGTTCGACGCGGCGAAGCTCAGTCGGCATCGTGGCTGTCCAGGAACATGAAGAAGGGATGACGGCGGCGGGCTATCACGCTGCGGCGCGAAAGCAAAGCGTTCCGGCTGCAGGGCCGTCACGCCTCGTCGGCCGGGCCGTCTTCTCGCGGCTGGCCGGGTTGCGGCGAAGCAGCGCCCTTGGCAGGGCGCGCGCCGAGCATGCCGACCCGGCTGAGGCGCCAGGTGATCCGGGGCGTGGCGACCGCGTCGAAGGCGATGCTGAGCTGCTCGCTGCGGCGGCGCCCGTCGGCTGCGGCGAGGAAGAGGCTCTCCTCGACCATCACCGGCAATCCGCCCGCCACGAAGGACCAGAGTTCGCCCGAGGGCAGCGTCAGAAGCACCTCCTCGCCGTCATGGACGCGGGTGGCCGTCACCGAGGGATGCAGGTGGAAACGAGCGACCGCCGGCAGGCTCTCGCGGGCGCCGGACAGGGCGACCTCGTCCTCGCCCGCGAGCACGCCGCCGTCGCGCGAGAGCTCGAGCCGCCGCGTGTGCACGGCGCCGAGGCTGCGCCGATAGCCGTCGTGACTCGCCACCCATTCCTGTCCGGCGGCGGTTTCCTGCCGGGCGACGCGCACGTCGCTCGGCCCGGCCAGGACGCGCTGCTCGCCGAGCACCATGCCGAAGCTCGCGCTCGACCGGTCGTCCAGCACGAGCGTGGAATGCGCGGCGGTGCTGCGCGCGGCCGACCTCAGATCCGGATGGCCGAAGCGGCTCGCCCCGCAATTGACGACGATGCGCTGGCCGCCGGCGGAGAACTCGAAGGCGAGACAGCCCGCATGCGCCTCGGTGGAATAGGCCCCGCTCGGAGGCGCACCGGAATCGACCACCAGTACGCTGCCGCCCCCCGAGAGGCGGCTGTAGCCGGAATAGGCGGCCTGCTCGATCGGCCGGCCGCGCGCGTCGTCATAGGCCGCCAGCGTCGCCATCAGGTCGGGCGGCGTCGTGCCCATGCCGTTGAACAGGGCCAGCGCGCCGTCGCCATGCCGGAACAGCCGCAGATGCGGCATCATGCGTTCGATGGCCGTCAGAACGCCGCGCGGCGGCTCCAGCCCGCGCGCGGCGAAGGTCTCGCGCAGCGGCAGGAGGTCGAGCAGGAGGTCGATGAGGACGCGCGGATTGCGGCTGAGATGGCCGCCATCGGGCAGGATCTGCTCGTCGAGTTCGTCGGACAGAAGCGTTTCGATCCTGCGGCGCCGCGCATCCTGCCCATCGAGGCAGATCGAAGCGAAGGCGACCGCGATCAGGCAGTTGAGACGGGTGACGCCCTCGACGGCGCCCGAGATCGCCAGGGCGACCCTGTCGGTGAGCCGCGAAAGATGGCGCAGGAAGCGCTCGTAGAAGACGCGGTCCGCGCCCTCGAGCAGCAGCGGGGAGTGCGACAGGAAGGAGATCAGCCTCCGGGCGGCCACCGCGGGCCGGCGGGCGACCTCGTTGCGGTCGCGGCGCTTGAGGATGAAGTCGTCGACCAGCGCCCGGGCGTTCGCGCGAGCGATGGCCGTATCGGCCGCCCGCATATGGCGCAGCCAGGCGAAACCATAGAGCGCCTCGGCCCAGGCCTCGCTCGGCGCGACGGCGTCGAAGGGCGATTCGCCATGGGTTCGAAGCGTCCGCCCGGCGAAGGCGTAATAGCCCGCATAGATATCGGCCGCGGTGGTGGGGTCTGCCGTGCGCAGATCGTGCGGAGCGAAGATCAGGCGCGTGGCCTGCGCCGCGCGGAAGGGCCAGAGCCGGCGCGCGACCCTGACGAACTGGCCACGGGTCCGCCGCGCCGCCCGTCCGGCCGCGGCGCGAGCAAGGGCCCTTCGCTCAGTCCAGCCGCTCAAATCCGCCGCACGCTCCCGTCCGTCGCGCGACGTTTCGCCACGCGAATCCCGGCAACGGTCATAGCCTGATCAGGCGGCTTGCGTAAAATCCCGCCCATCCGGACAAGCGCGGCGTTTCCCCGGCAAGCTGATGCGGCAAGGTGCGCAGATCGCCGTTGCCATCCACCGCCGCCGCGATGCCGCCGATCTCCTCGGGCGCGATCGGTGCGCGGCGGAAATCGGCATTCCGCGCCAGGAAGGCCTCGATCTGCGCCTCGCCCTCCTGGCGCTCCAGCGAACAGGTGCAGTAGACCAGCCGCCCGCCGGGCTTCGTCAGCTCGGCCGCCGCGTCGAGCAGGCGCGCCTGCAGCGCCGCCAGCCGGTCACGATCCTCCGGGGTCTTGGTCCAGGCCACGTCGGGGTGGCGGCGGATCGTCCCCGTGGCGCTGCAGGGTGCGTCGAGCAGCACGGCGTCGAAGGGCTCCGCCTTCCAGGCGGCGACGTCGGCGGTCACCACCTCGGCCGCGAGGCCCAGCCTTTCGAGATTGGCCTTCAGCCGCCGCAGCCTCGGCCCGGAGCGGTCGACCGCCGTGACCGTCGCGCCGGCGGCGGCGAGCTGCGCCGTCTTGCCGCCGGGCGCGGCGCAGAGATCGGCGACACGCTCGCCCGGCTTCGGCGCGAGCAACTGCACCGGCAGCGCCGCCGCCGCGTCCTGCACCCACCACTGCCCCTCGGCAAAACCCGGCAGGCCCGCAATGGCGCCGCGTTCGCGCAGCCTGACGGACCCCGTCGGCAGGACGACGCCGGAGAGCCGCTCGGCGAAGCCCGCGGCGTCCTCCTTCACCGTGATGTCCAGCGGGGGCTCTTCACGATGGGCGCGGGCGATGGCGGCGGCCGTCTCCTCGCCATAGGCCTCGCGCCAGTCGTCCGCGAGCCAGCCCGGCGTGTCGAGAAACGGATCGGCCTCCGCCTCGGCCAGGATCGCGTCGCGCTCGCGGGCGAGCCGGCGCAGCAGCGCGTTGCCGAGCGCCGCGAAGCGCGCGGAGCGGGGGTCCTCGTGCAGATGGCGGATGGCGAGATCGACGGCCGCGTGGTCGGGCACGTCGAGGAAGAGAATCTGCGCGGCCGCCGCCGTGACGATCGGCTCGAACAGTCCCGAACGGCGCGGACTGCCGCGATCGAGGCGGGCATCGACCGCGTGCTGGATGGTGCCGAGACGGCGGAAGGCCGCCGTCGCGATCGCGCGCGCCAGCCCCGCATCCGCGGCGTCGAGGCCCGCAGCAGGAAGCAGCCTCTCATAGGTCTCGTCGAGCGCGGTGCCGGCCCGCAGCACCTCGTCGATCAGCATGGCGGCGAGGCGCCTGGCCGGCAGGCCCGGCGCTACGCCTTCGCTGCCGCTCTCGTCGTCCTGCCGCGAAGGCCCGGACTGGTTCTGCCTGGCCATCTCAGCCCCAGGGGCCGGGCCGGCGGCCGGAACCGCCCCAGGGGTTCTGGGACGAAGCGCCCGGGAAGCCGCGTGCTGGAGCACGGCCGACACCCATGGCCTGCGCCTGCTCCATCAGCGCCGCGATGCGATTGCCCGTGTCGGGATGAGTCGAAAAGAGATTGTCCACGCCGCCGCCAGTGAGAGGATTGATGATGAACATGTGCGCGGTAGCAGGTTTCGCCTCGGCCGTCTCGTTGGGCGTGTGCTGGACTGCGCCGGCGATCTTGGCGAGCGCATCGGCGAGCCAGACCGGATTGCCGCAGATCTCGCCGCCGAGCTTGTCGGCCTCGTATTCGCGCGAGCGCGAGATCGCCATCTGGATCACCATCGCCGCCATCGGCGCCAGGATCGAGAGCAGGATCTGGACGATGACATTGGGGCGGTGGTCGCGCGAGCCGAACAGCATGCCGAAGGTCACGAGCGACGAGATCGCGCCCGCTATGGTCGCCGAGATCGTCATCGTCAGCGTGTCGTGATTCTTGATATGCGCCAGCTCGTGCGCGACCACGCCCGCCAGTTCCTCGTAGCTCAGCGTGCGCATGATGCCGGTCGTCACGGCCACGGCCGCGTTCTGCGGATTGCGGCCGGTCGCGAAGGCGTTGGGCTGATCCTCCTGGATGACGTAGACGCGCGGCATCGGCATGTCGGCCCGCGCCGCGAGATCCCGGACCATGCCGTGGAGCTCCGGCGCGCTGGCGGCGTCCACCTCTTGCGCGTTGTAGGCCGAGAGCGCCAGCCTGTCCGAGTTCCAGTAGCTGAACAGGTTCGTCGCGGCGGCGAAGGCGAGCGCCATCAGCATGCCGCCACCGCCGCCCAGCAGATAGCCCACAGCGGCGAAGAGCGCCGTCAGCCCCGCCATCAGCATGCCGGTCCGGACGTAGTTCATCGAATCCCCTTGCTGGTCCTCTCGTCGCCGGGAGGGCACCATGCCTCTCCCCGCCGGCTCGTTCCTGCCCTATGTGGTGTGAACGATGGCGTTCCCGCAAGGGAGGCGCCGGCGCCAGCCCGCGAGCGGGATCAGAGAGGCCGACGACCGATGACGACACCCCTCCAGGACGAAACGCCCGACGCGCCCGCAGCCGAGCCGAAGCCGTTGTCCCCGGCCGCCCGGCGCGCGCTCGCCGAGGCGGAAGCCCGGCGCGCCGAGATCGACGCCCGCGCGGCGGAGGTCGCACGGCAGCGCGAGGTCAACGGACGCGGCGGGCTCGAGCCCGTGCGCTATGACGACTGGGAAGTGAAAGGCATCGCCAGCGACTTCTGACGCGCGTCGCGATTGCCAACCGGCGCCCGCCTGGGGCAAAGACGCCCGATGGCGAACGGATTTCGGGCATGACCAGCGACGACAGGCGCCTCGGCGCATTGCGCCGCCTCCTGACGGAGGCGCATCGGGCACTCGGCCTGAAATTCGGCTTCCGGCTCTGGGACGGCAGCTCCGTGCCCGCAGATTGGCCGGCGCAGGGCCTGGCCATCGGCATCGGCGACCCCGGCGTGGTCTCCGCCCTGATGCGCAAGCCGAAGCTCGACACCCTGCTGAACCTGCACGTCACCGACCGCCTCGCCCTTCTCAACGGCTCGATCTTCGATCTCGCCACGGCCCGCCCCGAAGGCAAGGTCGGGCGTCTGGCGCGCGCCATTCCCAAGGGCGCGGTGTTCGACGTGGTGCGCCGCTTCCTCTTCGCGCCGGGCGACGCCGCGAGCTCTCTCGGGCACCTGAAGGGCGACACGATCGCACGCGACGGCGCCCCGGCCACGAACAAGGCCAACATCGCGCATCACTACGACGTCTCGAACGCCTTCTATCGCCTCTTCCTCGACGAGGAGATGGTCTACACCTGCGCCTACTTCACCGAGGACCATGGCGATCTCGCCCGCGCCCAGCGCGACAAGCTCGACATGATCTGCCGCAAGCTGCGCCTGCAGCCGGGAGACCGCTTCCTCGACATCGGCTGCGGCTGGGGCGCGCTGGTCTGCCATGCCGCGCAGCACTACGGCGTTCAGGCCCATGGCGTGACGCTCTCGGAGGAGCAGCTGGCGCTGGCGCGCGAAAAGGTCGAGAGGCTCGGTCTCCAGGACCGTGTCACGCTCCATCTCCGGGATTTCACCCAGATGGAGGGCGAGTTCGACAAGATTTCGTCCATCGGCATGTTCGAGCATGTCGGCATCGCCAACCATCCGACCTATTTCCGTGCGGTGAACCGGCTGCTCCGGCCGCGCGGCCTCTACCTGCACCACTGCATCTCGCGCCGGGCCAAGAAGACGGACAAGGCCTTCAACAAGATGCCGGCGGAATATCGCGCGCTGGTCCGCTACATCTTCCCCGGCGGCGAGCTCGATCATCTCGGCATGTCGATCGCCAATCTCGAGCGCCACGGCTTCGAGGTGCACGATGTCGAGGGCTGGCGCGAGCACTACCAGCGCACGACGCGGCTGTGGTGGGAGCGGCTGGAGGCCAACAAGGCAAAGGCCGAGGCGGAAATCGGTCCGGAACGCACCCGCACCTGGCTTCTCTACCTCGCCGGCTGCTCGCTCGCCTTCGAGCGCGGCGGCGCGCTGGTCAACCAGACGCTGGTCTCGAAGCGGCGCAAGGGCCCCTCCGGCCTGCCGCTGACGCGGGCGGACCTGTATCGCTGATCGGCGCCCGCGGCGTCATGGCAGGCCTCGAGCCGGCCATCTCGGGGGAGAAGGCGCTCGCGGGAGTGATCCTCGGGTCGAGCCCGCGGACGCGCGCCGCGCTCCGCGCGGGACGCTATTTCTTGACGAACAGATCCAGCTTTCCATGCTCTTCGGCGAGCAGGTAGTAGAAGGTCAGGCGCGACTTGGTCTTGTCGGCCTTCATGTGCTCGCAGACCGACTTGATCGAGCCGTCGAGGTCTCCGCCGGTCAGGCCGAGCTTCTTCTTCAGGAAGTTCTCGCGCACCCGCTCGATCTCGGCCGGGTCCGAACAGGCTACATAGCGCGTGTCCGGCTTGCTCATGACGAGGGCGTAGGCTTTCGCCATCCCCGCGAACGCCGCCTCGTTCAGAGGCTTCCGGGCGAATTTCTTGACGTCGGCGAGATGATCCATCTGGTGCCTCTTCGTTGATCGGCTTTCGGCCGGCAAAAACGTCGGGTCGCGCAACGGAAGGTTAACGCGGTTTTCGGCAGGGCGCGAGGGGGCGCAATGCGCGTGCCGGATACCCGCTGCGCGCCGCCGAATCTTGAAGCGGCGCGCGGTTCGATGTTGCGTCGCAGCGAACATCCTGCCGCGAATCTCCCGCCGGAGCCGATGATGAAGCCGACGATCCTGATGGCCCCCAAATTCTCCGACCCGTTCGTGGCGCGGCTGCGGGAGCGCTATACGGTGCTCGGGCCGATGGAGCGATCGGCTCCCGAGGCCTTGCCGCCGGGCGCCGATGCGGCGCGGGCCCTGGTGACGATCGGCGGCTGGAAGACCGACGCCGCCCTGATCGATGCGCTCCCGAACATCGGCCTCGTCGCCTGCTACGGCACGGGGATCGAAGGCGTCGACCAGAGCCGGGCCAGGGAGCGTGGCATTCTGCTGAGCAACGCCGCCGACGCCAACGCCACCAGCGTCGCCGAGTTCGCCATGGGCCTGACGCTCGCCGTCGCCCGCAAGATCGGCGAAGGCGACCGCTTCGTGCGGGCGGGGCGCTGGGGCGGCAACGCCGTCGAGCGGATGCCGCTCGTCCCCGGTCTCGCGGGCCGCAGGCTCGGCATCTACGGCCTCGGCGCCATCGGCTCGCGCATCGCGACGCGCGCTGCCGCTTTCGAGATGGAGATCGGCTACCACAACCGCTCGCGGCGGGCCGATCTGCCCTATCTCTACCATGACAGCCTGCTCGGACTCGCCGAATGGGCCGACATCCTCATGGTCGCGGTCCGCGCGAGCGCGGAGAACCGCCATGCCGTCGATGCGCAGGTGCTGAAGGCGCTCGGTCCGAACGGCTACGTGGTCAACATCTCGCGCGGCATCGCCATCGACGAGGATGCGCTCTGCGAGGCTCTGGAGACCGGCGTCATCGCCGGCGCGGGGCTCGATGTCTACGAGAACGAGCCCCATGTCTCCGCCCGGATCCGGGCGCTCGACAGGGCCGTGCTCACCCCGCACATCGCGGCCATGTCGGACTCCGCGCAGGCCGCCCAGCAGGACCTACTGCTGCGCAATCTCGACGCCTTCTTCGCCGGAAAGCCCCTGCCCTCCGGCGTGCCCCTTTAGGCGCGAGGCCTCAGGGCAGGACGACGACCGGGGTGCCCATGCGGACACGCGCATAGAGATCGACGACGTCCCGGTTGTGCATGCGGAAGCAGCCATAGGACGCGGCCGTGCCGATCGTGCCCGGCATGTTGGTGCCGTGGATGGCGTATTCGCCGCCGGGACCGAGCCCGATCACCCGCGCGCCCATCGGGTTGCGCGGCGAGCCTCCGGGAATGACGTCGGGCAAGGCCGGGTTGTCGCGCTTGACGACGGCGGGCGGGCTCCAGGCCGGCTCGATCTGCATCTCCTCGACATATTTGACGCCGCGCCATTGCTTGCCGGCCTTGCCGACCGCGATGGTGTAGCGGATCGCCTCGCCCTGGCCGGTGACGAGATAGAGCCGCCTTTCGCCGGTGCGGATGACGATCGTGCCCGGCTGGTAGCGGATATCGGGAAAGACGACGAGCTCGCGCGCCCGGGCCGGCGCCGAATTCAGGGCTCCCAGAACCGCGGCGAGCACTGCCGCATAGGATATCGCGAGCCGGATCATGCCGAGCCTCCCTCGAAGAGATGGGGAGGATGTCGTGCGTGCGTGTGAATCGACGGTTGACCGGCATGGTGAAGCCCCGATTCACGATGAATCGGGGCTGAACCCGGCCGGCGCCGCTTCAGGCCGCCGGGTGGAGCCGATGCTGCTGCGGCAGCAGGAAGGGCAGGCCCGGAGAGGGCGCGCGGCTCAGGCTGAGATCGACCTTGAAGACCTGGCGCAGCAGCGCGTCGTCCAGCGTCGCGGCCGGCGCGCCCTGGGTGATGATCCGGCCGCGGTCCATCACCACGAGACGGTCGGCATAGGTCACGGCGAGATTGAGGTCGTGCAGCACGATCAGCACCGCCACGCCGCGCGCCGCGATGCCACGCGCCATGTCGAGCAAGGCGAGCTGGTGGCAGAGGTCGAGGCTGGCGATGGGTTCGTCGAGGAAGAGCGCCTGCCGCTCCGAAACGCTGCGCCCGGCCTCGAGCTGGCAGAGCACGCGGGCGAACTGCACGCGCTGCTGCTCGCCGCCGGAGAGCGTCTGGTAGCGGCGCCCGGCGAGGTCGAGCACGCCGGCCGCCGCCAGGCATTCGGCGACGACCGCCTCGCGCCGCTGGCGCGTCAGGGCCCGGCCGATGCCATCGACGCCCAGCCGCGCCACCTCGTAGACGCTGAAGGGGAAGACGAGCCGGGCATGCTGCGCCATGACCGCACGCTGGCAGGCGAGCTTCCAGGCCGGAATCGTGCCGAAAGGCTGCCCGTCGATCGCGACTTCGCCGGAAGACGGCCTGAGCTCGCCCGTCATCAGCTTGAGCAGCGTCGACTTGCCGGCGCCGTTGGGCCCGATCAGGATCGTGGTCGTGCCGGGCGCCAGCGTCAGCGACGCCTCCTGCACGAGGGTCTTGCCGGCGGTCATGAACCGCAGGTCGCGCACCGTGACGACGGGGGAGCCGGCATGGTCAGACATCGATCGTCCCCGAGCGCCGCAGCAACAGCCAGAGGAAGAAGGGCGCGCCGATCGCGGCCGTGACGATGCCGATCGGCAGCTCGGCCGGCGCCACGATGAGCCGCGCCACGACATCGGCCCCGACCAGCAGCATGGCCCCGCCCAGCGCCGAGAGCGGCAGCAGCAGCCGATGGTCCGGGCCGATGGCGAGCCGGATCAGATGCGGCACCACGATTCCGACGAAGCCGATCATCCCGGCCGTCGCGACGCTGGCGCCGACTGCGAGCGCGACCAGCACGATCGCCAAAGCCTTGATGCGCTGGACCGGGATGCCGAGGTGATAGGCCTCCGCCTCGCCGAGCATCAGCCCGTTGAGCCCGCGCGCCAGCAGGGGCAGTGCCGCGAGCAGCGGCAGCACGATGCACGCGACGGCATAGAGCTTCGTCCAGCTCGCCCCGCCGAGGCTGCCGAGAGACCAGAAGGTGAGGTCGCGCAGCTGCCGGTCGTCGGAGATATAGGCGAGCAACCCCGTCAGCGCGCCCGAGAACGCGCCGAGCGCCACGCCGGCCAGCAGCATCGTCGCCACGGAGGTGCGCCCGTCCCGCGTCGCGATGAGGTAGAGAATCAGGGTCGAGGCGAGACCGCCGAAAAAGGCCCCGAACGGCAGAGCCGCGAAGGGCAGTTTCATCGCCATGCCGGTCAGGAAGCGGTCGCCGAGCACGATCGTCGCCGCAGCCGCGAGCCCCGCCCCGGCCGAGACGCCGACGAGGCCGGGATCGGCGAGCGGGTTGCGGAAGAGCCCCTGCATCAGCGCGCCGGACACGGCGAGCGCCGCGCCGATCAGAAGCCCGAGAAGCACGCGCGGCAGCCGGATATTGAGCACGACGAGCGCGTCCCGGCCATCGAGCGCCGAAGCATCGCCCGAAAGCCATGCGCTCAGGATGCCGGCGACGCGGCCCGGCGGAATCGCGACCGCTCCCTGTCCGATGGCGATCACGGTCAGGAGCAGGCAGGCCACGACCAGCCCTGCCGAAGCCAGCACGGCCAGCCGCCTGCGGCCGGCGACCAGCGTCGTCAGTGCGGGGACGGCCGTGGCGGGAGGCGACGCCAGGGTCACGGCGCGGCAGCGGTCTTCAGGGGCGGGATGGCCGCCTCGGGATAGAGCGCCGCCATGAGATCCCGGGCCGCCAGCGGGGCGCGCGGCCCGAAGCCGAGCAGATAGAGCCCGTCCATCCGGACGAGGACCTTCTTCGCGGCGGCCGGCGTGCGCGAGAAGGCCGGCAGCGCGAAGAGCTCGTCGGCCGGGGCGTTGTGCGTGCTGGCGTGGCGCATCATCACCACCGCCTCCGGCGCGGCGGCGACGATCGCCTCGTCTGTCATCGGCTTGTAGCCGTCGATATCCGCCGCGACGTTGACGCCGCCCGCGAGCTTGATGATGGCGTCGGCCTGGGTGTTGCGCCCGCCGACGAGGACGCGCCCGTTCTGGAGCGAGAGCACGAACAGCACGCGGCGCTTGTCCTTGAGCGCGCCGCGCAATGTCGCGAGTTCGTCGAAGCGCGCGGTCGTCTGCGCCGCGAGCCGCCGCGCGGGTTCCGCCGCCCCCAGAACGGCGCCGATCGCCTCGATCTTGGCCGCCACGCCCTCCGGAGTCGCGCCGTCGTCGAACTGGACGACGCGCACGCCCGATTCCTTCAGCAGCGAGACGGCGTCCGGCGGGCCCGCGCCGTCGATCAGCATGACCAGGGACGGCTTCAGCGAAAGCACGCCCTCGGCCGAAAGCGCCCGGACATAGCCGATATTCGCCTTGTCCTTGAGGGCCTCGAGCGGGAACTGGCTGGTGGAATCGACACCCGCGACACGGTCCTGCTGGCCGAGCGCATAGATCACCTCCGTGATGACGCCGCCGGCGACGACCACGCGCTCGGCGGCCTGCGCCTGCGCCGCGCCGCTGCTCAGGCCTGCGAGGAAGGCGAGCCCGAGCGCAGCCGATGCGAACCGGGCGGCGAAACCTCGGCGCCGGGCGCGGGCAGGCATCGGAGCGGGCAGGATCGGGAGTCGACCGCCGGTCATCGTCATCTCCTCGGACACACCCTCCGGCTGCCTGACGCAGAATGGAGAAGCATCCTAAAGTAAAAGCTAGTTTATAATAATTAAAAACTAGCATCGCATCGTGATTATTGACGTTGATATTCAGCTTTACTAGAAGCGGTCAAGTGAGTTCGGTGTCCGGGCGACGACAGTTGCTTGGACCACCCATATCCGACGGATAGGCCGGTCAAACGGCTCGAGAAAGCAGGAATCGCCCGATGTTCATCGCCATGAACCGCTTCAAGGTCATCAAGGGAGAAGAGGCCGCGTTCGAGGGCATCTGGTCGTCGCGCAAGACCCGGCTCGACGAGATGCCCGGCTTCATCGCCTTCCATCTCCTCAAGGGGCCGGAGAAGGACGACCACACGCTCTACTCCTCGCACACGACCTGGGCCTCGAAGGACGATTTCGTCGTCTGGACGAAATCCGAACAGTTCCGCGATTCGCACCGCAACGCCGGCAAGCCGCGCGAAACGCCCGTCTTCCTCGGCCATCCGGAGTTCGAGGGCTTCGAGACCGTGCTCAGCGAGGCCAACCCGCACCTGCCGCGCCAGGCGGCGGAGTAAGGGGGCGGCGATGACCACCGTGGAAGCGGCGAGCCGCACCCCCGTCGAGCATGTCCGCGACCTCCTGGCCGCCAAGCCGGATGGGCTGATCGAGGCGATTGCCCGCGAGGCGGGCGTCTCCACCCGCGTCGCGCTGGAGGCGCTCCCCGCCGAGCAGCGGCTGCTCGTCGCGCCGGAACGTTTCGAGGAACTCTGGCAGGAGTTGGCGACCTGGGGCGAGGTGCTGTTCCTGATGCACACCCCGGATGTCGTTCTGGAATGCGTCGGCTCGCTGCCGGTCGGCAGCTTCGGCCATGGCTACTACAACATCCATGGCGACAGCCCGATCGGCGGCCATATCAAGGCCCAGAACTGCCAGGCGATCTATCTGGTCGACCGCGCGACGGCGCAGGGCCGGCGCGCCTGCTCGGTCCAGTTCTTCAACGGCGCGGGCGAGGTCATGTTCAAGGTCTTCGTGCGGCGAGATGCGCATCGCGAATTGCTGCCGGATCAGCTAAAGGGCTTCGAGGCCCTGAAGACGCGCTTCGTCTGAACCACAGAGAAGGCCCGGTTTCATGCGTGGCGCTCCCCGTGGGGTGGGGGGAGCGTCGACGATGTCCCCGGTTGAACGTATTGGCGATTTACACCCTGTTAACCATGTTGGCGCAGCGTCTCTCCTCGAAGGTCGATCGGTCGTGATCGCGCCTGCCGACCGCTCGCCCTCCAGCGACAATGCCGGCATGCCGGACGACGGTCTGCCCGTTGGTCCAGCTGTGGATGCCGACATGGCCGCGCATGTGATCCTGGAAAGAGCGACCTTTCCGCTCAGCCGACCGTCGCTCGTCCTCGCGCGCGGACGTCGCTTCGTCGCGGCGCGGGCCCCGGCTTTCAGATCGAGTTTCGGCTCCGCCGCCATGCTCGGGCTGCGCTTCGTGCAGGCCCGGCTGATCTCGGTCTGGGGCCTGGTCGTTGCGGCCATGTTCTGCCCGCCGCCGATCTTCGCCGCCTTCGCGGTGTTTTCCGCCGCGGCGACCTTCGTCTCGATCGGCGCGTTGCTGCGGCTGGAGGCCGTCTTCTTCCGAAGCAGCGACCGAGGCCATCTCGGGCGCGCTTTCCGCTTGGCGCTGTGCGTCGGCGCGATCTTTCTCGGGTTGGCGGCCCTGGTGCTGGCCATTCTCGCCGGGCTCGGCCGCATCGCGCCCGCCGTGGCGCTGATCTTCTTCGTTTCGCTGGCTGCCCGCACGGCCCTGCGCCTGCTCTGGGCCGAAGCCACGGCGGAAGGAGACTTCCGCTCGGTGGGGAACAGCAATGTCGTGCAGGCGATGATCCAGCCTGTCCTGATGTTGCTGCTGATCGCGATCTTCGAGCCAAAGGCCCTCGCCCTGTTCCTCGCCGACGCCTTGGGCCACGCCATGGCGGGGGTGTACCTCCTGCGCCGCCGGCGCGCGAGCCTGCTGGCGCTGGTGCGGCCGGCTCGGTGGTCGGCGCAAGGGCTCCTCGCCGCAGCCTGGCACTGGCGGGACGCCCCGCGCCTGCTCCTGCCTTCGGCGCTCCTGTCCTACGGCTTCACCGTCGCGCCGCTCCTGGCCCTGCCTTATGCGGCCAATGCGCTGCTCGCCGCCCATGTCGCACTGGCGATGCGCCTGCTCGACGTACCGACACAGATGTTCGGAACGGTCTCCAGTCCGCCGCTGCTCAACCGGCTGCGCTTCTATTCCGGCCCGCGCCGGCAGTTCTGGGTCCGGCTGGCGATGCTCGGGCTCATCGCCGCGGCGATCGCCCTGTTCGCTTCGATAGCCCTGGGCGTCGCTCTGGTCGACGGCCTGCTCGACGGAACGAAATGGGACGGGGTCGGTCACATCATCGCGATCATGGCGCTGTTCTACGGGGGCATCGCTCTCGTGACACCCCTGCACGACATCGCGGCCCTGACGCGCCGCCCGTCCTGGCAAGTGGCCACCAACGCCGTCGCGCTGCTGGCGGTCATCGCGACGATGCTCTGGTTCGGACACCTGACGCCGGCCCTGCTCTATGCCGTGGGCCTCATCTCGATCGCCCGCACGCTGGCGCATGTCCTGTTCATCTGGATCGGCCTCGGTGACGATATCGGCGCCGATGAATCCGGCCTCGCCTTCAGCGGCGCGGCACGTTGAGCGGTAGGGACGGCCTCTGAAACCGAGATCCGGCCCGGCGCTCTATTCCCGCCGGATCAGCCGGTCGGCCAGCAGCGACGAGAAGAAGCCGGGGCGGAACTCGCGCTCCAGCCGCTGCGGATCGTAGACAGTCTCGACCCAGTCGAGAAAGGCCATGCCCCGAGCCGCGCCCTCGCGGCGATAGGCATCGAAGAACGCATCCAGAATGCCGGTCTTGGCGAAGCGGAAATGGCCGTAGCGCAGCGAGAGCTGGCGCGTCGCCTCGTCGAGCGGACGGCCCTCGTGGATCAGCAGGTAGAGCGCCGAGAAGAAGCCCGCCCGATCCGCGCCCGACTTGCAATGGACCAGCGCCGGCTCCTCCAGCGAGGCGAAGAACGCTTTGGCGCCCAGGATGGTCTCGCGATCCGGCGCGCCGCGCGAGCGCAGCACGAAATCGACGAGCGCGATGCCGTGCCGCTCGCAGGCCTCGCGCTGCAGCGGCCAGGAGCCATGCTCGCGCCCGCCGCGCAGATTGACGATGGTCTTCACCCCGGCCCGGGCGAAGCGCGCGATCTGGCCTGGAGCGGGCTGCGCCGCCCGCCACAGCTGCGGCGTCACCCGATGGGCGTTGAGATAGGCGAGGCGGAAGATACCGTGGTCGACCAGCAGCATATTGGCCCAGGCCCTGAACCGCGCGGCCTTGCCTTCGATGGGCCGGTCCCAGCGCGCGATGCGGGCCATGCGGCGCGCATAGCGTTCCTCGTCGGGGCGCATCCGGTTCAGCAAGGCCGGATTCCCGGCGCCGTGGCCGTGGCTTCGATGGTCGTCATGGCGAGCCGATAGCAGCGCGAGCGGCGACGCGCAAATCCGGGGCGCTTTACCTTTTGTAAAGGTTGGGCTTGGCCTTTGGCGCCCGAACGCGCATAAGGCGCCCCGGTTTTGTTCACCGACAGGTCACGACAAATGCGCCTCGACGCCATCTCCATCGGCAAGAATCCCCCGGACGAAGTCAATGTGGTCATCGAGGTGGCCATCGGCGGCGAGCCGATCAAGTACGAGATGGACAAGGAGGCCGGCACGCTGTTCGTCGACCGCTTCCTCTACACCCCGATGCGCTATCCGGGGAACTACGGCTTCATCCCGCATACGCTCTCGGAAGATGGCGACCCCTGCGACGTGCTGGTCGCCAACACCCGCCCGCTGATCCCCGGTTCCTACATCGCCGTGCGTCCCATCGGCGTGATGATGATGGAGGACGAGGGCGGCGGCGACGAGAAGATCATCGCCGTGCCGGTTCCGAAGCTGACCAAGCGCTACGAGAACGTCCATAATTACACGGACCTGCCGCAGATCACGCTCGACCAGATCCAACACTTCTTCGAGCACTACAAGGATCTGGAGCCCGGCAAGTGGGTCAAGCTCACCGGCTGGGGGGACGCCGCCAAGGCCAAGCAACTCATCGTCGAGGCGATGGAACGCGCCAAGGCCGCCAAGAAGGGCTGAAGCCGTCTTCCCCGAAGGATGAAAAGGCCTGCGTCGCAGGCGAAGGACGGAAGGGCCGCTCGTGCGGCCCTTTTTATTTGATACCGGATGCCATGGCCGGAAGGACGCGCTTCATCGTCCCGTACGCGCGGACGAAACTCAGCCCGCAATGGCCTCGCTCAGCGCCACGACCCGCTTCGCCATCTCGGCGTGCAGCAGCTCGACCATGCGCCCGTCGAGCTGGATCGCGCCCTTGCCGGCATTCTCCGGCAGCGCGAAGGCCGCGATGATGGCGCGGGCGCGGCTCAGTTCGGCGTCGTCGGGGGCGAAGACCTCGTTGGCCACGGCCACCTGAGCCGGATGGATCAGCGTCTTGCCGTCGAAGCCGAGATCGCGGCCCTGTTCGCATTCGGCCCGGAACCCGGCCTCGTCCTTGAGATCGTTGTAGACGCCGTCGACGATGTCGATGCCATGGGCGCGGGCGGCCAGCACGGCGCTGGTCAGCCAGGGCAGCATCGGCGCCCGCCCCGGCACGAAGCGCGCGCGCGTCTCCTTGGCGAGGTCGTTCGTGCCCATCACGAAGCAGGCGAGGCGGGTGCGCCGGTCGCGCGCGGCGCGTGCGATGCGTTCGATGTCGAGAATGGCGAGAGGCGTCTCGACCATCGCCCAGACGCGGATCGCCGGGTCGGCCCAGAGACCTTCCAGCAGCGTTCCGACCTGCTGGAGCGTTTCGGGCGTCGAGACCTTCGGAATGAGGATCGCGTCGGGCTTCGCCTCGGCCGCGGCGGCGAGGTCGGCCTTGAACCAGGGCGTATCGATGCCGTTGGTGCGGATCACGATTTCGCGGCGACCGTAGCCGCCGGCCTTCACCGCCGCGCAGACCTGTTCGCGGGCCGTGTCCTTGACGTCGGGCGCCACCGCGTCTTCCAGGTCGAGGATCAGGGCGTCGGCGGCGATCTCGCGCGCCTTTTCCAGCGCGCGCGCATTGGAGCCGGGCATATAGAGGACGCTGCGGCGGGGGCGGATGATGGGCATGGCGTTTTCCTCGTCGATTTGGTTGCAGTGCACACCAGACGTGACGGCGATGCAACAACGCTCCGCAGGACGCGATCGGGAGGCGAAGAATGGCGAGGCTCGCGGGCGTGGATGGGTGCAAGGCGGGCTGGATCGCCGCGCTTGACGACGCGGCGGGCGACGGGGCGGCGCTGCTGCGCGTGGTCCGCGACCTCTCGGAGCTGTTCGACGGCCCGAAGGCGATAGAACTCGTCGCCGTCGACATGCCGATCGGCCTGCCCGACCGGGTGCTGGGCGCAGGCCGCGGCCCCGAGCAGCTCGTGCGCCCGCTGCTCGGCGCGCGGCAATCCTCCGTCTTCTCGATTCCCGCGCGCGCCGCCGTCGAGGCATCCGACTATCGGCTGGCCTGCGGCCTCGCGCTCGAACACTCCGAACCGCCCCGCAAGGTCTCCAGGCAGGGCTTCCATCTCTTCCCGAAGATTCGCGAGGTCGATCTGCTCCTGCGGAGCCGGCCACCGCTTCGCGATCGGGTCTACGAGGTCCACCCGGAACTTGCCTTCCGCACGCTGAACGGAGCGCCCCTGCTCCACCCCAAGAAGATCAAGGGCGCGATCAATCCCGCCGGCATGGCCGAGCGCCGGGCGCTGCTGATCGCCGCCGGCATCCCCTCGTCGCTCGCGCACGCCCGTCCGCCACGCGGTGCGGCCGCGGACGATGCGCTCGACGCGCTGGCGGCTCTGGTCGTCGCCCGGCACATCGCGGCCGGGCGCGGGAAGCCCTTCCCCGACCCGCCGGGACGCGATAGCCACGGGCTGCCCATCGCGATCTGGACCTTCTCGCCCGAGCGCAGCCCCTGTCCCAAGCCGATGCCGTCGCAGGAACCCGCCATGACCGAACGCCCCGTCACCCGCCCGATGATCGAAGCCGCGGCCGCGCGCATCGCCGGCCATGCCCGCGTGACGCCGGTGATGAGGCTCGGCAAGGGCGCCTTCGGATCGCAGGCGGACATCTCGCTCAAGCTCGAATGCCTGCAGCATGCCGGCTCCTTCAAGACGCGCGGCGCTTTCAACAACCTGCTCTCGCTCGATATTCCAGCAGCCGGCGTCTCGGCGGCCTCGGGCGGCAATCACGGCGCGGCGGTGGCCTATGCCGCCATGACGCGCGGGGTGAAGGCGACGATCTTCGTCCCCGAGATCTCGCCCGCCGCCAAGGTCGAGGCGATCCGCCGCTTCGGCGCCGAGGTCGTGATCGGCGGCGCGCAATATGACGACGCCCAGGCCGCCTGCGACCGCTTCGTGGCGGAAACCGGCGCGCTCAAGATCCATCCCTTCGCCGCGAAGGAGACCATCGCGGGCCAGGGCACGCTCGGGCGCGAATGGGACCTTCAGGAGCCCGATCTCGACACGGTGCTGGTCGCGGTCGGCGGCGGCGGGCTGATTTCGGGCATCGCCTCCTGGTTCGCCGGCAGCAAGGTCAAGGTCGTCGGCGTCGAGCCGGAAGGCTCGCGCGCCTTGCAGGCGGCGCTGGAGGCCAAGGGCGCCGTCGAGGTCAAGGTCGCCTCGGTAGCGGCGGATTCGCTCGGCGCCCGCAATGTCGGGCCGCTCGTCTACGAGATCTGCAAGGACGCGGTCGACCATGTCGTGCTCGTGCCCGACGAGGCGATCACCGACGCGCAGAAGACGCTCTGGCGCGATTTCCGCCTCGCGATCGAGCCCGGCGGGGCAGCCGCGCTCGGAGCCCGGCTATGCGGCGCCTACCAGCCCGCGCCCGGCGAGCGCCTCGGCGTCCTGGTCTGCGGCGCGAATGTGGACCTGCCGAAGCTGGCGTCGCTGGTGGGGTAAGCGCCCACCCGTCATTGCGAGCGTAGCGAAGCAATTCTGATCCCCGTGCTCAACGAGACTGGATTGCTTCGCTACGCTCGCAATGACGGTGACGGTCGCACACACCTTTCGTCGGGGCTGGACGCGCCGTCATGCCGCGGCGCACTATCCGGTCCCGCACGAGCGAGCGCGCCATGTCCACGAAAACCAATGCAGGTCGCTATTTCGAGGATTTCCGCCTCGGCGAGACGATTGTCCATGCCACCCCGCGCACGGTGACCGCAGGCGACGTCGCGCTTTACACGGCCCTCTACGGCCCGCGCTTCGCGGTGCAGTCCTCGCGGGCCTTCGCCCGCGCGCTGGGCTATCCGGAGGCGCCCGTCGACGACATGCTCGTCTTCCACATCGTCTTCGGCAAGACGGTGCCGGATATCTCGCTCAACGCCGTCGCCAATCTCGGCTATGCGGATAGCCGCTTCCTGCGTCCGGTCTTCCCGGGCGACACGCTGTCGACGGTCTCGGAGGTCATCGGGCTGAAGCCCACCTCGGCGGGCGACACCGGCATCGTCTATGTCCGCTCCACCGGCCGCAACCAGCACGGCGAGGTCGTCCTCGCCTATGTCCGCTGGGTTCTCGTGCGCCGCCGCGAGCCAGGTGGGAACGCCGCGCCGGCCTCGGTCCCGGACCTGCCCGCGGCCGTGCCGGCCACCGAGCTCGCCGCGCAGTGGCCACGCCTCGAGTCCGCGGCCTACGACCTCGCCCTGGCCGGTTCACCCTTCCGCTGGGGGGACTATGCCGTCGGCGAGCGCATCGACCATGTCGACGGCATGACGGTCGAGGAAGCCGAGCACCAGCTCGCAACCCGCCTCTACCAGAACACGGCCAAGGTGCATTTCGACGCCCATCAGGCCCGCGACACCCGCTTCGGCAAGCGGCTGATCTATGGCGGCCATGTCATCAGCCTCGCGCGGGCTCTGTCCTTCAACGGGCTCGGCAACGCCATCCACATCGCCGCCATCAACGGCGGGCGCCATGTCGCACCCCTCTTCGCCGGCGGCACCGTCTATGCCTGGAGCGAGGTTCTCGAGAGGGCGACCCTGCCGGGCCGGGACGATCTCGGCGCCCTGCGCCTGCGGCTGGTGGCGACGCGCGACCAGCCCTGTGCAGATTTTCCGCTCAGGGATGGCGAGGGCTACGCCCCCGGCGTGCTGCTCGACTTCGATTACTGGGCGCTGCTGCCGCGTTGAGCCACAGAAGAATGACAGATTTCATATTCTGTAACTTTCCCTGCCGCCTGCCGCATTGCAGCAGGATCGGGGTTTCGTTACACAGCCAATCACTCTAGAACGATCCCAAATGGGGCGGTTCCGCCTGCGGAACCGACGAGCCGGAGAAGATTAAGTGGCTGAGGTCAAGCCCGCGGCGCGCCCGCTATCGCCGCATCTGCAGATTTATCGCTGGTCCTGGACGATGGCGATGTCCATCGCCCACCGCGCCACCGGCTCTGCCCTCTATGCGGGGACTGTGCTGATCGCCGCCTGGCTCGTCGCAGCCGCCTCCGGCCCCGCGGCCTACGATACCGCGCAGTGGATCGCAGGCTCCTTCCTCGGCCGGCTCGTGCTCTTTCTCTACAGCTTCGCGCTGCTGCACCACATGGTCGGCGGCGTGCGTCACCTGATCTGGGACACGGGCCGGGGCTTCGACCTGCAGTCCCGGATGAGCCTCGCCAAATACAGCGTCTTCGTATCCGCCGGGCTGACCCTGCTCGTCTGGATCATCGCCTACGCCGTGCGCTGAGGAGACCGGACATGCAATCCAAATCCTCGCTGCGCACCCCGCTCGGCCGCGTTCGCGGTCTCGGCTCCGCGAAATCCGGAACCGGCCATTTCTGGCTCCAGCGCGTCACCGCCGTCTCCAACCTGATCCTCGCGATCATCTTCGTCGGCGTGACCGTCTCGCTGGTCGGCAAGCCCTATCCGGCGGCGGTCGCGATCCTGAGCCAGCCTTGCGTGGCGATCCTCGCGCTCCTCTTCATCCTCTCGGCCTGCGTGCATATGCGCCTGGGCATGCAGGTCGTGATCGAGGACTACATTCACGGAGAGGGCCTGAAGGTTCTCGCCGTGATGGCCAACACCTTCTTCGCGCTCGCGGTGGGCGCCGCCAGCGTCTTCGCCGTGCTGAAGCTGTCTTTTGGAGGCTGATCCGATGGCGATCACCAAGTCCCGCCCGGTCCCGGCCTATACCGGCACGGCCTACCCGATCACCGACCACACCTTCGACGTCGTCGTCGTCGGTGCAGGCGGCGCAGGTCTTCGCGCCACCGTGGGCTGCTCGCAGGCCGGCCTGCGCACCGCCTGCATCTCCAAGGTGTTCCCCACCCGCTCGCACACCGTCGCGGCGCAGGGCGGCGTCGCCGCCTCGCTCGGCAACATGGGCAAGGACACCTGGCAGTGGCACATGTTCGACACCGTGAAGGGGTCGGACTGGCTCGGCGACCAGGACGCCATCGAGTATCTGGTCCGCAACGCGCCGGCCGCCGTCTACGAGCTCGAGCACTGGGGCGTGCCCTTCTCGCGCACCGAGGACGGCAAGATCTACCAGCGCCCCTTCGGCGGCATGACCACCGACTTCGGCAACGGCCCGCCGGCCCAGCGCACCTGCGCCGCGGCCGACCGGACCGGCCACGCCATGCTGCACACGCTCTACGGCCAGGCGCTGCGCTACAACACCGAGTTCTTCATCGAGTATTTCGCCATCGACCTCATCATGGATGAGGACGGCGCCTGCCGTGGCGTCGTGGCACTGAAGCTCGACGACGGCACGATCCACCGCTTCCGCTCGAAGCAGACGATCCTGGCGACCGGCGGCTATGGCCGCGCCTATTTCTCCGCGACCAGCGCCCATACCTGCACCGGCGACGGCGGCGGCATGGTGCTGCGCGCCGGCCTGCCGCTGCAGGACATGGAGTTCGTGCAGTTCCACCCGACCGGCATCTACGGCTCCGGCTGCCTGATCACCGAGGGCGCGCGTGGCGAGGGCGGCTACCTGACCAACTCCGAGGGCGAGCGCTTCATGGAGCGCTACGCACCCAGCGCCAAGGACCTCGCCTCGCGCGACGTCGTCTCGCGCTCGATGACGATGGAGATCCGGGCCGGCCGCGGCGTCGGCAAGAACAAGGACCACATCTACCTGCATCTCGACCATCTCGACCCGAAGATCCTGCACGAGCGCCTGCCCGGCATCTCCGAGAGCGCCAAGATCTTCGCGGGCGTGGATGTGACGCGCGAGCCGATCCCGGTAATTCCGACCGTCCACTACAACATGGGCGGCATCCCGACGAACTTCCACGGCGAGGTGCTGACCAAGGTCGACGGCGATCCCGACGCGGTGGTGCCGGGCCTGATGGCGATCGGCGAGGCGGCCTGCGTCTCGGTCCACGGCGCCAACCGCCTCGGCTCGAACTCGCTGATCGACCTCGTCGTCTTCGGACGCGCGGCGGGCCTGCGCTGCGCCGACACGGTCAAGGCCGGCGAGAAGCTCCCCGAGCTGCCGGCGAACTCCGCCGACCTCGCGCTCACCCGCCTGGACCGCTACCGCAACGCTACGGGCGGCACGCCCACCGCGGTGCTGCGCGACAGGATGCAGCGGACCATGCAGAACGACTGCGCGGTCTATCGCACCGGCGAGACCCTCGAGCAGGGCCACAAGATGATCCACGAGGTCTGGCAGGGCATCGACGACATCGGCACCACCGACCGCTCGCTGATCTGGAACTCGGATCTGATCGAGACGCTCGAATTCGAGAACCTGATCACCCAGGCCGTCGTGACCATGGACTCGGCGCTGCAGCGTCCGGAAAGCCGCGGCGCCCATGCCCGCGAGGATTATCCGAATCGCGACGACAAGGACTGGATGAAGCACACCCTCGCCTGGATCGACGACGAGACAAAGACCGTCTCGCTCGACGATCGGCCGGTGCACACCTACACGCTCTCGAACGACATCGAGTACATCAAGCCCAAGGCCCGGGTATATTGACGGGGTCGGCGAACAATACAGTGATTTTGGGCGCTGGCTGCGCCTCCGCGGGGATGTTGATTTGCACCCCTGCATTTGCAGCTGGCGGCGAGATGCCGTCCTTGTTCGCCTTCATCGTCATCGGCGCCTTCGTAGTGCTGGGCGCCGCGCTTTGTGCGGTGCCTGTTAAATTCATGGCGTTGTTCATGATCGCCGTTTGGCTCGGCGGATTTGTCTTGGCGATCAATAACTACGGTTCCGCAGGACTAGCGGACCGGTCTGCAAAATTCGCGATGGTGATGCTGAGCATGACTCTACCCATAGTGGCAGGGTGGCTGCTTGGGCACGCCGCGAGAAAGCGCCTTTCTGGAATCGGAACGCGTCATGGCTGAATTTAACCTCCCGCAGAACTCCCGCCTGACCGAGGGCAAGGCCTGGCCGAAGCCGGCTGGCGCCAAACACGTCACCGAGTTCAAGATCTATCGCTGGGATCCGGATACGGGTGCCAATCCGCGCACCGACACCTATTATGTCGACCGCGACGATTGCGGCCCGATGGTTCTCGACGCGCTGATCTGGATCAAGAACAAGGTCGACCCGACCCTGACCTTCCGCCGCTCCTGCCGCGAGGGCATCTGCGGCTCCTGCGCCATGAATCTGGACGGCAAGAACGGGCTCGCCTGCACGACGGGCATCGACGAGTGCGGCTCCAAGGGCAAGATCGCGATCTACCCGCTGCCGCACATGCCGGTGGTCAAGGACCTCGTCCCCGACCTGACGCGTTTCTACGCCCAGCACGCCTCGATCGAGCCCTGGCTGCAGACCACGACGCCGGCCCCCGAGAAGGAATGGCGCCAGGCCAAGGACGACCGCGAGAAGCTCGACGGCCTCTACGAGTGCATCCTCTGCGCCTGCTGCTCGACCTCCTGCCCGAGCTACTGGTGGAACGGCGACCGCTATCTCGGCCCGGCCGCGCTGCTGCAGGCCTATCGCTGGCTGATCGACTCGCGCGACGAGGCGACCGGCGACCGCCTCGATAATCTGGAAGACCCCTTCCGGCTCTATCGCTGCCACACCATCATGAACTGCGCCAACGCCTGCCCGAAGGGCCTGAACCCGGCCAAGGCGATCGCGGAAGTGAAGAAGATGATGGTGGCGCGTCAGGTCTGACGGCGCGCAAGTCCGAGATTCGACCAACGCCAGCCTCCGGGCTGGCGTTTTTCTTTGCGGCCCGGCCGGGTCGGGTCGGCCTCCACCGCCGCGTTTGTCCCGTCATGGTCGGGCTTGTCCCGACCATCCACGCCTTCGCTGATCGCGTGCGGCGTTCAAGACGTGGATGCTCGCCACGAGGGCGAGCATGACGGCACCGCGCGTCATTCTCGGGCGGAGCGAAGCGCAGACCCGAGAATCTCGTGATGGCAAAGCTCACGAGCCTTCCTGATTCAGAGATGGTCGGGTCAAGCCCGACCATGACGCCCCATCGTAACGATCAGCCGATATACCGCCCCGGCGCAAAGGGCGTCGGATCGGCCGGCGGCGCCTCGCCGGAGACCATCGCCGCGACCATCTCGCCGATGATCGGCCCGGTCGAGAAGCCGATATGCTGGGTGCCGAAGGCGAGCCACAGGCCAGGATTCCGCGGCGCCTCGCCGATCATCGGGAGGGAATCGGGCAGCGTCGGGCGCGCGCCGCGCCAGGTCTCGCCCACCACTTCGGTCAGCGGAAAAGCCTCCTTCGCGCTCGCCGTCACCATATCGATCTGCCGATGGTTGTCGGCCGCGTCGCGATGGCTGAGATCGACGCCGCTGGTGACGCGATAGCCCTGCTCCATCGGCGCCATGAAATAGGCCGCGTCGACATCGTAGACCGGCCGCGCCAGGCTGGCCCCGGCCTCGGGCTTCAGGTGCCGGTGATAGCCGCGCTCGACGTCGAGCTTCGGATCGAGCCCGAGCGGGCGCAGCAGGTCGGCGCTCCAGGGTCCGAGCGCCACCACCACCAGATCCGCCTCGAACGTCGTCCCGTCCTTCGCCGCCGCCCGCCAGCCGCCGGCGCCGCGTGACAGCGAGACGATCTCCGCCTGCGCGATCACACCGCCGCGCGCGGCAAACAGCGCCGCATAGGCCTCCGTCACCGCGCCCGGCGAGTCCACCGAGGCGTTGGTCGGGATCAGGAGACCCGCCGGAAAGATCGGCCTGAGCGCCGGCTCGACCGCCGAAATGCCCTGCCGGTCGAGAAGCTCGGAGGCGATGCCCCGAGCGGCGAGGAAATCGCGCTCGGCCTTCGCCGCCTGATGCCCCGCCTCGCTGCGCCAGACCTTCAGCGTGCCGGTCTCGCGCAGGCGGTGCGAGACGCCCGCCTCCGCCATCAGCGCGCGATGGCGCGCGACCGTGTCGGCCGTCAGCGAATCCAGCGCATCGATCCGCGCCTCGGCCTGCGAGGGGCGCGCCTCCCAGAGAAAGCGCAGCAGCCAGCCGGGGCGCGTCAGCGCCCGGCGCCAGTCGAGATTGAGCGCGGGATGGCCGTTGCCGAGATAGCTCGTCAGCTTCGCGAACAGGCCGGGATTGTTGAGCGGCACGATCGAGGACCGCGCCAGCACCCCCGCATTGCCATAGGAGGTCTCGCGGCCGGGCTCGCGCCGGTCGATGAGGGTCACGGCATGGCCGCGCTTCTGCAGCGCGAGCGCACAGGACACGCCGACCATGCCGGCGCCGAGAACGATGATCGAACGTGTCACGCGTAGGCCGGCGCGATGTCTGCCGGCTCCCTGAGCCAATGGTCGAGAAAAGCGTCGAGCCAGGCCCGAATCGCAGGATCGTATTGATACCACCCCGAGAGATGGGTGTGACCGAGCTGCGCGCCCGGCATCAGCGTGCGCTCATAACCGCGCACCGACCAGCGATACATCATCGCGGGCGTCACCTCCGGGTGGAACTGGATGCCATAGGCCTTTGCGCCGACACGGATGGCCTGGACCGGGAAATCGCCGCCGGTGGCGAGGCATTCGGCGCCGTTCGGGCATTCGAAACCCTCGCGATGCCACTGATAGACGGTCGAGGGCCAGGAGAAGCCGGCCTCGGCGGCATGGGCGTGGCCGTCTTCGGTGACGTCGAGAGCGTAATAGCCCACCTCGGCCCGCCCTTCGGCATGGGGATCGACCCGACCACCGAGGTGCCGCGTCAGCATCTGGGCGCCGAGGCAGATGCCGAGAAAGGGCGCATTCTCCTTGAGGCAGACGCCGATCCAGTCGATCTCGGCCTTGACGAAATCGTCCGGGTCGTTGGCGCTCATCGGCCCCCCGAAGATCATCGCGCCGGCATGATGCGCCATGGTCTGCGGCAACGGATCGCCGAAGCGCGGCCTGCGGATGTCGAGCGGATACCCCCGCAGCTGGAGCAGGCGCCCGATCCGGCCCGGCGTGGAATGTTCCTGATGCAGCACGACGAGGACGGGCTTCGGCGCGGCCCGGCGCGGCCTTCCGGCTGCGGAATAGCGTGTTCCGCGGCCGGAACGGAAAAAGGCGTGCTCGTTCATCGGGTCGTCGACGTCGCTGGCTGGCGATACCGGGGCGGGAAGCGCGTTGAGCCCTTCAATGCTGCGAGAATGCGGTTCCATTGAGGTCACGGCAAGCAATTTATGCGCCGCTTTGCCCGACCGATAGCCCTTCTTTTCCCGCGCGGGGCTTGACTCGGACATGCCCTCGCTGCATGAGAATGAACATTCATTCTCATGCAGCGAGACCAAGGTGACAGCAGGAGCGACGATCCCGGCCGGCGCGGCCGCCCTTCCGGAACGCCAGACCCGCATCCTCGATGCGGCCGAGCGCGTCTTCGCCCGTGCCGGCTTCCACACCGCCACGATGCAGGACGTCGCCCGCGAAGCCGGCATGAGCCCCGGCAACCTCTATCGCTACTTCGCCTCCAAGGACGCGATCATCACCGCGATCGCCGAGCGGGACCGCCAGCTGATCGCCAGCGACTTCGCCAGCCTCGACCCGGCGCGGGGCAAGGTGCTCGACCAGCTCGAGGCGCTCGGCCGTCGCCATCTCGTCGAGGAGCCGCGCGAGAAGGCCATCCTGTGCTTGCAGATCTGGGCGGAGGCGGCCCGCGATCCGAACATGGCGCGGATGTGCGCCGACATCGACAGCACAGTCCTGGGCGGGTTGGCCGGCGCGATCGCGGATGCCAAGGCGAGCGGCGAGCTGCGGGCCGATCTCGACGAGGCGCGCTTCCTGCAGGCGACCTTCATGATGGCGGACGGGTTGTACTGCCGCAAGGCGGTCGATCCGACCTTCGACTACGCCAGGGCGGCCGACACGCTGTTCGCCGCGACTCGCGCGCTCGCGCAGGTGCTCGTCATGCCGCCATCCGCCGAGACCGACCGATGATGACCCATCCGCATCCGATGCAGGACACGCCCATGCGCGGCATCAGCGCTCTCTCTCGTCTCGCCGGCGCGGCCCTGCTGGCGCTCGCGGCAGCGGGTCCCGCATCGGCCCAGACCCGAGCCCAGGCACCGGCCTCGGCACGCCCGGCGCAGGCCGCAGGGCCCACGGTGACGGTCGTGACCGCGCAGCGCATGGAGATCGTCCAGAGCGTCGTAGTCTCGGGCTCGATGGTGGCGCGCGACGAGGTCCTGGTCGTGCCGGAGGTCGACGGGCTCTCCATCGTCGCGCTCATCGCGGAAGAAGGCGATCGGGTCACCGAGGGCCAGGTGCTCGCGCGGCTCTCGCGCACGACGCTCGAGGTGCAGAAATCGCAGAACGCGGCACAGGTCGCCCGCGCCGAGGCGTCGATCGCCCAGGCGAACGCCCAGCTCGCCGAGGCCGAGGCCAATGTCCTGCAGGCCAACAATGCCTTCGACCGCACCAAGGCCCTGCGCGACAGCGGCAACGCCACGCTCGAACTCTACGACCAGCGGGCTGCGGCCGCCCGCTCCGCGGAAGCGCGCGTGAATGCCGCCAAGCAGGCCTTCGCCATCGCCACCGCCGACCTCGCTCTGGCGAGGGCGCAGGGGCGCGACATCGACGTCCGGCTGGCGCGGACCGAGATCAAGGCGCCCAAGGGCGGCGTCGTGAGCCGCCGCACCGCCAAGCTGGGCGCGACGGCGAGCATGCTGCCGACGACCGAGCCGCTGTTCCGCATCATCGCGGACGGCGCCGTCGAGCTGGAGGCCGAGGTCGCCGAGGTCGAGATTCCCAAGCTCAGGCTCGGCCAGAGCGTCGCCGTGACGCCGGCCGGGACGAACCAGCCGCTCGCCGGCACCATCCGGCTGATCGCACCGGAGGTCGACAAGCAGTCGCGCCTCGGCCGGGTCCGCGTCGCGCTCGTCGGCAATCCGTCGGTGGCCATCGGCTCCTTCGCACGCGGCGTCATCGAGACCGGCCGCCGCATGGCGGTGACGCTGCCCCTGTCGGCCATCACCTATGGGCGGGGCGGCACCAGCGTGCAGGTCGTCGACGGCCAGCGGGTCGTCACGCGGCCGGTCGTGCTCGGCCTCTCCGGCGGCGGCCGGACCGAGGTCGTCTCGGGCCTCGCCGAGGGCGAGACGGTGGTCGCGCGCGCCGGCACCTTCGTCCGCGACGGCGACACCGTGACCCCCGTGCCGGTCAACTGACGGAGCAGGCAGCCGTGAACGTCAACATCTCCGCCTGGTCGATCCGCAAGCCGGTTCCGGCGATCCTGCTCTTCGTCGTGCTCTGCGTGCTCGGCCTGCTTTCGTTCGCGAAGCTGCCGGTGACGCGCTTCCCGAATATCGACGTGCCGCTGGTCTCGGTCACCATCACGCAGGCCGGGGCCGCCCCTGCCGAGCTCGAGAGCCAGATCAGCAAGCGCGTCGAGGACGCCGTCGCCAACATCACCGGCGTCAAGCATGTCGTCTCCACCCTGACCGACGGGCAGTCGCAGACGCTGATCGAGTTCCGGCTGGAAACGAACACCGACCGTGCCGTCAACGACGTCAAGGACGCCGTCGCCAAGATCCGCGCCGACCTGCCGCGCACCATCGACGAGCCGGTGATCCAGCGCATCGATGTCGAGGGCCAGTCGATCCTGACCTATGGCGCCTCCTCGCCCGGCATGACGCTCGAACAGCTCTCCTGGCATGTCGACGACGTGGTCGCGCGCGAACTGCAGGGGCTGAAGGGCGTCGGCCGCGTCGAGCGCTATGGCGGCGTCGACCGCGAAATCCGCGTCTCGCTCGATCCCGACCGCCTGCTCGCGCTCGGCATCACGGCGGGCGAAGTCAACCGCCAGATCCGCGCCACCAATGTCGACCTCGCCGGCGGGCGCGGCGAGCTCGGCGGACAGGAGCAGACCATCCGCACGCTCGCCGGGGCCCGCACCGTCGCCGATCTCGCCGAGACCAAGATCATGCTCGCCGGCGGCCGCGAGGTCCGGCTGAAGGAGCTCGGCCGCGTCGAGGATTCGAACTCCGAACCGCGCGTCTTCGGCCGCCTGGACAAGCAGCCCGTCGTCGCCTTCTCGATCTTCCGCTCCAAGGGCTCCAGCGAGCTTTCGGTCAAGCAGGTGGTTTCCGAGCGCATCGCCCTGCTCAACCAGCGGTACCCGGACATCTCGCTGAAGCCGATCGACGACGCCGTCGCCTATACGCATGGCAATTACGAAGCGGCGATGGAGACGCTCGTCGAGGGCGCGGTGCTCGCCGTCGTCGTCGTCTTCCTGTTCCTGCGCAACTGGCGCGCCACGCTGATCACGGCGGTGGCCCTGCCGCTCTCGGCCATCCCGACCTTCTGGGCGATGGAGCTGATGGGTTTCTCGCTCAACCTCGTCAGCCTGCTCGGCATCACGCTGGTGACCGGCATCCTGGTCGACGACGCCATCGTCGAGATCGAGAACATCGTCCGGCACATGAAGATGGGCAAGTCGCCCTATCGCGCCGCGATGGAAGCCGCCGACGAGATCGGCCTCGCGGTCATCGCGATCACGCTGACCATCGTCGCGATCTTCGCGCCGGTTTCCTTCATGAGTGGCATCGCCGGGCAGTATTTCCGTCAGTTCGGGCTGACGGTCGCGGTGGCCGTGCTGTTCTCGCTGCTCGTCGCGCGGCTGATCACGCCGATGATGGCCGCCTATCTGATGAAGCCGGTCGCTCATGCCGAGCCGAAGGACGGCCTCGTCATGCGTGGCTATGTCGGCCTGCTGAAGGCGACGCTGGCGCGCAGGCGCATTCCGGTCCTGCCACGCCGGGACGGCACCGGCCGCTGGCTGACCCTGCCCTTCAACACCGCCTATCTCACGCTCGTCCTCGGCTTCGCCTTCCTCGTCGGCTCGATCCAGGCCACCGCGCTTCTGCCGACCGGCTTCATCCCCGAGGAGGACACCTCCCGAGTCGTCGCGAGCGTCGAGCTGCCGCCCGGCGCCACGCTCGAGGACACGCGCATCGTCACCGACAAGCTGGTCGATGTGCTGCGCGAGATTCCCGAGGTCACCGGCGTCTTCGCGCTGGGCGGCTCCTCGCCGACCGGCCAGCGCGAGGTGCGCCGCGCCGCCATCACCATCCTGCTCAAGCCCAAGGCCGAGCGCGCCGTCAAGCAGAAGGACCTGAAGGTCGTCATCGCCGAGAAGCTCGCCTCCGTGCCGGATCTGCGCGCCTGGTACGTCAACGAGCGCGGCGAGCGCGAGATGGCCTTCTCGATCCTCTCGCGCGACGGCGACGCGCTCGACGAGGTGGTGGCGAAGATCGAGGCGCGCATGCGCAAGGTCGACGGCTATCTCAACGTCGCCACCGCCGGCTCGCTCGGGCGGCCCGAATTGCGCGTCACGCCCAAGCTGGAGCAGGCAGCCAATCTCGGCGTCACGCCCGAGGCGATCTCGGAAGCGGTCCGCGTCGCCACCATCGGCGATGTCGGCGCCAACCTCGCCAAGTTCAACGACGGCGACCGCGTCGTGCCGATCCGGGTGCAGCTCGACGAGGCGGCGCGGACCGACATGCGCAACCTCGCCGCGCTGCGCGTGACCAATGCGAGCGGCGTCTCGATCCCGATCACGGCCGTGGCGGAGATCGGCTTCGGCGCGAGCCCGAGCTCGATCGACCGCTACGACCGCGTCCGCCGCGTCCAGATCGGCGCCGACCTCAAGCGCGGCTTCGAGCTCGGCACGGCGCAGGAGACCTTCCAGCAGATCGTCAAGGATGTCGGCCTGCCGCCCGGCGTCTGGATCGCTGCGACGGGCGACGCCGAGGTCCAGGGCGAGGTGGTGGAAGGCTTCATCACCGCGATGACCACCGGCCTGATGCTCGTGCTGGTCGTGCTGATCCTGCTCTTCGGCTCGGTCTTCCAGCCCATCACGATCCTGCTCTCGCTGCCGCTCTCCTTCGGCGGCGTGGTCATCGCCCTGCTCGCGACCGGCAACCCGGTCTCGATGCCGGTCTATATCGGCCTGCTGATGCTGATGGGCATCGTCACCAAGAACGCGATCATGCTCGTCGATTTCGCGGTGGAGGAGCGCGCGCGAGGCACCGAGCGCGGCACCGCCCTGGTGGAAGCGGGCCGCAAGCGCGCCCGCCCGATCGTGATGACCACCATCGCCATGGCCGCGGGCATGCTGCCCTCCGCCTATGGCGTCGGCGACGGCGGCGAGTTCCGCTCGCCGATGGCGATCGCGGTGATCGGCGGCCTTATCGTCTCGACCGTGCTCAGCCTCGTCTTCGTGCCCTCCTTCTTCATGGTCATGGACGACCTCTCGAAGGCGACCGGCTGGCTCTTCGGCCGCTTCTTCGGAAAGAGCGAGGACGAGAGCGCCTGGGAGCCGGTGCATGGCGAGGCCGGCCATGCCACGCCGGGGCAGGCGACGGCCGAGGCCATGGCCGGGAAGGCGGGGCCTAGGCTGGCGGCGGAGTGAGCGGAGCGCCTTCCATCGGGCCTGATTCAAGAGGAAAAGGCGTGCGCTCGTAGATGGCCCCGAGCCCGGCCCTGGCGACGAACTCCTCTTCCCATTGATGCAGGAGGGCAGCGACAGCCCGTCGATCACCGGTCGCCGTCAAGGCTCCGAGTTGCGAGGCCTTCTCGAAGTCCCAGCGCCGAAAGAACTTCAGGTTCAGATACCAGTCCTTGGTGCGCTCATAAATCGCGCGGGCCTCGTCGAGCCGGCCGAACGCGGCATGCATATGCATCTGGTGCGGCTCGTAGAGCCGCAGACTGTTGTCGTACTCCGCCGAGCGCGGCACGCCCTCGACATGGAACATGTCCTCGATCGTCTGGACCCGGCGGAGCATCGGCAGAACCTGTTGCTCGATCATATCGATGGCGGCTTCGGCGAAGCCCGGCTGTGACCAGTGATCCGGCCTCTCCCTCGGTATCCAGAAGTTCCCGAGGCAGAGCCCCTGCAAACGAGCCGAAGGGCTGAAGGCATGGCCGATATGCCAGTAGAAGCGCGGATAATCCGCATCCCAGCTGCGATCGATCGAAATCGATCGCAGGACATGCCGCAGCGGCTTTACGATGACGAAACGTCCCGACACCGCCAGATCGTCGTTCCGCGCGATCAGTCGGCCGAATAGAGCCTTGATCTGCTTCTTGGTCGTCAAGATCGCGGCCTGATGTCCATGACGATGATCCGCCTGACGAAATCAAAGCCATGTTTCGCCGCGTTCGCCAAGATCTCCGCTCTCCTGTCGCCTAATCCGGCTCGCCCCGTCTTGAGATCATAGACGCAAAGCGTCCCATCGTCGCGATACTCATAGGCATCAGTGCGGATGGAACTGGGGTGCCCGTAGGCGATATCGCGACGTGACGTCGGGTCTGCAGCCTCTTTAAGGAAAGAGCGCTCAGCCACAAAATTGAGCTGTTTCAGTTCGTCGACGAAGCGTTTGAAGCGCGTATGGACCGCCGTGCCATACACCGCACGCGATGGATACAGCTCGGGCGCGCCCGCCGCCTCCGCCGCCCGATCCGTGAGGCTCCGCACCTCTGGCAGGCGCCGGCAGGCGAGTTCGGCCTGCTCTTCGCTCAGCCGGCCGACATAGCTGAGATCGAGCTTGCCCGCTTCGAGCGGCGTGACGCTGTACTCGCGCGCATTGAAGCCCATCACGGCCTGCAGGCCGCCGATGCCCTCCTGCCGCGAATACCAATCGTAGAGCAGAAGCCCGCCGGCAATGACCGCCGGAGCCACGACCATCGGCGCGAAGGCAGGCTGGATCGTCGCATCCGGTTCGGGGCCGCCGGGCGTCCAGAGCGTGCGGCTGACGACGCCCCCGTCGGGGCCGTCGAAGGCGATGGTCTGGACGTGATCGGTCGTTTCGAACGAAATCCGCTCGCCGCTCGTCGGCGTCACGGTCTGGCGTTCGTCGAAGTCGGCTGCGCGCGAAGCAGCGTATTCGGAGTGGATCGTCGCTCCGTCGCTGTTGACGACGGCCTGCTCGAAGACGGCGCCGTCCTCGCTCAAGCCCTCGCCGAGCGAGGCCCATTCGGAGCCGTCCATGTCGAGACCGGGCTCCGCACCTTCGCCGCCGAAGCCGGGGAGCGTCGGATCGCTCACTCCCGAGCTGCCGCCGCCTCCGGACCCGCTCGTCCAGCGTCCTCCCCCGGAATTGCCGGCGGGCACGCGCGGCTGGTCCGGATTGTATTTCCTTAAGAGCCGATCACGCCGGATCAGCGCGACTTCGTCCCTGAGACGAAGCAGGCGCAAGCGCAGGACGCGGGTTTCGGCGGTTCGGAGTGTGGCGCGGCGGGACAGATCGGGCATGGCGGGTTCCTGAGGTCCCGCTCATTCTCCCCGTGCCACAACCGACGGGGATAAGCTCCGATCTTGTGCCCGCCCCCGGCGGCTTGGGGCATCCTGCCCAGCCGTTCCCGTCGCTCTCAGCCGCGCCGGACCAGCAGCACCGCCGCCAGGATCGCGAGGCCGCCGAAAGCCTGCGCGGGCGAGGGCTGCTCGCCGAAGGCGGCCCAGGCGGCGAGCACGCTGACCAGCGACGGCCAGACCATCACCAGCGAGGCCGCGCCGGCGCCGTAGCTGCCGAGCGAGAGCGTGATCAGCCCCTGCCCCAGCGCATGCGAGACGAGCCCGAGCGCGATGACGGCGAACCAGCCCTGCGCGCTCGCCGGGATCACGGTCTCGCCCAGCGCCAGCGCCGCCGCGAGGCAGAACACGGCGCAGACCGCGCTGGAGATGAGGCTGATCCGCCCGGCATCGGCGACGTCCCGGGCGCGCCGCACGGCGAGGATGTAGCCGGCATAGGCCACGGCCGCGCCGACCGCGAGGCTGTCGCCGAAGAGCGAGCCCGGTGCCGAGCCGGCAGCCGCGAGCTTGGGCGCGACCAGCAGCACCGCGCCGGCGATGGCCAGCAGCAGCGCGCCGAGCACGCGCCGGCTCGGCCGTTCGTCGAGCACAAGCCAGCCGCCCAGCACCACGACCACGGGCGAGAGATTGCCGAGCAGCGAGGCATTGGCGATGGTCGTGAAGCCGAGCGAGGCGTTATAGAGCACGACATCGACCCCGAAGGCGAGGCCGGCCAGCCCGATGGCCGTCACGGCGCGCCCGCGCGGCGGCCTGCCTGCGCCCGCACCGCGTCGCTCGGCCAGGGTCCAGGCCGCGAGAACGGGCAGGGCGAAGAGCATCCGCCAGAACCCGGCCGCCGCGGGCCCGACATCGGCGAGGCGCACGAACACGCCCGAGAAGCCGATGCAGGTCGCCCCGGCGACGAGGGCGGCGAACATGGCCAGCGCCGGCGGAGCGGGTGTGGTGAGGGAGACGGTCGGGGCCGACATTGAGGAAGTCCTGTGCAATTGCCGCCGCTATAGCCAACTTCCTTCAATCGGAAAAACGCATTATTCTGATCCAAGCATTCCCAAAACCGATCGGAGACCTCTGCCATGACCGGCCATTTCGATCTCGCGGCGCTCGACATGCTGGTGGCGGTCGCCGAGGCGGGCGGCTTCACGGCGGCCGGCGAAAGGCTCGGCCGCACCCAGTCCGCGATCTCGGTGCGCATCCAGGACCTCGAGTCGCTGGTCGGCCAGCGGCTGCTGGAGCGCTCGCGCCGCGGCGTGGTGCCGACCGACGCCGGAGAAAGGCTGATCGCCCATGCCCGCCGCCTGCTCGCGATCGAACGCGAGGCCTTCGCCGATCTCGGCGGCGACCAGGCGGAGGGGCGCCTGAGGATCGGCATCCCAGACGACTATGTCGACGCCTATCTGCGCCCGCTGATCGCGCGCTTCGCGGCCGAGCATCCCCGCGTCGAGCTGGAGCTGCGCTGCGACCTGTCGAAGCGCATCGAGCCCGCGCTGGCCGCCGGCGACTTCGATCTCGGCGTCATCACGCAGGATCCGAACCGCCCCGTCGGAGAGGTGCTGCGGCGCGAGCCGCTGGTCTGGGTCGCGGCACGCGGCCACCGCCCCGAATCGCAGGAGATGCTGCCGCTCGGCCTGTTCTCCGAGGGCTGCCGCGCCCGGCCCGGCATCCTCGCGGCGCTCGCCAGGGCGGGGAAGCCGCACAGGCTCGTCTTCTCCTGCTCGCACACCTCGGGCCTGCTCTCCGCGGTCGAGGCCGGGCTCTGCGTCACCGCCATCACCGAGAGCGCCGTTCCTCCGGGCCTGCGGCGGCTGGGGGCCGATGAGGGCTTGCCGCCCCTTTCCGAGCTCTCGGTCGGGCTCATCATGGGGCCGCAGCCCGGCCATGCCGCCCGCCGCTTCGCCGACGCGCTGCGCGAGGAGATGGCGGCGCCGAGACTCGCGGCGTGAGCCTCCCGTCTCCCGCGCGCAAGAAGCAGAGCAGCAGCACATTGCCCTTTCCCGCCGCCCTCACTACTAAAGCCCCATGAAATTCCTCGATCAGGCCAAGATCTATGTCAAGGCGGGAGACGGCGGTGCCGGCTGCGTCTCCTTCCGGCGCGAAAAATTCATCGAGTTCGGCGGTCCCAATGGTGGGGACGGCGGGCGCGGCGGCGACGTCGTCGTCGAATGCGTGCAGGGGCTGAACACGCTGATCGACTTCCGCTACCAGCAGCATTTCAAGGCCCGGACCGGCGAGCACGGCATGGGCAAGGACCGGCACGGCGCCAATTCGCCGCCGGTGATCCTCAAGGTCCCGCCGGGCACCGAGATCCTCGACGAGGATGGCGAGACGCCGATCGCCGACCTGACCGAGCCAGGCCAGCGCTTCGTGCTCTGCAAGGGCGGCAATGGCGGCTTCGGCAACGCCTATTTCAAGACCGCGACCAACCAGGCGCCGCGCCACGCCAATCCCGGCCTGCCGGGCGAGGAGCGCTGGGTCTGGCTGCGGCTCAAGCTGATCGCCGATGCCGGGCTCGTCGGCCTGCCGAACGCCGGCAAGTCGACCTTCCTCGCCACGGTGACGGCGGCCAAGCCGAAGATCGCTGACTACCCCTTCACAACCCTGCATCCCGGCCTTGGCGTGGTGCGTGTCGACGGGCGCGAGATGGTGCTCGCCGACATTCCCGGCCTGATCGAGGGCGCGCATGAGGGCGTCGGGCTCGGCGACCGCTTCCTCGGCCATGTCGAGCGCTGCCGCGTGCTGCTGCACCTCGTCGAGGGCACGAGCGAGCATGCGGGGAAGGCCTACAAGACGGTTCGCGCCGAGCTCGAGGCCTATGGCGAGGGTCTCGCCGACAAGCCCGAGATCGTCGCGCTCTCCAAGGCCGACGCACTGTCGCCGGAGCTTCTCAAGGAGCAGGTGGCGCGGCTGAAGCGCGCCGCAAAGCGCACGCCGATCGTGCTGTCCTCGGCCTCGGGCCAGGGCGTCGAGGAGGCGCTGCGGGCTCTGTTCGCGGTCGTCGAGGAGGCCCGCCGGGACGAAGCGGCGGAGACCGCCGCGCCCGTCGAGGAGACCGGCTGGCGGCCTTAGGGCCCGTCCGGACAACGCCGGCGCTCACCCTGCCGGCGGAAGCTCAGCTCTCCACGAACTGGAGGCGATGCAGGCGGGCATAGGCCCCCTCGCGCGCCAGCAGCTCGTCATGGCTGCCGGTCTCGACCACGCGGCCCTCGTCCATGACAGCGATCAGGTCGGCCTCGCGGATCGTCGAGAGCCGGTGGGCGATGACGAGCGTGGTGCGGTTCTCCATCAGCCGCGCCAGCGCCTGCTGCACCAGCCGCTCGGATTCGGCATCGAGCGCGCTTGTGGCTTCGTCGAGCAGGAGGATCGGCGCGTCCTTGAGGATGGCGCGGGCGATGGCGATGCGCTGGCGCTCGCCACCCGAAAGGCGCGAGCCGCGTTCGCCGACGCGGGTCTCGTAGGCTTCCGGCATCGCCATGATGAAGTCATGGGCGGCAGCCGCCTCGGCGGCGGCGGCGATCTCCGCATCGCTGGCGCCGGGCCGGCCGAAGGCGATGTTGGCCCGCACCGTATCGTCGAACAACACGATATCCTGGCTGACCACGCCGATCTGTCGGCGCAGGCTCTCCAGCGTGACGTCGCGCAGGTCCTGCCCGTCGATCTCGATGCGTCCCTCCGTGGGGTCGTAGAGACGCGGCACGAGCGCCAGCAGGGTCGACTTGCCGGAGCCCGAGCGGCCGACCAGCGCGGTCGTCTTGCCGCCCTTCGCCACGAGGTCGATGCCTTCGAGCGCACGGGCATCGTCGCGGTAGCGGAAGCGCAGCTGGCGGAACGCGACCTCGCCCGCGGTCACCACGAGCGGCCCGGCATCGGGACGGTCGGTGACGAGCGGCTTCTCGTCGAGCAGCGCGTAGTAGCGCTTCAGGGAGGCGCCGGCCTCCTGGACGATGGCGTTGAGGTTGCCGAGCGAGCGCATCGGCTGGGCCGCCAGCAGCAGGGCCGAGACATAGCCGGTGAAATCGCCGACGGTCGAGCCGCCCGAGGTGATCCGCACGCCGATGGCCGCCAGCACGCCCGCGACCGCGAGCCCACCGCCGACCTCGAGCAGCGGGTCGAGCCTGCCGCGCGCATTGGCGGATTTCATCTTCAGCGCCCGGATCGTCTCGAAAGCGGCGGCCGCGCGCGATTTCAGATAGGGCTCGAGCGAGTCGGTCTTGGCGACGCGCGCGCCCTGGAGGCTCTCGCTCACCAGCCCGGCCATGATGCCCGTCTGCTCCTGCTGCGAATTCGCCATGCGGCGCAGCTTGCGGCCGATGCGGCCGATCGGATGGGCCACGACGGGCGCGATCAGCATCACGATCAGCGTCATCTGCCAATCGATCCAGAGCATGGCGCCGAGCAGCGCCACGGCGGTCAGCACGTCGCGGACGGCGAGATTGACGATGCGGGTCAGCGCCTCCTTCACGAAGGTGAAGTCCGTGGTGAAGCGCTGCGTCAGCGAGGCCGGGCTCTCCTGCTGGAGCTGGGCGAGGTCGGCGTCGATCAGATGCGCGTAGAGCGCCGTCTGCATGTCGGCCTCGATGCGGCTGACGACGTTGTTGGTCATCACCGTCTGGGCCAGCAGCGAGAAGCCCTTGATCGCGGTGACAATGACGACGACGGTCGCGACCGCGTTGATGACGCCGATCTCGATGCCGATCGACTTGGAGACCAGCCGCTCCATCCGGCGCACGAAGCCCGTCGACTCGGCCGTCAGCGGATCGGCGAAGGCGTCGAAGGCGGCCTTGATCAGCAGCGGGTAGAAGCTCGTCGTCGCGGCGATGATGACGACGAGGCCGAGGATCAGCGCCATCTGCGGCAGATAGGCCCTGACCTGCTCGCGCCAGACACGGGCGAAAAGCGCGAAGGTGTCGTCGGTGACGCGGCCGATCCTCATGCGGCGCGGCCTATCACGGCTCGGCGCGCCGCGCTACCGGCGCATGGTCCCGAGCCGCATGACGGCCTCGCGCTTGACCCGATGCGCACGCCGGGTCTTGCTCCCGACACGAAGCTGTCATCCTCTGAGAGCCACCGAGTCGGAGTTCGCGACACCCCATGCCCCTGTCTCCGCCGGCCCAGCCCGGCCAAAGCCTCGCCGAGATCGACACGCCCGCCCTGGTGCTGGATCTCGACGCCTTCGAACGCAATCTCGTCGCCATGGCGGCCTTCACCCAGGCGCACGGCATCAGGCTGAGACCCCACGCCAAGACCCATAAGAGCCCCGAGATCGCCCTGCGCCAGATCGCCCATGGCGCGGTCGGCCAGTGCTGCCAGAAGGTCGCGGAAGCCGAGATCCTGGTCGAGGGGGGCGTCGACGACGTGCTGGTGACCAACGAGGTCGTCGGCGCGGCCAAGCTCGACCGGCTGGCACGGCTCGCCAGGCAGGCCCGCATCGGGCTCTGCGTCGACCATCCCGACGGCGTCCGCGAGGCGGCGGAGGCGGCCGCGCGCCACGATGTCGTGCTGAATGTCCTCGTCGAGATCGACATCGGCAGCCGGCGCTGCGGCGTCGCTCCCGGCGAGATGGCCGTCCGTCTGGCCGAGGCCGTCGCGCGTACCAACACGCTGCGTTTCTCCGGGATTCAGGCCTATCACGGCGCCGCCCAGCACATGCGCTCCATCGACGAGCGGCGCGAGGCGATCGAGCGGGCGGGCCTCGCCACGCGCAACACGGTCGAACGCCTCGCCCAGGCCGGCCTGTCCTGCGAGATCGTCGGCGGGGCGGGCACCGGGACCTACGAGCTGGAAACGGCGTCCGGAGTCTGGAACGAGCTCCAGGCCGGCTCCTACATCTTCATGGACGCCGACTACGCGCGGAACCGGCAGGCCGACGGCACCCCCTTCCGCGGCTTCGAGCACGCGCTCTTCGTCCTCGCCGGAGTGATGAGCAAGCCCGTGCCGGACCGTGCCGTGGTCGATGCCGGTCACAAGGCGGCCTCGGTCGATTCCGGCATGCCGGTGCCCTATCAGCGCGAAGGCGTGGTCTATACCAAGCCGTCCGACGAGCATGGCATCCTGACCGGCGATCCCGTCGGCCTGCCGCATCGCGGCGACCGCGTGCTGCTCGTGCCCGGCCATTGCGACCCGACGGTGAACCTGCACGACTGGTATGTCTGCGTGCGTGGCCTGCACGGCCCCGATGCTCATGTCGAGGCGCTCTGGCCCGTCGCCGCCCGCGGCGCCTATGGCTGATTTCGGCCGCACGGGCTGAGGCGCCGGCCCGGGCCGGCGTCACGCGCTCCTATCGGCAAAAGTCGGCGCAGCCCGCTTCCCAGAACGGCTTGTCCGGCTCGAGCGTCGGCACGGATGGGCGCTCCTTCCGGCCCGGCAGATCGGCGGGGACCGGCGCGACGAGCTCCCACCAGCCATGGGCGCATTGGGAACGGAACGCCATCTGCTCCGCGATGGACGTGCCTTCCCGCGCCAGCGCGGCGTCGAGCGCGGCGGCGCTTCCGGCGACGCGGGCATCGTTCGCGTCGCTCGGATCGTTTGCATAGTCGTGGAAGGCCTCGGTGAAGACCTCCATCTCGCGGGCGATATGGGGCCAGTCCGTGCGACCGAGATTCCACGCATCCATCCATTCGCGCACGACGGTCTCGACCGCTTCGGCCTTCGGCTCGTCCTTGACCTTGCGGGCCGTGGTCAGCATGTGGCGCATCAGCTCGGCCCGGGCATGGATGCGCCGTGCCGCGACGGCCGCCTCCCGCATATGGGCGATGGCTTCGGCCGCTTCCTGCTGAAGCGCATCGACGAAATGGGGCATGCTTGTCTCCATCAGGGCCGGGTCGTCAGGGCCGGGTCGTCAGGGCAATGTCGACAGGCGCTCGACGACGCGCTCGAAGAGGTCGTGCGCCTTCACCCCGGCGACGACGTGCGCGTTCGGCTCGCGCTTCAGCCTCCCATTCCAGTCGATGGTGGTGCGACCGCGCAACGGACCGGGGCCGGTCTCGACCTCGACGAAGCAGTCGCGCCCCTCGAACAGCTCGGGCCAGAGCAGGAAGGCGATGACGCAGGGGTCGTGCATCGGGTGCCCGGCCGTGCCGAGCCCGCCGGGCCGGGGGCGCGTCAGCATGCCGTGCACGGCCCGGCCCGTCGCGCTGCCGAGCGCGCCGATGCGGGCGATCTGGTCATGAGCGACGATGGCCTGCAGCGTGACGCCGAGCCCGAACATCACGATCGGCCTGCCTGCGCCGAACACCACCGCCGCCGCATGCGGATCGACATGGATGTTGAATTCCGCCGCGGGCGTGATGTTGCCGAGCCCGATGGCCCCTCCCATCAGGACGATGCGCCGGACTTTCGGCAGGATGTCGGGCGCGAGGCGGAAGGCGAGCGCGAGATTGGTCAGCGGTCCGAGCGGACAGAGCGTGATTCCGTCATCGGGCGCCGCGCGGCATAGCGCGATGATCGCCTCGACGGCATGACCGGCTTCCGGCTCGCCCGAGGGCGACGGCAGGTCGGCCCCGGCGAGGCCGTCCGGCCCGCAGACGAATTCAGCGGTCTCGAGCGCGAAGACCAGCGGCCCCTCCGCGCCGCGATGGACGGGAACCATCGACCCGGCGAGATCGCGGATGCGCAGCGCGTTCGCCGTGGTCTGCGCGACCGGCACATTCCCCGCGACCGTGGTGATGGCGCGCAGGTCGAGCGCATCGGGGCTGGCGAAGGCCAGCAGCAGGGCGACGGCATCGTCCTGCCCCGGATCGGTGTCGATGACGATCGCCTCGCGCATCCTCAGGCCGCCCTGGCGTTACCGGCCATGATGAGATGCGTGATGTCGTCGGCGGTCAGGTCCCCGAGCGGGCGATCCACATATTTGCGCCCCGCCCCCATGATCACGACGCGGTCGGCGAGCGCCACCACGTCGCGCATGTTGTGGCTGATCAGAATGACGGTGCGCCCGTCCGCCTTCAGCTTGCGGATGAGATCGAGGACGAGCGCGCTCTCCTTGACGCCGAGCGCCGCGGTCGGCTCGTCCATGATGATGATCTCGGCGTTCCAGCGCAGCGCGCGCGAGATCGCCACCGCCTGGCGCTGGCCGCCGGAGAGCCGCTCCACGGGCCGCGTCATGTCGGTGACGGCGGCGGAGAGCTGCGCGAGATAGCGCTGCGACTCCGCGATCATCTTCTTCTTGTCGAGCAGCCGCAGGAAGGGCAGCAGCACCGGCTTCGTCAGCTCCGAGCCCATGAACACGTTCTGGGCGATGGAGAGACGCGGTGCCAGCGCGAGGTCCTGGTAGATCGTCGCCACGCCCTGTTCGAGCGCGTCATGCGGCGAGGAAAAGGTGACGGGCTTGCCACGCAGGCTCATCGTGCCCGAAGTCGCCTCCTCGGCACCGGAGATCACCTTGATCAGGCTCGACTTGCCGGCGCCGTTGTCGCCGCAAAGCGCGACGACCTCGCCAGGATAGATGTCGAGATCGACCTCGCGTACCGCGACCACGGGGCCGTAGCTCTTGCCGATGCCGCGAAGCGAGAGGAGGGGTGTGGGGCTGGTTGTCCCGGTCATGGCTTCAACGCGCGTGATGAGTCCGAATGGCTGACGCCGGCGTCATGCCCGCCCTCGCGGCGAGCATCCACGTCTTGAACACGGCCTTCGACCAGCGAAGACGTGGACGGTCGGGACAAGCCCGACCATGACGCGGAGAGAGCGTGCGCCCTCACTTCTTCAGGAACTGCTGGACGTTGGTCTTGTCGACCAGCACCGCGTCCGTGAAGAGATAGGGGCCGGCCGCGACCGTCTCCTTCGGCTTCTTGTCGACGACGATCGCCTGGATCGCGTCGACGGCCTGCTTGCCCATCTCCTCGAAGGGAATCGAGACCGTCGCCATCAGCGTCGAGGCCGGATCGGCGATGCGCTCATAGGTCTCCTTGCCGCCATCGACGGAGACGAGCGGGATCTGGCCCTTCTTGACGCCCTGCGACTGCAGCAGGTCGTCGATGATGTAGGCCTGCCCGTCGAAGGAGGCCCAGATGCCGTTGATCTTGCCCTGGTTCTGGAGCAGCAGCGCCTGCATGCCGGCGCGCACGTCGTCGCGCCAGCTCTGGGTGCGGGCCATCGAGAACTTGCCGAGTTCCTTCACGGCCTGGTTCTCGGAGAGCACCACGTCGAGGATCTTGCCGCGGATGCGCGAGGCGACGTTCAGGTCGAAGCGGGCCGAGACGATGTTGCCCTGGTAGCCGAGCTGGCCGAGCAGGTAGAGCGCGGCCTCGGCGCCGACCTTGTATTCGTTGGTCTGGATGTCGAAGAGCGCGTGCGGGCTGGAGCCCGACTGCACGGTGACGACCGGAATCTTGGCGGCCTTGGCAGCCTGGAACTGGGCATCGGCCTCGACCGGCTTGCCCATGGCGACGATGATCGCGTCGACCTTCTTGGCGATCAGCGCGTCGAACTGCTCGGCGTGCTTGGGGAGCGCGCCCTCGGAGTTCAGCAGCGTGACGTTCCAGCCCTTGGCCTTCGCGGCGGCGGCAGCGGCGTTGGCGACGCGCGCATGCGTCTCCGACGAGAACTGGAAGCCGATGATGCCGACCTCGAAGGCGTTTGCGGCCTGGCCGAGCGCGACGAGCGCGGCGGCCGCCATGAGCATTGTCTTCAATCCGAACATGTGACGCATCCCCTCGTTTCTTGATTGAGAACTCAGACCTTGAAGGCCGCCTTCTTCATCGCACTGGCCGAGAAGGCCACGGAGCCGATGATGATGACGCCGAGAACGATGTCCTGAACGTAATAGGCCGCGCCGAGCAGCACCAAGCCGTTGCCCAGCACCTTCAGCACCAGCGCGGCGAACACCGTGCCGGGGATGTTCGGCTTGCCGGGGTCGAACATCGTCATGCCGAGCAGCACCGCGGCGATGGCGTAGAGCAGGTAGTCGCCCGCCATGTTCGGCGCGGCGGAGGACAGGTTGGCGGCGAGCAGCACGGCCATGATCGCCGACATCACGCCGGCCAGCAGCAGGCCGATGCGCTTCATCCGCGCCGTGGCGATGCCGGCGAGCCGCGCCGCCTCGTCCGCCTCGCCGGTCGCGACCATATGCGCGCCGGTCCGCGTCCATTTGACGAGCCCGTAGGCGAAGACGGTGACGGCGGCCATCCAGAGCACCAGATTGGGAATGCCGAAGCTGTAGCCCCGCGCCAGCCCCGTGAAGCCGACGGGCCAGCGGCCGACGAAGGCGACGCCCTGCGTGATCATGAAGGCGAGGCCCTTGGCGATGGCCGCGGTGCCCAGCGTCATGATCAGCGAGGGAATGCGCAGGACCGTGACGCCGTAGCCGTTGAGCGAGCCGAGCACGATACCCACGGCGAGCGCCGCCGCGACCGCGACGAACGGCGGGTACTGCAGCTGCACCAGCCAGCCGCAGACCACCGCCGCGAGGCTCGCGATCTCGGCGACGGAGAGATCGAGCTCCGAGACGGTGAAGGCCAGCGTGAAACCGATCGCCAGGATGGCGAGGAAGCTCGTATCCTTGAGCACGTTGACGATGTTCGTGGCGCTGGCGAAGTTCGGCGCGAACAGAAGGAAGAAGGCGATCAGCAGCAGGCCGGCGATGGCCGTGCCGTAGCGCCCGATCAGTTCACGGCTGTCGATCCGGCCCATCGCCTCACGCCCCTTTCGCGATGGTCGAGATCGGGGACAGGATTTCGATGCCTCCGGTGATCGGAATCAGTGCGCCGGTGACGAAGGCCGCGCCCGGCGAAAGCAGGAAGGCGATCACGCTGGCGACATCCTCTGGTCTCCCGAGCCGGCCGAGGGGGGTGCGCACCGCCGCGCCCTCGACGAGGGCGTTGAACTGCTGCGCGAATCCGGTCCTCACCATTGGCGTATCGATGATGCCGGGCGCAACAGCATTCACGCGGATGCCATGTCGCCCCAATTGCTGGGCCATGCCGTAAGTCAGCGTCGCGACGCCGCCCTTGGCCGAGCCATAGGCGAGGTTCGCCCCGCCATTGCTGTGGGCGATGGAGGAGATGTGGACGATGGCACCCCCCTCCCCCTGCGCGATCATCCGCCGGGCCGCCGCCTTCGAGATGCGGAACACGGCCGAGAGGTTGATGTCGACGAGCTTGTCCCACTCATCGTCCTCCATCTCGACGAGCGGCACCGGGCGCGACGCGCCGGCACCCGTGACGAGATGGTCGAGCCGGCCGAAGCGCGTCTCGGCGAGTTCGATCAACGCCTCGGCGAGCGCGCGCTCGCGCACGTCGCCGGCGATCGTGACCGCCTCGCCGCCGACCGAGGCGACCTCCGCCGCGACAGCATCGAGCCCGGCCATATCGAGCGCCGAGAGGACGAGCCTGTGCCCCGCCCCGGCGAGCATGACGGCGAGCGCACCGCAGATACCGCCCGAGGCGCCGGTAATGAGGGTGACGGGTGCTTCGGCTGCCGACATCGGATCAGGCCGCCTTGCGCGTCTCGTAGGCGCGCACCAGCGCCTGGGCGCGGCTCGGCTCGACCGGGTTCAGCGTCTGCCGGTCCTTCTTGATCGAGGTGCCGACGATGAAGATGTCGGCGACCTCCGCCAGCCGGGCGATGTTCTCTTCCGCGACGCCGGTGCCGACCGCGACGGGCGTATCGGAGACATGCTTCGCGACGCGCTCGATCACGCCGATATCGGCCTCCTTGCCCGCCGCCGGGCCACCAACGCAGACGACGTCGGCGAGCCCGATGAAGACCGCGCCCGAGGCGAGCTGCTCGACCGGCCGGTTGTCGAGATTGATCGAGAAGCCGGGGGTGACGTTGCAGATGATCCTGATGTTCTCGGCGCCGAGATTGGCGCGCAGACGCAGCGCACGCGCCCCGTCCGGCGCCATCATGCCGATATCGCCCGCGAGCAGCCCGGTCAGGAAGGCGCGTACGAAGCGCCCGCCCGTGGCATGCGCCACGGCGATCGAGGCCGGCGGGTCGATCAGCATGTTGACGCCATGCGGCAGGCTGGTGCGCGCCTGGCATTCGGCGATCACCTCGGTCATCGCGGCGACGGCCTCGATCGGCATCTTCGCCTCGTAGGGCATGTCCGATTCATTGGTGTAGAGCAGCGCGTGGAAGCCGGCCTCCTCGAGGATCTTCGCCTCCTCCTGCGCCTGCCTGATGACTTTGCGCATGCCGCCGCTGCGGTCGTAGAGCGGCGATCCGGGCAAGGCGAGCGTGTGCACGCAGCCGACCAGCAGGTGGTCCCGGCCGTACTCGGCCTGCACGAGGGTCTTCATGACGGATCAGTCCTTCGATGATGCGAGAGGGGAAGCATGGATGCCGGGCAGCGCGCCCGAGCTGCGCGAGAGCGCGGCGAGCTCGGCCGAAACCGGCGCGAGCGCGGCCTCAGCGCGGCGATACAGCGGGAAGAGGGCGTCATAGGCGGCACGGGGACCTGGCCGCGGCTCGAACCGCCGGGCGACGCTGACCAGCCGCTCCTGCGCCTCGGCGAGCGAAGCGAAACGGCTGAGCCCCGTCCAGGCGACGATCGCCGCGCCGAGGATTCCGGGCTCCCTGGCGGCACCGACCACGACCGGCCGGCCGCAGATATCGGCCTTGATCTGGCTCCAGACCGGGTTCGCGGCAGCCCCGCCGCCGAAGCGGATCTCCATCGCCGGACCGCCCAGCGCGGCCTCCGCCCGCTCCAGCACGATGCGGTTGAGGAAGGCGACGCCCTCCAGCACGGCATAGGCGAGATCGGTCGCGCCATGGCTGCGATTGAGGCCGACGAAAGCCCCGCGCAAGGCCGGATTCCAGTAGGGCACGCGCTCGCCCTGGAGATAAGGCAGGAAGATCAGCGGCTGGGGATGGCGGCGGCCACCGAGCAGCGCTTCCATGGTGGCGCCGACGCCTGCCGGATCGTCCGACCGCCCGATCAGCGCGAGCAGCCAGGCCACGGTGTCGGCGCCGTTCTGGCTCGGCCCGCCGAGCTGCCACACCCCGCGCCAGTCGACCGTCAGCAGCCCTTCGGCCTGCGCCGGCGTGTCGCCGACGACGCCCAGGACCTCGGTGGTGCCGGAGATGTTGTAGGCGTGGCCGGCCCGCAGCGCGCCCAGCCCCGCCACCGCGACCCAGGTATCGCTGGAGCAGCAGAACACCGGCACGCCGGCGAGCCTGTCGAGCGGCGCCGGCAGACCGTCCTGCACCGGGCCGACGGCTTCCTGCGCGTCCAGCACCGGCGGCAGCACCGAGGCCGATAGCCCGATGGCGGCCAGCGGATGGACATCGCCTGCGCTTTCCGTGCAGGCGATCAGCCGCGCCATCGAGACGGCATCGCCGGCGCTGCGGCCGGTCAGCCGGAAATTCAGCCAGTCTTTCGGCTCCAGCACGCAGGCAAGGCTGCGGAAGGTCGCCTCCTCCTGCTCCGCGAGCCAGGCGAGGCGCGCGAGCGGATGGAATGCGTTGATCCGCTCGGCTTCCGGATGGCTGCCCAGGCGCTCCCGCAACCGGGCGGCGGCGGCCTCCGAGCGCGTGTCCTTCCATGTCATGGCGGGGCGAAGCTGGCGCCCGTCGCGGCCGACGAAGACCTGCGTGCGCGTGACCCCGCAGATCGCGATGCCCTCGACCTGGCCGAAGAGATCAGGCGCGGTCCGGGCCAGCGTGCCGGCGGCCTCGACGAGAATGCGCCACCAGGCCGTGGCGTCGACCTCCGACCAGCCCATGCGGTCGATCGGCGTCGGACCCGGCACGACCGCCTCGGCGAGCGTGACGCCGCGCGCGTCGACGAGCGCGGCACGGAAGCTGGTGCCACCGAGATCGCAGGCCAGAACGACGCTCACGGCAAGTCCTCTGCGACCCGGCGGTGGATGGTGAAGCGATAGATGTCGCCCCGGATCAGGTTGTCGCTGACCTCGACCACCGTGCCCTCGGCATCGCGCGCGATGCGCTGCGAGCGGAAGACGGCCACTCCCGGCCGAAGCCCGAGATGGACGGCGTCGCCGGGGCCGATGCCGAGCGGCTCCAGCGTCTCCTCGACCGTCACGACCCGGATGTCGCGACGCTCGGCGAGATAGCGGTAGAGCGAGGTGTTGGCGAGATCGCCGGGCAGCGCCGGGCCGAGCACGGCCCTGCCGAGACGCGAGCGCTGCAGCACGGCGGGCTGGTCGTCGAGGCTGCGCAGGCGCAGCAGATCGACGATGCCTCCGGCGGCGATGGCCTGCCCGAACAGCGCGAACTCCTCGGGCTGGGCCTCCCGCATGTCGAGCGAGATCACCCGCGTCGCCGGCACGCGCCCGGCCAGGCGGGCCTCGGTGTGGAAGTCGACGATGCTGCCGAGATTCTTGGCGATGTGCCGCGGCCGGTAGAAGGTGCCGAGCCCCTGCCGGCGCTCGATCAGGCCCTGGTCCTGAAGCTGCTTCAGCGCCGCGCGGATCGTGGTGCGGCTGGCGCCGTAGCGCTGGCAGAGCTCGTTTTCCGAGGGAATCGCCCGGGAATGACCGCCGCCGGCCGCGAGGCCGCTGGCGAGGCTATGGGCGATTTCCTGATAGCGGACCAAACGGTGACCCTCGGTGACCGGCAGCGATGAAAGATACAAATTCGATACAAGTCAAGCACCATCCTGCGCCGAAGCGCCCCGGTGCCTCCGGCAGGTTTGAGCGACATCAAACCGGGACCGGCGGGCGCCCCGCATAATGCGCCCTGACATCGGCACCCCCTCAAGCACGGGTCGGGGCGCGTGGGAGGATGGATGGACCGGCAGGACCAGTCGCGGACGATCGCCTTCCTGAAGAGCCTTCCGGTCGCCGGGCGCACCGAACCGGTGGAGCTGATCGAGACCCATATCTCGCTCGTCTTCCTCGCCGGCGATCGCGTCTTCAAGCTGAAGCGGGCGGTGACGCTGCCCTATGTCGATTTTTCGTCCGTCGAGCAGCGTCTCGCCGCCTGCGAAAACGAGCTCGCATTGAACCGCAGGACGGCGCCTGATCTCTATCTCGGCTTGCGCCGGATCACCCGCGAGCGCGATGGCGGGCTCGCCTTCGACGGCGAAGGGACACTCGTCGATGCCGTCGTGGAGATGGCGCGCTTCGACCAGAGCCGTCTTTTCGACCGGATGGCTGTCGCGGGCGAGCTGACCCCCGCGATGATGACCCGGCTCGCGCGGAGGATCGCACGCTTTCATCACGACGCGGAAATCACCGGGCGAGGCGGCAGCGAGACCATCGCCCATGTGCTCGCGATCAACGAGGCGGCCTTCGCCCGCTGCGCGACCATGCGTCCCGACGAGACCGCACGGCTGAACCGCGCCTTCCGGGAGGCGCTGGCGCGGCACGCCCCTCTGCTCGACGCCCGCGCCGCCGCCGGCCATGTCCGCCGCTGCCATGGCGACCTGCACCTGCGCAACATCTGCCTGATCGGCGACGAGCCCACTCTGTTCGACTGCATCGAGTTCGACGACGCGCTGGCGACCATCGACACGCTCTACGACCTCGCCTTCCTGCTGATGGATCTCTGGCACCGGAACCTGCCCGGCTTCGCCAATCTCGTGATGAACCGTTATCTCGACGAGACCGGCGACGAGAGCGGCTTCGCGCTGCTGCCCTTCTTCATGGCGCTGCGCGCGGCGGTCCGGGCGCATGTGCTCGCCGGTCAGGCGGTCGACGGGAGCAGCGAAACCGCCACCGAGGCGCGCTCCTATTTCGCGCTCGCCGAGGCGCTGCTGCGCCCCGTGCCGCCCGGACTCGTCGCCATCGGGGGCCTGAGCGGCTCGGGCAAGAGCACCGTCGCCGAGCTGGCGGCCCCGTCACTGGGCACCGCCCCGGGCGCGCGGGTGATCGAGAGCGACCGTATCCGCAAGCGGATGTTCGGCGCGGCGGCCGAAACGCGGCTCGGCCCGGAGGCCTACCGGCCGGCGGTTTCGAACGAAGTCTATCGGACTCTCGCTAGCCAAGCCGGCGAGCTGCTCGCCGCCGGCGGCAGCGTCGTGGTCGACGCGGTCTTCGACGAGGCAGACAGGCGTGCCGCGATCGAAGAGGCGGCCCGCGCGACCGGCAGGCCTTTCACGGGCATCTGGCTGGACGTCGATCCCGACATCCTGCGCGCGCGCGTCCGCGACCGCAGGGGCGGCCCTTCCGACGCGACCTCGGAGGTTCTCGAGCGGCAACTGCGCGGAACCACGGGCGCCATCGCCTGGACCCGCCTGCCGGCGGCACGGCCCGCAGCGGAAACCGCCGAGGCCATCCTCGCGCTCGCGGCCGCGCAGCTCGCCTCGCGGCAGGGATGACCGTCGCCGCGAAGCCGCCTTGCGACCGTGGCGTCAATGCGCCGTCAGCACCGGCAAGGTCGCCGTCGCGAGAATATCGCGCGTCGTGCCGCCCAGGATCCACTCGCGCAGGCGGCTATGGCCGTAGGCGCCCAGCACCAGCAAATCGGCGGACGAGCGCGCCGCCTGCTCCAGCAGCGCATCGGCCACGGTGCCGGGGCCGCTCTTGACGAGCTTGACCTGCGTCGTCGCGCCGTGCCGGGCGAGATGGCGGGCGATCCCGGCCGCGGGCGCGGCCCCGTCGTCCAGATCGGCATCCACCAGCACGATGTCGACCTGCGTCGTCGCCGAGAGAAACGGCAGGACCTGCGCCATCGCCACCGCCGACTCGCGCGTGTCGCGCCAGCCGATCACGATGCGCCGGAACGGGCCGCGCAGCTTCTGGCCCGGGGGCACCAGCAGCGTGCCACGGCCGCTGCCGAAGATCACCGCCTCGATGAGGGCGTCCCAGTCGTCTTCGTCGTTCTTCGTCCGATAGGGCGTGGTCGCGATGAAGAGGTCGCTCGCGCGCGCGGCCGAGACGACCGCAGCCGCCATGTCGATGGAAACCAGATCGAGTTCCGCGACGTCTGTCGTCGCGGCCATGCGATCGAGCCGTTCGACCAGGCGCGCCTTCACCTGCGCGCCGCGCTCGCGCGCTTCCTGATCGAGCTCGGCATACAGCAACGCCGAGGCGCCGCCATCGTCCGGGGAGCCGAGCGCGACGGGCAGCGGCAGTGGATTGGTGAAGAGGCCGGTGACGTGCAGATCGGAGGCCGATGCCAGCCCTTCCGCATAGGACAGGCGCGTCTCATCCTCGGCGCTGCCATCCAGGTGGACGAGAATGTCGTTCATGTCACCGCTCCGCTTGTCCTCGTATCGCGGATGATCATGGCATGGTTTCCGCGCCGCTCCTTTGACCGAAATCAGTGTGCCGCCATGCGCAAACGGAGGGGGAGACGGCGCCATGCCGGCCGCCGGTGCTCCCTGGCAACCCTTCGACAGCCTGAGCCGGGATATCGACGACCTCTTCGAGACTCCCGGCCTGGCCTCGTGGCGACAGCCCGGCGGGCGTGGCCTGACGCTCGGGCTCGGCTGCCCGAGCGGACGGCCGCAGCCCGTTCTCTCCGGCGCGCCGTCGAGGCGCCGGACCGGAGCCGGAGCGCGAGACCGAAATTGACTCTCGGCCCCGATGGGGAGAGAACTGACAGCCTCCTGACGAGAGCAGATTGGGACAACGATGGCAAATTTCTCCTGCCGCGCTGTCATGTGCGCGAGCGGATTCATGCTCGCCGGGTGCATGCAAGCTTCCCCCAGCGCCGATGAGATGACGAGGCCCGCCATCGAGGCGTTCACGCGGCTGGGCAGCTGGAGACCATGGCAGCCGGCCCCGCAGCCGGCCGCAGCTCCGCAACTGGCGTCCGCGTCGACGACGCCGGTCGCGATTCGCCCCGATGCGGCGCCCCCGGCGGCTGCGACGGCAGCTCCCGCGACAGCGGCTCCGCCGTCGCGCTTCGCGGTCTCCGCGCCTTCGCTCCGCGTCGAAGGGAAAGCCGAAGTGAAACGCGAGCGTCGCACCGTGCCGCCGGATCCGCTCAAGGCCCTGCCGGCATCCCTGGCTTGCCAGACCCTTCCCCAGCCGGGCCAGCGCGTCCGGATGGAATGCGCGCCCCAGAACTGAGGCGGGCGACCGGACGGGACGCGCCTAGCGCCAGCCCGGCGCTAGGCCCTGATAGACCGGGGAGCCGGACGGGTAATAGGGCTGATAGCCATAGGCCCCGGCGGGCAGGGACGGCCTCAGCAGAATCTGGCCGCGCGCCGCGTTCCAGTTCTTGCCGGCCCGCGTCTCTGCGACGACGGCCGCCCGTTGCTTGGCCCCGGCCTGCGCCTGCAAGCTCTTCGCTCTGCCGGGGGCCTTGGCGAACTGCGAGAGCCCGTCCGGCGCGGCGCCGTTCAGCGCGATCCGCGTCTGCCCCGCGCCATGCTTCTTCACCAGCGCGAAGAGCTTTGCGGCGTTGGCGGGGTGCAGCCTGATGCAGCCATGCGACGCCGGCCGGCCGAGCGCACCGACCGCCGTCGTGCCATGGATCGCGTAGCCGCCGCGGAAGAATACCGAATACGGCATCGCGCCACCGTATTTGCGCGAGTACCAGTTCTTTTCCAGCCGCGTCGGACGATAGACGCCGTTCGGCGACCGGAAGCCCTTGCGGCCGGACGAGATCGTCCAGTTGTAGACCTCGCCGTCGGTGGTGGTGACCTTCATGCGCTGGGCGGGAATGTCGACCCTGACGTCGACACCGGCCCGCGCGGGCGAGGTCGCCGCCAGGACGAGCGACAGGAATGCCAGAAGGCCGAGAGCCCGACGCATCACGCAACTCCGAAACGACGCTGTCTGTTGACGAACCGGCATTGTCGGCCGAAGGCCGCCGCCATTGACGTCAAGGAAACCGCCTCGCGCGCCCATTTGTAAAGGGCCAAGGCAAATCGTGGTTTCCGGCAAGCCGTGGCCCGCAGGCTGCCGCTCCCGCTGGGCAGGGCGCGCAGGAGCGTGTAACGGGGAGAAGCTCCGTCCGCCCTCGGCCTCCGTCCATGCCCGAACTCCTCCTGCCCGCAGGCGTATCCGCGCCTATCGCTCTGCTTCTGGTCGCGACCAGTTTCCTCACATCGGCCTTCACGGCCGCCTTCGGGATCGGCGGAGGCATGGCCATGCTCGGAGCGCTGGCCGGCACCGTTCCGCCGAACGTCATCATCGCCGTGCACGGCCTCGTCCAGCTCGGCTCCAATCTCGGCCGGACCTTCGTGCAGAGAGCACACGCCGTCTGGCCGCTCGTCGCGCGCTTCACGCTCGGCTCGCTCGTCGGCGTCGCCATCGGTGCCTGGCTCGTCGTCGAACTGCCGGAACGGGTGCTGATGGGACTGCTCGGCGTCTTCGTGCTGACGATGACCTGGGTTCCCAAGCCGCGCATTCCGGGCCTCGCCTCCAGCGGCGTCGTCATCGGCGGAGGATTGTCCACCTTCGTGACCATGTTCGTCGGCGCAACCGGGCCCTTCGTCCAGGCCCTGCTGCTGCCGCTCGGGCTCGAGAAGCGCCAGCTCATCGCGACGCATGCCGCCTGCACCACGGTGCAGCACCTGCTCAAGGTCTTTGCCTTCACCGCGCTCGGTTTCGCCTTCAGGGATTGGCTCCCCCTGATCCTGGCGATGATCGTCTCCGGCTTCGCCGGCACCATGGCCGGCACGAAGCTGCTGGAGGCCCTGCCGGAGCGCTGGTTCAAGGCGACGATCCAGGCGCTGCTGACGATCGTCGGGCTCGACCTGCTGCGCCGCGCCGCCGGCTTCTGACGCTTCAGAGCATCGGCAGGGAGGCCGGCTTCCGCCCGCGCGGAAAGGCCGTGTCGAGCCGGTCGATCTCGTCCGGCGACAGGCGCAGGGCCAGCGCCCCGGCATTGTCCTCGACATGGGGCACGCGGCCGGCCTTCGGAATGGCGAAGACGGTCTCGTCGCGCGTCAGGAAGGCGAGCGCCACCTGGCGGGCGCTCGCGCCATGGCTGGCGGCGATCTCGCCCAGCACCGCGCCGCCGGGGCTCGCCGGCTCCGGGAAATCGTCATGCCCGAACGGGCTGTAGGCCGTGACCGCGACGCCGTGGCGCGCGCACCAGGGCAGCACCGCATGCTCGATCGCCCGCTCGCCGAGATGGTAGAGCACCTGGTTGCAGGCGATGGCCCCCTCCCCGGCGACGCCGAGCGCCTCCTCCAGATCGTCGACGTCGAAATTGCTGACGCCCCAGGAGAGGATCTTTCCGTCCCGCTTCAGCGCCTCGAAGGCGGCGAAGGTTTCGGCCAACGGGTATCCGCCGCGCCAGTGCAGCAGGTAGGCGTCGAGCCGGTCGGTGCCGAGGCGGCGCAGGGAGCGCTCGCAGGCGGCGATGGTGCCGGCCCGCGAGGCGTTGTGAGGCAGCACCTTCGACACCAGGAAGACCTCGTCGCGCCGCTCCGAGATCGCCTCGCCGATGATCTCTTCCGAACGCCCGTCGCCATACATCTCGGCAGTGTCGATATGGGTGAGCCCGAGGTCGAGGCCGCGGCGCAGGGCCGCCACCGCCTCGCGCCGCTGCCCGCGCTCGATATACCAGCCGCCCTGCCCGATGGCGGAGACGGTCCTGCGGGTCCAACTCGTCATGGCGTCCCCTTCAGGTTGTCGCCGCCTACACCGGCGGCGTGCCGTTGGCGGCGAGCACTTCTCCGGCGAGATAGAGCGAGCCGCAGATCAGGATGCGCGGCGGGGCCGGCCAGGCACGCGCCGCGATCTCGCGCAACGCCTGCTCGACAGAGCCTGAGGCCTCGGCCTTCAGTCCGGCCTCCCGAGCGATAGCCGCGACCTCCTCGGCCGAGCGTGCGGCGAGCTGGTTGTGGATCGGGACGGCGAAGAGCCCCTGCGCCAGCCCCTTGAAATGGCCGAGCGTGGCGCGTGCATCCTTGGTCGACAGCAGGCCGGCAACCAGCACCAGCGGGGCCGGGTTGCGGTCGGCGAGATCGGCCATGGCCTGGGCGAGAACGCGCCCGCCATCCGGGTTGTGCCCGCCGTCGAGCCAGAGCTCCGCACGCGGCGGCAGGAGCTCGAGCAGGTTGCCGCGCGCCAGCCGCTGCAGCCGCGCGGGCCAGTCCGCGTTCAGCATCCCCTGTTCGAAGGCGCTGGCGGGCAGGCCGCCATAGCCGGCGGCCCGCAGGGCCGCGATCGCCGTGCCCGCATTGACATGCTGGTGGCGCCCCGCGAGCTTCGGCAGGGGCAGGTCCAAAAGCCCGTCCTGATCTTCGTAGACCAGCCGGCCGCCGGCCTCATGGACATGGAAATCCTGCGCCCCGACCAGAATCTTGGAGGCGCCGGCCCGCTCGGCGGCGGCTTCCAGCACGGCGGTCGGCTCCGGCTCCTGCGGCGCGATCACGGCAGGCGCGCCGCGCTTGAAGATGCCCGCCTTTTCGCCCGCGATCTTGGTGACACTGTCGCCGAGATACTCGGCATGGTCCATCGAGACCGGCGTCACCACCGCGCAGGCCGGATGGTCGATGACGTTCGTCGCGTCGAAACGGCCGCCGAGCCCGACCTCGAGCAGCAGCACATCGGCCTCGTGCTCGGCGAAGAGCAGGAAGGCGGCGGCGCCGGTGATCTCGAAGAAGGTGATCGCCGCCCCGTCATTGGCCCGCTCGCAACGCTCCAGCGCCTCCACGAGCGCCGCCTCGTCGACGAACCGCCCACCCCCGGGCGCGCCGAGCCGGATGCGCTCATGGAAACGCACGAGATGCGGCGAGGTGTAGACGTGCACCCTGAGCCCGGCCGCCTCCAGGATCGCCCGCATGAAGGCGATCGTCGAGCCCTTGCCGTTGGTTCCCGCGACGTGGATCACCGGCGGCAGGCGCTTCTGGGGATCGCCGAGCTTTTCGAGCAGGGTGAGAATGCGCCCGAGCGAAAGGTCGATCAGCTTGGGATGCAGCGCCAGGAAACGCGCCAGCAGCGTGTCGGAAGACCCCATATCGTCCCGGACCTCCGCCCGCCGCCCGGTTTCAGACGGCCTCGGCCACGAGCGGCGCAGCGGGAAGCGTCCCGGCGTCCTGCGCCGGCTGCCTGGTCAGCAGGCGGCCGAGCCGCGCCAGCGTTTCCGGGATGTCGTGGCGATGGACGACCATGTCGACCATGCCGTGATCCTTGAGATATTCCGAGCGCTGGAAGCCGTCGGGCAGCTTCTCGCGGATCGTCTGCTCGATGACGCGCGGCCCGGCGAAGCCGATCAGCGCGCCCGGCTCGGCGATATGGACGTCGCCCAGCATGGCGTAGGAGGCGGTGACGCCGCCGGTCGTCGGATTGGTCAGGACGACGAAATAGGGCAGGCCGGCGGCGCGCAGCCGGCGGATCGCGACCGTCGTGCGTGGCAACTGCATCAGCGAGAGGATGCCCTCCTGCATGCGCGCTCCGCCGGAGGCGGCGAAGACGACATAGGGTGTCTTCTTCTCGATCGCGGTCTCGGCACCCCTGACGAAGGCCTCGCCCGCGGCCATGCCGAGCGAGCCGCCCATGAAATGGAAGTCCTGCACGGCGACCGTCATCGCCAGCCCCTTCACGAGGCCGTAAGCGACCTTGAAGGCGTCGGTCGCTCCGGTCTTGGCGCGGGCGTCCTTGAGACGATCGACATAGCGCTTCTCGTCACGGAATTTCAGCGGGTCGATCGCGACATCCGGCAGGGCGATGTCCTGCCATTTGCCGTTGTCGAAGGTCAGCCGCAGACGATCCGGCGCGGTGACGCGCATGTGATGGTTCGAGCCGGGGATGACGAAGCCGTTCGCCTCGACGTCCTTGTGGAAGACCATCTGCCCCGACACCGGGCATTTGACCCAGAGATTCTCGGGCGTCTCGCGCTTGAACAGCGTCTTGATGCGCGGCCGGACGACTTCGGTAATCCAGTTCATCGGATCGTTCCTGACTTGCGCCGGAGCCTGTGAGCATCGGCCCGAACGGTGGCACCGGTCTTCGGGAAAAGCCGATGCGGGAATGAGCTCAGGCGGCCTTCGCGACGGAGCGGACGCCGGCGGCGAGTTCCGCCACCAGCGAAGTGACCGCCGAAACGGTCTTTTCCGTGGCCTTGCCCTCGGCATCGAGCGAGAGCCGGACGCGCTCGACGAGCGCCGAGCCGACGACGACGCCGTCCGCGCCGCGCGCGATCGCCACGGCGTCCTGCGCGGTCTTGACGCCGAATCCGACCGCGACGGGCAGGCGCGTATGACGCTTGATGCGCGCCACCGCGTCGCCGACCGCGTCGTAATTCGCGATGGAGCCGCCGGTGACGCCGGTCATCGAGACGTAATAGACGAAGCCCGACGTGTTCCCGAGCACCTTGGGCAGGCGCTTGTCGTCGGTCGTAGGCGTAGCGAGGCGGATGAAGCTGATACCCGCCGCGAGCGCCGGCAGGCAGAGCTCGGCATCTTCCTCCGGCGGCAGATCGACGACGATCAGCCCGTCGACGCCGACCCGGCGCGCATCCGCGAGGAAGCGCTCGACGCCGTAGACGTAGATCGGGTTGTAGTAGCCCATCAGCACGATCGGCGTATCGTGGCCGGCGGCGCGGAAGGCCTCGACCATCGCCAAAGTCTTCTTCAGCGTCTGCCCCGCCTTGAGCGCGCGCTGGCCGGCGAGCTGGACCGGGATGCCGTCGGCCATCGGATCGGTGAACGGCACGCCGAGCTCGATCACATCCGCCCCCGCCGCCGGCAGGGCGTTCAGGATCGCCTGCGAGGTGGCGAGGTCGGGGTCGCCTGCGGTGACGAAAGTCACCAGTGCGGCCCGGCCCTCGCGGGCGCAGGACTGGAAGCGGGTCTCGATGCGGGTCTGGCCGGTCTCTGTCATGAGCTTGCGGTTAGCATGCCGGACGCCGGCTTGGCGAGAGGCGTCGCCAAGGCGGCGGCGCGGGGCTCAGTGTCCGTGAAGCTTGAAATGGGCGAAATTGCCATAGGAGGCTTCGAGGATCGCGGCGCCTCCGGCGGCGCGCAGCGCATCCGCCACGGCGAGGCCGAGCTGCGCCGCCTCTTCCGGAGAGCCTTCCAGCTCCTCGACGACGCGCTTGCGACCGTCGATCGAGGTGACCTGGCCGCTGAGCACGAGTTTGCCGTCGCGCCAATGGGCGCTGGTGCCGACCGGCAGGCTGCAGCCCGCCCCGAGCGCATGCAGCATCGCCCGTTCGGCATCGACCTCCGCCCGCGTCTTCGCGTCCTCGATGTCCTTCAGGATGGCGAGGATCTCCGTGTCGGCCGCGCGCGCCTGGACGCCGAGAGCGCCCTGCCCGACCGCGTATGGAAACAGTCCCGGCTCCAGGATTTCCGAGTGGCCCGGCTTGAGGCCGAGGCGCTGCAGGCCGGCGCAGGCGAGGATCACCGCGTCGAGCCCGTCCTCGCCCTCGGTCCGGGCCAGGCGCGGGCCAATATTGCCGCGGATCGGCACGATCTCGACGCCCGGCGTCAGCGCCAGCAGCTGCGCGCGCCGCCTGAGCGACCCAGTCCCGACACGGGCGCCGGGCTTCAGCTCGGCCAGGGGAGACCCGCAGAGGATGTCGCGCGGATCCTCGCGCCCCGGCACGGCGGCCAGCACGAGACCGTCGCGCAGCTTCGTCGGCAGATCCTTCAGCGAATGGACGACGATGTCGACCTCGCCCGAGACGAGCTGCTCCTCATGCTCGGTGGAGAAGACGCCGATGATGCCGAACTGATGGAAGTGGGAGACCCGGTCCTTGTCGGCGATGGTCGCGATCGGCTTGAGCGAGAACTCGACATGCGGATGCCTGGCCCGGATGAGTGCCATGATCTGCTCGGTCTGAGCCATGGCGAGCGGGCTGCGCCTTGTGCCGATCGTAAGATGCATCGAGAAACTGCTTCGTTTGAAACGGGCGCCGCCGACCGGGCTCCAATCTGCGCCATGGCCGGGACGGCAGGCCGTCTGGATTCTGGTCCTATAGCAGGTGCAACCCTGCGCCGCGAGTGCGGCCAAAGCACTCATTTAGACTCGTTCCAGCAAGCCCCGCTTGCGTGGCGCGCGCGGCTGCGCCACACCCCCGCGATGCGCTCCTTCGACACCGCTTTGCCGATCGACGCCGTGCTCGGCGAGCTCTGCGCCGCGCTGGCCGGGCAGTCGAATGCCGTGCTCGTCGCTCCGCCCGGCGCAGGCAAGACGACGCGCGTGCCGCTCGCCTTGCTGGACGAGGCCTGGACGGGTGGAAAGAAGCTCATCCTGCTGGAGCCGCGCCGGCTGGCCGCGCGCGGCGCGGCGGCCCGCATGGCGCAGACGCTGGGCGAGCGCGTGGGCGAGACGGTCGGCCTGCGCGTTCGGCTCGGCTCCAAAGTGGGGCCGCGCACGCGCATCGAGGTCGTCACCGAGGGCGTCTTCGCCCGGATGATCCTCGACGATCCCGCGCTCGACGGCATCGCCGCCGTGCTCTTCGACGAATTCCACGAGCGTTCGCTCGACGCCGATTTCGGGCTGGCGCTGGCGCTCGACGCACAGGGCGGCCTGCGCGAGGACCTGCGCATCCTGGTGATGTCGGCGACGCTCGACGGCGCGCGCGTGGGCAAATTGCTCGGCGACGCCCCGCTGATCGCCAGCGAGGGCCGTTCCTTTCCGGTCGAGACGCGCTATCGCGGCCGCGACCCGCTGAAGCGGATCGAGGATCAGGTCACGGACACCGTTCTTCTCGCGCTCGCGGAGCAGGCCGGCTCTCTCCTCGTCTTCCTGCCCGGTCAGGGCGAGATCAGGCGCGTCGAGGAAAGGCTGCGCGAGCGCATCCGCGACGCCTCCGTCGAGATCGCGCCGCTTTACGGCGCGCTCGATCAGGCCGAGCAGGATCGCGCCGTGCTGCCCGCCCCGCCCGGCCGCCGCAAGGTCGTGCTGGCGACCGCCATCGCGGAAACCTCGCTGACGATCGAGGGCGTGCGTGTCGTGATCGATTCCGGCCTCGCACGCGTGCCGGTCTACGAGCCGGATATCGGCATCACCCGGCTGGAGACGCGCCGCGTCAGCCGCGCGGCGGCCGATCAGCGCCGGGGCCGCGCGGGGCGCACCGAGCCAGGTATCTGCTACCGGCTCTGGGAGGAGGCCGCGACCGGCGCGCTCGAGGCCTTCGCCCGGCCCGAGATCCTCTCCGCCGATCTCTCGGGACTGCTGCTCGACTGCGCCGCCTGGGGCGTGTCCGATCCCGCCCGTCTCGCCTTTCTCGATCCGCCGCCGGCTCCCGCCGTCAAGGAGGCGCGCGCCCTGCTCGCCGGCATCGGCGCCTTCGACGAAGAGGGTCGCATCACGCCGGAGGGGCGCGTCCTGCGCGGCCTGCCCTTGCCGCCGCGCCTGGCGCGGATGGTCGTCGCGGCCGCGCGCTTCGGCGAGGCGGAGCCCGCCGCGATGCTCGCGGCCCTGATGGTCGAGCGCGGGCTCGGCGGGGATGCGATAGATCTGGCGGAGCGGCTCGAGCGCTTCGCGCGCGAGCGCGGCGGCCGCGCCGCCGATATGCGCCGCCTCGCCGAGGGCTGGGCGCGTATGGCGGCGCAAGCCGTTCCCGTCATATCCCGGCAGCCGCTCTCGCCCGGCCTGATGCTCGCCTTTGCCTATCCCGACCGCGTGGCCAAGGCGCGCAACCCCGGTTCCGGCCAGTTTCTCCTCGCCAATGGACGCGGCGCGGCACTCGAACCCGGCCAACGACTCGCGCGCGAGTCCCTCATCGTCGTGGCGGAGATGACCGGCTCGGCCCAGCAGGCACGGATCATGGCCGGCGCCGCGATCGCCGAGACCGAGATTGCCGCGCTCGTCGCACAGGGTCTGGCGCCGTTTCCGATCTTAGAGACGGCGGAAGCAGTGTTCGACCGTGCCGCGCGCGCGCTCCGGGCCCGGGCGGCGCGGCGCTTCGGCGCGCTCACCCTGTCGGAACGCCCGCTGCCCGTCGAGGCGAGCCCGGAGAACGCCGAGGTGCTGGCGCGCGGGATAGCCGGCCTCGGCATCGGCCTGCTGCCCTGGACGCGGGGGCAAAGCCAGTTGCGCGAGCGCATCGCCTTCCTGCGCCGGGCGGAGCCGGAAGCCGATTGGCCGGACCTCTCCGACGAGGGACTGGCGCGCAACCCGGACATCTGGCTCGCGCCGCATATCCTGGGCCGGGCCTCGCTTGCGGCGATCGAGCCGGGCGACCTCGACGGCGCGCTCGCGAGCCTGATCCCGTGGGAGATGAAACGACGGCTGGAGACCGAGGCGCCGACGCATTTCACCGCGCCGACCGGCTCCTCGCTCGCAGTGGACTATGCCGCCGAGGCGGGGCCGACGATCTCGGTCCGGGTGCAGGAGCTCTACGGGCTCTCGACCCATCCGGCGCTCGCCGGCGGTCGTGTGCCGCTGGTGCTGGAGTTGCTGTCGCCGGCGCATCGCCCGATCCAGGTCACGCGCGACCTGCCGGGCTTCTGGCGGGGGTCCTGGGCGGCGGTGAAATCCGAGATGAAGGGGCGCTATCCGCGCCACCCCTGGCCGGACGATCCGGCAGCGGCTCCGCCCACGACCCGGGCGAAGCCGCGCGGCACCTGATCAGCCGCGCGACGCGGTGACCACGACCTCGATCATGGCGCCGCCGCCGAGATCGGCGACGCCGACCGTGGCGCGGGTCGGCATGTCGTCCCCGAAGAAGCCGGTCCAGGCCGCGTCCATCTCCTTCTTCTGGGAGAGATCGGTCACGTAGATCTGCGCGGCGACGATCGCCTTGCGGTCGAGCCCGACCTCGCCGAGATAGCCCTCGATCTTGCCGAGGATGTTCTCGGTCTGCGGCCCCATGGTCTTGCTGGTGTCGTCGGCAATGACGCCGCCGACGAAGACGAGCCCGCCGGTCTCGACGATGCGGTTCTGGATCGGCGTCTTGATGCTGCGCTTGATGGTCATCGTGGTTCTCCTGTGGTGAAGGGGTGTCTCGCCGTCATTGCGAGCGCAGCGAAGCAATCCAGACTCATAGAGCGCGAGGCTCCCTGGATTGCTTCGCTGCGCTCGCAATGACGGAATGGCTGTGATCACGACGTTCCGCGAGCGAAACGCTCGATGCCGAGCCCGTCGATCGGCACGTTCGAGCGGCCTGTCGCGATGATCTCGGCCATCACGGCGCCGGCGCCGGGGCCGAGCTGGAAGCCGTGCAGCGAAAAGCCGAACTGGTGATAGAGGCCCTCATGCCTCGCGCTCTTGCCGAAGATGGGCAGATCGTCCGCGACACGGCCCTCGATGCCGGCCCAGGCGCGGACGATCGAGGCGCCGCGCATGATGGGGAACAGCTCCCAGACCGTCTTCAGATTGGCCGCGAGCTTGGGCCAGTCGAGGATCGTGCGGTTCTCGTCCGGAATCGCGCGGCCGAGATAGCCGCCGCCGATCAGCACCGTGCCGTTGTCGAACTGCTTGAAGGAGAGCTTGCGCCCGCGCAGGATCACCACCGGCCTGATGAAGGCCGGCAGCGGGGCGGTGATCGAGAGCATCGGCGCGACGGGCTCGAGCGGCACCGGCTCACCGAGCGCGGTCGCGATGCGGTTCCCCCAGGCGCCGGCCGCATTGACGACGCGCGGGGCGAGAAACGCACCGGAATCCGTAACGACGCGCCAGTTCGCACCGTCCCGCTCGACCGTATCGACGCGCACCCCTTCGCGGATATCGACGCCGAGGGCGGCGGCCTTGAGCTTGAAGGCCTGCGTGGTGCGGAGCGGAATGGCGGCGCCGTCGCGCCGCGAGATCACGCCGCCGGGGCACTCCTCCGAGACGGCCGGGACGATCTCGCGCAGCTCCTTCGCGTCGATCATCTCTTCGTGGTGGAAGCCGCGCAGGTTGAGGTCGTCGACGCGAGCCCGGCACTGGGCGAGGTCGGCCTCGTTCTCCGCGACCAGCACCTGCCCGTCGGAGCTGAACCCGCAATCGTCGTCGACGAGCTCCGCGATCCGATGCCAGATCGCCATCGAGGCGTTGGAGAGCGGAATTTCGGCGACGTGCCGCGCGAGCTGGCGCACGCCGCCGGCATTGACGCCGGAAGCGTGACGGCCGGCATGGTCCTTCTCGATCAGGATGACCGAGAGCCCGCGCAATGCGCAATGCAACGCGGTCGAGCAGCCATGGATGCCGCCGCCGATAACGATGACGTCGGCGCTGGGGCGCCCGGCGTTCACCGCACGACCGCCTTCACGGCGGCCTCCGTCTGGGGCAGGCCCGCGAGCTCGGCCAGCGTGACCGGCTTCACCGGCGGACGCAGCCGGTAATAGCCGACCTCGGCGGGCGTGGTGCCGCGCGCCTGCGCGATCAGCTCGACCACGGTCGGGCCACAGAGCCGGCCCTGGCACGGACCCATGCCGCAGCGCAGGAAGGCCTTCATCTGGTTGGGGCCGGTGACTCCGAGACGGGTCGCGGCGTCGCGGATCTGCCCGGCCGTGACCTCCTCGCAGCGGCAGACGATGGTGGCATCGTCCCGGGGCGCGAGGAATTGCGGGGCCGGCCTGTAGAGCAGGTCGAGAAAGCGGCGCCCGCGCAGGCAGCGTTCGAGATCGGCGCGGATGGGAGCGGCCTGGCGGTCGCGCTCGGCCGGACTCAGGCGGCCGAGACGGCGGGCCGCGTCGAAGGCCGCGATCTCGCCGCGGAGAGCCGCGCTTTCCGCGCCACCGATGCCCGCCCCGTCTCCGGCGATGGCGATGCCCGCGACGGAGCTTGCGAACCACGCATCGAGGCGCGGCACGAAGGCATGCTGCGTCTCGTCGAAATCATGGGCGCAGCCTGCCGCGTTGGACAGGTTCACGCCCGGGATCACGCCCTGGTGCAGCAGCAGCGTGTCGCAGGCGATGGTTTCGGACGCTCCCCCGCGCTGGGCCGTGACGGAGACGAGCCGGCCTTCGCCGCCCGCGGCGAGGCCCGTGACGCCGGACACGAAGCGCAACCTGCGTCGTGTCGCCGCCATCAGCTTCAGGCCCTTGGCGAGATAGGGGGAGCGCAGGAAATCGGGGAAGGCTGCGAGCGCCTTCGCCCAGTTGGCGCGCGGCGTCGTGTCGAGCACGGCCACGATCTCGCTGCCGGCAGCCGCGAGCTGGGCCGCGAGCAGGTAGAGCAGCGGGCCGCAACCGGCGATCACGGTGCGGCCGGCGGGCACGATGCCGGCGCCCTTCAGCGCGATCTGCGCGGCGCCCGCCGTCATCACGCCGGGCAGCGTCCAGCCCGGGATCGGGAAGGGCCGCTCCTGCGCGCCGGTGGCCAGGATGACCTGCGAGGCTGCGATCATGCGCGCCTTGCCGCCGAGCGAGAGCCCGATCTCGAAACTGTCGCTGGCGGGGTCGGTGTCGGAGGGCCCGAGCGACCAGACCGTGCAGCCCGCGGCGTAGACGGCCTTCGAGCGCTCGAAGCGGGCGACGATACCGGAGCCGCGCCAGTAATCCTCGCCGAGGATGGCGCGGTTCTGCACGGGCGTCGTCGTGATCGCGCGGTAGATCTGGCCGCCGGGAGCCGGGTTCTCGTCGGCGAGCAGGACCGAAAGGCCGAGTTCGGCGGCGCGTGCCGCAGCCGAGAGGCCGGCCGGGCCGGCGCCGACCACGACGAGATCGTAGGCGGCGGCGAGGGCGTCGATGTCGCGGGCGGGTGTCACGGCGTGCTCTCCCCCAGGCGCCGGCGCCCGTGCTGGGTCTCGATGGTCATGCCGTCGGCGAGCGGCACCAGGCAGCCCTGGCGATTGCCGACGCCGTCGATCACGACGAGACACTCGAAGCAGACGCCCATCAGGCAATAGGGCGCGCGCGGCGCACCCGAGACGGGAGTCTCGCGGCAGGTGGTGACGCCGTTGGCGAGCAGGGCGGCGGCGACGGTATCGCCCGCGCGGCCGGCCATCGCCCTGCCGTCGAAGGTGAAATTCAGCGCGGCGGCCGGGGCCGCGTCACGCATGAGCCGGAACATGGAACCTCCGTGCGGAAAAGCTTGCGACCGCGTCCGGCAGGGCGCCGGCGAGGATGGCGGGGGCAAGGGTGAGGACATGGTTGGCCGCCAGGGTCACACCGGAATGGCAGGTGACGACGAAGGCGCCGGGACAGCTCACGGACTGCTCGTAGATCGGGAAGCCGTCGGGGCTCATGACGCGCAGCGCGGACCATGTCCGCACCACGTTGAGGCCGGCCAGCCGCGGGAACATCTTGATCGCGCGCTCGGCCAGGACAGAGGCGATCGCCGGGCTCGCCACCGTATCGAACTCGCGGTCCTCCTGGCTGTCGCCGATCATCACGCCGCCTTCGTCGGTCTGGCGCAGCGTCACCATCGGATTGTCGAGGAAGGGCTCGGTCTTCTCGGTGACGATGATCTGGCCCTTGCTCGGCTTCACCGGCGCGTCGAGCCCGACCATGGGGGCGAGCCGCGCATTGCCGAGGCCGGCGCAGAGCACCACCCTGCCCGCCCGCATCTCGCCCCAGGGGCCCGAAATCCGGAACCCGCCATCCTGCGGGGCGATGGTCGCGACGGGATGGTTCGGACGGTAGTCGACGCCGCGCCGGATGGTGGCCTCGCGCAGGGAGCGGAAGAGCTTCAGCGAGTTCACATGGCCGTCATGCGGCGAATAGAGCGACCCCACCACGTCCCTGCCGATATCGGGCAGGCGCCGCTTCGTCTCCGCATGGTCGAGCACCTCGTAGGTGAAGCCGGTCATGGATTCCTGGTTATGGAGGCGGCGCATCAATTGGACGCGCTTGTCCAGCTCCGCCTCGGAGAGGCAGAGCATGAAGCCGCCGGGCTGGCTGTGGGCGGTGTCGATGCCGGTCTCGTCGCGCAGGATCTCGGCCAGCCCGTGCCAGGCATCGGCCGAACGGCGCGACCAGAGGGCGTATTCGGGCATGCCGAAGCCCTTGGACTGAACCCAGACCAGCGCGAAATTGCCGCGCGAGGCCCGGAAGGCGACATCGCCCTCGTCGAGAATGGCGACGCGCGCGCCGCTGCGGGCGAGGCCGAGCGCGATCGAGCCTCCGACCACGCCGCCGCCGATGACGGCGACATCCGGCTCCTTCGGAATCGTAGACGACACGGGATTCAACCTTTTCCGGTTCCGACGAACAGACGGTCGAGGCCGTAGAGCCTGTCGAGCGCCAGCAGCAACACTGCGGTCAGCGCGATCAGGCAGGCGGAGACCGCCGCGATCAGGGGATCGATGTTGTCCTGGATGTAGAGGAACATCCGGACGGGCAGCGTGGTGGTGGCCGGCGAGGCGATGAAGACCGTCATCGTCACCTCGTCGAAGGAGTTGATCGCCGCCAGCAGCCAGCCCGAGACGACGCCCGGCAGGATCAGCGGCAGCGTGACCCGGCGGAACACGGTCATCGTTCCGGCGCCGAGCGAGATCGCGGCATGCTCGATGCGCCTGTCGATGCCGTAGGAGGCGGCGAGCACGAGCCTGAGCGCGAAGGGCAGGATGACGATGACATGGCTCAGGACCAGGCCGGTGAAGGTGCCGGACAATCCGATCTGCGTGAAGAAGCGCAGGAACGCGATACCGAGCACGATATGCGGCACCATCAGCGGTGACATGAACAGTGCCGTGATCGCCTCGCGCCCCGGGAAACGATAACGCGCGATGGCGAGCGCGGCCGGCACGGCGAGCGCGATGGCGATCGTCGAGGACAGGGCGGCGAGCCAGAGCGAAGCGTAGAAGGCGCGCAGGAACTCCGGATAGTCGAAGATCGCCTTGAACCAGCGCAGGCTCGGCCCGCGCGTCGGCAGGGAGAGATAGCCCTCCGGCGTGAAGGCGACGACGCAGACGATGGCGAGCGGCGCCAGCATGAAGACGACGAAAGCCAGGTGGAAGGCGAGCGCGAGGGGGCCGTTTCGTCTCATGCGCGACCTCCTGCCTCTCCAGCCCTCATCCTGAGGAGCCGCGTAAGCGGCGTCTCGAAGGATGCTCCAGCTGTCTCCAGCGCCTCCTGAAGCATCCTTCGAGACGCGCCTGCGGCGCTCCTCAGGATGAGGGCTGACGTCGCGGCGCAAGCCGAAGAAATGGCGCGGGCAGGCATCATTCGAACACCTGCGCGTAGCGGCGCTCCACCAGCCGGTTCGAGCCGACGATGATGGCGACGAGGGCGACCAGCAGCAGCACGGCCACCGCCGCGCCGAGCGGCCAGTTCAGCGTGTTGAGGAACTCGTCATAGGCGAGCGTCGCCGCGACCTTGAGCCGGCGTCCGCCGATGATTGCGGGCGAGGCGAAGGCGCTCGCAGCCAGCGCGAAGACGATGATGGCGCCGGACAGGATGCCGGGCACGATCTGCGGCAGGATCACGCGCCGCCAGATGGTGAGCCAGCCCGCCCCGAGCGATTCGGCCGCGTTCTCGACCTGCGGGTCGAGGCGCTGCAGCGAGGCCCAGACCGCCAGGATCATGAAGGGGATCAGCACATGGGTCAGCGCGATGATCACGCCCGTCTCGGTGAACATGAATTCGAGCGGCGTGCCGATCAGCCCCAGCGCCATCAGACCCTGGTTGACGAGGCCGGTCGAGCCGAGCAGCAACGCCCAGCCGAGCGTGCGCGCCACGACGGAGACCAGCAGCGGCCCGATGACGACGAGCAGGCAGGCGCTGCGCCAGCCGGGCGACATCCGGTTGAGGATATAGGCTTCCGGCACGCCGACCACGACCGACGCCAGCGTCACCAGGACGGCGATGCGAAACGTCCGCACGAAGATCTCGAAGAAATAGGAATCGGTCGCGATCTCGATCCAGTTCTTCAGGGTGAACTCCGGAACGATGCCCTTGTACTGCCCCCAGTCGTAGAAGGAGAGCAGCACGGTCATCGCCAGCGGCACGATGACGAGGCCGAGGAAGACGAGCAGCGCCGGCCCGGAGAGCCAATAGGGCGCGCTGCGCTCGCTGGCGGCGAAGCTCATCAGGGCGCTCCACCGGCGAGGAGCGCGGCATCCGCCGGCGCGAAGGAAAGCCTCACCGACTCGCCTTCGGCCGGAACCGGGGCGCCGTCATTGGGGCGGATCAGGATGAGCGGGCCCGCGGCGCTCTCGGCGCCGAGCAGCCAGTGCGCGCCCTGGAAGACGCGGCTCGTCACGCGCGCCGGAAAGCCCGGGGCGCCGGCCGGGGCGATCGTCAGCCGCTCGGGCCGGACCGCGAGCGTGAATGCGCCGGCCGGGGCTTCGGCCATGGCCAGCGTGAAGCCGTCGACCGCCGCCTGCCCCTGCCCGTTTCCGCTCGCCTTCAGCAGGTTGGTCTTGCCGAGGAAATTGGCGACGAAGCGGCTGGCGGGACGGCCATAGACGCCGTCCGGCGTGCCGACCTGCTCGGCGCGCCCCTGGTTCATCACCACGATGCGGTCCGACAGCGCCATCGCCTCGTGCTGGTCGTGGGTGACGAGGATCGTCGTGGTGCCGACCGAGCGCTGGATCTGGCGCAGCTCGCCCTGCATCTCTTCGCGCAGCTTGGCGTCGAGATTGGAGAGCGGCTCGTCGAGCAGGAGCAGCGCCGGCTTGATGACGAGCGCCCGCGCCAGGGCGACGCGCTGCTGCTGGCCGCCCGACATCCGGCGCGGATAGCGCTCCGCGAACCCCTTCAGGCCGACCAGCGCCATCGCCTCGAGCGTGCGCGCCTCGCGCTCGGCCTTGCCGATGCCGCGCATCTCGAGCCCGAAGGCGATGTTCTCGGCGACCGTCATGTGCGGAAAGAGCGCGTAGCTCTGGAACACGATGCCGAGTCCGCGCCTGGACGGCGGCACCGCGACGAGGTCTGAGCCATCGAGCAGGATTCGGCCGCGATCGACCTGCGCGAAACCGGCGATCATCTGGAGCGTCGTCGTCTTGCCGCAGCCGGAGGGGCCGAGCAGCGAGACGAACTCGCCGCGCTCCACCGCGAGGTCGAGCGCTTCGACGGCGACCGCCGCGCCATAGGACTTGCCGAGCCCTTCGAGAACGAGATGTGACATGGGGTTCGGGTCGCTCTTGCTTGAACGCGGGCGTCATGGTCGGGCTTGACCCGACCATCCCGTGCAGTGGGGGGCGTCCTCGTCACGAGATTCTCGGGTCGCCGCGAGCGGCACCCGAGAATGACGGATTGGACCTCAGCGCTCGACCTCGCGATTCCAGCGCCTGGTCCATTCCTCGCGCTTGGCGTTGACGATGTCCCAGTCGACCGCCTTGAGCTTCTTCACGTCCTCGCCATAGGGCAGGCCCTTCTGCTCGTCGGGGGTCAGGGTCACGGTCACGTTGGCGGGGCCGAAGCCGGCGCCGGTTGCCATCACCTTCTGGATCGCGGGCGAGAGCATGAACTGGATGAAGGCGTTCGCCTCGGCCGCGTTCTTCGAGCCCTCGATCGGGCAGGCCGCCACGCCGAGCGCGAAGCCGCCTTCCTTCGGGTAGACGAACTCGACCGGGAAGCCGGTATCGGCGAAGGCCTTGACGCGGCCGGAACCCCAGACGCCGAGCACGGCCTGGCCGTTCTGGAAGAGCTCGGTCATCTTCGCCGGCGAGGGCTCATACGCGACGATGTTGGGGTTGATGTCCTTCTTGAAGGCCTCGAAACCCGGCTCGATATTGGTCTCGCCGCCGCCGCCGATCTGCGCGAAGGCGATCAGGGCATGCAGGCCATAGGTGTTGTTGATCGGCGGGGAGACGATCTTCTTGCCGTAGGTCTTGGACTTGAGGTCGGTCCAGGAGGTCGGCGCCGGCCACTTGTTCTCCTCGAAGACCTTCTTGTTGTAGAACAGGCCGGTGCCGACGAGGCCGAGGCCGACGCCCTTGTTGGACTTGAACTTCATCACCGGCGCCACGTCCTTGTAGACCGGGCCGTCGGTCAGCGTGCCGCAGAAGCCGAGCGCCACCGCCTGATAGGCCGGGCCGTCGTCGACGATGGCGACGTCGATCTGCTGGTTGCCCTTCTGCGCCTGGAGTTTGGCCAGGGTGTCGGTCGAATTGCCGGCGACATATTCGATCTTGACGTTGGCCTGCTTCTCGAAGGCCGGGATGACATCCTTGCGCATGGTCTGCTCGTAGGAGCCGCCATAGCCCGCGACATAGAGCGTCTTCTGCTGCGCGAAGGCGGAACCGGCGCCGACCAGCGCGGTCGTGGCGAGCAAGAATCCAAACACGGTCGATTTCATGAGATCCCCTCCTTTTCGGATGATCGGGCGAGGTTTCCCGTCAGGCTGGATTTAGTCAAATCGAATGATTCGCTCGTTCCATATCCAAATGTTATGGGCTGCCGCGAGGGATGTTCGAACGATGCTGAACCCACGCCAGATCGAGGCCTTCCGGACCGTGATCGTGACGGGAGGGGTCACTTCGGCGGCTCGCGCGCTGAATATAAGCCAGCCGGCGGTGACGCGGCTGATCCACGACCTGCAATATACGCTCGGGCTGACGCTCTTCGAACGGCGCGGCACGAGACTCGTCCCGACCAATGAGGCACTCTCGTTATATCGCGAGGTCGAGCGGCAGTTCGTCGGGCTCGAGCAGATCCAGAACACGGCGCGCAATCTCCGGGAAGGGCTGTCCGGGAGCCTGCGCATCGCGGCCCTGCCGACCTTCAACGTCGGCTTCCTCTCGCGCGTCATCGCCGCCTATCTCAAGGAGAGACCGGGTCTCGACGTGGCGATCTACGGCAGCATCTCCTCGCAGGTCGTCGACTGGGTCTCCACGGGCTTCTGCGACATCGGCTTCGCCCAGTATCCGCTCGACTTCCCCAATATCGAGGTCGAGGCCCTGCCCTCAGTGTCCGCCGTCGCGGTTCTGCCGGAGGGCCACCGGCTGGCCGGGAAGGCGTTCCTGGAGCCGCGGGATTTCGTCGACGAGCCTTTCGTCTCGCTCGCAGGATCGACCCTGTGGCGCTACCGGACCGACGCGCTGTTCTCGGCGGCGCGCGTCACGCGGCAGATACGGGTCGAGACGCCGCTGTCGATGATCGTCTGCTCGCTCGTCGCGTCCGGCGCCGGGATCGGGCTCGTCGATCCCTATACGGCCGCCGAGTATGGCGGCCGGGGCATCGTCGTCCGACCATTCCGGCCGGCCGTGCTCTACGATATCGGCACGGTCTGGCCGGCCGGCCGGTTCCGGTCGCCCCTGGTCAGCGATTTCGTCGACCGCGTCCGGACGGCCGTGGCCGCCATGTCGGCGGAGTCCGGGGCGGCGCAGTGAGAGGCAGCCGGCTCAACCGGCAGCGGGGCCCTGCCCGCCCGGCTTGCCGAGTGCCTCCTCGAGAACCGGCAGGAAGCCCCAGATTCGCCGGTTCAACGCCTTGAGATCCTGAACCGCCTTGCGGATCTCGGTCAGCCTCGCCTCGTCGAGGAGACGGCGGGTGCCGAAGCGCAGGCGGTTTCCCGCCTCCTGCAGCTTCATGCTGTGGGTATGGGTGAAGGCGCCGCCGCTGCCGATCACGAAAGTCGCGTGCATCAGATCGTTGCGCAGCCGCGTCGCGGCGGTGAACGCATCGACGATGCCCTCGAGCTCGCCTCGTTCCATGCCGTCCGGGAGGCCGATCTTGGCGAGGCGCTGGATCAGGTCGAGCCTGGCCCGCGTCGTATTGAGCGTCGCGTGGATGATCGCCGCCTTCCGCTCGTCGACGCCGGCCAGAAGCATGAGCAGGTAGATCAGGAGGCTCTCATTGTTCGCCCAGGCGAAATTGAGGTCGCCGATCAGGGCGAGGAAGCGCTGGCGCTCGTCCGAGCCGGCCTGCGCCGCCATTTCGAGCGCCGCGAAATCCGGCGGCGGCGGCAAGGACGAGCGGTTCATTGTCTTCGCCTTCCGCAAGATCGCAGTCCGTTCGGACGGACAGAGCCGAGCGCAGAAACATCGCCGATGCCGGAGACCGATGACCTCTTCCCTCGGAAGAGCGGCTCCCGCCAGGGCGCAGACTGCTCTAAACTGGCACGAAATCCACGCTGCCGCGAGGGCGCGACCATGTTTGGCTTGCTGCGAGCCAGATCCGTCAGCAAGGCCATCTCGGCCAGGCTCGCGCCCTTTTTGCGCACCGGCCGGGCCGCTTCCGCCTTCCGGGCGGACGAGGACCCCGCCTCGGCGATGCCCGGCCGCCCACTTCCCCGCACCCTCGGCTTCCTCACCGCTCTCGTCACGCTGATGGCGAGGCATGCGGGCGGCCGTCTTCCCGAGCATGCGCTCGCCTCGGTCCAGACGAGCGTCCTCGCCGCCATGACCGGGGCGAGGCCGGAACTGATCGGTGAGGAGATCCTCCTGTTGTCGAGTTCCAGAGACACGGCCTTCGCCGAGGGGGCGGCGGCCGGCTCGGCCTTCTTTGCCTCGCTGCAGAGCATCGACGCCTCGCTGGCGTCTAGAACGGGTGGAGACGCGAGCCGATATTTCGCGGGTTCAGATGCCGGCTCGGAAACGGATGCGGCGGCTGCGCACGAACATGGCGGCCATCTTCAGGCGTTGTGGGATCGGCATGTGACGGACCCGCTGTCCGAAGGCCGCTGCTGAGGAGCGCGCCTGCGTGAGCCGGCAGCGAGCGATCACGCTCGGGCCGGGCCTCCAGCAGAAGCTCGAGCTGGACTTCGTCTCGCTCCTCGCCGCGCGGCGCGGCCTGGAGCTTGTGCCCCAGCAGGCCGTGCAGGCCGGCCAGGAAGAGCGGCCGCGTCTCGGGTCCGCCTTTCGCCTCGGCCGCCTGCCGGAAGCGCTCGTAGCGGCTGACGTTCAACCAGGGCTCGCCCGGCTCGCCCGGCTGTGGCGTGAGAGCGAGATCGACATCGCCGGCCGGCGCCGCGGCCTTTCCGGTCCCGTCTGGAGCGAGCGCCTCGAAGCTCGCGGCGATCCTCTGCTTGAGGTGCCAGGCCGTCCGCTGGGACACCATCAGCACCTGCGAGAGCGAATGGACGCTGACGCGCCCCCCCGAGGCGGCCATGAGATAGAGCGCCTGCAGCCAGACATGCAGCGGCACATGGCTGTTGTGGAACGCGGTGCCGATGCGCACGGAAAACGGCTTCCGGCAACGATAGCATTTCCAGGTTCCGGGCGAGGTGCTGCGGCCCCGCAGGCGGCCCAGCCGCGAACGCTCGCCGCAGTGCGGGCAGCGCGGGCTGCCATCCCAGGAGAGGCTTTCGACAAAGAGATAGGCCTCCGCCTCGCAGCGGAATTTCCCTGATCCGCACATGGCTTCCTCCTCCGCCCCGTCTTTTTCTGGTCGGGTCGGGAAAAGACAACGACCCGTCGGCGATGGGTACGGCTTATCAAAGTTGACGCTTCGATAGCATGGTTGAATTCTCGGCTCAAGAAAACGAGCATCTGCCGAGTCGTTAATCTCGCTGAGCTCAGAAGCGATACGCAAATCCGCTTAAGGGATTTGCGCAACTTCGTTTTTTTACTGAAATCGACACGCCATTCGAGCGGCGCTAACCACAAATAACTACTTCATATCCTCCGCGAAGCGTCGAAAGAGAAATCCCGGCAAGGGATCGGCGGCGCGCTCGGCGGTCGGGACGAAGCGAATGGGAGGACGCCATGACCTGGTATTAGCGACCCAAATCTATCCGGACGACAGTCGAGAGCGGTGTTTTCCCGATTTTTACAAGTGGCCGGCACCGCAACAAATGAACCGCAACAGGATATCAGGAGTGTTCGAAGAGGTACCACTTTCGCGTCACAGAAGAGATGCGATGGGGTCTTTCGACGACGCTCCGACATCACCAACGGGAGAGTGTCATGAGCAACAGGTCGCACCCGAAACCGTATGATCCGAGCCAGGATCAGGCTCAGGCTCAGGCCGAGCTGCAGGCCCAGTTGCAGGGCCAGGGTCAGGGGCAAGGTCAGGCCCAGGGCCAGGGCTCCTACCAGGGCCAGGGCCAGTCGCAGTATGCCGGCCAGGCGGTCGACACGAGCGTCTGGAACACTGCCGTCAACGGCAACGCCAACGGCAATCTGAACGGCAACGCCAACGGTAACGCCAATGGCAACCTGAACTACAGCGAGAACGGCAACGAGAACGCGAACACCAACACGAACGACGTTCAGAACCATGTCGAGAACACGGTCGACACGGCGGTGAACGTCTGTGTCAACGTCGATCTCGGTATCTCCGCGGACTACAGCGGCGTGCCGTCCGACAACGACGCGATCGACATCGACAACATCAGCGACCTCGGCCAGTCGATCGTGATGCCGGATGTCGTGAGCCAGCTCACGACCACGGGCTCCAACTTCAATCTCGATCAGGTCAGCAACCTGACCGACAACGACTCGCTCTGCGGCGCCTCGGTGTCCTACGCCGCCGGTGGGCTCGACGCCGAGAGCTTCGGCCGCTCGCACGATCCCAGCTCCGTGGGCGACTTCTCGATGACGGCGAAGGCCTGGGGTGGCGAGGCGACCTCCAACGTCGGCGCGATCACCGGCGACGATGGCGACTTCTCGGGCGTCGGCACCGCGAGCGCCGCGGCTTCGATCACGCAGGAAGCCTTCACCCAGCACATTGCGATGGGCGCGAACATCCAGTTCAACTCCGTCGACCTGCAGGTCGTCGGCGGCGACATCAACGACGCCCTTTGACGAAGACCCCGTCGGTCTTCGGGCCGGATGTCGAGTCGGGCCGCGCGGTGCCAGGCCGCCGCGCGGCCCTTTGCGTCTCTCCACGGCCCGTCCGGCCATGCAAGGCGTTCCTTGCGAGCGCCATCGCCGGATGCCCGTGGCAGCCCTCAGGATCGTGTCATGAACGCGGCCGGTTTCACCGAAACCATCTGGCACTTCGCGGGCTATCTGCACATCTCCGATGCGCTCGCCCGTTCCTCTGAAATCTATGACGGCGCGCCGGCGGTCCGTCCGCCGGACGAACCGGGGGCCATGCTCCGCGACGCCGGCGCCCGCCCGGACTTCGACGATCTTTCGTCACGCCCGGTGCTCCTGCCCGAGTCGCCGCCCCTCGATCCCGGCCATCTGATTCCGATTCCAAGAATGGCGATCCCCGGCGTGCCCATGCCCGGCGGCAGCGTGGTGCCCACCCCCCTGCCCTACAAGCCGGCGGCGCTGCAGCCGCAGTCTTTTCAGGAGGCGGATGGTCCCGGCCTGGCCGTGCCGCGGCACATCGCCGTCACCTACGAGGAGGGCGGATACGAGAGCCTGGTCGCGGTCAAGCAGATCCATGCGATGGAGGATCGCGACACGCTGATCGCGCAGGGCCTGCGCGGCGCGGACGGAGAGCCCGTCGTCCCGCCCGCGGTCGATACGTCTCTCGAGATTTCGCAAATGCTCGCGCGGGCCCTCGACGAGACTCCGGAAACGCTGCCGCGCCATGCGGCGGGCGACGCCACGTCCCTGATCGCCTCGGTCGAGGCCCGCGATGCCGGCTGGCGCGCGAGCGGCGAGGCGCCGGACGAGGGCGCCACCGCCACGCCGCCTGTCGGCCGCATCGTCGACGGCGTCGTCAGCGACGCGCCGCTGCCGGTCATCGACCCTCTCGAGATCGCGCCGTGGCGTGTCCCCACGGAGGCCGCAGCCGCGCAGGCGGAGAGCCGCATCGACGGACCCGCCCCGGCACAGGGCGTCGCGACCGTGGTCGAGGCGGGCCAGAACACGCAAGTCAACGCCGCGCTCATCGTCGACGCGAACGAGGCGAGCGGCTCCCTGATGATCGGCGGCGACTACTTCTTCAGCCGCGGCATCGTGCAGGTCAACATCCTGACGGACAGCGACCGGGTCGACATCGCCCGGAGCGATTCCGCCTCGCCTTTCGTCCGGGCGGACGGCAACCAGGTCCACAACATCGCGGAGTTCGTCGTCCACGACATCGCCCTGGCGCATCGTGGCGCAGCCGCGACGCCGCACTGGCAGGTCGACGTCTTTCGCGGCGACTTCTACGACGTGAAGTCGGTGGTCCAGTTCAACGGGCTGGACGACAACGACCGCTCGGTCCAGGTGACGGCGGGCACCTATTTCGACGCCCGGACGGGCGGCAACGACCAGGACAATCTCGCCAAGGTCTCCGGCTTCGACTCCTACGACATCATCATCGTCGGCGGCTCCTACCACCGGGCCGACTGGATCTTCCAGTACAACGTCATGCTGGACAGCGACGTCGCGAAGATCGTCTCGGCAGGCAACGCCGACGACACCGGCGCGGAGGTCTCGGCCGGCTTCAACCGGCTCGTCAACGACGCCGGCATCACGACCTATGACAGCGCGGCCTTCAAGGCGCTCAACGACGCCCAGCGCAACCTGCTGGAGGGTCTGGACCAGAATGTCTCGCGCCTGACGCCCGACGCCGACTGGCAGCTGACGGGCAGCGCTTCCGGCACGCTGAAGATCCTCTACGTCAATGGCGACTACTACGACGTCAACACGATCACGCAGGTCAACGTGATGTCCGACGTCGACCAGAGCGTTCAGGCGAGCACGACCGACGACAGCGGACAGGGCGTCTCAACCGGCGGCAACACGATGCTGAACGAAGCGCGCATCGTCGACCCGGGCGCGCTCTCGACCTCCAAATATCTCGGCGGCGATGCCTATGAGGCCAGCATTCTCGTGCAGGCCAACATCGTCACGGATGACGACCGGATCGTCATCCACGACACCAGCCTGCTCGCTCCGGAACTCGCCGTTTTCGCCTCGGAGCCGGAGGATGACGGCGGCCATCCCGAGCCCGGTTACGGCGGCTGCTCCGGCAGCGCCAACGACCATCTCATGTCGCAGATGCTGAGCTGAGGGGCTGCCGGAATCATGCATGACGACCCCATGACAAGCGCGGCGTCGCCGCGATCGACCGCCGCCCCCATGGGGCCGGTCCTGCCCCGGGCCATGGGCCTCGAGGAAATGGGCCTCGACGAGATGAGGCGCGGGGCGGTCGCGAACAGCAACGACCCCGTTTCGGAGCAGACCGCGCCCGCCCGCGCCGAAGCGCCTGCCGAGGCTCCGGCGCCCCGGCGCCCCGCGACGATGCGTCCGAAGGCTCCCTCGGTGAGCCCCGGCAACGGCGCGCCGCCCTCCCATGGCGGGGGCGGAGGCCGGGGCGGCGGAGGCGGCGGCGGTTCGCCCATCGAGAAGCGCCTCGGGGACCGCGACTTCCGGCAGGTGCTCGGCAAGGGGCTGGCCGATGCGCGGCGCAATCTCCTGATCGTGGCGCTGTTCTCGGTGATGGTGAACACGCTCGTGCTCGCCGTGCCGATCTACCTTTTCCAGATGTCGGACCGGGTGCTGACCAGCCGCAGCCTCGATACGCTGGTGATGCTCTCGATCATCGTCATGATCGCGATCCTCGCCCATGTCCTGCTCGACATGATGCGCCGCTTCATCCTCACCCGCGTCGCGGCCGATGTCGAAAGCCGGCTCGGCGCGCCGGTGCTCGCAGCCGCGGCCAAGGCGGCGCAGACCGGCTCGAGCCGCGAATTCCAGGTGCTGGCGGACCTTCAGCAGATCCGCAGTTTTCTGACCGGGCCGGTCGTCCTGACGATGCTCGATGCGCCGACCGCGCCGATCTATCTGCTGGCGGTGTTCCTGATCCATCCGGACCTCGGCTATATCGTTGCCGTCGCCGCGCTGGTGCTGGTCCTTCTCGCCTATATCAACCAGCAGCTCACGGCGGTGCCCTTCGCCAGGGCCAGCGCGTACTCGACGCGCGCGAACCTGCAGACCGAGGCGATGTCGCGCAACGCGCAGGTCATCAACGCCATGGGCATGATCCCCGAGGGCGTGGTGATCTGGGGTCGCGAGACGGCGGAGTCGCTGCGGGCGCAGGTCAGCGCCCAGGACCGCAATGTCGTGATGACCGGCATCTCCAAGTTCTTCCGGCTCTCCACCCAGATCGCGATGCTCGGTTGGGGCGCCTGGCTCTCGCTGTCCGGCCAGCTCACCGGCGGCATGGTGATCGCCTCCTCCGTCGTGGCCGGGCGCGCGCTCGCCCCGCTCGAGGGCACGATCGAGGGCTGGCGCAGCTTCATCCATGCGCGGGCCGCCTATTCGCGGGTCCAGGCGCTGCTGCAGAGCTCTCCGCTCAACCTCGACCGGCTGCGCCTGCCGCGCCCTGCGGGCAAGCTCGACGTCGAGCGCATCCTCTATGTGCCTCCGCCGACGAAGAAGGTCATCCTCAACGGCATCAGTTTCAGCCTGGAACCGGGCGACTCGCTCGCCATCGTCGGGGCGTCCGGCTGCGGCAAGTCCACGCTGGCGCGCATGCTCGTCGGTTCGATCAACCCGACGGCCGGCAATGTCAGGCTCGACATGATGGATCTGCGCAACTGGGACCCGCGCCAGTTCGGCGAGAGCGTCGGCTACCTGCCGCAGGACATGCAGCTCTTCCCGGCCTCGATCAAGGCCAACATCGCCCGCATGCGGGAGGACGCTACCGATGCCGAGGTGTTCGAGGCCGCGGAGATCGCCGACATCCACGAGATGATCTCGCAGTTCGCCCAGGGCTACGAAACGCAGATCGGCATGGACGGCAGCCCGCTCTCCGGCGGCCAGAAGCAGCGCATCGGCCTCGCCCGCGCCTTCTTCGGCAATCCCCGGCTGGTCGTGCTCGACGAGCCGAACTCCAATCTCGACGTCCTCGGCGAGAAGGCGCTCGCCGTGGCCTTCGAGCGGGCCAAGGCGCGGGGCATGACCATCGTCGCAGTGACGCAGCGCCCGACCCTGCTGCGCAGCGTCGACAAGATCATGATGATCAAGGACGGCGGCCTCCAGATGATCGGCCGACGCGACGACGTGCTGCCCTTGATCACGGGGCAGCGCACGCCCGAGGGCGGCCAGCCCCAGCCCAGCTGACAGCAGCGAAAACCCGCCGGAGGCCCCGCCGATGTCCGCCCTCACGCTCGATGTCCAGCCCTGGTACCAGGGCGTGCCGCGCAACGCCCGCTGGGCCAAGCTCTGCGGGGTGGCGGTGCTGGCCGCGACGGTGATGGGCTTCGGCGTCTGGGGCAACACGGCGCCGATCTCGGGCGCCGTCATCGCGACCGGCGTCTTCACCACAAACGGCCAGAACAAGACGATCCAGCATCTGGAAGGCGGCGTGATCGGCCAGATTCTGGTGCGCGAGGGCGATGTGGTGGAGAGCGGCCAGCCGCTGATCATGCTCGACGACGTCTCCCCGCGGGCGGAGCTGCGGCGGCTGCATCTGCGGCAGATGCGCGCCGAGGCGATCGAGGCCCGGCTGCGGGCGGAAGTCGCCGGGCAGGACAGCCTCGTCTTTCCTGCGCATCTCACTGCGGCTGCCGGCGATTCCGACATCGCCACGCTGCTCGCCGCCCAGCGAGCGACCTTCGAGGCTCGCCGCGCCAACATCGCGAGCGACGTCGCCACCTACCAGAAGAGCATCGACGGGCTGGAGGAGCGCATCGCCGGAAGTCGGGTCCAGGTCGCCTCGCTCCATCGCCAGGCGGAACTGCTCAAGGAGGAGCTGGAAGGCAAGGCGGCCCTGCTTGCGCGCGGCTACATCCGCAAGCCCGAGGTCCTGTCCCTCCAGCGCAGCGCCGCCAACATCCAGGGCGAGATCGGGCGCATCACGGGCGATATCGGCGATTCGCGCGAGCGCATCGCCCGTTCGCTCGAGCAGATGGAAGGCGTCCGCAAGCAGGCGATCAAGGTCGCCTCGGAACAGCTCCAGGACATCAGCGCGGAGCTCAACGACGTCCGGGAGCGCAGCCGCGGCATGCGCAACCAGCTCGAGCGCACACGCATCCTCGCCCCGGTGAAGGGCACGGTCGTGAAGCTGCGTTACCACACGCCAGGTGGCGTCATCGAGCCGGGCAAGGCGATCATGGAGATCGTCTCCCTGCAGGACGAGCTCGTCATCGAAGCCCGGGTGAGGCCGCAGGACATCGACAAGATCAAGCACAGCCAGACCGCCGCCGTGCGGCTCACCGCGCTGAACCAGCGCACCACGCCGATGGTCGAGGGCGTCGTGGTCTACATCTCGGCCGACGCCTTGCCGGACGACAAGATGCGCTCGGCCCCGTCGGCGCCCGACGTCTATGTCGTCCGCGTCAGGCTCAAGAGCGCGAGCGTCGCCGGCGTTCGCGGCTTCGAGCCGACGCCGGGCATGCCGGCGGAGGTCTATATCCAGACGACCGAGCGCACCTTCTTCGAATATCTGATGCAGCCGCTGCGCGACAGCATGGCCCGCGCCTTCCGCGAGACCTGAGCGGACCGGGCATCCCGGGCGCCGCCCGGGATGCCGTCCGGACTCAATTCCCCATCCGGTCGCGCCACTGGCGCTCGCCCGCGAGGCAGGAGGAGTTGGGCGCCGAGCTCTGGGCCTTCTGCACCGTGGCCTCCGGCGGCGCCTCGGCGATCTCGCGCAGCAGCTTGGTGCGCGTCGCGTCGACGAACTGATGGCGCTCGCGGATCGGAATGACGAAGGCGCCGATGCCGGTGACGACGCAGTCCTGATAGTAGACGTCGAGATTGTCGATGTCGAAATAGCTGGCCTGCTTCAGCATCACCGGCAGGCCGTTGATCGCGATGCCCTTGGCGTTCGCCTCGTCCCGCGCCGCCGTGACCGGGCGCCCGTCATTGTTGGCGCCGTCGCCGGAGATGTCGATCACCTTGCGCAGGGCGACGACGTTGGACTGCTCCAGCAGCGAGACGCCGAGATCGATGGCGCCCGAGATCGAGGTCCGCCGTCCGCGCCGGGTGGGCGCCTCGCCGAGCTCCTCGGCGAAGGCGATCGCGGCAGCCGGCCCGTCGATGATCTTCCAGGGCCTGATGACGTGCTGGAAATTGCCGCCGGCCCATTCGAAATACGTCACCGCGATCTTGCCGAGCGCGCCCTTCGCGATGGCGTCGTGCAGTTCGCGCGCCCGGAACGCCTCGATATAGCCGTTGCGCTGGAGCGCGAGCTCGTCGAGATCCATCGAATAGGACACGTCGACGGCCAACACGAGCGCCACGTCGACCTCCTCGGGAGGCGCCGTCGCCTGCTGGGCGTCGCCGGGCGAACTCGTCGCCAGAGCTGCCGCCAGACACGAGAGACCGAACAGCCAACGCCGCATCGCCACCTCCGTCGTCATGTCGCAACGGCAGTGTGCGCTTGCTTTCGATTCGTTCCAAGCGTCAAAGCTGGGCGGCGCCCGCCCGAATCCGAGGCTCAGCCGGCGCGGCGCGATTCCACGATCGCGATGGCGGCCGCGGCCGCCTCATCGACGGTCAGCGCCGAGGTATCGAGGATGACGGCGTCGTCCGCAGCCTTCAGCGGGGCGTCGCTGCGGCCAGAATCGCGGGCATCGCGGCGGCGGATATCGGCGAGAATGCCTTCGAAAGCGGCAGGCTCGCCGCGTCCCGCCAGTTCCTTCTGGCGGCGCGCGGCGCGAACCTCCGGCGTGGCGGTGACGAAGAGCTTCGCGGTGGCGGCTGGGCAGATGACGGTGCCGATGTCGCGCCCGTCGAGCACCGCTCCGGAGGCCTGCGCCGCAAAGCAGCGCTGGCGTGCGATCAGCGCGGCGCGGACCGCCGGCATCGCGGCGACGACCGAGGCGGCCTCGCCGATCTCGCGGCCGCGCAGCCTGTCCTCGTCGAAGGCATCGTCGTCGAACTGCGTGGCGATCGCGGCCGCCGCCTCGGCATCGCCGATCTCATGCCCGGCATCGAGCATGGCGAGCGCCACCTTGCGGTAGAGCGAGCCCGTGTCGAGCCAGGGCAGGCCGTAATGGGCCGCGAGCCGCTTGGCGAGGGTGCCCTTGCCTGAGGCCGCGGGCCCATCGACCGCGATGACCAGCGGCGCTGTCCCGCGCCCGCTCATCCGATGTCGGCCCCGAGACCGTTCATCAGGGAAACGAAGGTCGGGAAACTCGTCGCGATCATCGCGCCGTCGTCGACGGTCATCGGCTTCTCGCTGGCCAGCCCCATGACGAGGAAGCTCATGGCGATCCGGTGGTCGAGATGGGTGGCGACGGTGCCGCCGCCCTCGACGCGACCGTTGCCGCCCTCCACCACGAGATCGTCGCCCTCGATGGCGCAGGTGACGCCGGCCGCCCGCAGACCGTCCGCCACGGCGGCGAGCCGGTCCGATTCCTTGACCCGCAATTCCTGGAGCCCGCACATGCGCGTGGTGCCGCTGGCGAAGGACGCCGCCACGGCGAGGACCGGGTATTCGTCGATCATGGAGGGCGCGCGCTCGGCCGGCACGGTGACGCCCTTCAGGCCGCCGGCGCGCACGCGCAGGGTCGCGACGGCTTCCCCGCCCTCGTTCGATTCCGCTTCCACCGTGATGTCGGCGCCCATCTCGCGCAGAGTCGTCAGCAGGCCCGAGCGCAGCGGGTTCGTCATCACGCTCTCGAGCACGATGTCCGACCCCGGCACGATCAACCCCGCCACCAGCGGGAACGCGGCGGAGGACGGATCCGCCGGCACGACCACCGGGGCCGCCCGGAGCTCCGGCTGGCCCTTCAGTGTGATGCGCCGGCCATGCGAGCCCTCCGGCGACACGGAAACCTCGGCACCGAAATGCACCAGCATCTTCTCGGTGTGGTCGCGGCTGGCCTCCTGCTCGATCACGGTCGTCTCGCCCGGGGCGGCGAGACCCGCCAGCAGCACTGCCGACTTGATCTGGGCGGAGGCGACCGGCGTGCGGTAGACGATCGGCGTCGGCTCCTTCGGGCCGCGCAGCGTCAGCGGCACGCGCCCGCCGTCCTGCTGGCTGACGACGACCGTGCCCATCTGCTCGAGCGGGTCGAGAATCCGGCGCATCGGCCGCTTCCGCAGCGAGGCGTCTCCGTCGAAGGTCGTGGTGATGGGATGCGAGCCGCAGACGCCCATCATCAGCCGCGAGCCCGTGCCGGCATTGCCGAAATCGAGCACGCCGGCGGGTTCGCGCAGGCCGCCGACTCCGACGCCCTGGACGCGCCAGAGCCCCGGGCCGTCATGATGCACCACTGCGCCCAGCGCGCGGGCGGCGTCCGCCGTGCGCAACACGTCCTCGCCTTCGAGCAGGCCGCTGACCCGCGTTTCGCCGATGGCGAGGAGGCCGAAGATCAGCGCCCGGTGCGAGATCGACTTGTCGCCGGGAACGCGAATGCGCCCCGCGAGCGGCCCGCAGGCGCGGGCGGAGACGGCGAGAGGGTGGTCTGAATGGGCCAAAGCTCGAAACCCAGCTTGAATCTGCGGCGGCGGTTCACGAAATAGCGGGCTGCCCCTAGCATGGTCGCGTGGCATGCGTCACGCGGCGCTGCGGCGGGAGCGGCGAAAACACCATTTGACAGGGCGGCGCGCCCCGACTAACGGACGCGCCTGCTTTTCCAGAACATGACAGATCGAAGGTCCGACGCAGTGGCGAAACCGGAACTGGGAACGAAGCGTGTCTGCCCGACGACAGGCCGCAAATTCTATGACCTGAACAAGGATCCGATCGTCTCGCCCTATACGGGCCAGTCGTTCCCGCGTTCGATGTTCGAGCCGCAGGCGAAGGCCGCCGCGGCCGCGAAGCCCGAGGATGACGAGGAAGAGGCCGAGGCCGCCGACGGCGCGGTCGAGATCGTTTCGCTCGACGAGGCCGATGCCGAGGCCACCGAGAAGGAAGCCGTCGTTACCAGCGAGGACGACATCGAGATCGAGGACGACATCGCCGGCGAGGACGACGACACCTTCCTCGAGGAAGACGAGGAAGGCGACGACGACGTCGCCGACCTGATCGACGGCGATATCGAGGGCGACGAGGAGCCCTGAGGGCGACCTGCCCGCGGCGGCGAAAAAAGAATGTCGCTAGCATGACATTCGGCGCTTGAGTCTTCGAGCGCTCCCGCCTATAGAGCGCTGCGCCGCGGTTGCGGCGCCGGAGGGGCCATAGCTCAGTTGGGAGAGCGCTTGAATGGCATTCAAGAGGTCGGCGGTTCGATTCCGCCTGGCTCCACCAAATTCCCTCCGTGAGGCACTGATACCGCAGTCTTTACGGAATGGCGCGCAAGCGCTGCCCCAACCTTTACCCCCGACATCCTGTGCGATTGGGCTTGGGCCGGCTCAGGCTGGAATGACGCCCTGTCGAGCCTCCGGGTGATTCGCTTGCAGCCATGGGCGCTGCCGGCAGCCAGAGGCTCCCGGATCGGAAGCGGGGTCGGAGAGACAGTAGACTTCTATGGCCAAGCGCACGAAATCCAAAGCCCTCGATGCCGAGTTCACGATGTTCGACGTCGTCTATGAAGACGGATCCAGAACATCGAATCGGCGCGTCCCGACCGCGCTGCTCGGCGGGCTCGATGGCGACGAACCCGCCCGCACCGCCATCGCAGAGCAGGACCAGATCATCGCCGAAAAGTCGGGCAAGCCGCCGCTCGCGATCGCGACGCTCACTCGCTCGACGAAGTCTGCGGCGGAGCCGGTCAAGGACGATCGAAAGAAGCGCGGCGCGAAGTAGCGCTGCGGTCGGCCTGCCGTCAAAGCAGCAGGATTCGCAAAACGATCTCGGCGGTGTTCAGCGCGTCGATCACGGTTTGCCTGTCCGCGTCTCCCCGCTGATGCGCGCTGCCGCCGAGCGCCTGATCCTGCGCTTCCGGCAGATCCTTTGCCTTGTCTGCCACTGACCTGAGAGCTGTTTGAGAATTCGAGCCCTCCTCCGACGAGCCGGGCAGCGGCGTCTCGAGGGAGGCTCCAGACGTATCCAAACGGTCTCTCCGCCCCTCGTCTTCCTTCCGGGTCGAGTGGAAGTCCGTCGATCAAGGAACGGACGAGACCAGCGTCACCGTCCGAGGAATGCGCAGATCATCGGGATGCCGAAGGAGCGGGAGGCCGTCGCCAGCCGGGGGCCCGATACCCCTCCTCGAGACTAACCCCATTGCGAAGCGCTAGTTCAGAATTGCCAGTCTTATTTCACTGAGATCCCTGCGATAAACGGCTCGGCAATTATAAGCCGATCTCAGAGCAGGGGAATTTGTAAAAATGAAATCGGCTCTTGTGTGCGGGTCTGGTGGATTTATTGCAGGCCATCTCGTGAAACGCCTGAAACGGGAAGGCTTCTGGGTTCGCGGCGTCGATCTCAAGCATCATGAATACGCAGAGACGCAAGCGGATGATTTCGCCGTCGGCGATCTGCGCGACAGCTACTTCACACGGTCGGTGATCGACCGATCATTCGACGAAGTCTACCAGCTCGCGGCCGACATGGGCGGCGCCGGATATATTTTTACTGGCGAGCATGATGCCGACATCATGCACAATTCGGCGAGCATCAACCTCAATGTTCTCGACGCGGCCTATAAGCGCAACATCAAGCGCGTCTTCTACTCGTCCTCCGCCTGCATCTATCCGGAGCGCAACCAGGTCGACCCGGACGACCCCAACTGCGAGGAATCCTCGGCCTATCCGGCCGCTCCCGACAGCGAATATGGCTGGGAGAAGCTGTTCAGCGAACGGCTCTACATGACCTATGGCCGCAACCGGGGCATGATCACGCGGATCGCCCGCTACCACAACATCTTCGGGCCGGAAGGCACCTGGAACGGCGGCAAGGAGAAGGCGCCCGCCGCGCTCTGCCGCAAGATCGCCTCGGTGCCGAACGGCGGGACCATCGACATCTGGGGAGACGGCCTGCAGACGCGCTCGTTCCTGTATGTCGACGAATGCGTGGAAGGGACGATCCGGCTGATGCGCTCGGACTACAAGGAGCCCGTGAACATCGGCTCCGAGGAGATGGTGACGATCAACCAGCTCGCCGACATGATTGCGGACGTGGCCGGCAAACGCATCGAGAAGAACCACATCCCGGGTCCGACGGGGGTGCGGGGGCGCAATTCGGACAACCGTCTAATCCGCGCCAAGCTGGGCTGGGAGCCGACCCAGGCGCTGCGGGTCGGTCTCGAGCACACCTATGGCTGGGTTTCCCAGCAGTTGCTCCGCAACGCCGCCTGACGCGACGCCCGGGGCGGCAGCGTCCGCGATCCGGGACGGGGCCTTTCGTCGCGATGGCTCCCGGCCGGAGAGGACTACCGGTCGGCGGCGCATCCGAGATCGATGACCGCATCCGCGCTCGCCCGCGTGAGCGCGGTGTCGTGGCTGATCAGCACGAGCCCCATCCGCCTCTCCGCGACGATCTCGCGCAGGAGCGCCATGGTCTCCCGCTGGACCAGCGGGTCGAGGCGGGAGGTCGGCTCGTCCGCGACGATCAGCTCGGGTTCCAGTAGCAGGATACGTGCGAGCGCGGCGCGCTGCGCCTCGCCGCCGGAGACCTCCGAGGCGAAGCGCGACAGGATGGCGGGCTTCAGCCTGAGGCGGTCGAGCAGCGGCGGCAGCGCCTTGTCGAGGTCGAGCCCCGGGACGACTTCGGCGAGGTCCGCGATCTGCCGGGAGAGCGCCCGGTTCGGCAGGAAGACGGTGGCCGGATCCTGGTGCAGCTTCTGGTATCGGCGGCGCAGTCGCTGCCGAAGAGCCGGGGTGCGATAGGGATCGACGCCCGCCCACAGCACCGTGCCCTGCCGCGGCGCCTGCAGGCCGAGGAGGATGTTGCCGAGCGTCGACTTGCCCGAGCCGCTCGGCCCCCTGAGCCCCAGCACGCCCCCGCGCGGGACATGCACATCGAGATCCCGGAACAGCGGCGCCGAGCGCCGATAGCCGAAACTCAGGCCATGGGCGGCGAGAACGGGGGCGTCCATGGCGAGGCAGGACCAGCACGGGCGCCACCGGGTCGGGTCCGCATCGAGCCAGGCCCTGGTATAGGGATGTCTCGGCGCGGAGAAGACGGTTTCGCTCCGCCCGGTCTCGACGATTCGCCCCTCTCGCATGACGGCGACGGCCCCGCCCAGATCCCGCGCGAGCCCGAGATCATGGGTCACGATCACCAGCGCCCGGCCGCGCCGCAGCAGCTCGCGGATCAGGGCGACGGTCTGCGCGATCCTGGGCTGGTCGAGCCCTTTCGTCGGCTCGTCGGCGATCACCAGCGGGGCGGACCCGGTCAGGACGGCCGCGAACAGCGCGCGCTGGGCCATGCCGCCCGAGAGCTCGAAGAGGTAGCGCCCGCCATCCCCCGGAGTCAGATCGACGGCGGCCAGCGCCTCGACCGGCTCCAGGGCCCCGTGGCGGGCATGGGCGATCTGGCGCACGATGCGCATCGTCGGGTCGAAGGCGGCCCGCGGCTCCTGTGGCAACAGCATCACCTCACGGGCCCAGAAGCGGCGCAGCGCCGCCCTGTCGCCTGCCGCGACCGGCCGGTGGCGTCCGATCGCGATCTCGCCTTCGGCCGAGAAGCCCTCCGGCAGGAGTCCGAGCACGGCCTGGGCGATCAGGCTCTTGCCGCTGCCGCTCTCGCCGATCAGGACGAGAGCCTGGCCGAACGGCACCTCCAGGGTCGCGCCGGCGACAAGCGCGGTTCCGCGGGCGTCCCGGATCGTCAGGCCCGAAAGACGAAGCGCGCAGCCGCTCATCGCGCCTCGCCCGCCGAGGTCGCCGGCTGCTCGGACAGGGCCTGGCCGACCAGGGTCGCTCCGAGCACCGAGGCGAAGATGGCCAGGCAGGGTGCGGCGAGCTGGATCGGCCCTTCGGACAGATAGGGCAGCATCTCGCTGATCGTCGCACCCCATTCCGGGGTCGGCGGCTGGAGGCCGAGCCCCAGGAAGCCGAGGACCGAGATCGACATGATGGTGCTCCCGAGGCCGAGCGTGGCGAGCGTCGCGATCTGTCGCCAGACCGGCGGCAGGACATGACGGACGAGGATCCTGCGCGTGGAAAAGCCCGCGAGGCGCGCCGCCTCGACATGCGACTCGACGAGGACGCCGAGCGCGACGGCGCGTGCCATCCGCATGAACTGGGGCACGATCGACAGCGTGATCCCCACGAGCAGCGGCAGCACGCCGCCACCCAGAAATCCGGCGATGACCAGCGCCAGGAGCATGCCGGGGAAGGCGAGCAGCAGGTCGGCCAGGCGCATGAGCAGGCTGTCGGCGAGCCGCCCCGAATGAGCGGCGAGCAGGCCCAGGGCCGTGCCCGCCCCCGTCGCGAGGGCAACGGAGACGAGGCCGAGGCTCAGCGAGCGGGCAGCCCCATGCACCAGCCTCGCCAGCACGTCGCGTCCGACATGGTCCGTGCCGAGCGGGTGAGCGAAGCTTGGCGCTTCGAGAATCCGCACCAGATCCTGGGCGTTGGGGTCGTTCGCGACGACGAGCGGCCCCAGCAGCGCCAGGCCGGCGACGGCTCCGAGCAGGCAGAGCCCGGTCGTCAGGCCCAGGCGGCGGTCCGCGGCGGCGGGCTCGGCGAGCGCGCTCATGCCGCGCCCTCCACCGCACGGCGCGGATCGAGCTTGAGGCAGGCGATGTCGGCCAGCAGGTTGACCCCCGCATACAAGAGCCCGATGACCAGCGCCGCGCCCATGATGACGGGCACGTCCCGCGCGAGCAGGGACCGGACGAGCAGATCGCCGAGGCCGGGATAGTTGAACAAGGTCTCGACGATGACGAAGCCGTCCACGACATAGGCGAACTGGAGCGCGGCGAAGGTCGTGATCGGGATCGCCGCGTTGCGCACGCCATGCTGCCTGAAGGCGGCGAGCGTGGAATGGCCGCGCAAGCGGGCGAACGTCATGAAGAAGGCGCCGCGGACCTCGAGCACCGCATTGCGCACGATCCTCACCGAGAAGGCCGCGAGGCCGAGCGCCAAGGTCAGGGCCGGCAGCACCATATGGGCCGTGGTGCGGAAGCCGGCCGGCGGCAGCCAGCGCAGCGCGATGGCGAAGACGGAGATCAGCCCGATGCCGATCAGGAAGCTCGGCAGCGAGGCCAGGGCGACGGCGCAGGCATTCGTCGTCCGGTCAAGCCAGCCTCCGGGCCGGAACCCGCAACAGAGGCCGAGCGGCAGGGCGATCGCATAGGAGAGCAGCCAGCCGAGCGCGCCGAGGCCGAGCGTGTAGCGCCCACGATCCGCGAGCTCCTGCCAGACGGGCTGGCGCGAGACCAGCGAGTTGCCGAGATCGCCGCGCGCGAGCCGGCCGAGCCAGGTCGCATATTGCATCGCCAGCGGCCGATCGAGCCCTTCCTCGGCGCGGATGCGCGCGAGCGCCTCCGCCGTCACGCGGTCCTCGCCCAGCCGCGCGCCGGCGATCCGCAGCGCGGCGTCCCCCGGCAGCGCATGCATGAAGCCGAAACAGAGCGTCGCGAGCAGCCACGCCGTCGCGACCGCCTGGCCCAGGCGCGAGATCACGAGCCGTGCGAGCGGCGTCATGCCGCCGCGCCAGCGATGCCTCCGGCGGCGTTCACGACGCGATCCGGACCTGGTTCAGGAAATAGCGCTGCTCGAGCGGATCGTTGACGAAGCCCGATATCCGAGGGTGGGTCGCGACGATCTGGTCGTACCAGACGACCGGGATGATCGGCAGTTCGTCATGGATCAGCCCTGCGATGCCGCGACGGAGAGCCTTGCTCCGGCCGTCGTCGGCTTCGCGCATGTACTGGTCGACATCGCGGCGCAGGCCGTCATGGCGCCAGCCGGTCGTTCCGCTGCCGCCGGTGGCGACGATGTCCGAGGCGTAGTCGAGCGCGATCGTGCCGATCGGATCGGGCACCATCACGAGGTTCCGCGAACTCAGGCCGAGATCGAGCGAGCCGTCCTTCTGCGCCTCGTAGATCGCCTGCCATTCGCCGACGCTGATCGCGAGATCGAAGCCGACCGCCTTGAACTGCGCCTGCATGGCGCTGGCGATCACGGGCAGCTCGGGCCGGTTCGGAAAAGTGCGGATCGTGCCAGCGAAGCGCACGCCGTCCTTGACGCGGACCCCGTCCGGCCCCCGCGCCCATCCGGCCGCATCGAGCAGGGCATTGGCCCCGGTGACGTCCTGGACCAGCGGCGGCAGGTCGGCGAAGTGCCAATCCGGCAGCGTGGGCGGCAGGTACTGCGTCGCGGCGAGCTTCGGATTGCGCATGATGCCGCCGGCAATGCCCGGCCGGTCCAGAGCCATGCTCAGGGCCTTTCGCGTTCTGACGTCCGTGAATTGCGGCTTCGCGCAGTTCAGCATCAGGATGTGCACGCGCGGCATGATCGTGCGCCAGACCTTCATCCCGGCGGCCGTCGCGCGGGCGACTCCCGGGGCGGTCAGGTTGAAGACGACGTCGGCATCGCTGGCGGCCGCGATGTTGCTGCGCGTATCGCCATTGACGACGGCATCGTAGCGCACCGTCTCGACATGCGCCTTCTGGCCCCAGTAGTCGCCGTGGCGCGCGAGCGTCATGGCACGCGGCAGGTCGATGGAGGCGATCCGGAACGGGCCGGTGCCGATCATGGCGGTGACATTGCCGGCGGCATCGAAGGCGCCGGGGGCCAGGACCGCGGCGGAACTGTCGACGAGATACGCCAGGAAGGGCCCGAAAGGCTTCTCGAGCCGCAGGACGAGGTCTCTCCCATCCGCGTCGATCCCGACGATGCCCGTGCGCCTGAGATAGAGCGAGCGCGGCAACAGCCGCTCGAAGGACGCCTTGGCGACGGCGGCATCGAGCTTCGTCCCGTCATGAAAGACGGCGTCGCGCAGGGTGAAGCGCCAGACGAGCCCGTCGTCGCTGACGGTCCAGGACGAGGCCAGGGTGGGCTCGATCGCGCCGTCGCTGCCATAGGCCACGAGCGTTTCGACGACCCCGGCGCGGGTGAACGTGAAACCGACCTCGTCGGGCTGCAGGGTCTTGAATTCCCAGGGCTGGGCGATCCGCAGCTCGCCGGCCGTCGCGCTTTGCGCGAAGGCGCGTGGCGCCGACAGGCCGAGCCCGGCGGCGAGAGCGCCCCCGAGCATTTCGCGGCGCGTGGAAGGAAATGCGGTCATGGCTGCTATTCTCCGGCGGCGTTCCGGCCCGGCTTGCGGGCGCTGATGATGAAGGTCTGGTCGTAGGCCGCCAGCAGCCGCAGGCGCTCGCTCCAGCTGGCGGAGGCGAATTGCCGGCGCTTGATGCCGTGCAGCGCTCCGACGCGGATGTCGGTGAAGCCGGCCTGCGCGAGCATCGCTTCGAGGTCGCGCGCCTTGAGCCCCTTCCGGAAGTGGACGCCGCGCATGATGCGTTCATGCGCCGCCTGGTCCCAGGGAACCGATGCTCCGGACATCCGGTCGACCAGGCGCGAAAGCCGCCCGAGCAGCCTGGCCTTGAAGGACTTGTTGACCCAGTCGCCGTCGATCACGACGAGGCTGCCGCCCGGCCTGAGCACGCGCCACCAGTCCGCCAGCGCGCGAGCCGGATCCGGCAGGGTCCAGACCAGATGCCGGCAGATGGCGGCATCGTAATGGTCGTCCGGCATCATGGTGTTCTCGGCGTCGCCGAGCAGGAAGCGCGCCGAGGCTCCGACATGCTTGGCCCGTGCCCGCGCGATCATCGGCTCGCACAGGTCGATGCCGTCGACCGAACAGCCGAGTGCCAGCAGGATGCGCGTGACCTCGCCGGTGCCGGAAGCCAGTTCGATGACCCTGTCGCCGGGGCGAGCCCGCCAGTGGGACGAGATCAGCGCCTTCCAGACGTCCAGCTCGGCGTCGGACCGGATCTTGTGCCCGTAAGAAAGGTCGAAGGTCTCCGAGCGCTGCGACCAGTACGCGCGGACTTCCTCCTTGAGGTCGTAATTGGTCCGCGCCGGCAGGTCGTCGGCTTCCGCATGGGCGCTCATGAGCGCCCTCGCGACGGACATTCCGCGGTCGAGATGGAATGACGGCAACGATTCAAGACGACTGCTCCCAAGTCTCCGGGGAACAGTCGGGAACTCGCCGCAACGGGGCATGCGCCGGACGATCAACCTCGCCGCCGCGCCCCGCGTCGCCAAATCCGCCGCCGGTGCACCCCGCCCGGTCTACGTACGATCCTGCGTCGGCAGGTCTCCTGGCTCGCGGGTCCTTGCGCCGTCCGGCCTTCCCAGGAAAACCCAGTGGCCCAGACGAACGGCGCTCGCCGCTCACAGTTGCGGGGGCAGCTCCGGTTTCCCGTTCGAAGAACGGATACCGGATTCCCTTTTGATCCCTCTCGGGAACCGACTTGTCGATCATAGGTCCGCGCCCGGACGACGCACAAGACCCGAAATGCGCCTGCATCCGCGAGGCGGAAGCGAGGCCGGGAGGATTTGCGGGGCGCGTCGGGAGGACCGGGATCAAGGGAGGACTGCACATGACGCGGTCGTTACCATGTTTTGTTATAACATAACAACCTCGACCTGACCGACGCCTGCATGAGGCGTTGGCGGCATGCCCGGGCGATCCGCCCGGCCGGTATCGCGCCGGTGCGTTGCGACCGCTGGCGCCATGAGTTCGGCGGCCGGAAGACGGACCAGGCCAGGCGAACGGGTCGTTCGCAGCCTGAGCCGAAGGCCGTTCACACGCCGTCGCCGATCGCTTCCGCCCTTCGCGATCGTCTTCGGGTTGATGCCGAGAGGCCGGCTCAGTTCCGCGAGCGAAGCTTGCGATCACTGTCTCGCAGCTCTGACGGCGTGCGTGGTCGTGGCGCACCCGTGACCCGCCTGTCCCATAGCGCGTCGCTCCATGCCGTCGAAAGGATCGCTCCATCAACCCATGGGATCAAACACATAGCCCATGCGGCAGCAGCGGCCTTCGTGGGAAAGCTCTTGGTCACCGATGGTGAACCTTCGCGCCTCACCTGTGGGTGCCAACTGGAACCCCTCTTGCGGATCGCAGCCATGAGAACCCTGCGACAGCTGTGCCAGCCGAGGTTCCCGATGGCCTCCGAGGAGTTTTTCCAAAGCCGAAACCCGAGTGACCTCAAGGGTTTCTGGAATGGCGCGCCCGACGAGATATTGATGGGCCTGTGGTCATTGGGAAATTCGCCGCGCCCGGCCGGTTGCGCGGTGGCAACGGCGACCCTGACGAAGATTGCGTAGCGCTCCGTGCCGTGGTCGACCGGTTTCCACGACGCTCCAAAAGCTTTCCGCCAGCCTCCAACCACTCTTCGATGTTGCCCCAGTGATCTCATCGATCGCAAGGACCGGATCGCTCAGATCGCATCAGCCCACCCTCTGGCGCGCGAGCCACTGCCGCGGCGTGAGACCGAACTCGGAGCGGAACGCGGCGCGAAGCGCCTGCGCGTCGGGGAAGCCGCTGCGCGCCGCGACACCATCGAGCCCGCGCATCCCGCCGATCATGAGCTCCTGCGCATGGGCGAGGCGCAGGCGCCGCAGCCAGTCCCCCAGGCTGCCGCCGGTCCGGGCGCGGATGTGGCGGGTCAGGCTGCGGCGGCTCATCCCGGCCTGCCGCGCGAGCATGTCGAGCGAGGGCGCGTCGCAGGGCGCGGCCCGCAATCCCTCCAGAAGATCCGCGACACGCCGGTCGGCCGAGGAGCCGGCGGCCGGCCGCTCGATCAGCTGCGGCTGCCCGCCTCCCCGCTGCGGCGCGACCACGAGATGCCGGGCGACACGATTGGCCTCCGCCAGCCCGGACAGCCGGGCCAGCAGATGCAGGCAGCAATCGAGCCCTGCCGCAATGCCGGCCGAGGTCAGGATTCGTCCTTCGTCCACGAACAACGCACCGCCATCGACCATGATGTCGGGATAGCGCTCGGCCAGAGTCTCGGCCCGCGCCCAATGCGTCGTCGCGCGCCGGCCCGAGAGCAGCCCCGCCTGGGCGAGCCCGAACGCCCCGAGGCACAGCCCGACGACAATGGCCCCACGCGCGTCCGCCGCCTTCAGCGCGGCCAGGATCGTGTCGGAGACCGGCTCGTCGACGCTGCGCCAGCCGGGCAGGATGACGACATCGGCCTCGGACGCCTTCTCGACAGGGCTCGCGGCTTCGATGGTCAGGCCGCCACCGGCGGCGAACCGGGGCGAATCCGCATAGACCGTCACCTCATGACCGCCCGCCACGAAGGGCTCCGCGAAGACCGCCAGCGGCGTCGAGAGCATGAAGGGGCTGATCCCGTCATAGGCGAGGACTGCGAGACGCATTGGCCCGATCTACCCGAAAAATGGCCAACGGGCCAATGAAGCGGGTCCGCCGAGCGATTTATGGTCCGGGACATTCCCCTCGTTGGAGCCCGCCCCATGTCCCGCACCTTGCTCGTCATCGATGTCCAGGCCGACTATTTCCCCGGCGGGACGCTCCCGCTCTGGGAGGTCGAAGAGACGCAGGCGCGGATCGTCTCCGCCATCGCGCGGGCGCGCGGATCCGGAGACCGGCTCGTGCTGGTGCGCCATGTCTCGACCCAGGCGGCGGGCCTTTTCGCCTCGAACGGGCCCGGCATCGCCATCAGCCCCGCGATTCTCGCGGCCGCCGGCGACGCGCCCATCGTGACCAAACATGCCGCCGACGCTTTTCAGGACACCGATCTCGCCGACCATCTGGCGGGAACGGAGGAACTCCTGATCGCCGGAATGATGACCCAGAACTGCGTCGTCTTCACCGCATTGTCGCGCGCCGCCGACGCTTTTCGCGTGCGGGTCGTCGGCGACCTCTGCACGGCCCCGACCGAAACCGTCCATCGCATCGCGCTCGCCGGCCTGCGCTCGAAGCTCGAGGTCACGACGAGCGAACAGGTATGGGGCTGAGGAGAGGCGCCTCAACGCCGCGCGACGGCTGCCGCCATCCGTTCCACGGCCGTCAGAAGCGTCGCGCGCGTGCAACCGAAATTCAGCCGCACGAAGCCCTCGTAACCCGCGCCGAAAGCCTCGCCCGCATAGAGTCCGAGCTTCGCCTCGTCGAGAAAGAAGCGCTGCGGGCTGGGTCCGAGATCGAGGGCGCGGCAATCGAGCCAGGCCAGGAACGAAGCCTGCGGCGCGTGATAGACGATGTCGGGCAGCAACCGCGCGAGTTCGCGGGCCAGGACATCGCGGTTCGCCTGCAGATAGTCGATCAGGGCGACACGCCAGGCTCCCGCATCGCGATAAGCCGCCAGCGTCGCCTCCAGCCCCATCAGGTTGACGCTGTCGACCATGCCGCTGCGCGCGCCGTTGAACGCCTCGCGCAGAGCCGGGTCCTGGATGACGGCGAACGCCGTCTTCAGACCGGGAATATTGTAGGTCTTGCTCGCCGACATCAGAGTGATCGTGCGCCGCGCCACCTCGGGCGCGAGGCTTGCGATCGGGATGTGCCGCCGGCCGTCGAAGACGAGATCGCAATGAATCTCGTCGGAGACGATCAGGGTGTCGTTCGCCTCGCAGGTCGCAGCGATGAAGGCGAGGTCGTCGCGCGTATAGACATGTCCCGTCGGGTTGTGCGGATTGCACAGCAGGAAGGCGCGCGACCGCCGCAGCGCCCGGGCCAGCGCGTCACGATCCGGCTCGTAGCCCTCCGGGCCGCGGACGAGCGGAACGTCGAGCCGTTCGAGGCCCCAATGCCGCGGCGCGTCCAGGATCGGCCTGTACATCGGCGTCTGCACCAGCACGGCCTCGCCGGGGGCGAGACGCGCCTTGAGAGCCATGTTGAAACCGGGCTCGACGCCGGGGAGAAAGACGATGTCGTCCGGCGCGATCCGCCAGTCGAAGCGCTCGACGAGATCCTCGACGATCGTCTCGCGAAGTTCGGCTTTGGCCACCGCATAGCCGAGCACCGGGTGCTCCAGCCGGAGCCTCAGCGCGGAGAGGATTTCGGGCGCGACCGCGAAATCCATATCGGCGATCCAGAGCGGCAGCACGTCGGCCGGATAGCGGCTCCATTTCGTGCTGCCGGTTTCACGGCGTTCGTGAACGGTGTCGAAGTCGTACACCCGTGACCTGGCTCCATCACGACGGCTCATGCGGCACACCTGCAGAAAAACAATCCAAAGTTCGCGCCGATCTCAGCGAATATCTCTCCATTCGGCACGGCCGATATCTTTAAACAATTCGACATCGACAGGAAGGCGACCCTCCATCGAAATATCCGATAATAAAATTCGAAAACGAGATTTGAGCTCGATCGAGCTAACCTTATCATCTCGCCACCGTCGATATCCGATCGTTCGCGAGGCCTCATGACCGCTGCTGCGACAGTTCACAAGTCGGCCCAGTCCGACATTCACCCGGATCTGACGACGCTGATCGGCGGGACGCCTCTGGTCGAACTCGCCAACATCGTCCGCAATCGGGGACTCGCCGCGCGCATCCTCGCGAAGGTCGAGTTCTTCAACCCGGCCGGCAGCGTCAAGGATCGTGCGGCGCTCGGCATCATCACGGCGGCGGAGCGTGCCGGGAAGCTGAAGCGCGGCGGCAAGCTGGTCGACATCACCAGCGGCAATACCGGCATCGGCCTGGCGGCGGTGGCCGCCGCGCGCGGCTATCGCAGCAAGTTCTACCTGCGCAGCACGATCGGCAAGGACAAGATCAACCTGCTCAAGCTCTATGGCGCCGAGGTGGTGCTGATCGACAACCAGGAATTCCTCAAAGAGAACGCGATCGAGAGGATCCTGGAGCGGATCGTGAGCGAGAATCCGGACGCCTATTTCACCGATCAGCGCGCCAACCCGGCCAATCCGGAAGCCCACTACGCCGGCACAGGGCCGGAGATTTGGCGCGACAGCGGCGGCGACGTGGACATCCTCGTCAGCGCGGTCGGAACGGGCGGATCGGTCTCCGGGACCGGCCGGTACCTGAAGGAGAAGAACCCGCGCCTGCGCGTCGTCATCTCCGAACCGGCAGATGAATCGCTGCCCTCGCCGGAGCAACCCTATGCTCCGGGCATCGAGGGTGTGCACAAGGTCACGCAGGTCGATCGCTTGCATCTGCCGGGCAATCTCGACCTCGGCCTCATCGACGAGGCATTGCAGGTCACCACCGAGACGGCGCTCGACACTGCTCGCGCCGTCGCGCGAGAAGAAGGCATCCTCGCTGGCATGTCGTCGGGCGCTTCGCTGCATGTCGCGCTGACGCTGGCCGCCCGGCCGGAGAACGCGGGCAAGACCATCGTGGTGATCTTCCCTGACAGCGGCGAGCGCTATCTCTCCTATGTGGAGTGACCCGACGCGGGGGCTTCCGCCACCGCCGGGCATCACACGGCGTCCTCATCCCGCTCTCGAGGGTTCGGCGCGATCGCGGAATCGGGTCAGCCCGAAGCTCGACAGATCGATGCGGCTCGCGCCGTCGAACACCGTCTGAGCGACGGCTTCGCCGATCGCCGCCGAATGATTGAAACCGTGCCCCGAGCAGGGCGAAACCACGAGCACGCGCTCGCTCTCCGGCCAGCGGTCGATGATGAAGCCGTTGTCGGGCGAGACGGTATAGAGGCAGGTCTTGCGCCGCGTCCGGTCCGGCCGCAGCCCCTTCAGGCGCCCCTGGACCGCACGCGCGTAGAACGCCGTCGATTCGCCTTCATGGCTCGAGCGGTCGAACCCGTCGGGGTCGACCCCGCGCGTCTTCTCGCCATGAGCGAGCTTCACCGCTCCGTCGAGCGCGGGGAAGCCATAGAAGCCCTCCTCCGGATGCGGCCCATAGGACCAGATATAGACCGGCGCCTCGGCCCAACCGGCTGGCGCGGCAGGATCGAGCCCATACCAGTGCAGGATCTCGCGCGTCGGGCGGAGCAGGCCGGCGATGGCCGGACCGAGCAGCCGCCCGGCCCAGGCCCCGGCGCTGACCACGACCTGCCCAGCGACGATCGTGCCGCGATCGGTCCGGAGCTCGACATGATCGCGTTGCGGCACGATCTCGCCGACACGCGTGCCGAGCGCGATGCGCGCCCCCGCCGCTTCGGCGAGCCGCAGCTGGGCGGCGACACAACGCTCGGGATGGAGATATCCGCCATCCGGCTCGTGATAGACGCGGTCGCTCTCGGAGAGGTTCAGCCACGGATAGCGCCGATGCGCTTCGTTAGCGCCGATCAGTTCGTGGTGGATGTCGCTGGCGCGGGCGACCGCGAGTGTGCGCTCGACGAAATCGGTCGGGCTCGGCCGCGGCCCCTCGCTCGATATGGCCAGGAAGCCGACGCGCCCGAACAGGCTCTCGCCGCTGAGCTCTTCCAGCTCCGTCCAGAGCTCGTGCGAGCGGCGCACCAGCGGGGCCAGCGCCGTCCCCTCGGCGACCGCCAGGCGCGTGACGCGCGTCTCGCCATGGCTCGAGCCGAACTCATGCGGCGGCCGGAACTGGTCGACACCGAGGACATCCGCTCCCCGCGCGGCGAGCTGGAACAGGCTGGCCGAGCCCATGGCACCGAGGCCGAGCACGACGACGTCCGCCGTTCGATGGTTCATGGAGGAGACCTGTCCGTGGTGGGCGGGGGACGGCGGGAGCGTTCACGCGGCCACGGCCGGCAGCCGCCAGCCGAGTTCCGGCGCGACCAGGCGCAGCACGTCGTCGAGAATCTGCTCGTATTCGCCGAGCGCGAAATCATAAGGCAGCTCGAGCCTGAAGGCCGTGGCGTAGGGCAGGATCGGATCGCTGCGAAGCTGCGTCAGGATCTGGTCGGCGCTGCCGACGAGATCGGGAGCGAAGAGCGTGCGCTTGGGCCCTTGCGGGCCCTGCGTGCGGGCCGTTCGGCTCTGCGCGTAATCCGCATAGCGGCGGCGCGAGGCCGCGTCGGCGCCATCGGTCGGCACGATGACCCGGCCGAGCGCGATCTGCGGTGCTCCCGGCCCGGACCAGGCGTCGAGAAAGGTTTCGACGATCCGCTGCTGCGCCTCGAAGAAGCGGTCGCTGGTCTCGCCCTGGACGATGTTGCCGGTCAGCAGGCGAAAGCCGTTCTGCCCGGCCCAGGCGGCCGAGCGCAGCGAGCCGCCGCCGTACCAAAGGCGCTCGCCGAGTCCGGGGACGACCGGATGCAGGCGCGGCCGCTGCGGCCCGGCCGGCGAGACGATGACCGCATCCTCGCCGCCGAGCAGCGGGCTGCGCAGATTGTCCCGCAGGCGCAGGGCGCGATCGTAGCCGAAATCGACGGCGTCCGGATGGCCGTCGAAGAAATGCGCGCCGAGATAGTGGGAATGGGCGGGCGCGCCGACGCTGACGCCGATCTGCAGCCGCCCATGGGACAGGGCGTCGACCGTCGCGAGGTCCTCGGCGAGGCGGAACGGGTTCTCGTAGCCGAGCTGGATCACCGCCGTGCCGAGCCCGATGCGGCGCGTGCGCTGCGTCGCCGCCGCGAGGAAGGTCGCGGCGGACGAGACGCCGCGCTCGAGATGGCGCTGGCGCACCCAAGCCGAATCATAGCCCAGCCGCTCGCCCAGCACGAACAGGTCGAGGCCGCGCTCGAGGCCGGTAGCCGGATCGTGCCCCTCGAAATTGCCGGGCGTCAGGAAGCCGAGAGAACCGATCGCCATGACGCCCTCAATATTTCGGCAGGCCGCGGGGATTGGTCTGCGGCCTGTCGAGGCGTTCCTCCTCGACGCCCCACCGTTTCAGCGCGGCGTCGAAACTGCCGTCGCGATAGGCGCCATCCAGCGCGAGCGTGATCGCCTCGGCGATGCCGGCGCCCTTGCGGGTCGCGACCGCGACGTCCGAGCGCTCGGGCCAGCCGGCGCTGAGCACGCCGACGCGCCGGATGTTCCGGTCGCGCTGCTGGATGAAGAGAAGCTGCGCATGAGGCTGGACGATGACGTCGGCGCGTCCGGAGGAGAGCGCCAGAAGCCGGTTGGCCTCGTCGTCGAAGGTGATGAGCTCGATCGGCTTGAGGCCGGCCGCAACGTTCTGCTTGCTCCATTCGAGCAGGATGCGTTCCTGATTGGTGCCCGCGCCGAGCACGACGCGCAGCCCCGCCGCGTCCTTCGGCTCGGCGATCTTGTCGACCTTGCTGTCGGCCTTGACGAAGAAGCCGTGGAGCCCAAGCCGATAGCTGGAGAAATCGAACTTCTCCTTGCGCTGTTCGGTGACGCCGATATTCGAGATCGCCGCGTCGTATTTGCCCGAGAGCACACCGAGCGGCCAGTCGGCCCAGGGTGTCGGCACGAGCTTCAGCTTGAGGCCGAGGCCGTCGGCGATGAGCTGGGCGACATCGGGATCGGCGCCGACCAACGTCTTGGAATCGGTCGCATAGGTCGCCAGCGGCGGCGTGCTGGCGTTTGTCGCGACCGTGAGTACGCCGGGCTCGACGAACTTGTAGTCCTTCGAGATCGCCGCGATCGCGGCCGGATTGGGTTTGGTGCGCGGCCTGCCCGGCTGCTCGGGGCCGAGGTCGTAGATGGATTGGGCGAAGGCGGGCGCCGCGAGTGTCAGGGCGATGGCGGCGGCGATGGCCGCCCGGCGGGTGATCATGACAAAGCTCCGAACGAGGGGCGCCGGTGGCGCCCCCGCAGGTCGAGGGGACAACGCCCGGCGACGGCGCGCCGGCGGGCGCTCGGGCCGTAGGATTCCGGCCATCAGCTTTTCGGCAGCCCGGCCGGATTGCTGCGGGAGAGCTCGATCGCCTCCGCCGAGAGGCCCCAGCGCGCCAGCGACTTCTGATAGTTGCCGTTCTTGATCTGGGCGTTGAGCACGGCGGTGATCGCATCGGCGAAGCCGGCGCCCTTCTTCGTCGTCACGGCGATCTCGGCCGTCTCCGGCCAGCCGCCTGAGAAGGAACCGACGAGGCGGGTCGTACCGGTCTGCGCGGCCTTGAAGCCCAGGATGCCGTTGGGGCCGAAATAGACGTCGGCACGGCCGGAATCGAGGGCGAGATAGAGCACGACGTCGTCGTCATAATACTGCACCTCGGTGGTCTTCAGGCCCTTGGCCTCGTTGGCCTTGATCCAGCGGAGCAGGATCTGCTCCTGGTTGGTGCCGGAGGAGACGATCACCCTGAGGCCGGCGATGTCTTCCGGCCTGGAAATCTCCTTGATGCCGCTCTTGAGGCTGGCGTACAGGCCGAGCTGGTCCTTGCGGTAGGTCGAGAAGTCGAACTTCTCCTTGCGCTGCTCCGTGACGGTGATGTTCGAGATCGCCGCGTCGTACTTGCCCGAGGTTACGCCGAGCGGCCAGTCGGCCCAGGCCACCTGCACGAGTTCGAGCTTCAGGCCGAGGCCGTCGGCCACGAGCCTGGCGATATCCGGCTCGGAGCCGACGATAACCTTCTGGTCGTCCGTCGCGTTGATGCCGAAGGGCAGGCGCGTGCCCGTCGTGGCGACGGTGAGGGTGCCCGGCTTGGCGAGCTTCACGTCCTTCAGCAGCTTGATCGCCTCGGGCACCGCCTCGGCACGAGGCTGCCCCTTCTGGACCGAGGTGAGGTCGAAACTCTGCTGCGCGAAGGCGAGCGAGGGGCAGAGCGCGGCTCCGGCCAGGATGCCGAGCAGGACGCGACGGGAAAATGCGTTCGAGGAGGTCATGGGAGGGCCTTTCGGTCGGGAGGGCGATCGGGGACGAGGCGCTTTCACAGCACCCGGGCGAGGAATTCGGCGGTGCGCCGCTGTTCGGGGGCGTCGAGCACCCGCTCCGGCGGGCCGGCCTCGACGATGCGGCCGCCATCCATGAAGACGACCTGGTCGGCGACCTCGCGGGCGAAGCCGATCTCATGGGTGACGATGACGAGGGTCGCTCCCGAGCGGGCGAGCTCCTTGATGACGGCCAGCACCTCGCCGACCAGTTCGGGATCGAGCGCCGAGGTCGGCTCGTCGAAGAGCAGCGCCTTGGGCTTCAGTGCCAGCGCGCGGGCGATGGCGACGCGCTGCTGCTGGCCGCCCGAGAGCTGACGCGGATAGGCGTTGGCCTTGTCGGAGAGGCCGACGCGGGCGAGCAGGTCGCGGGCCGCCAGCTCGGCTTCGGCGCGGCTCGCGCCGCGGGCATGGATCGGCGCCTCGACGACGTTCTCCAGCGCGGTCAGATGCGGGAACAGGTTGAAGTTCTGGAACACCATGCCGACATCGACCCGCCGGCGCAGGACCTCGCGCTCCTTCAGTTCGTAGAGAAGCTCGCCCTCCTGCCGATAGCCGATGAGCTGGCCGTCGAGCGTGATCGCGCCGCGATCGAGGCGTTCGAGATGGTTGATCGAGCGCAGCAGCGTCGATTTGCCCGAGCCGGACGGTCCGATGATCGCTGTGACCGAGCCGGAGGGCAGCGTCAGCGAGACGTCGTCGAGCACCTTGAGCTCGCCGAAGCTCTTCGAGACGCTCCGGATGGCGATCTCGCCGCCCCGGCGATGAGCGAGCGGCGCGGTGGGCGCCGATGACGGTGCGAGTGGCTCCGCCGCTGCATTCGTCCTGCCCCGGGCGAAGAGCCGCAGCAGCGGAGCGAAGACCGAAGGCTTCTGCTGACGGAGCGCGCCGCGGGCGTAGTAGCGCTCGATTTGGGACTGGACCACCGACAGCGCGGTCAGGATGACGAGATACCACACCGTCGCCACCATCAGCAGCGGGATCACCTCCAGATTGCGGCGGTAGATGACCTGGACGGTGTAGAACAGCTCCGGCAGCGCCAGGATGTAGACGTTGGAGGTGCCCTTCGCGAGGCCGATGATGTCGTTGAAGGCGGTGGGCGTGATCGAGCGCATCGCCTGCGGCAGCACGATGCGGAAGAACTGGCGCCGCTTCGGCAGCCCCAGCGCGGCCGCGGCCTCGTGCTGGCCCTGGTCGACCGCGAGCAGCCCGCCGCGGATGAACTCGGCGGAGAAGGCGGCCTGATTCAGCGTCAGCCCGAGCACCGCCGCCATGAAGGGGCTGATGAGCTGCGTCGTCGGGTAGGAGAACAGCGTCCAGCCGGTGAAGGGCACGCCGAGCGAGACGGTCTCATAGAGATAGCCGAGATTGTTGAGGATCAGCAGCAGCACGATCAGGGGGATCGAGCGGAAGATCCAGACGAAGGTCCAGGACACCGCCGCCAGCGGGGCCGAGCCGGAGAGCCGCGCCAGCGCCAGCAGCGCCCCGAAGGTGAAGCCGAGCACGGCGCCGAGCAGCGTCAGAAGCAGCGTCCGGCCGAGGCCGACCAGAACCGGCTCGGCGAAGAACCACTCCGCGAACACGTCCCAGCCCCAGCGCGGATTGCCCAGCACCGAGTTCAGCACCGCGAGGACGACGAGCAGCGCGAAGGCGCCGCCGAGGATGCGCCAGGGATTGCGGGCCGGAACGATCCGGAGCCCGGCGCCTCCCGCATGCACGGATGTCGGGGGAACGGTCGCGGCACGGCCGTCGAGGGCAAGGGTCATGGCTGGATCCTTTGACGGTGTGGGGGCTCAGGCCGAAAAGGCGAGCGCCTCGGCGACGCGACCGGCCGGCGCGACGAGGCGCTTGCGGAAAGGCAGATGGCTGAATTGGGTGGCATCGACGTTCAGGTCGAAATGCGGCTCGTAACCGAGCGACAGATAGAGCCCGACCGCCTCGGGCTGGCGGCTGCCGGTGGTCAGGTAGAAGTGGCGGTAGCCCTGCTCCCAGGCCAGGCGCTCGAGTTCGCGGACGACGCGGGCGGCCAGCCCCTGGCGGCGCAGGTCCGAACGCGCCCAGACGCGCTTGACCTCGGCCGTCTCGGGCTCGGCATGGGGCATGAAGGCGCCGCCGGCGATCGGCTCTCCGTCGCGCAACAGCAGCAGGAAGCGCCCGCGCGGCGGCAAGAAGAGTTCCGGCGCGTAGCGATTGAGCTCGACGACGGCCGGAGCGCGGCCGGGAACGTCGCCATAGCGCCCATCATATTCGCGGATCAGATCCTGGACGAGGGGCTGGGCCGCAGGGTCGGTCGGGCTGGTGGAGAAGAACATGTCTGACATCGGCTTTTCCCGTCTTCAGGCGAGAAAGCGCTCGGCGAGCCGGGTCCAATAGGTCGCGGCCGGCGCGATCAGCGCGTCGTTGAAATCGTAGTGGGGGGAATGCAGCGGCGCGCCCTCGCCCGCTCCGACGAACAGAAAGGCGCCGGGACGCTCCTCCAGGAAATAGGCGAAATCCTCGCTCGCCGTACGCGGCGCCAGATGCGGCTCCACCCCGGCGGCGCCGAAGACGGACAATGCCGTTTCGCGCGCGAACTGCGACGGGCCCGCATGGTTGACCACGGCCGGCATTCCGAGCCGGTACTCGACCTCCGCCGTCGCGCCGAAGGCCTGCGCCTGAGCCTTCACCAGAGCCGGCAGGCGCTCGGAGAGGAGCCGGCGCACGGCCGGCGAAAAGCTGCGGATCGTCGCCTGGAGCTCGACCGAATCCGGGATCACGTTGGAAGCCGTGCCACCATGGATCGAGCCGACCGTGACGACGGCGGTCTCCAGCGGGGGAACGTTGCGGGAGACAAGGCTCTGCAGCGCGGTCACCACATGGGCCGCGGCGAGGACGGGATCGACCGTCTCGTGCGGCGCGGCGCCGTGACCACCGCGTCCGACGATCCTGATCACGGCCCGGTCGACCGCCGCCATGGCGGGTCCGTCGACGAAGCCGAACACGCCCTCCGGCACGCCCGGCCAGTTGTGCAGTCCGAAGATCGCATCGACTGGAAAGCGCTCGAACAGACGCTCGCGGATCATGTTTCTGGCGCCGACCGAAATCTCCTCGGCCGGCTGAAAGATCAGCCGCAGCGTGCCGTCGAAGCGCCCGCGACGGGCGAGCGCCCGGGCGGCGGCGAGCAGGATCGTGGTGTGCCCGTCATGGCCGCAGGCATGCATTACACCGGCGTTCCGGCTGGCATGCGGCAGGTTCGTCGCCTCGGCGATCGGCAGCGCGTCGAAATCGGCCCGGATGCCCAGCGCCTTCGTGCCGGTTCCCAGACGCAGCGTGCCGACCACGCCCTCGCCGCCGATCCCGGTCTCGACCTCGTAGCCCCATTCGGCGAGCAGTTCCGCGATGTGCCGGGCCGTCTCCCGCTCCTGCGTCGAGAGTTCCGGGTTCCGGTGGAAATGACGGCGCAGGGCGATGAAGCGGTCGAGCTCCTCCGCGACCTCGGGAAGAATCGGCGACGGGTTCCGGACCGGCGCGTTCATCCGGCCACCGCCAGCGCGGGAGCGGGCTGCGCCTGTGCATGGCGGCTCGGCTTGAACGGCAGGCCGAGATGGTCGCGCAGGGTCTGCCCGGCGAGATCGCGGCTGTAGCGGCCGCGCGCCTCCAGCTCGGGCACGACCAGCTCGACGAAATCGGCGAGCCCCTCGGCCGTGACCGAGAAGCCGAGGATGAACCCGTCCGCCGCGCCCGCGTCGATCCAGCGGATGATCTCGCCGGCGACATGCGCGCCGGTGCCGATAAAATTGGGCTTCGGCGTCGCGGCCGCCAGCGCCGCTTCCCGCAAGGTCTGGTTCTTCTCCCGCGCCGTCTTCTTGATGCGGTCGGTCGTCGAACGGAAGCTGTTCTTGCCGATGTCTCCGAGTTCCGGGAACGGCGCGTCGAGCGGGTACTGCGTGAAGTCGTGATGGTCGAAGAAGCGGCCGAGATAGGCCAGCGCGTCGTCGATCGAGAGCAGGTTGCGGATGACCTCGTATTTCGCCTGCGCCTCTTCCGCCGTGCGGCCGACGATCGGGCCGATGCCCGGGAAGACCTTGACGTCGTCGGCCCTGCGGCCATGGGCGACGGCGGCGGCGCGAACCTGGTCGCGGAACGCCTTCGTCTCGTCGAGCGAGGGCGAATGGGTGAAGACGGCGTCGGCATATTTGCCGGCGAGCTTGATGCCGGCATCGGAGGAGCCTGCCTGGAAGATCACCGGCTGGCCCTGCTTCGAGCGAGCGATGTTGAGCGGCCCCTCGACCTGGAAGAAGCGCCCCTTGTGGTCGAGCCGGTGCAGCTTGGCGGGATCGAAGAAGCGGCTGCTCTCGCGGTCGCGCGGGAATGCGTCCTCGTCCCAGGAATCCCACAGCCCCTGCGTGACCTCGAGATATTCGTCGGCGATCTCGTAGCGCAGCGCGTGCTCGGGATGCGGGCGGCTGTAGTTCTTCGCCGAGCCCTCGAGCGGCGTCGTGACGACGTTCCAGCCGGCGCGCCCCTTCGAGATCAGATCGAGCGAGGCGAATTGCCGGGCGACGGTGAAGGGGTCCGAATAAGAGGTCGAGACCGTGCCCGCGAGCCCGATCTTCGTCGTCGCGACCGCCAGCGCCGAGAGGATCGTCAGCGGTTCGAAGCGGTTGAGGAAATGCGGGATCGACTTTTCGTTGATGTAGAGCCCGTCCGCCACGAAGGCGAAGGCGATGCCGGCGGCCTCCGCCTTGCGGGCGGTATCGATGTAGAAGTCCAGGTTGACGCTGGCATCGGCCGGGCCGGACGGGTGGCGCCAGGCGTTCATATGCCCGCCGGCGCCATGCAGCATGATGCCGAAGGAGACGGGTTTCGCAGCGGTCGCGCTCATGGACAGGCCTCGTCGGATGCGAGAGTGATGAAGGGTCAGGCCGCGGCCCGGCGGGCGCCGGCGGCGGCGATCAGCTCGATGGACTGCCGTCGTGCGGCCGCGTCCCGAACCGGGTTGTCGAGCACGAACTCGGCCACGCCGAAGCGTTCGCCCAGGGCATCGAGTTCGGCGCGGACCTCCTCGCCCGTGCCGGCGATGACGTGGGGATGGGTTTCGCGGATCGTGAACTGCGTGTCGCCCGCCTGACGGGCGAAGCTCTCGGCCTGCTCGCGGCTGCGCAGGTTCACGGCACGACCGTCCGACAGGGTCACGCGGAAGATCCGTGTCTCGCGCACCGCTTCCCGCGCCGCCGCCGAAGAGGCGGCCGCGAAGGCATGCACCGCCAGCGCCGGCGCGTGGCCGCCGCCGGCACGATAGGCCCCGAGGCTCGCTTCGATGAGCGCGGCGTCGCCGTTGAAATGACCGGCGAAGACGAATTCCCAGCCGAGGCGCGCGGCGAGAGCACCGCTCTCCGGCGAGCCGCCCAGCAGAATGCGCCGCGGCGCGACGCGGGCGAGCGGCCGGGCGAGGTCATCATTCAGATAGCCGTCGAGCGCCTCGACCAGAGCGGTGAAATCCGCCGGCGCCGACCGGTCGAGACGCGACTGAAGCGCCTGCGTCGCCAGAGGCAGCCCGCCCGGCGCCCGGCCGATGCCGAGATCGACGCGGCCGGGTGCCAGGGCGGAGAGCAGCTTGAAGCTCTCCGCGACCTTGAAGGGGCTGTAATGCTGCAGCATCACCCCGCCGGAGCCGACGCGGATGCGGTCGGTCGACGCCAGAATCCAGGCCGCCAGGATTTCGGGAGCGACACCCGCGACCTCGCCGTTGCCGTGGTGCTCCGCCAGCCAGAAGCGATGATAGCCGAGCCGCTCGGCATGGCGTGCATAGGCGACGGAATCGGCGAGCGCCTGCTCGGGTGTCGAGCCGTCCGCGATCGGGCTCTTGTCGAGAAGACTCAGCGCGTAGGTCATGTTCCGCTCCGCAGGCCCGTCGAGGGCGATTGGCGGCGATTGTCGCGGTACGCGGCCGTTCGGCTAAATAAGGATTGAGAATTTTCTTATCGTTGAGGCCGATAAAGCTCGAAATTCGAACGCTCGCTTCTCCTCGAAACCGGGATCAGGCAGAACTTCTTCTCTGCCGCGGCGAAAATTCGCGACAACGCCCTCGCTCGTCCGCGGCCTTCGGAACGGGGTGCGCTCGTCAGGGAAGCCGGCTCCGCCAAGGCTTCCGGCCGTCGCGAGGGCAGGCCTGCGGAAGAGCGCATTCGCCGGCGCCGCGCCAGGGCGGAAGTCCTCCTCCGGGCGAGGCCGACTTCGGAAAGATACCCTCGCGCCGGCCTCCTATGATCGCGGCCTTCGCCCCTCGTGTCCGGATCGCCAGACCCCTTCCCTCATCGATGAACCTGCAGCAGCTCCGCATTGTTCAGGAAGCCGTCCGCAGCGGCTTCAACTTCACCGAGGCGGCGGCCGCGCTGAACACCTCGCAATCCGGCGTCTCCAAGCACATCAAGGATCTCGAGCTCGAACTCGGCGTCGCGCTGTTCGAACGGCGCGGCAAGCGCATGCTCGGTCTCACGGAAGCCGGGCGCGCCGTTCTCGGCTATGTCGAGCGCATCCTCGCCGACGCGACGAGCATCAAGCGCGTGACCGGCCATCTCCGCGACCCGTCGGCGGGTGAGCTCGTGATCGCCACAACCCACACCCAGGCGCGCTACGCCCTGCCCGACATCGTCAAACGCTTTCGGGCGCAGTTTCCGCAGGTCAGGCTCTCGATCAGCCAGGGCGACCCCGGCGACATCGTCGCCCGCCTGCGCGAGGGCGCGGCCCATATCGGCATCGCGACCGAAAGCCTGACGAACGTCGCCGAACTCGCCGCCTTTCCCTACTATAGCTGGCGCCACATCGTCGTCGCCGACCGCGGCGATCCCTTCGCAGGCCGGACCGGCCTCGACCTCGCCACAATCGCCGAGCGGCCGATCGTCACCTATGGCCACGGCTTCACCGGGCGACCGCTGATCGACGCGGCCTTCCGCGAGCGTGGCCTGTCGCCGGACATCGTCGTCTCCGCCATCGATTCCGACGTCATCAAGTCCTATGTCGCGCTCGGGCTTGGTCTCGGAATCATCACCGAAATCGCCTTCGACCCGGAACGCGACCGCGATCTCGTCAAGGTCGCCGACGATCTCTTCCCCCGGGCGACCTCCTATCTCGCCGTGCCGCGCGGCCGCTTTCTGCCGGGCTATGCCCAACGCTTCATCGAGCTGTGCCGGCCTGAGCTGACAGCCGGGACAGTGCGCGCCGCGATCGGGTCCGAGCCGCGATGAACCCCTGCTTCCGCCAGGCCGCCGCCCCGGCAAACCACATCGCTGCCGATGGCCGCCCTTCGCCCGTCCAGCCCCACTCGAAGGAGCCATCACGATCATGAGCGCCCCGCGCGATACCATCTTTCTGATCCAGCCCGGCTTCGAGGACCCGAAGCTGCCGGGCAAGCTGTGGTTCTGCCCGTTCTGCAACCAGATCGAGGGCGTGCTGGCGAGCTTTCCCGCGCTGAACGACTCCATCGAGATCCGGCGCGTGCCTTTCGCCCGACCGCGCGAGGCGGTGATCGCGGCACTGGACGAGGCTCATCAGGGCCTGCCGGTCCTCGTCTTCGCGGACCCCTCCACCGCTCCGCCCGACGCGGGCGAAATCGATGGCCGCCGTTTCCTCAACGATACGCGCCGCATCCTCGAAGTGCTGGCCGAGCGGCACGGCACGCCCTGGCCGCATTGACGCCTGCGATGCCCACGCCGGAGCAATGCCGACGGGCCGATCCGGCCTGCGACACGAGAGCGATTCCAAGATGAAAAATCCTCTATTTGTACTGTAAACAGAATAACCATTACGGCATTGGTCATATCTACGAAAAAATACTCCCTCTAATCGCTTTATATTTGAGGTCGAAAACAATATTCGATCATTGAATTTGACAACACCATCACCGAAACCATTCAGTGACACGGCTTGCTTTCTCACCGAGCAGACACCGCCGGCTGTCGGCAGCGGAGACGGGTGCCGTCTTGCCCCGACCACCGGTCGCCGAAACCGGACGGCTGCTCCGCAGCGCCCCGATGGCGGGCGTCGTGAGGAGGCCCGTTCACGGAGATCTCACCATGACTGACGTGTTCATCCGGTCGTCGCATCACGACGCCGCGGCGCAGCCCCTCGTCGAAGCACTCATCCGCGAATATGACGGGCGCTACGGCGCCAACAGCCGCCCTGGCGGCGCCCGCGCGGAGCTCTTCCGCTATCCGGCCGAAGCCTTCAGGCCACCGCTGGGCGACTTCGTCCTGCTGCAGCGCGACGGCCGCACCATCGCCGGCGGCGCCTTCATGAGCCATGACGACGAGACGGCCGAGCTCAAGCGCATCTGGACCCATGACGACTTTCGCCGCCAGGGGCTGGCCGAGCGCGTGGTTGCGGAGCTCGAGGCGCGCGCCGCGGCGCTCGGCTACAGCCGCGCCTATCTGACGACGGGCTTCCGCCAGCCCGAAGCGACGGCGCTCTATCTCAAGCTGGGGTATCGGCCGCTCTTCGACGTCTCGGCCGACCCGGCGCTCTATCGCTCGCTGCCCTTCGAGAAGGCGATCGGCCGCGCGGCCGGCAGGCCCGGGACCTCTCCGGTCAAGCCGCCGGCCGAGTCGCTGGAGGCGGCGACGGCGCGCGTGGCCGTGGTGAAGCAGGAGCAGGAGGCGCGCATCGTGGCGCGCCTCGCCCATCACGGCGTGCTGGCCGCCTGATCGAACCCCGGACCGACGACATGACCTCGATCGAACCCCTGATCCTCGGCGTGACACTGGATGTCGGCAGCCGTGCCCTCGGCGCCGCCGCAGAGTGGCGCGAGCGCTGGACGCGCCTGATCACGGCGCTCGACGGCGTCGCCGAATTCGCCGTGCTGGCGGACGGCTTCGCGCATCCCGACGGCGACGGCCCGGACGCCGCCTTGCTCGCCAACTGGCTGGCGCCTCGGGCACCGCGGATCGGCCTGATCGCCGGAGCGGCGCTCAACCTCGTCGAGCCTTTCCATGTCTCGACCGCGATCGCGACCCTCGACCATGTCAGCGAGGGAAGAGCGGGGCTGCTGGCGCAGCGCCTGCCGGCCGCGCACAACGCCGCGGCGTTCCGGGCGATCGGCAAGCTCAACGGCTTTCCCGACGCGGGGGACGGGGCCGCGCTCGACCGCGATCTCGCCGACGCGGTCGACGCCATCCGCCGCCTCTGGGACAGTTGGGAGGACGATGCGGTGATCCGGGACACCCGTACCCAGCGCTATCTCGACGGCGGCAAGCTCCACTATGTCGACTTCGCCGGCGCGGCGTTCAAGGTTCTCGGCCCGTCGATCACCCCGCGCCCGCCGCAGGGGCAGCCGGTCGTGGCCGCGCGCTGGGCCCCCGGCGAGGGCGACGCGCTCGCCGCCGAAGCCGATCTCGCCATTCTGGACGCGGCGCATATCGCAGCCTTCAAGGCGCGCCCCGGCGGCGGGCAGGCGCTGATCGTGGCCGAACTCGGCGAGAGCGATCCCCTGTTCGCAGCCCTGCGCGGCGCCGCCGAGGCCGGGGCGCGGGCCGTCAGCATCGTTCTGTCGGGCGCGCCCGAGGAGGCCGAGGCCTTCGCCGCCCGCACCGCGCCCGCGCTGCGGGCGGCCGGGCTGGTGCGGCCTGCGGCCGAAGGGGCTTTGCGTCGGCGCTTCGGCCTGCCCGCGACGCCCAACCGCTACTCATCCGCAGCCTGAAGACGAGGATCGACGTCGTGAGCAAGAAGCAGGTCATCCTCGGCGCGCAGTTTCCCGGCGTCAACAACTTCACCGTCTGGAGCGACCCCGAGGCGGGCAGCCAGATCGCCTTCTCGTCCTTCCGCCGTTTCGCCGAAACGGTCGAGCGCGGCCGGTTCGACTTCATCTTTCTCGCCGAAGGCCTGCGCGTCCGCGAGCAGAAGGGCCGCTTCCACGAACTCGACGTGGCGGGCCGCCCCAACACGCTGGCGATCCTGACCGCGCTGTCCTCGGTCACGCGCCATGTCGGCCTCATCGGCACGCTGACGACGACCTTCAACGAGCCCTATCCCCTCGCGCGCCAGCTCGCCACGCTGGACATCCTCTCCGAGGGGCGCTCGGGCTGGAACGTCGTGACCTCGCCCGGCGCCTTCACCGGCGCCAATTTCCGGCGCGGCGACCATCTGCCCTTCGCCCAGCGCTACGAGCGCGCCCGGGAATTCATCGAGGCCGCACGCCGGGTCTGGGCCGGCGGCACCTTCGAGGCCCATGGGCCGCATGTCGGCATCGCCGGCACGACCGACGCCGCCCCCTTGCCGCAAGGCACGCCGGTGATCGCGCAAGCCGGCGATTCCGACGAGGGACGCGAGCTCGCGGCGAGCCACGCCGACCTGATCTATTCGCGCCACGGCACGCTCGCGGAAGGGCAGGCCTTCTACGCCGACGTCAAGGGCCGCCTCGCGCGCCACGGCCGCGACCGCGACTCCCTGAAGATCCTGCCCGGCGCCAATTTCGTCCTCGGCGACACGCCCGAGGAGGCCCGCGCGCGCCACCGCGCCATCCGCCTCCAGCAGGTCAGCCCGAAAGGCGCGATCGTCTTTCTGGAGCAGGTCTGGAACCGGGATCTCTCCGCCTACGACCCGGACGGCCCCCTGCCGGAGATCGAGCCCGACGTCTCCGCCCAGCTAGCCCAGGGCCGTGCGACCCGCTACGACGACCGCCTCGAGACCGCCAGGGCCTGGCGCGAACTGGCCGGACGCGAGGGGCTGAGCATCCGCGATCTCATCATCCGCGTCACCGAACGCAAGCAGTTTATCGGCACTCCGCGGCAGGTCGCGGAGGAGATCGAACGGCATGTGCAGGAGGATGCCGCCGACGGCTTCGTCTTCGCCCCGCACCTGACGCCGGGCGGCTTCGACGAATTCGTCGCGACGGTCGTCCCCATCCTGCAGGAACGCGGCGTCTTCCGCCGCGATTACGAGCAGGCGTCGCTGCGCGGCCATCTCGGGCTCGCCGCATGAGGCCGATCATGAGGCCGATGCGGAGAGATCGCAGGCCGGCGACGGGCGCGTTCGCCCTATGACGGCCGCTTCCGAGTATCTCTGGTATATTCCCAATACCGCCGAGGCCGGACATCGCGGCGACGTGGTCAGCGACGGGCACAACAGCCTCGAGACGCTGACGAGCCATGCCGAGGCGCTCGAGCAGCATGGCTGGACGGGCGCGCTGATCGGCACGGGGTGGGGACGGCCGGACACCTTCACCCTCGCCACCGCGCTCACCGCCCGCACGAGCCGTTTCGAGCCACTGATCGCGATCCGCCCGGGCTACTGGCGGCCGGCCCACTTCGCCGCCGCCGCCGCGACGCTCGACCATCTCAGCGGCGGTCGCACCCGCTTCAACATCGTCTCCGGCAAGGACGAGCTCGCCGCCTATGGCGACAGCGAGGGCGACCAGGTGCAGCGCTACGAGCGGACGCGCGAGTTCATGCGTCTCGTCCGCCGGCTCTGGACGGAGGAGAACGTCACGTTCGAGGGCACCCATTTCCGCGTCGCCGCTTCGACCGTGCAGCCGCGCATCCGGGCCCGCGGCGCGCGGCGGCATCCGCCGCTCTATTTCGGCGGCGCCTCCGAAGCGGCCGAGCGCGTGGCGGCGACGGACGCCGACGTGCAGCTCTTCTGGGGCGAGCCGCTCGACGACATCCGCCGGCGGATCGAGCGGCTGAAGGCGCTCGCCGTGACGCTCGACCGCGATCTGCCGCCTCTGGAGTTCGGCCTGCGGATCACCACCCTGGTGCGCGGCAGCTCCGCCGAAGCCTGGGCCGCGGCCGAGGCCAGGGTGGCGGAGATGGCGAAGGGCAGCGGCACGCGCTGGAACGACCACAGGCATGGCGTCGCGGTCGGCCAGCAGCGCCTGTTCGATCTGCAGGCCGGCGGCGAGGTTCTCGACGACAACCTCTACACCACGCCCGGCAAGTTCGGCGGCGGCGGTGCCGGAACGACCTGGCTCGTCGGCTCGGCCGAGGAGGTCGCGCGCTCGCTGCGCAGATATCGCGATCTCGGCATCACCAGATTCATCCTGTCCGACACGCCCTATCTCCGCGAGATCGAGCGGCAAGGGCGCACGCTGCTGCCCCTGCTGCGCACCGCTACCGACAGCGCCTCTCCTGCGATCGAGACCTCCCATGAATGACCTGCCGAACCGCCTCGCGGCGGACGACATCCCGACGGACGCCTTCAAGGCGGTGATGCGCAACGTGGCCGGCGCCGTGAGCATCATCACGGCGAGTCATGGCGGGGTCAGGGGCGGCCTCACGGCGACCTCCGTCACCGCCCTCTCCGCCGAGCCTCCGACGGTGATCGTCTGCGTCAACCGCGCGGCCTCCGCCTGGCCGACGATTGAGAGAGCCGGCCATTTCGCGATCAACGTGCTCGCCGCCCGGCACCGGCCGATCGCCGACCGTTTCGCCGGCCGCGGCGGATTCAAGGGCGAGGCCCGGTTCGCGGAAGCGAGCTGGGCTCCCCTCGTCACCGGCGCCCCGACGCTCGACGGCGCCCTGGCGGTCATCGACTGCGAGACGGAGGAAGCGCTGGAGCGACACTCCCACGCAATCCTGATCGGGCGCATCAAGGCGATCCGCCACGCCACGACCGAGCGGGCCCTGCTCTACTGGCGCGGTGTCTACGGGCAGATCGAGGACGAGCTCCAGGCCGGAGCCGGCATCTGACAGTCGGCCCGCGGTAGCCCGACAGCCTCGCCTGCGCGCAGTCTCAGCCGCCTTTGTCTTCGGGTCACGGCCTGCGATGGTGCGCTGCGGTGCCGTCGAGGGGTCGCTCGCGGATGCGGAACATTTCCCCCGCCACGAGAGTGGGCGCGGCCTCGTCGTCGGTCCTGAAGGTGCGCCGCAGCCAGCCATTGGCATCGACCAGGACCTGTGCAGGCGGAAAAGGGCTCCTGGTCAGTTCGGCCAGCGCCGTCGCCAGCGGTTCCGGATCCTCGACCGGGCATCGTTCCGCGCTGCACATCGCTTGAACCCAAGCCCTCACGCCTGCTGCGTCGCGCTCGATCCAGAGCTGAAGCGGCTCGCCGCTTCCCGGGCCGAGGATCGTCCCCTTCCGGCAGCGAGCGACGAAACCCGGCACACGAGTCGGGTTGCCCCATTGCATTTCGGCCGACTCGAAGGCTCGCGCACCGGCCCGTAGCCGAATGAAATCGACGAGGGCCCAGACAGAAGCGTCATCCAGGCCGGGCGCCGGCGGCATCGCTCCGACACCGTGGCGGATCGACCAGAACAGTTCGCCATCGGGGCGCCCTGCGATCAGCGGTGCGGAGAGGTCGGGCGGCCAGACGGAACGCGCGACCGCCATCGGCCCGCGGCCTCGCGCATCCTTGCCGTGGCAATCGGCGCAGGTGCTCTGGAACAGGGCTTGGCCCGCCGCGATCGAGCGCGCGCCATAGCCGGTCGGCGACGACTGGAAACTCGTCGGCACCGCATCCACCACATAGGGGCGCCACGGCGGAATCCGGACAAATGCCAACGCCACCACGCCCGCCAGCAATGCGGCCCATCGCAGCCGCCGGACCAGCACCGCGAGGGTTGCCAGAGCGACCACGATACAGATGGATTTCAGCAGTCCTAAAAGTCCTGAACGCAGATAGGCGTCGTCCCAGAGCCCCGGGACCGGACGCAGGGCGAATGGCCAGTTCGGCTGATCGTGGATTCCCGGTGGCTGGTTGGCGAGTGTCGCGGCGACCCCCACGATCGCCAAACCCAGGCCGATCTCGGCGGCGATCGACAGCGTCAGTCCTGAGACGGAGCCGCCTGCTTCCGCTTTTGGAACGAAGCGAAAGCGATTGGCGGCCGCCAGCAGCAGGAGCCCGGCGAACAGCGCGAGCTTGACCAGAGCGAGCTTGCCGTAATCGGTGCCGAGCAGCGCCGGCAGCGTGCCGGCGAACGCCTGGGCCTGCATGAGGGAGGTCGCCGCGAGGATCGCTACACAGGCCAGCCCCAACGGCGTGAAGCGTTTTGCGAGTATCGGCGCCTGGTCCGGCAGATGCATGCAAACCATCAACAGAGGTGGCAGGCATCCGAGCCACAGCCCTGCCGCCGCGGCATGGATGCCGAGTGCAGTCATCGTCGTCGGATCGGTCGCCGCCCCGTGTCCCAGCGCTCCCTGCAGCAGGGCTGCAAGCACCAAAAGCGACAGCGCCGCCGGGCTCGCCCAGCCCCCGCGCCTGAATAGCGCCACGGCGCCGGCAAGAAGGGCTGCACGCAGCAGCAGCGCCTTGCCGAAGCCGGTTTCCGCGATGGTTCGCAGTGTCGGGAGGTCGGCGATCGGCCGCCCCGCCATGACAGAGCCCTGAAGCCAGAACCAGCCCGCGCCGCTGACGATGGCGAGGAGAACGCAAAGACGGCCGCAGATCGCGAGCTGCCCCGGCAGCGCCTCCCCACCCGCCCCGGTGGCCAGCCCCCGCCCGAGGAGGAGGCGGACTGTCGCCGACCCGAGCGCTCCGAACAGGACAACGAGGTGGACGGCCCGCAGGGCCGGGAGCGCCGTCCCGATCAGCGCCTCCACATCAGGGCCTGACAGTGAAGCGATATTGCCCGTTGACGCGGTGGGTATCGACCGAGGTCGCGGCCCATTCGACACTGTAGGCGCCGGGCGATACCGGCTTGAGTCGGACCTTGAGCGCCTTTCGGTCTCCCCGTACGGCCTCGGCCGGTGCGGCGCTGACAACCACGCCGCGCGCATCCTTGACGATGATGCTGCTGAGCTTGACCTCCAGCTCCTCGGTGAAGCCGAGGGTGATCTCTGCCGGCGCGGCGACAGTTGCTCCCTCGGCTGGGGAAGCGGTCTTGAGATGGGCGTGGGCGGAGGCCTGCGTTGCGGCCAGAGCAAGGGCGAGCGTCAGCGCGAGACGTCGAGACATGGAAGTATCCTATCGGAGAGGAAAGGGAGGGCTGACTTACCAGCTCGCGTCGAGCCCGAGATGGGCGAGCGCCTGCCCGCGCAATTCCGCGAGGCGCGGATCGCCGCGATGGCGCGGATAGGGCAGGGCGTTGACGATCTCGGCCTTGATCCGGGCCGGGCGCTCGCTCAGCACGATGACGCGCTGCGCCAGGAACAGGGCTTCCTCGACGTCGTGGGTGACGAGCAGGGTGGTGAAGCCACGCTGGCGCCAGAGCTCGGCGATCTCGGTCTGCATGGCGATCCGCGTCAGCGAGTCGAGCTTGCCGAGCGGTTCGTCCAAGATGAGCACGCTGGGGTCGTTGACGAGGGCGCGGGCGAGGGCCGCGCGCTGCGCCATACCTCCCGAGAGCTGGCGCGGGAACGCGCGCTCGAATCCGGCGAGGCCGACGGTCTTCAGGGCGTCGTCGACGCGGCCTTTCTGGCTGGCGAGCAGGCCGCGAGCTTCCAGCCCGAGCGCGACGTTCTTCCAGACCGTGCGCCATGGATAGAGCGTCGGGTCCTGGAAGACGACGACGCGGGAGGGATCGGGCGTGGTGATCTCCTCCCCTGCCGCCGCGATCCGACCCTGGGAGGGCTGTTCGAGCCCGGCGACGAGCCTGAGCAAGGTCGACTTGCCGCAGCCGCTCGGCCCGAGCAGGGCGACGAACTCGCCGGCCCGAATCTCGAGATCGATATCATCAAGGACCGGCAGAGGGCGGCCTTCGAGATCGAAGGCATGCGAGACGCCCGCGATCGAGAGTTCGGCGCCGTTGGACCCGGGAGTGCCGGTCGCGGGCGCGACAGCGAGCTGGGCGGCTACCATTTCACGACATCCTTCTGCCAGCCGAGCAGGCGGTCGCGCACGGCGAAGAGCAGCGTGATGAGCCCCGAGAAGATCAGCGCCATCACGATCAGCGCGCCATACATGTTGGAATAGGCGGCCCAGCCCTGCGCCCATTGCAGGTAGTAGCCGAGGCCGGACTTGACCCCCATCATCTCGGCCGCGACGAGCACCGAGAAGGAGGCGCCGAGCCCCATGAACAGGCCGACGAAGACATGCGGCAGGGCGGCAGGGATGGCGACCTTGAAGATCAGGAAGGCGCGCCCTGCGCCGAGCGTCCGGGCGACGTCGTAATAGGCCTTGTCGACGCTGGCGACGCCGGACCAGGTCAGCACCGTGACCGGGAACCAGGTGGCGAGCGCGATCAGGAAGATCGCCGCCGAGAAGCTCGACGGGAAGAAGAAGAAGGCCATCGGCAGGAGCGCGGTCGAAGGGATCGGGCCGAGGAAGCGCAGCACCGGATGGACCCAGTAGCCGAGCCCGCGCGACCAGCCGATCGCGACGCCGGTGACGAAGCCGGAGAGCGTGCCGAACAGGAAGCCCAGCGCGAGCAGGCGCAGCGAATGCAGCACGCTTTCGCCCAGCCGCGGCCAGTCCTCGGCATAGACCTCGACCAGCGCGGATGGCGGGGCGAAGAAGGGCACGGGCAGCAGGCCAAGCTTCGCCGTCAGCACATCCCAGATGCCGACGAAGAGCGCGAGCACCACGAGCCAGGGCGCGGCCCGGCCGAGGCGCCGGCCGAGCGGCGGCCAGAGCGCGCCGACCGCCGTCGCCAGCGCCAGCAGAACGGCCCAACCGACGAAGCCGGCATTGGTCTCGCCGACATAGAGCGGGTCGGCAAAGCCGACCTTCTTGTTGGCGAGCAGCGTGACGGAGGCCGCCACGGCGGTCCAGGCCGCCGTGGCGAGCGCGCCCCGCGCCAGCACCGAGCCATCGACCGGCAGGCGCGGCCGGTCGAATGCTGGTGCGGAGCTGGTCTGTTCAAACGGGGACATTGGGGACGATCTTCTGCGCAAAGGCCTTGGCGTCGGTGTTCTTGCGGATCACGTTGACGAGCTTGAGCTGCTCGGTGAACAGCGCGACGTCGTCGCGGAGCGCCGCGCCGGTGGAATGATGGTCATGGGTGTGGCTGCGCAGGATCGCGGCGACCGTCTCGGGCGTGACCTTGGCCGGGACGAAGGGCGCGAAGATCTCGGCCGTCTTGTCGGGGTTGGCCGCCGTCCAGGCCTGCGCCTCGACGATGGCGCGCGAGATCGCGCCGGCGACCTCGGGCTGGTCGCGGATCAGGGCGCCGCGCAGGCCGAGCACGCAGCAGGTCGATTTCGCATACTGGCCTTCGAGATTGGTCGCGAGCTCGACCAGCTTGTCGCGCTCCCTGATCAGATAGAGATGCGGGTCGTCGCCGGCGAGCGCCTGCACTTCGCCCTTCTTGAGCGCCTCGCCGAACAGGTCCTGCGGGTACTGCACCCAGCTCACGTCCTTCTCGGGGTCGAGCCCGATCTCGGCCAGGCGGATGGCGAAGAAGTTGCGCACCGGGCTGGCCGGATCGGTGACGGCGACCGACTTGCCCTTGAGGTCCTTGAGGCTGTGGATATTGGCGGCCTCCGGCACCAGCAGGCGCATGCAGCCGCCATGCGTGCCGACGGTGAGGCCGACGTCGAAGCCCTGCTCCAGCGGCTTCAGCCAGCGCAGCGCCATGCCGATACCGCCATCGGCATGGCCGGTCGCGATCGCCTGCAGCAGCGCGTCGGTCGGGCCGCTGAAATTCACCGGCTCCACCGTCAGATTGTATTTCTCGAAAAGGCCCTGCTTCAGCGCGACCGAGATCGGCGACTGGCAGACGGCCGTCTGCCCCCAGGCGAGCTTGATCGTCTGACGCTGCTTCAGCGGCGTCGCCTGGGCGAAGGCGTGATGCCCGGCGAATCCGGCAAGCGGCGCTGCGGCGAGCGCCGCGGCTCCGCGCAGCAGCGAGCGGCGGGAGGGGAAGGTCGTGGTCTGGCTCATGGTCGCTCCTTGCCGCTCTGCGCGCGGCTGAATGGTCGTTCGGGGAAGGCTCAGGCTGCCGCGCGGCTGGCGGGCACGCGCTCGACGGTGCCGCGCACCGTTACGCCCTGCCGGAGCAGGTTCAGGATCGGGCAGAAGCGCTCGACGGCCGCGTTCAGGGCGTCGAGTTCGGTCTCGTCCGTCGTGAGCCTGACCGTGTAGGACAGCTCGTGCGGATAGATCGGCGTGGTCTCGTGGCCGGGCGTTCCGGCGCGCGGATCGAGCTGACCGTGAACCTCGACCGAGACATCCTCCAGGACGATCTGCTGGTCGGCGGCCTGGATCAGGTAAGTGTGGGTCAGGCAGCTCGAAAGCGCGCCGAGCAGCAACTCCGGCGAGCTGGGCCCGAGGTCGTAGCCGGCAAAATCCGGCGGGCTGTCGCTGATCAGCTGGAAATCGCGAATGCGGATGCGCCGGACACCGCTGCGCCCCTCGGCACGCGCCTGGGCCTGCAGGCGCAGCGGGCCGGCATGCCCGGAACGGGCATGGGCCCTGCGGCGCAGCAGCGCGTCGCGCTTCTGTGCGAGATATTCCGCGAGACTGGACATGGCCGCGCCCTGTTCTGAAGTTGACGACAAGAGGTGGACAGGCGCGCTCGTCCGATCGCGCCGCCACTTTCGGGGCCGGCACGGGATGGCGTCGTCCAGAGTATGAATTGGGCTGGCGCGGAGCGCTGGCGGCCGCCTGCCGTCAGCCCGCCAAGGTCAGAGCCTTCGGTGGAAGAGGGATGTTGTCGCGGCTTGTGCTGTGCTGAACGTCATGGACATCTGCACCCCCGAAATAAGAGGAGCCCACGAGACATCGTGGTGCTTTTAGCGTTGTTGACGCGGCGCAAGTTGCTCCAGCAAATCCCGCGGCGACGACATCGGGAATAGTCATCGCGTGTAAGATTATTGCTCGTAACGACATGACGAGCAATGAAACGAAACAGGCGTTTTTCGCGACGGGAAGCGATGGATCGTCCACGGAAGCAAGGCCCTGGGAAAAACTGAAGCGTGACCGGCCGAAACCATGCCGAAACGCCTCGACGGTGGATCGCAGGTGTCGCCTCAGAGCGCGTCGAGCGCATTGGTGAGATCGTCGAGGATGTCCTCGACGCTTTCCAGCCCGATCGACAGCCGCAGCAACCCGTCGCTGATACCGTGCTTCAGGCGGTCCTCGCGGCTGACGATCGCATGGGTCATGCTCGCCGGATGCTGGATCAGCGTCTCTGCGTCGCCGAGGCTGACCGCACGGGTGACCAGCCGGAGATGGTTCATGAACGCCATGCCCATCTCGATGCCGCCATCCAGCTCGAAGGAGACCAGGCCGCCGCCCGAGCCGGACATCTGCCGCTGCGCGAGTTCGAATTGCGGGAAGGACGGCAGCCCGGGATAGGACAGGCTGGCGATGCGCGGATGCCGCTCCAGCTCGCGCGCCACGGCCAGGGCGGAGGCGGCATGGCGCTCGACGCGGATTTCCAGCGTCTTCAGTCCGCGCAGCATGAGGAAGCAGTTGAACGGCGACAGCGTCGCGCCGGTCATCCAGCGTAGTCCGGTGTTGCGGATCTGCTTCAGCAACTCGGCCGGGCCCACGACGATCCCGGCCAGCAGGTCGCCATGGCCGCCGAGATATTTCGTGCCCGAATGAACGACGAGGTCGGCCCCGAACTCCAGCGGGCGCTGCAGCACCGGCGTTCCGAAGGTGTTGTCGACGACCACGAGGGCCCCGGCCTGATGCGCGATGCGCGAGACTGCGGCGATGTCGATGACGCGCAAGTTCGGATTGGCCGGGGTCTCGAAGAAGACAAGCTTGGTGCGTTCGCCGATCTGTGCCGTCAGCGCATCGAGCCGGGTGAAGTCGGCCGGGCGGGCGATGATGCCGAGCTTCGCCAGGCCCTGCGTGAACAGTGCATAGGTGTTGCCGTAGAGGGTATGGTCGATCACGATCTCGTCGCCCGGCGCCAGCAGGGTCATCGCCACGCTGGCGATCGCGCCCATGCCGGAGGCGGCGGTCATGCCCGCCTCGGCGCCTTCCAGGCTCGCCATACGCTCCTCGAGGATGGTCTGCGTCGGATTCTTGGAGCGGCCGTAGACATAGCCCGGACGTTCGCCCCTGAAGATCTCCGCGCCCTGCTCCGCGCTCTCGAAGGCATAGGTCGAGGTCATGAAGATCGGCGGCGTCAGCGCGCCTTCGTGCTCGGCCGGATCATAGCCGAGATGGATGGCGCGGGTCGAAAAACCCTGCGCGCGGTTGCGTCCGCGATCCGACGACATTGGCGGCTTCTCCCTTTTGGCCGGGCAGCCTCTCTCGCTACCGGCCGATCCTGGCTTGCGGTCTCGAACATGGCATGGGCGAACGCCCGGTCAGCCTGCGAAGGGGCCGAGCCGGGGAATGTCGAGGCCAAAGCGTTCGCGCAGGGTGGTTTCGGCGTAGCTTCGACGGAACAGGCCGCGCTCCTGGAGGACGGGAATCACGAGATCGACGAAGTCGTCGAGCCCGTCCGGCATCGAGGCGGGGATCACGTTGAAGCCATCGGCCGCGCCCTGCTCGAACCAGGATTGCAGGTCGTCGGCGATGGTCTCCGGCGAGCCGATGATGATGCGGTGGCCATGGGAAGCAATGGCGAGCGCCGCGAGCTCGCGCAGCGTGTAGTTCTCCGCACGCGCCTTGTTCAGCAGCAGGCGCACCCGGCTCTCGCCATGGATGCGCTCCCCCGGCTCCGGGACCGGGCCGTCGAGCGGATGGGTGGAGAGGTCATAGCCCCAGCGGCCGGACAATTGCCGGATCCCGGCGGCGATGTCGGTATGTTCCTGCAGCGCCGCGAATTTCTCCCTCGCCTCCACATCCGTGCGCCCGACGATCGGCATGATGCCCGGGAGCACCTTGAGATAGCCGGAGCGCCCCCCCTGCTCGGCCGCTTCCGCGAGAGCCGCGCGATAGGCGAGCGAGTCCTCGATCGTATCCTGCGCGGTGAAGGCGAGGTCGGCCTGCGTCGCGGCCAGCCCGATACCGTCGCGCGAGGAGCCCGCCTGCACGATGACGGGATGACCCTGTGGCGGCCGCGAGACGTTGAGCGGCCCCCGGACCGAGAAATGCTCGCCCTTGTGGTCGAGAAGGCGAATACGATCCGTGTCCAGGAAGATACCGGAGCTCTTGTCCATGACGATCGCATCGTCGGCCCAGCTGTCCCACAAGCCGCGCACCACGCGGACGAATTCGTCGGCGCGGGCATAGCGCGCCGCATGATCCGGCAGGGCGCTCAGGCTGAAATTCTCGGCCGCCCGGTCGGACTGGGTCGTGACCACGTTCCAACCGGCCCGGCCGTGGCTGATATGGTCGAGCGAAGCGAGCATCCGCGCGACGTTGTAAGGCGCCGAGAAACTGGTCGAGATCGTGCCGACGAGGCCTATCTTCGTGGTCGCGAGCGCCAGAGCCGAAAGCAATGTCACCGGTTCCAGCCCGCCGGCCTTGCCCTGCGCGCCGGGCTCGGGGCCGGCGAGATTGTCGGCCACGAAGAACATGTCGAACAGCCCTTCCTCGGCCTTCCGCGCGATGCGTACCGCCCAATCGATATCTTCGGGATGTCCTTGCGCGGCCTCCCGCCGCCAGGCGGCGGGGTGGCGGCCGAGCGGCTGATGAAACAGTCCCAGATGGATTGTGCGGGATCTCTGCGTCTGTGAAGCGGGCGACATCGGATGTGTCCTGAAGGGAAATGGGTCGCGGGCGTGAAGGGCTCAGGCCAGCCGAGGATCGAGATGGTCGCGCAACCAGTCGCCGAGGAGGATGACGCCGAGCACGGTCAGCGTGATCGCGATGCCGGGGAAGGTCGCCACCCACCAGCTCGTCGCCAGATATTGGCGCCCCTCGCTCAGCATCTGGCCCCAGGAGATCTCGGGCGGCTGGATGCCGAAGCCAAGGAAGCTGAGCGAGGATTCGGCGAGGATCACGGTGCCGATATTCATGGTCGAAACGACGACGAATGACGACAGCACGTTCGGCAGGATATGGCGCAGGATCAGAGCGAGCGGGCGGGCGCCACTCGCCCGAGCCGCCGCGACGTAGTCCATCTCCTTGATGCCGAGGACGTCGGCCCGCACGATCCGGGCGCAGCCCACCCAGTTGGTGGCCGCAATGACGACGACGAGCGGCAGAAGGCCGGCACCGGCGACCAGCGCCACGACCAGCATGAACAGCATGGTCGGGATCGCCAGCATGGCGTCGATCACGCGCATGATCAGAAGGTCGATCCGGCCGCCCGCCATGCCGGCGAGCAGGCCGAGCGACAGCCCGATCAGGCTGGAGAGCGCGACGGCGGCGAGCCCGACCGAAAGCGAGGTCCGGGCGCCGAAGACGATGCGGCTCAGCAGGTCCCGTCCTTGACTGTCGGTCCCCAGCAGGTGGCGCGGGCTGCCGCCCTCCAGCCAGGCCGGCGGCAGCAGCTTCAGCGACAGGTTGCGCCGAAGCGGATCGAGCGGCGCCAACTGGTCGGCGGCCAGAGCCATGACGACGATGAGGGCGACGATGATGAAGCCGGCCAGCCCCGCCTTGTTCCCGAGAAGAGAGGGCACGAGCCGGCGCCGGCGTGGCGGCGGGCTAGCGGCTGTCGCGAGAAGAACATCTGTCATGCGGTGTCGGAGCGTCTAGCGGGAGAGGCGCGGATCGATCAGCCGGTAGAGGGCATCGGTCGCGAGATTGATCGTCAGGGCCATGAGGGTGATGACGAAGACGGCGATCTGGATAACGGCCATGTCCTTGGTATAGATCGCCTGGACGACGAGCTGACCGAGACCAGGCCAGGAGAACACGGTCTCCGTCACCAGCGCGCCGCCGAGCAGCGCGATGGCATGCAGCGAGGTCATCGTCACCGCCGGGATCAGCGCGTTTCTCAGGCCGTGGTGGAGTACCACGCGCGTTTCGGACAAACCCTTGGCGCGAGCGGTGCGGACATAGTCCTGCCCCATGACTTCGAGCAGGCTCGAGCGGATGAGCTTGGTCAGTTCCGCGGCGAAGCCGGTGCCCAGCGTGATCGCCGGCAGGATGAGATGGGAGAAGCCGCCGCTGCCTGACACGGGGACCAGCCGCAGCCAGACGCCGAAGACCAGGATCAGCATGATCCCGACCCAGAAGTTCGGCATCGCCTTGCCCAGCACGGTCACCGCCGAAATCGCGAAATCCGGCAGACTGTTGCGCCTCAGCGCGGCGAAGATGCCGGTCGGAAGCGCAATCAGGACGGCGACGACGAGGCCGCCGGCCGTCAGCTGAAGCGTCGCGGGAATGCGCTCGAGCACGACCGGGAGCGCTTCGGTGCCGTAACGATAGGACACGCCGAAATCGCCGGACAGGATATTGCCCATATAGCGCAGGTACTGAACGTAAAATGGCTGATCGAGCCCCCATGCGGCAACGAGCGCGAGCCGGTCCTCCTCCGTCGCATCCTCCGGGATCAGCAGCGCCGACGGGTCGCCCGTCAGATAGACCAGGACGAAGACGATCAGCGAGACGATGTAGAGTACCGGCAGGAACTGCAGCAGCTTCCCCAAAAGGGAGCGCCCGCTCATCGGCGCACCACGTCCTCGGCCGCGATCATTTCGTCGAAGCGCCCGTGATAGACGACGCGGTCGCTCACGCCGTAGATCGATTGCGGAAAGAGCAGGCCGATGCGGACGCGCTGATCCGCGACGATCTGCTGGCCCTTCTGCGAAATGGCGATGCGCTCGGCCTCGGTCTTGGCGTCGCGAACGGACGCAACGAGTTCTTCGAAGGCCGGATCCGACCAGTCGTAGTGACGCCTGAAATTGTCGACGAAGAGCGTCGAGGCGTCCGTGTAGGAGCCCATGCCCCAGAGATAGAGCTCCCCGAAGCCGTCGCCGACCAGCTTGGTGTTATACACGGTCCAATCGAGCACCTCGACCTGGACCCGGAAGCCTACATCCTCGAGATAGCCCGCCACGGCCTCGACGATCTCGCGGTCCTTCACATAGCGCCCGCTCGGAGTGCTGATCTTGATCGCGGGGCGCTTGCCGCCGCCGAATCCCGCTTCGCGCAGCAAAGCCCTGGCGCGCTCGGGATCGAAGCGGATATCGCGGCTCAGCTCCGGCGCAAAACCCGGGATCGCCGGCGGGAAGAAGCCACGCGTCGGCGCCCCATGCCCCTCCAGCACCTGCTTGACGATGGCATCGCGATCGATGGCGAGGTCGATGGCCTCGCGGATACGCGGGTCGCCGGTCACACGATCCTTGCCGGTGCGAACATGAAGGGCCAGGTTTCGCGCGATGTCGAAGGTGATGGCGCGGGTCCCCTTGTTGTCGTTCAGGCGCGCGAGGTCTTCGGGCGGGATGTTGACGGCGATGTCGACACCGCCCGTCAGAAGCTCGGCGACGCGCGTGGTCGTCTCCGGAATGGCGCGGATCACCACCTCGTCCCATTTCGGAGTTCCGCCCCACCAGCGCGTGTTCCTCGCCAGCACGAGGCGGTCGGACTTGATCCATTGCTTGAAGACATAGGGGCCGGTGCCGACCGGCTGCTTGAAGAACTCTTCCTTGCCGCCCGCCTTCTCGAAAGCGTCTTTGGGCAGGATGCCGGCACCATTGCCGACGAAGGCGTGGAGAAGCAGGGTGTTCGGCCCGTCGGTCTCGATCTTGAGGGTGGTCTCGTCAGACGCCTCCACCGCCTTGATGCGACGGAACTTGTGAGCACTGATCAGCTTTTTGTCCTGCTGCGAGCGCTCGATCGTGAACTTGACGTCCCGTGCCGTGAACTTGTCGCCGTTGTGCCAATATACGTCGTCGCGAAGCTTGAAGGTCCAGTGGATATTGTCGGTCGTGCTCCAGGACACGGCCAGGCGCGGCGTGAAGCGCAGCTGTCCCTGGCTGAAGTCCTTGTCGACGAGATAGTCGTAGAGGTTCACCAAGGCCGATTCGGTACTGTTGTTGCCGTGGTTGGCCGGATCGAGCGAGAGGATGTCGTTGCCCTGGGCGATGGTCAGCCTGTCGGCCGCAAGCAAAGCGTTGGTCCCGAACAGCACGACGGCGGCCGCAAGAACCAGCCTCGGCCAACGGATCAACCCACTCCGATTCATGACGGCGACGCCTTCGTGTTCGATAACTTCGGGAATGCCCTGAAATTATCGTGGCGACGAAGGAAAAGGCCTTCAAATGGTCGGCTATCTTTGCGACCATCTTCTCCGGCTCCCTCCTGCGATGGAGAAATCTCCCCTCCCGATGCAGCGGCCACCTCCGATGCTCGTCATGGGCGTTCCGAGCTGCGCCCTACGCGCCCAGCGCCACATGGGGGCATCTCGGATCACGCATCCGTGGCGATCGGAGCAGGGAAGCAATCGCGACAAAGCTGAAGCGGAAATCCAGTCAATCCTTGCTACTGATCGTGCTTAATTCGTCGATGATCAGGTTAATTCCAAAAATCGACATGATGAGAGAGTGTTTTTCTCCCACTTTGAAGAAAGAATTCAATTCTTCTATCTAAACTCAACGGCTCCCCCGATCATCTGGGCACCTTCATCCGGAACGAGCGCCTGCTCGTTCTTCAGGGGAGTCTTTTCGATGCCAGCCCTCGCATTTCTGCGTCGTGCCGCACAGGTATTTGCAGCCTATCCCGCCCTGATAGGCCCCGCCTTTCCGCAATCCGATGCGCTCGTCACGACCGATTGGCTCGAAGAGAACCTCGAAAACCCCAAGGTTCGGATCGTCGAGGTCCGCGTCGAGCCGGGGCTCTACGAGCGCGGCGACATCCCGGGCGCTCAAAATGTTGCCTGGCATACCGACTTGGTCGACACGGTGGAGCGCGACATCGCGAAGCCCGAGAAGTTCCAGGCGCTGGCCCGCAGGCTCGGCGTCGACAAGGACGTCACCGTCGTTCTCTATGGCGACAGCAACAACTGGTTCGCCGCCTGGGGAGCGTGGGCCTTCGTCATCTATGGCCTGCCTGAGCCTAGGCGTGGTGCAGGATCTGGCCGAGAAATTTTCGGGTCCTCTCGCTCTGCGGAGCCGAGAAGAACTGCTCCGGCGGGGCCATCTCGACGATTTCGCCGGCATCCATGAAGATCACGCGGTCTGCGACCTTGCGGGCGAAGCCCATCTCGTGGGTGACGCAGATCATGGTCATGCCGCTCTCGGCCAGCTCGACCATGGTGTCGAGAACCTCGCTGACCATCTCGGGATCGAGCGCCGAGGTCGGCTCGTCGAAGAGCATGATCTTCGGATTCATGCAGAGCGAGCGGGCGATGGCGACGCGCTGCTGCTGCCCGCCCGAGAGCTGCACCGGATATTTATGGGCCTGCTCCGGGATATGGACGCGCTCGAGAATCTTGCGAGCGGTGGCCTCGGCCTCGGCCCTGGGCGTGCCGCGCACCTTCATCGGCGCCAGCGTGCAGTTCTCCAGCGCGGTCAGGTGCGGAAACAGATTGAAGCTCTGGAAGACCATGCCGATCTCGCGGCGGATGTCCTCGATGCCCTTGAGCCTAGCGTGGACGGTGGTGCCGTCGATGACGATCTCGCCCTTCTGATGCTCCTCGAGCTGGTTGAGGCAGCGGATCAGGGTGGACTTGCCCGAGCCGGAGGGCCCGCAGATGACGATGCGCTCGCCGCGCGAGACGGTGAGGTCGATATCGCGCAGGACGTGGAAGTCGCCATAGAACTTGTCGACCTTGCGCATCTCGATGATCACGTCGCCGAGCGTGTGGCCGGCGGCGGAAGGGGCGGTCGCGGACATCTGCAAAAACCGTTCTGGTGACTGTCGAGGGATGCGCCCGGCACGAGGCCGGGCGCCTGTCCGGCGTGATCAGAACTGCGGCATCGCCGGCAGCTTCGGCAGCGGGATGCCGAACCACTTCTGGTTGATCTTCGAGAGCTCGCCGTTGGCCTCGATCTCGGCGATGAACTTGTTGGCGAACTCGGCCAGCGCCGTATCGGCCTTGCGGAAGGCCATGCCGTTGGCCTGCTCGCGCAAGGTGATCTTCGGCTCGATGTTGAGCTGCGGATAATCCTTGTTGAGCTGGGCGAGGATGGTGTTGCTCGCGCCCATCGCCTGGACCTGACCGGAGATCAGGGCCTGCAGCGCGGTGGCGTCGTCGTCGAAGCGCTTGAGCGGCGTGCCGGCCGGGGCGACGGCGCTGATCGCGGTGTCCTGGGTCGAGGCGCGCGCCACGCTGATCGTCACGTTCTTCAGGTCTTCCGCCGTCTTGATGTTCACGCTCTTGGGGGCGAGCACATAGATCGTCAGCGTGCTGTAGGGGTTGGAGAACAGCACCTGCTTCTGGCGCTCGGCGGTGATGCCGAAGGTGGCGATCAGCACGTCGACCTTGTTGGTCAGCAGATAGGGGATGCGGTTCGGGCCGGTCACCGGGACGAGCTCGAGCTTGACGCCGAGCGCCTTGGCCATCAGGGCGGCGACGTCGGCATCGTAGCCGGCCGGGTTCTGCTGGGCGTCGGTGCCGCCGAAGGGCGGGTAGTCCGTCAGCAGGCCGACCATCAGCTTGCCGCGGGCCTTGATCTCGTCGGGCGTGGCGGCCTGGGCAGGCGCGGCGCCGAGCGAGGCGGCGGCGAGGCCGGCGAAGACGAGTGCGCCGAGACCGCGGCGGCAAATCGATTTGAACAGTGACATGGGGCGTTTTCCTCCGAGGGGGGCCTGGTGTTGCATCGACGCTGATTATCGCGCGGCGACGAGGAGCTTCTGCTCCATTCTCTTGCTGTAGGCCGAGAGCGGCCGGCAGATGACGTAGTAGACCAGCGCCACCAGCGCGAAGATGGTGAAGGGCCGGAAGGTGGCGTTGTTGATGATCTGTGCCGCGCGCGTCAGCTCGACGAAGCCGATGATCGAGGCGAGCGAGGTGCCCTTGATGAGCTGCACGAGGAAGCCGATCGTCGGCGGGATCGCGATGCGGATCGCCTGCGGCGCGATGATCAGCGCCATCTTCGGGGCGTAGCGCAGGCCGAGAGAGGTCGCCGCCTCCCATTGCCCGCGCGGCACGACCTCGATGGCGCCGCGCCAGATCTCGCCGAGGAAGGCGCTGGCATGCAGCGAGAGGCCGAGCGCCGCCGCCGTCCAGGGATCGACCGACCAGCCGAACAGCCCCGGCACGAAGAAGGCGAGGAAGAGCTGCATCAGCAGCGGCGTGCCCTGGAAGACCTTGATGTAGCCGGCCGAGGCAACCCGTAGCCACTTGTATTCGCCGGTGCGCGCCAGCGCGACCAGCGCCCCGCCGAGCGCCCCGCCGAGGAAGGCGACGAGCGAGAGCAGCAGCGTCCAGCGCACGGCCATGAGAATGTAGATGATGTCGGAGGAGCCGAGTGTGCGCATCGTCTCACCTCACCGGGTTGGCTTGCGCAGCAGCGTGCGCTCGATGGCGGCGAAGACCGACCAGAAGAAGACGGAGAGGCCGAGATACATGCATGTGACGACGAAATAGACCTCGAAGCTGCGGAAGGTGCGCGACTGGATGTCGCCCGCCACCGCCGTCAGCTCGCTCGCCGCGATCGCCGAGCAGACGCTGGTGTTCAGCATCAGCAGGATGAACTGGCTGGTCAGCGAAGGGTAGATCGCCTGGATCGCGGGCTTCAGGATGATGTAGCGGAAGATCTGGAGCGGACGCATGCCGAGAGACTTGCCGGCCTCGATCTGGCCCTTCTGAATGCTCTCGATGCCGGCGCGGATGATCTCGATGCCATAGGCGCCGACATTCACGACCAGCGCCAGCAGCGCCGCCGTGTTCGAGGTCATCTTCAGGCCGAGCGAGGGCAGGCCGAAATAGATCATGAAGATCTGGATCAGGAACGGCGTGTTGCGGATCAGCTCGATATATTCGTCGATGATCCAGACCAGCCATTTCGGTCCGGATGTCTTGCCGAGCGCGCCGGCGACCGAGACCACCATGCCGATCGCCATCGCGAGTGCCGAGAGCACGAGCGAGTTCACCAGCCCCTGCAACAGCTCGGGCCAGGCCGCGAAGACGTCGGCGAAATCGAACTCATAGCTCATGCGGGCCGGCCTCTCCGGGGCTTCCGCTGCTCAACCGCCTGCATCGATCCTGTCCTCCCTGAATATCCGGCCGGCTTGGCGTCGGCTTCTCGTATCGTCGGTCCAGTCTTGCTACAACCGCGGGATCAGCAAGCCGCCATCGACATTGATCACTGTCCCCGTCGCATAGGCGAATTGCCCGCTCGTCAGGGCAGCGACCACGGCCGCGACATCCTCGCCTTCGCCCCAGCGTCCGGCGGGGATCAGGCCGTCGGCGATGCGCGCATCGTATCTGGCGGCGACCTTGGCGGTCATGTCGGTGCGGATCACGCCAGGGCGGACCTCGAAGACCGGGATGCCCTCCGGCGCCAGCCTGACGGCCAGCGCCTTCGCCCACATCGAGAGGCCGAGCTTCGAGACGCAGTACTGTGCCCGGTCGATCGAGACGAGCTCGGTCGAGGCGGAGGTGATGAAGACGATGGCCGGACGGTCCGGCCTGTCCGCCAGCATCGTCCGGGCGACTTCCTGGCTCAGGAAAGCGGCTCCGCGCAGGTTGATACCCATCACGAGGTCGAAGCTCTCCTCCGTGATCTCCAGCATGTCGCCGCGCACCGGCGCACCGATGCCGGCATTGGAGACGAAGAGGTCGAGCCGGCCGAAGGCAGCCTTCACGTCGGCGACGAGTGCGGCATGGCTCGCGACCGCCGCGACGTCATGCCTGAAGAAGCGGGCTTTCGCGCCGGCCGCTTCGAACACTCTCGCGGCCTCGGCGACGGCCTCGTCCTCGGCGATATCGGTGAAGGCGATGTCATGGCCGGCCCCGGCGAGCGCGATGCCGATGGCGCGGCCGATGCCGCGCCTCGCGCCGGTGATGAGAGCGACGGGGCGGGTCATCTCATTCTCCCCGATAGGTCGGCGCGCGCTTGTCCCGGAAGGCGGAAACGCCTTCCTTCACGTCGTCGGTATAGGAGACGAGCGAGCTCGCCAGCGCTTCCATGATCGCCCCGCTATCCTCGTCCTCGGCCGCGTTGATGAGCTGCTTGACGATGAGGTTCGCGACCGGGCCGCGCTGGCAGATGCGCTCGGCCATGGCCTGTGCGGCGGCGAGCGCGCCGCCCTTCTCGACGACCTGATCGACGATGCCGAGCGTCAGCGCCTGCTCGGCGGTGACGATCTCGCCGGTGAGCGCAAGACGCCGCGCGACCCGCCCGCCGAGGCGCCTGACCAGGCGCTGCGTGCCGGACCATCCGGGGATCATGCCGAGCCCGGTCTCCGGCAGGCCGATCTTGGCCTGGACCTCGCAGATGCGGAGATCGGCGGTGACGGCGAGTTCGAGCCCGCCGCCGAGCGCATGGCCGTTCATCGCGGCGATGACCGGCGGCTTCATCCGCGCCAGCTTGTCGAAGGCGCGGTGGCCGGAGCGGACCCAACCCTGGCCCATCTCCAGCGGAGAGAGCCCGCCCCAGGCGACGATGTCGCCGCCGGCGCAGAAGGCCTTGCCCTCGGCCGTCAGAATGACCGCGCGCACCGAGCGGTCGGCGTCGACGGCGTCGGCGAAGCGGCCGAGCAGCCCGACCATGACGTCGTCGAGCGCGTTGAGCTTCTCCGGCCGGGAGAGCGTGATCGTCGCGATGCCGGCGGCGATGTCGAGGCGGACGGGATCGCTCATGCCGCCCTCGCGGGGAGTTCGAGGCCGATCGGGGCCTCGTTGAACAGCGCGGCGTCCATCAGCTTGGGCGGCTGCGGAACCAGCAGCGGGAACTCGCTCTGGCTGAGGATGTCGCGCTCCAGATCGACGCCGGGCGCGATCTCGGTGACGACGATGCCGTCGGCCGTCAGCTTCATCACGCAGCGCTCGGTGACATAGGTGATGTCCTGGCCCTGTGCGATCGCGCGCGGGCCGGAGAAGGAGATGTGCTCGACCGCCTCGACCAGCTTCTTCACCTTGCCTTCCTTCTCGATGACGAGCTTGCCGTCCGCGATCGCCAGCTTGGCGGCGGCGCTGAAATAGCCCGAGAAGACGATGCGCTTGGCGCGCGCGGTGATGTCGATGAAGCCGCCGGCTCCGGCCGTGACGTGCGGACGCACGCCGAGCTTGGAGACGTTGACGCAGCCCTGCCTGTCGATCTGCAGGAAGGAGAGCAGCGACATATCGAAGCCCGCCCCCTGGAAGTAGGTGAACTGGTAGGGGGATGGGACGATGGCTTCGGCATTGGAGGCGCAGCCGAACTGGAATTCGAGCAGCGGCACGCCGCCGACGGCGCCCTGCTCGATCACCCATGTCACGGCGCCGTGCTGGCCTTCCTCGATCAGGATGCGCGGGACATTGGCCGAGATGCCGAAGCCGATATTGACGGCGTCGCCATGGCGCAATTCCTGCGAGACGCGGCGCGCGATCACCTTGGCGACGTCGAAGGCGGGCGTCTCGAAGCTCGACAGGGGACGCCGCACCTCGCCGGAGATGGCGGGGTCGTAGACCGTCTGCGTCGTCTGCATCTGGTCGGGCGCGACCACGATCGCATCGACGAGGATGCCAGGCACGAAGACGGCCTGCGTATTGAGGCTGCCGGCCTCGACCACGCGCTTCACCTGCGCGATGACGATGCCGCCATTGTTGCGGACCGCCAGCGCCTGATCGAGCGGGCCGAGCAGCCCGCCCTCATGTTCGTAGGAGAGATTGCCGCGCTCATCGGCCGTGGTCGCGCGGATGATCGCGACCTTCGGCACGATGCTGCGGAAATAGAGCCAGTCCTCGCCGTCGAATTCGACGCGGCTGACGATCGGCTCGGCCATGGCGCGCGCGTTCATCGCGCAGCCCTGGTGCCTGGGATCGACGAAGGTATCCATGCCGATCTTGGTCAGCACGCCCGGCCGCTTGGCGGCGGCCTCGCGATGCATGTCGAACAGGATGCCGCTCGGGATATTGTAGGCCGGGATCTCGTTGCCCGTGACCATCTTCCAGATGGCGGGCGGCTCGGCCGAGGAGGGACCGGACGGGTAGGAGCCGCCCATGATCCGGGCCAGCAGGCCGGGCTTGGCGATGTGGTCGACGCCCTTGACGCCCCACATGTCGCCGGCCGCGATCGGATGCAGCGTCGTCAGGTTGCGGGGATGGCCCGATGCATCGAAGCGCCGGCCGATCGCCGCCAGAACCGCGTCCGGGCAGCCGAGCCCGGAGGAGGATGAGACGGTGACGATCGCCTCGTCCGGAATCAGGGCGGCGGCTTCGTCGGCGGAGAGGATGCGGGGGAAGGCCATGGGTGCGTCTCTTCGGGAAAGGTTCAGCCGGCGGCGGCGAGCGCGCGCTGATAGGCGCCGCAGGATTCGCGGATGACGAGATGGGCGGGGCCGATGAAGCTCTCGGGCTCGGCGGCGGGATCGTTGATCTGCTTCAGCAGCAGGGCCGCGGCGCGCTCGCCCAGGCCGACGGGATCGACCGCGACGGTGGTCAGCGCCGGGGAGACATGGCGTGCCTCGCTGGTGTCGTCGAAGCCGACGATGGCGATGTCGCGCCCGACCACGAGGCCATGCCGCGCGGCCGCCAGCATCGCGCCGATGGCGGTGACGTCGTTGTAGCAGACCACGGCCGTCGGCCGGTCGGCGAGCGAGAGCACCGCGCTCATCGCGCCGAAGCCGCCGTCGCGCGTCGGCATGCTCTCGAGATTGAGCGCCGGGTCGATGCTGCGGCCGGCGGCCTCCATCGCCGAGATGAAGCCGCCATGCCGCTCCTGCCGGACCACCATCGAATGCATGCCGCCGAGAAAGGCGATGCGCTCATGGCCGAGATTGATGAGATGACGGGTGACCCGGCTGGCTCCGAGGAAATTCTCCGGAACCACGAGGCTAGCTTCGGCCCCCGGCAGGCGGCGGATCGCCACCAGCAGGGCGGTGCCGGCCGCCTTGGCCCAGTCGAGATGCTCCGGCCGCGTATCCAGCGCGGGGCAGAGGATGATGCCGCCGGCGCCGTGCTCGCGCATCATCCGCATGACCTGGTCCTGCCGCACCACGCTCTCGGCGGTGTTGGCCATGAAGGCGACATAGCCGGCCATCTGCAGCACCTTCTCCACACCGATGGCGAACTCGGCGAAGAACGGGTTGGAGAGGTCGTTGAGGACGAGGCCAACGATGCGGGATTGGGCGTTACGCAGATTGGCGGCGCCGCGGTTATAGACATAGCCGAGCCGGTCCATGGTCTGCAGGACATGCTGGCGGGTCTCCGGCTTCACCGCGCCGCGCCCGGTGAGGACGAGCGAGACCGTCGACTTCGAGACGCCGGCGGCGTCCGCGATATCGATGATCGTCACCTTCCCCTTGCTGCCTTGCGGCTGCGGCATGGTTCCATCCCTGATGCGCGTGGCGCTGTTCTTTTCTTGGAACGTTCCAATATCAGCGACGGGAGGAATGCGCAATATCTCTCTTTCAAAGCCGTTTGCGCGTTTGTATAAGGCTTGAAACACGTTTCAAAAATGGAACGTTCCAATAAATTCGCCGGAGGAAGCGATGGTCGAGATCAGCCTGCCCCGCATGGACGGCAGCAGCGAGCGCTACAGGCTGGCGCCGCCTTCGCCCTTCCCGCAGAGGGCCAAGGCCAACGGCATCCGCACGGTCTATGCCGCCGCTCATGTCGTCGCCGACCCGCTGAAGCTGGTCGATCCCTGGCGCGAGCCGGCCGTCGACTGGGACGCGACGCTGGCCTTCCGGCACCATCTCTGGGGCCTCGGCTTCAAGATCGCCGAGGCGATGGACACCTCCCAGCGCGGCATGGGGCTGGACTGGCGGAACGCCGCCGAGCTGATCGCCCGCGTCCTCGCCGAAGCCCATGCGACGCCGGGCGCCGATCTCGCCTGCGGCGCCGGCACCGACCAGCTCGCCCCGCAGGATGCCCGTGGGCTCGACGACGTGATCCGCGCCTATGAGGAGCAGATCGGCCATGTCGAGCAGCATGGCGGCAAGATCATCCTGATGGCGAGCCGCGCGCTTTGCCGGGTCGCGAAGGGGCCGGACGATTATCTGGCCGTCTATGGCCGCCTGATCCGCCAATGCCGGGGCAAGGTGATCCTGCATTGGCTCGGCGAGATGTTCGATCCGGCGCTCGCCGGCTACTGGGGCAGCCGCGAATTCGAGCCGGCGATGGAGACCGTGCTCACCCTGATCCGCGAGCATGCCGACAGGATCGACGGCATCAAGATCTCGCTGCTCGACGCCGGCAAGGAGATCACCATGCGCCGCCGCCTGCCGGAGGGCGTGGCGATGTATACCGGCGACGACTTCAACTATGCGGAGCTGATCGGCGGCGACGACAGGGGCTTCTCGCACGGCCTGCTCGGCATCTTCGATCCGATCGCGCCGGCCGCCGCCGCCGCCCTCGCCAGGCTGGAGGCGGGCGACCGCGCCGGCTTCCACGCCATCCTCGATCCGACGGTGGCGCTGTCGCGTCGGCTCTTCGAGGCGCCCACCCAGCATTACAAATGCGGTGTCGTCTTCCTCGCCTGGCTCAACGGCTTCCAGACCCATTTCCGGATGGTGGGCGGCGCCGAATCCGCGCGCGGCATCCTCCACTACGCCGATCTCTTCCGGCTTGCCGACCAGTCGGGGCTGCTGATCGACCCCGAGCAGGCGGCCCGCCGGATGGGACATCTCTGCGCCCTCAGCGGCGTCGCCTGACGGGAGGGTCGGCCATGCATGCCCCGCTGCTCGACGCCGACATCTACGACCGGATCCGCGAGACCGCCCGGCGCTTCGCCGAGGACGTCGTCCGGCCCGTCGCCGCCGATCTCGACCGCGACGAGACCTTTCCCGCCGACATCTACCGCCAGATGGGGGCGCTCGGCCTGTTTGGCATCACCGTGCCGGAGGAGCATGGCGGCGCCGGGCTCGATACTTGCGCCTATTCCATCGTCATGGAGGAATTGTCGCGGGGCTACTCCTCGGTCGCGGATCAATGCGGCCTGGTCGAGCTGATCGGCACGCTGCTGACCCGCTACGGCACGCCCGGGCAGTTGCGGCGCCTGCCCGATATCCTCGCGGCCAAGACGCGCGTCGCCTATTGCCTGACCGAAGCCGAGGCCGGTTCCGACCTTTCCAATGTCCGCACCACCGCGCGCGAGACCGCCGGGGGCTACGTCATCGACGGCGGCAAGCTCTGGATCCACAACGCGCCGGTCGCCGATCTCGGCTTCGTGCTGGCCTCGACCGATCCCGCCGCCGGGCATCGCGGCATGAGCATCTTCCTGGTCGACCTGCATGCGCCGGGCGTCTCGCGCGGGCCGAAGGAGCATAAGATGGGCCAGCGCGCGAGCCAGGTCGGCGCGCTCTCCTTCGATGGCGTGACGGTGCCGCGCGAGGCCCTACTCGGCCCGAAGGGTCGCGGCTTCCACATCATGATGAGCGTGCTGGAGAAAGGCCGCGTCGGCATCGCCGCGCTGGCGGTCGGCATCGCGCAGGCGGGGCTGGAAGCGGCGCTCGGCTATGCGCGGGACCGGCGCCAGTTCGGCAAGCCCATCCTCGACAATCAGGGCCTGCAATGGCTGCTGGCGGACATGGCCAAAGACATCGCCGCCGCCCGGGCGCTGGTCGAGCGGGCGGCATTGCTGATCGACCAGGAGAAGCCCGCGACCTCCGCCTCCTCGATGGCCAAGTGCTTCGCCAGCGATATGGCGGTCGCGCAGACGGCCAATGCCGTGCAGGTCTTCGGCGGCTCCGGCTATATCCGCGGCTTCGAGGTCGAGCGGCTCTATCGCGACGCCAAGATCACCCAGATCTACGAAGGCACCAATCAGATCCAACGCACCATCATCGCGCGCGAGCTGATCAGGAACGGTGCGTAAAGCGGAAGCCGGTTCAGCCTGCCGCGATGATCGAGCGTCCTCCGCTCGGCCGCGACGAGATCCGGCGCTGGATGGCCGGGTCATCGACGAAGTACACCTATACCGTCGAGCCCTACCGTCGGCCGACGCGCTTCGGCTGCGCCATCCGGGATGAGCGCCTCGCCGAGCCGGCGATCCGCCGACGACGGGTTTCCTGCCCGAAAAGCGGACTGCGCTTCTCCGGCGGTCGCATGACGAGGGCGGGCATGCCGCCCTCGTCCGGTCGCGTGTCGGTCGGCCGTTCCCGCGCGGCTACGACGATTTCGCGGCGAGCTCTTCCGGGACGAGCTTCACGCCGTGATAGCGCTGGTAGATCTCGACCAGCTTGCCGTTCTTCAGATTGGCGATGACCCACTCGTCCAGCTTCGCCTTGAGCTTGGGCTCGTTCTTGCGCAGGGCGATGCCGAGAGGGAAGCCCTTCATGACGAATTTGGTGTCGAGGTCGAGCTGGGGATTGTCCTTGCGCAGCTGGTTCAGCAGCGGCAGCGAGGTCGCATAGATCTTGAGCTGCCCGGAGGTGATCGCCGTCGTCGAGGTCGGGTCGTCCTCGAAGCGCGTGATCGTGACGTCCTTCACATTCGCGGTGCCGCGCGTCAGCTCCTGGTCGTTGACGGTGCCGCGGGTCACGGAGATGCCACCCTTGCCGCCGAGATCGGCATAGGACGAGATCTGCATCGCCTTGGGCGCCGCGACGACGCATTGCAGTTCTGCATAGGCGGTCGAGAAATCGATCACCTTCTTGCGCTCGTCGGTGATCGAGAGCGCGGAAATGACGACATCGGCCTTCTTCGCCATCAGGTACTGCACGCGGTTCGGCGTCGAGACCTGCACGATCTCGAGCTCGACGCCGAGATCCTTCGCCAGCAGCTGCGCGGTTTCGACGTCCGAGCCGGTCGGCTTGAAGGCGGTGTCCATCATGCCGTGCGGCGGATTGCCGAGATCGATCGCGACCAGGATCTTCTTGCGGGCGATGATGTCGTCGAGCGTGTCGGCCGAGGCCGGCATCGCCGAGAGACCGGCGAGTCCGAGACTGAGGACCCCGGAAAGGAGTGTTAGTGTCGAGCGGCGGTTCATGGGTCGTTTCCTCATTGATTGGTGGTGGTGTTCTGATGCGGTCGTCGTCGCGCGACCTTGGGCGGCAGCCGTCTACAGGCCGACGCCGACAAAACTCTTGAGTTCCGGCGTGCTCGGATGACGCAGGATCTCGCGCGAGCCGGTCTCGTGGATGAGGCCCTCGTGCATGAAGATCACGCGGTCGGCGATCCGGGCGGCGAAAGCCATCTCATGGGTCACGAGCAGCATGGTCATGCCCTGCCGGGCGAGTTCCTCGATGACCTTGAGGACCTCCTCGGTGAGCTGCGGATCGAGCGCGGAGGTGACTTCGTCGAAGAGCATGACCTGCGGGCGCATCGCCAGCGACCGGGCGATCGCGACGCGCTGCTGCTGCCCGCCGGAGAGCTGCTCCGGATAGGCGTCGATCTTCTCGGAAAGTCCGACCTGGGCGAGCACCTCCTGCGCTAGCGCGCGGGCACTCGCCTTGTCCGTCTTCTTCACCCAGCGGGGGGCGAGGGTGATGTTCTGCTCGACGGTGAGGTGCGGAAACAGATTGTAGCTCTGGAAGACGATGCCGACATCCTGTCGGAGCTTGCGAAGCTCGATCCCCGGGTCGCTCACCCGGTGGCCGCAGACGATGATTTCTCCGCTGTCCACGGTCTCGAGCCGGTCGACGCAGCGCAGGGCGGTGCTCTTGCCCGACCCCGAACGGCCGATCAGCGCGACCACCTGCCCCTTCTCGACCTCGAAGCTCAATCCCTTGAGGACGGGCAGATGACCAAAGCTCTTGTGAACGTCGCGAAAGCTAACGATGGGCGACATTGAGTTTTCTCTCAAGACGGCGGCTGAGCCACGACAACGGGTAGCACAGAAGGAAATAGAGGCCGGCGATGATCAGGTAGGTCCGGAACGGCTGGAAGGTCGCGTTGTTGATGAGCTTGCCGATATAGGTCATCTCCGCCATGCCGATGACGGATGCGACTGACGTATTCTTGACGATCTGGACCATGAACCCGACGGTCGGCGGCACGGCGATGCGCAGCGCCTGGGGCAGGATGACCAGCAGCATGCGTTCCCAGCGCGCCAGCGCGAGGCAATCGGCCGCCTCCCACTGCGTCCGCGGCACGGATTGCAGGCACCCGCGCCAGATCTCGCCGAGATAGGCGGCCGCGAACATCGTCATCGCGATGCAGGCCGCCGCGAGCGGCGGCATGTCGAGGCCGAAGACCGGCAGGCCGAAATACAGCACGAACATCAGGACGAGCAGCGGCGTGCCCTGGATCAGATTGACGTAGCCGACGGCGAGCGACCGGATGACAAGGCTGTCCGAGATGCGCGAGAGCGCAACCACGAAGCCGAAGAGCCCGCCCGCCAGGAAGCCGACCGCCGACAGGAAGACCGTCCATTTCAGGCCGGCCAGCAGCGCGTCCCAATGCGCCGGCGATAGTCCAAGAAGTGAGGCGATCACAGCGTCGTCCCCAGCCTGCGGCGACGGGCGAAGGCGAGCTGGCCGACAGCCCAGAACAGCCCGCGCATGCCGAAGGACAGGAGCAGATACAGTCCCGCGATCACGAGGAAGACCTCGAAGGGGCGAAAGGTGTCGGACTGGATGCGGCTCGCGGCAGCGGTCATCTCCTCGGCGGAGATCTGCGACGCGATGCTCGTGCCGAGCATCAGCAGCACATACTGACTCGCCAGCGCCGGGTAGACCTTCTCGATCGCCGTGGGCAGCACGATCGCGGCCAGCACCTGCCAGCGCGACAGGGCGAGGCAGTCACCGGCCTCGACCTGGCCCTTATGGACGGATTCGATGCCGGCGCGGATGATTTCGCTGGAATAGGCACCGATATTGATCGTGAGGCCGATCACAGCCGATGTCGTCGCCGAGAATTTGAGCCCCAGCGACGCCAGGCCGAAATAGACGACGAAGAGCTGCACCAGCAGCGGCGTGTTGCGGATCAGCTCGACATACAGCCCGACGAGCCCGCGCAGAATGCGCGAGCTGCTGGTGCTTGCGACCGCGCAGACGGTGCCGAGCAGGAAGCCCGCCACCGTCGCCATCAGCGATAGCTGGACGGTGAGCAGGAGCCCGTCGGCCAGCATCGGCCAATAGTCCCGCAGAAAGGAGAAGTCGAAGGTGTAGTCCATCCGGGGCTTTGCCCTCTGTCTTGGTGTTTCCTCCCGCCGAAGTCGTCGTCAGGCCATGAACTGCCCGCCGTTGACTTCGAGGACCTGGCCGGTGACGTAGCCGCTGAGTGTGTCCGAGGCGAAGAACAGGTAGGCGCCCGTGCAATCTTCCGGCGTTCCGATCACGCCCATCGGGATGGTCTTGCGCATGCCTTCGAGAATCTCGGGCGTGGAGTAACGCTCGTGGAAGGGGGTCGCGATCACGCCCGGGGAGACGCCGTTGACGCGGATATGCGCTCCGGCCAGTTCCTTGGCGAGGTTGCGGGTCGCGTTGAGCACGAAGGCCTTGGCGCTTGCATAGAGCAGCGCGCCGGGGCCGCCGCCGTTGCGGGCCGCGACGGAGCTCGTGTTGATGATGCTGCCCCTGCCGGCCTTGCGCATGTGGCGCGCCGCCGCCTGCGACGCGAACACCACCGAGCGGACGTTGAGGTCGAGCACGCGGTCGTAGATCTCGTCGTCCAGCTCGTCGAGCGGAGCACGTTTCACCAGCGCGCCGGCATTGTTGACGAGAACGTCGAGGCCGCCCAGCGCGACAGCCGCCTCGTCGACGATCCGGATCGCCTCCTGCGACTTCGAGACGTCCCCGCCGACCAGGATCGCCTTGCCGCCGGCCTGGCCGATCTCCGCGACGAGAGCCTCGGCGGGCTCCTTGCTCGCATTGTAGTGGACGGCCACGACGGCGCCGTTGGCCGCATAGGCCCTCGCGACCGCGGCACCGATGCCGGTGCTCGAACCCGTCACCAGGATGCGCTTGCCCTTCAGGTCTTCGATCATGCTTGTCTCCTTCCCGCTCGTCAGGCGAAGGCGGGGTAACGGCTGGGGAATGTCTGGCCGGCGCCGTCCAGGATCGGGCCCGCGGCGAACACGGGCGATTCCGTCCACGGCCGCGCCATCGCGTCGGTCATGCGGTTGATCTCGGCGAGATAGCCCGCGCCTTCCGAGGCCAGAGCCGCCTCCATGGCGGCGAGGTCCGGGTAATGCTCCTGGAACGCCTTCCACCAGATGGCGCGGCCGGCGAGGAAGCCGCTGGCACCGGCCTTGAAGGCGTAGTGCAGCACGCGCCGGAACTCCTCCATGCCCGCGCCGGCGGACAGCATCACCCAGGGCTTGTCGATGAGCTTGCCCATCTCGTCGAACCAGGCCTGGGCCTCAGCGACCTCGGGCCCGGTCCCCGAAGGATCCGGCAGATGGTTCGCGGCCAGCGGGCTTTCGAGCTTGTAGATGTCGACGCCGTATTCGGGCGAGGCGAAGTCGCGCACGCTCTGCAGCACGAGCTCGGGGCGCTTGTCCTTGTGCTCGATATAGTCGGTGGTGTGGTCGCTGGCGCCGGCGAAGGGGAAGACCAGGAGCTCGAGCAGGAAGGCCAGGTCATAGGCCTTGCAGGCCGCGCCGACCTCGCGCACCAGCCGGTGCTGATGCTCGCGCACGTCGGCCGAGCAGTCCGGCCGGTACCAGAGCAGCAGTTTCACGCCTTCGGCGCCGGCGCGCTTGATCTTGTCGACCCCCCAGTCCTTCATCGCATAGGTCTTGCGGCCGCCGGCGCTTTCCTCGAAGGCGAAGTTCTCCAGCGTCAGCAGCAGGCCTGGATTAGCCGGCAAAGCGTCGAAGGCGAGGCTGTAGCCGTAGTCCGGATCGATCAGCACGGCCGTGCTCTGCGGCGCCAGAGCCTGGACGAGCGCCCGCTTGACGCCACCCACGCGTTCATAGCTGGCGGAGCCGGCGCCGAGCTTCTGGTCGATCGCCTTGATGATCGGCGGCCGCTGATCGGCCGCCATCATCTTGAAGCGGCCCTGCGCATCGGAAAGGCGGCGGAGTGCGCGGAATTTGCCCGCCGAGAGAGAGTTGGTCATACGAAATCCTTGGTGGGTGAGAGCGCGGCAGGGAACCGCGCGAGAAATGCGTCGACTTCCTCGGCCGTCGGGATGGTGGCGCCGCCGCCCCAGCGGGTGCACTTCACCGCGGCGACGACATTGGCGAAGCGCATGGCGTCCCGCGCCGGCAGGCCGCGGGCGATGGCCAGGGCGAATGCCCCATGGAAGACGTCGCCGGCGGCGAGTGTGTCGACCGCCCGGATCGAAACGGCGGGCTCGTGGTGAAAGCCCGCGGCGTCGACCCAGGACGCGCCCCGATCTCCCATCGTCACGCCGACGAGATCATGGGCTCCGCCGTCATGCACGCGCCGCAACCGCGCTTCGACGCTGCCGTCCTCGCCCGCGAACTGCGTCAGCGCAGGCTCGGAGAAGACGACATGCGAGGCCAGCGGAACGAGCGCGGCCAGCGCCGCCGGGTCCGAGGTCAGATCGGCGTCGAGCACCGTCGGCTTGCCCAGAGCGCGGGCTCGGGCAATGACCGCGCGAGAGGCGACGGGCCAGCGCACATCGGCGAGAACGGCGTCGAAGGCGGCGATATCGTCGAGCGGCAGCCAGGATGCATCCGTGTCGAGGTTGGGGTCGGCGAAGACCAGGAGCATGCGCTCGCCATCGCCGGTGACGCCGACGGCCGAAATGCCCGACCGAGCCGCCTCGACACGCCGGATGCAGGACACGTCGACCTTGCTGCGCTTGAGATCGTCGACGATGCGGTCTCCCTGCATGTCGTTGCCGATCCGTGCCCAGAGAGCGGCCTCGCCGCCCTGGCGCGCGATCGTGATGGCCGCATTGGTCGCGGGGCCCCCGGCGGCAGAAGCAAAATCGGACGCGAAGATCTTGGTCGGCCGGGTGGGGAAGGCCGGCAGCGCGAAGATCTCGTCGTAGACGGCGACGCCGACGCAGAGAACAGCGGTCATGCGGGGCGCCCCTGGAGACAATGATCTCCGAGGCGTCGAGGCGCGCCGACGCACGCCGCCGAAGCGAGTTCGCTCATCATTCCACCGCTCAGGTCGTTTCCAAATTCGGATTCTTATTCCGTATTCCGGAATTTGGTGTGATCTAGCTATTCCGGAATGCGGATGTCAATTCCAATTTTCATCCGCCGAGCGAATGGATATGGTGCCGCCGCACAAGCGGCTCCACCTAGAGACGGAATCGAGCGGGAGACAGCGCCGGATGGCGGGGAAAGCCTCAGAAGCGGCACGGAAACGCGCCAGCGCCGAGACAACGGAAGGATCCGATCAGCGCGGCTCGCTCAAATCGATGCAGAAGCTGATGGCCGTGCTCGACTGCTTCTCGCGCTATGACCGCTCCCTGAGCCTCGCCGAGATCTCCGAGCGCTGCAAGATGCCGAAGACGACGGTGCATCGGCTCGTCACCAGCCTGCGCGAGGCCAAGTTGCTCGAGCAGGACAAGGGGCGGGATCGCTACCGGATGGGCATTCGCCTGTTCGAGCTCGGCAGCATCGTGTTGGCCAATCTCGATCTGCATCGCGAAGCCCGCGACCTGGTGGAACGGCTCGGGGACATCACCGGCGAATCGGCCCATCTGTGCGTCTTCGACGGCACCAACATGGTGATCATCGAGCACCGCGAGCCCGGCGTCAGCAGCGTCAACTGGACGACGACCCTTTCGCTCTCGCCCTCCTACTGCACCGGAGTGGGCAAGGCGGCGCTGGCCTTTCAGGAGCCGGCGACCATCGAGAGGGTTATCGGGCAAGGCCTGGTTCCCTACACCTCCACGACGATCACGGACCCCGACGCGCTGCGCGCCGACCTCGCGGAAACGCGCCAGCGCGGCTACTCGATCGACGAAGGCGAGCATCAGCCCACCGTCCGCTGCATCGCAGCCCCGATCCGGAACACCTCGGGCCGCGTTTTCGCGGCCGTCAGCGTGACCGGACCGATGGAGCGTGTCACGCGCGAACGTGTTCCTGTCCTGGCCGAACTCGTGGTAGCGACGGCCAACCAGCTCTCACGGCAGCTCGGCTACGAGCCTCCCGCGCAGGCGACGGACAAGGCGAGGAAGGCGAAGTGACGGGTTCGATGGAGCTGGGAGGAGTCATCGTTCCGCTGACGACGCCGTTCGCCGCCGACGAGTCGGTCGATTACGGCGCCTTTTCCCGACAGATCGAGTGGATGCTGGCTGAAGGCGTCGACGGTGTGGTCGTGGGAGGCAGCACGGGGGAAGGCTTCGCGTTGGACGAGGAGGAGGTCTTCGCCCTGTCGCGGTGCGCGCTGGACGTCGTCGCCGGGCGCGTCCCGGTCATGACCAGTATCATGGCCGACAGCACGCGGGCCGCTGCCCGGCGCGCCCGGCAACTCGCCGAGCTGCCGCTCGCGGGGCTGCAGGTGGCGCCGCCGCACTACATCTTCGCTCCGGGCGACGACGGCCTGGTCGAGTTCTATCGCCGTGTCTCCGATGCCGGAGGACGCCCGATCGTCATCTACAACGTCATTTCCTGGGCCAATGTCCAGCCCGCCCTGGCCGCACGGATCATGGACAGCGTTCCGCAGGTTCGCGCCGTCAAGCAGAGCGACAAGGATCTCGGCGCGTTCGCCGATCTCATCCTCGCCGTCGGCGGCGAGCGCGTCTTCGGCGCGATCGATGGCTCGCTGATGAGCTGTTACGATCTCGGGGCCGCGGGATCCATCGCAGCAATCGCCAGCGCGACTCCAGGAGCCAATGTCGCCCTGTGGCAGGCCGTTCGCGGCGGCCGTCGCGATCTGGCCGGCGAGCTCAACCGCGAACTGTGCCATCTCTGGCGTTCTCTGGCGGCCCCTAACCTGCCGGCCCGCGTGAAGGCCGCCCAGACGCTGCAGGGGGTCGGCGCCGGGCTGCCGCGTTCGCCCATGGCCGCGCCCCCCGCCGACGTCGCGACCGCGCTCGGCGAGGCGCTCGGGCGGCTGGACGCCTGCACGAGGGCGTAGTCAGCCCCTTAGAGTATCGGACTGAATATCGTATTCAGTCCGATACTCTAACTCTTTGATCTTGCATCGGCTTTTCCCGAAAACCGCGCTCCACTTCTCGGGCCGATGCTCTAGGCTCGGGACTCCCTGATCAGAGCCAGACGATGAGGGCTGCGCTGGCGCCCGCCACCATTTCGCCCGGCCTCATTCTTTCCGGGAGAGGATGCCGACCATCGCGTCATAGCCTCGCTGGCGCGCCAACGCGATGGGGGTCATGCCGTTGCGGTCGGCCAGATCACGCCGCGCACCGGCCGCGACGAGATGGCTCGCCGTGCGCTGATGGCGCGGGCCGCCATCGCCGAGCGTGACGGCCTCGATCAGCGCGGTCCAGCCGAGATTGTTGACGTGATCCAGAGGGGCACCTGCATCGATCAGGACCTTGACGACCTCGTCATGGCCGAGGTGGGCGGCGGCGATCAGGGCGGTGCCGTCATAGGGGCTCGTGATGGCCTTCGGGTCGCCGCCGATCGCCAATGCGACCCGCATGGTCGCGACGTCGTCGGCGACCGCGGCGATCGTCACCGCGTCATAGCGCTGTGCGTCGAGCGCGCGCGGATCCGCCCCCAGCCGCGCCAGCGCCTGCAGGGCCTCGCGCTGGCGGGCATGGGCTGCGATGTGCAGCGCGGTGCGGCCTCTGGTGTCGCGCTGCTCCATCGGAGCGCCCGCCGCCGCGAGTTCTTCGATAGCGGCGACGTCGCCGCTGTGGGCCGCGGCGAAGAGGCCGCGATAGCCTGCGATCTCGTCGGCCGCGGGCGGCATTTGGGCTGAAGCCGGTGCCGGCGAAAGGGCGGCGGCAAGGCCGGCGAGGATGGCCGCGAAGGCTCGTTTCATCGAATGCTCTCCCTGGCGCCGCCACGCGCATCCACCCGGCACCCGTCGGCCCTGCAGGGTCCGACGCCGAGCTTTCCTCCGTCGAGGCGATGGGCGAGCGGGATGCCCGGCCTCGTCGATGGGAGCCACGATCCGTCAACTGCCTCCCTTGCTCAAGCTCGACGTGGATCCGGTGGGACGATCAATTTTTCCGGTGCATAGTTTCGCAGGGGCGTCCCGGGCCTTCCGGCCTGGGCTATGGCGATGCAGCGCTCCAGATCAGACATCGGACATTCACCCATGACGTCGATGCCTACCAGATTGCGCGTCGCCGTTACGGCGGCGATCATCTCCCTGACGACGCCCGCGACAGCCCAGAAGATCACGGCTGAAGGCATTGCACGATCGGCGAGCCTCTACGCCGCGATCGTCGCGTTTTGTCCGCCGACCCTGCCGGTCAACCTCGCCCTGGCGTCGAACGCGGCGAAGGCGATGACCGACGCCGCCCATGAAGCGCTCGGGCCGGATCTCGGTCCAACCACGGTCAGGAACGAACTCGAGCGCCGGTTCGACGAGGTTCGCGAGCAAGGCCCCGCGGCCTGGTGCGCACGCCAGGCCAGGCAACCGGCCGTCGCCGCCTTGCTCGGTCCGGCGCCGCGGTAACGGCCAGCGAGGCGCTTGCCGGATCTCGAACCGTCGTCGAAGCGATCATTCGGCGGATCCGGCCAGGTGGCGGCCCTCCAGGCACGATGCAGTCCTCAGACGCCGAGGACCTTGCCGCCCTGCATGACGAGGCGGACGTCGCGCAACGCGGCGAGATCGACCAGCGGATCGGCCCCGACGACGAGCACGTCCGCCGCCAGTCCCGGCTTGAGGCTGCCGGTCTGCGAGTCGATGTCGATGACTTTCGCGGCGTAGCCCGTGGCGGCGACGATCGTGTCCATCGCCGTCATCCCGCCCTCCCGCATCAGCTCCATTTCGAGCGGCAGATCGTCGAAGCGCGTGAACCGCCAGCCTGCATCGGTCCCGGCGACGAAGGTCACGCCGGCTTCGCGCAGCTTGCTGAACTGGTCGAGATTCTGGGCCGCGGACTTCTCCCAGCGCGCCAGGAAGGCGGCCTCGGTTTCGGTGAGCGAGGGTCTCGCGCGCAGTTCGCGGAGCACGGCGCCGCCCACCGCGAGCGTGCCGGTCACGGGAATGCCCGATTTCGCCAGCTTCTCGGCGACGGCCGGCTCGTAGATCTGCTGGCCGCTGCGGTCGGCGATGAAGCCGGCATGCTCCAGCTGATCGAAGCCGGCCTCGATCGCCATCTCGATGGAACGGGCGCAGAGGCAATGCGCGGTCGCCTTGCGGTCGAAGCGATGGGCCTCGTCGGCGAGCGCGTTCAACTCCTCCTGCGAGAAGGAGGGATTCCAGGATTGCGTGCCGACCGTGCCGCCGCCGCTCGCCATCACCTTGATGAAGTCGGCGCCGAGCTTGACCATTTCACGGACCTTCTTGCGCACGCCGTCGACGCCGTCGGCCTCGCCGCCGAGATACCAGACATGGCCGCCGGTGATCGTAATCGCCTGGCCGCAGGCGACGACGCGGGCGCCATCGCCATGACCGAGCTGCAGGGCGCGGCGGACGTCGATGGCCGTGCGGCCCTTGGCGCCGAGATCGCGCAGCGTCGTGATGCCGGCCCTCAGGGCCTTGGTGGTCGCCAGCGCCGAGGTCGCGACGAGGACGCCTTCGGTCTCGCGGACGGCATCCTCGAGAATGGTGCCGTCGCCGGGCAGATTGAGGTGGACATGGGTGTCGATCAGCCCGGGCAGAATGGTCGCGCCCGGATAGTCGTGGACCTCGGCACCGGCGAGATCGGAGGGGAGCTCACCCCTGACGACGGATTCGATCCTGCCGCCGGCCACGACGAGGACGGGGTTCTCGACCGGGGCCGCGCCCGTTCCGTCGATCAGTCGGGCAGCTTTGATCAGCGTCTTCACGGCGTTCGCTCCGGCAGCGTCGAGATGGGAGATCGGCGAAGGCGCAGCCGCGCGGGCGGCTGCGCCCTCGAGGTCAGTCGGCGAGCGAGGCCGCGCCGAGATATTCGAAGCCACCGCCCGAATAGGTCACGCCGGTCAGCTTCCGTGAGGTCATGACGAGATCGATGTTCTGGCGGATCGGCAGCATCACCGCCTCGTCCATCAGGAGCTTCTGCAGCTCGTGATAGATCGCGACGCGCTTGGTGGCGTCGCCTTCCTCGCGGCCCTGCTTGAACAGCGCGTCGAGCTTCGGGTTCGAGTAATGGCTCCAGTTGAAATACTGGCCCGCGGTGAACCAGCCCGAGAGCGCATCCGGATCGACGCCGATATACTGCAGCGGGGTCAGCGACATGTCGCCGTTGATGTTGGCGGCGAGCCAGGCCGGCGAGGCGAGCAGCTGGACATTGGCCTCCATGCCGATCTTCTGCAGGTAGTTCTGCATCGCCTGGGCGAGCAGCGGATAGGAGGTGGATGTCGAGATCGCCGTGAGCGTCAGCGTCAGGCGCTTGCCGTCCTTTTCCCAGAAGCCGTCCTTCTTGGTCCAGCCGCCCTCCTTGAGCGTCGCCTCGGCCTTCGCGGGGTCATAGGGGTACATCGCCTCGAGCGACTTGTCGTAGCCGGTCATCGAGGGCTGGAGCGGCGTCAGGCTGGGCGGAATGGCACCGGCCTCGGCCAGCTGGACGACGCCCTTCTTGTCGATGGCGTACTGGATGGCGCGGCGGACCGCGATGTCGTCGGTCGGAAACTTCTTGGCGTTGATCGGCGCGAAGATGCCGAGGCCCGTGATCGGAACCGGAATGGCCGTGTAGCGATCCATCTTCTGCATGGCGTTCCAGTGCACGCCCGGCGTCTGCTGCATCATCTGCGACTGGCCGCTCTGGAACTGGCTGACGCGGGCCTGCGGATTGGTGACGATCTGGAACTTCACCTCGGCGATGTTGGGCGGTCCCTTATGGCCGACCGAGGGAGGGTTCCAGGCGTAGGCCTCGTTGCGCTTGAGCACGAGGCTCTGGTTCGGCTCGTAGCTGACGAAGGCGAACGGTCCGGTTCCCGTGGGATGCAGGCCGAGGTCCTTGCCATATTCGGCAATGGCCTTCGGCGACTGGATGCCGAGATAGGGCACGCCGAGCTGGGCGAGCAGAGGCGCGTAAGGCGTGGCGCATTTGATGTCGAGCGTGTATTTGCCCGTCGCCACCGCCTCCTTGCAGGGGCCGAGCAGCGCGATCGAGACCTTCGCGGCGGTGCTCTTGTCGGTGATGTACTTGATGTTCGCGACGACGGCCTCGGCGTCGAAGGCCGTGCCGTCATGGAACTTCACGTCCTCGCGCAGGGTGAAGCTGTAGGTCAGGCCATCCGGCGACACCGACCATTTCGTCGCCAGCAGCGGCTCGACCTTGAAGTCCGGCGTCAGCCAGACCAGCGTGTCGAAGATGTTGAGCAGCAGCGGACCCTGGTTGCGGGCGCCGGTCGTGGCGGGGTTGAGCGTGTCGATCGGCTCGGCCCAGCCGACGGTCAGCTTGGCGGCCTTGTTGGGCGCCTGCGCCTGCGCGCCGGACATGGCGAGAGCCGAAAGGCCAGCCAGCAGCAATCCACGGAGTCCTGTGTTCATCGCCATGTCCCCTTGTTGAGCGGCGTCAGCCGCGATTGAGAGTCGGGTCGAGTTCGTCCCGCAGGCCGTCGCCGACCAGATTCACGCCGACGACGAAGAGCGAGAGGAAAAGGCCGGGAAAGACCGTGATCCACCAGGCGAGCATGATGTAGTTCTGGCCGTCGTTCAGGATCGCCCCGAGCTCGGGCGTCGGGGGCTGGACGCCGAGACCGATGAAGCCGAGCGCGGTGATCCAGAGTGCGGCGATGCCGAGCCAGGTCGTGGTCAGCACGATGATGCCGGACATCACGTTCGGCAGGATGTAGCGCAGGATGATCCGCGCCTGCGAGGCGCCTGCGCAGCGCGCCGCCTCGACATAGGGCAGGCCGCGCACCTCGATCGTCGCGCCCTCGACGAGACGGGCGAAGACGGGGACGAGGATCGCGGCGATGGCGAAGACGCCGTTGACGAGGCCGGGCCCGAGGATCGCGGTGACGGTCAGCGCCAGGAGAATGCCGGGGAAGGCGAGCAGAAGGTCGATCAGGCGCATGATGCCGAAGCCGAGCGCGCCGCCGAAATAGCCGGCGACCAGGCCGACGGCCGTGCCGGCGAGGGCGCCGAGCAGGACAACCGACAGGCTCGCCAGGATCGTGGTGCGGGCGCCGATCAGCACGCGGGCCAGCAGGTCGCGCCCGAAGGCGTCGGTGCCCATGACATGGGTCGAGCTCGGAGGCGAGAAGGTCGCCATCGGATCCTGCGCGACCGGGTCGATCGTGATGAGGAGCGGCAGGACGAAGGCGAGGAAGGCCAGCACCGTGCAGATGACGAGACCGAGCGAAAGGCTGCGGTGGCGAAGCGCGCGCAGCACGGCACGCCTGCGCGACCAGCGGCGGGTGGCCAGCACGGCGGGATCGTGCGCGGCTGCGAAGGCGGCGGGTGTCCGGGCGCTGTCCGTCATCGCGCGATCCGCGGATCCAGGACGGGGTAGAGGATGTCGACGACGAAGTTCGCCAGCGCGTAGATGAGCGCGATCATCATGATCAGCGCCTGCACCGTCATGTAGTCCTTCGCCAGGATCGCCTGGATCAGGAGCCGGCCGATGCCCGGCCGCGAGAATACGGTCTCGACGATGACCGAGCCGGAGAGGAGCTGGCCGATCTGCAGGCCGACGATGGTCAGGATCGGCAGCAGGGCATTGCGCATGACATGCCAGGCGAACAGCCTGACCTCCGGCACGCCTTTCGCGCGGGCCGTCACGACGTGCTGCTGCGACAGCGCGGCGATGACGCTGGAGCGAATGAAGCGGGCGTTGAAGCCCATCGTGCCGAGGGCCAGCGTCACCGCCGGCAAGACGAGGCCCTTCAGTCCGGTGCCGCCGACGACATCGAAGATCGGCCAGATCACGGCGAACATCAGGATCAGCAGCAGGCCGAGCCAGAAGCTCGGGATCGACATGCAGATCAGCGCGAACCCCATGCCGGCCGTGTCGGCCGCGCGGTTGCGTCTGATGGCCGCGACGATGCCGATCGCCGAACCCAAGAGCAGCGAGATCGCCAATGCCGCCAGCGTCAGCTGGACCGTCGCGGGAAAGCTCGAGGCGATCAGCGACGAGACCGTCTGCTGGTTGGCATAGGAATAGCCGAAATCGCCGCGAAGCACCTGGCCGATCCAGACGAAATACTGCTCGTGCAGCGGCCGGGTCAGGCCCAGCTGCTCACGCAGCCTCGCGATCATCTCCTTGTCGCCCGCGCCGGTGCCCAGCATGGCGATGACCGGATCGCCGGGAATCAGGCGGATGATCAGGAAGGCGACGACGGTGATGCCGAAGGTGAGGGCTATGATCGCGACGAGGCGCTTGAGGACATAGCCGGCCATGGTTCAGCCCATCCCGCCCAGTGTCGAGGACAGGGATGCGGCGAAGGTCGGGGCTGACCCGCTGGCTCCGAACTGTACCATGGTACTGTAACACTCCCATGAGAGTGCGCGCCCGTCAATCAGTTCCATGCGGGACGAAATCCGTCTGGGCCTGGACGATCCAACGAGCCGCAGCAGGCTCGCGCGGCGGCACATGTCGAAAGGCGATGGATGGATTTCTCGATCGACAGGACCTTGCCGATTTCGCTCCGGCAGCAGCTCAAGGGCTTGATCGAATATGCGATCGCCTGCGGCGATGCGGCCCCTGGGGAGCCGCTGCCCTCGGTCAGGGACCTGGCGTCGCTGCTGGGCGTGGCGCCGATGACCGTGAGCCAGGCCTATGCCGATCTCAAGGGACTCGGGCTGATCGAGACCCGCGCCGGCTCGGGGACCTTCGTCGCCGAGAGCGGCGCCGAGCCGCTGCGTGCGCAGGAAGACTTCGTCGCCCTGCATGGCCAGATCGACGCCTTGATCGACAGGGGATTGGCGCTCGGGCTGCGCACCTCGGATGTCGCGTCGCTGATCCATGCGCGGCTCGCGTCGCGGGCGCTTCACGGCCGTCGCAAGAGCATCGCGGTCGTCGGTCTCTTCCAGCCGACGACGGCGCGCTATGCCCGGCTGATCGCGGAGCAGGTCGGGCCCATGGCGACCGTCGAGCCGGCGACGCTGGATCTGATCCAGCGGGATTCCGCCGCGCGGTCGAGGATCGCCTCCTCCGACCTCGTCGTGACCTTCGTCAACCGGCGACGCGAAGTCGCCAGCCTTCTGCCGGGGGCCCGGGTGACCGGGATACGCTTCGTTCCCGCCGACGAGACACGCAGCGCGCTCGCGGCGCTCGCGCCGGGCGCGCGCCTGCTGCTGGTCGCCCGCGTCCCGGAATTCCTGCCGATCATGAAGGCGGGCGTCACCCGTTTTGCGGCCTCGCCCGCGCTTCTGAATTCGGCCGCAGGGACCATCGCCGACGTCGCGTCGCTGGCCGCGGCGGCCGATGTGCTCGTCTACGCATCGGGGACCGAAGACGCGCTGGCCGCTGCCCCGCAAACGCTGCCGACGATCGAGTATCGCCACATTCCGGACCCCGTGGATGTTCGGCGCCGGATCGCCGCGCCGCTCGACCTCGACGGGTAGTCGCGCCGGATCGTGTCCGCTCGGCATCCGATCGCTCACCCCGCGCCTCCGCTTGGCGCGAAATGGCAAGTCGGCGACCGTACCGGCGGGTAGAAGCGACAGCCCGAAAGACCCAACCGTCCCGATTCCCGATGATCTCTCGTCCTTCGCTCAACGCGCTCGGCGCCTCTCTCCTGGCCGGCGCGGTTTTCGTCTTTCCGCTTCTCGGCGGCGTCGCAGAGGCGCAGGTCCGCGCGCCTTACGCGAAGCCTCGTGTGGTCCGGCCCGCGCCCCACCGGACGGTTCACCACCACCATCGTACCGTGGTCGTGGCGCCGGTCCGCCCGGTTCCCGCCGTGCGCCCCTGGTATTGGGGCAGGGTCGTCGCAGGCGTCACCATCGGCACCGTCATCACCGTCGCGGCCGTCAACAGCGTACCCAAGGCGCCTTCGCCCGAGCTCTGCTGGTTCTGGTCGGATTCCAGCAAGATGCGCGGCTACTGGAACTATTGCGTCGCGCCGAAGCAGCCGTGACCTGCCTTCCCGAAGGTCCCATCGCATGATCGAGCGTTCATTCCGGCGGCTGCTCGCTGCCGCCCTGCTGGCCGCGGCCTCGATGCCCGCTGCCGGTCTCGCAGCCGACATCCCGTCACGCAGATTCGAACCCGTCGCACCCGCGCCGCTCGCGCCGACGCTGACGTTCACGACCGCCGCCTATCTGTGGGCGACGGGTCTGGAGGGCCGGCTGCGGACGCTGCCGCCCCTGCCGGCCGCGAAGGTCTCCATCGGCTTCGATCAGGTGATGAAGAACTTCGACGGAGGCATCATGGGCGCCGGCGAACTCAAATACGATCGCTACCTGATGTTCTTCGACGTCATCGCCTCGAAGATCTCACCGAACAAGATCGTCTACCCGGCCGGCTATCCGGCCGGCGTCAAGGTCGACAGCGGCTCGTTCATCGGGCTCGCGGCCGCCGGCTACCGGCTGATCGACGATCCGTCCTACACCGTCGACGGCTTCGCCGGCATCCGCGGCTTCACGATGAAGAATACCCTGCGCGTGCAGCTCATGCCGGCGACGCTGAAGCTCGCGGAGAGTGAGCAGTGGGTCGACGGCGTCGTCGGCGCAAGGCTGAAGGTCAGCCTGGCCAAATCGTTCTACGCCACGGCCATCGGCTTCGCGGGCAAGGGCGGATCGCGCTACGAATGGGACGTGTTCGGCGGGCTCGGCTACGCCTTCACCGACAGGATCTCGACCTTCGCCGGTTACCGCGCGATGAAGGTCGATTACCGGAACGGCAACTTCGTCTACAACGCGCTGCAGCAGGGCCCCGTGCTCGGCATGAACGCCAGCTTCTGACCGCATCGACAGGACACGCCCCGATGGTTCGCTCTCTCCGTTCCCTCTGCGTCGCGCTGGCGCTGCTCGCTCCTGCGGCAGCCATGGCGCAGTCCACGCAGAAGCCCAATATCCTCTACATCGTCGCCGACGATCTCGGCTGGAACGATGTCGGCTTTCGGAGCAAGGATCTCGCGACGCCGACCATCGACCAGCTCGCCCAAGACGGCGCGGTGCTCGACCAGTTCTACGTCCAGCCGATGTGCACGCCGACCCGCGCGGCCCTGATGACCGGGCGCTACCCGATGCGCTACGGGCTGCAGAGCTTCGTCATCCTGCCGGAGCAGAATTACGGCATTCCGCTCGACGAGAAGCTACTGCCGCAGATCCTCAAGGAAGCGGGATACGACACCGCGATCATCGGAAAATGGCATCTCGGCCATGGCGACACCAAGCTCTGGCCGAGGCAGCGCGGCTTCGACTACCAGTATGGCGCCCTGATCGGCGAGATCGACTACTTCACCCACAAGGTTCACGGCACCACCGACTGGTACCGCAACAACAAGAAGGTCGACGAGCCCGGCTACGTCACCACGCTGCTCGGCAAGGACGCGGTCCGCTATGTCGAGAAGCACGACCCGGCCAAGCCGCTCTTCATGTACCTGGCGTTCACGGCGCCCCATACGCCGTTCCAGGCGCCGCAGGAGTATCTCGACCGCTTCAAGGCGATCGCCGATCCCAACCGGCGCACCTATGCGGCGATGATCGCGGCGATGGACGACCAGATCGCCTCGGTGCTGAAGGCGCTCGAGAAGAAGGGCATGCGCGAGAACACGCTGGTCGTCTTCCACAGCGACAATGGCGGCGTGAAATCGGCCGCCTTCGCCGGCCAGATCGAGACCAAGGGCGACCTGCCCGCCAATAACGGGCCGTTCCGCGAGGGCAAGGGCTCGCTCTACGAGGGCGGCACCCGTGCGGCCGCGCTGGTGAACTGGCCCGGCCGCGTCAAGCCCGGCAAGGTCGACCAGCCGCTGCATGTCGTCGACATGCTGCCGACGCTGGCGAAGCAGGCCGGCGCCGCCGTCCAGGGCACCAAGCCGCTCGACGGCAGCGACGTCTGGCCGACGATCAGCGCGGGCGCTCCCTCGCCCCGCAAGGAAATCGTCTACAATGTCGAGATGTTCCGCGGCGCCGTGCGTCAGGGCGACTGGAAGCTGTTCTGGCGGGCGACGCTCCCGGCCAAGGTCGAGCTCTACGACATCGCCAGGGATCCGGGCGAGACGAAGAACCTCGCCGCCGAGAACCAGCCCCTCGTCGCCGCGCTCCAGAAGCGCATCGACGACCTCGCCAAGGAGATGAAGCCGTCGCTGTTCTTCCAGGCGACCTTCCAGTCCTATCTCGGCCGTCACGCCCCGGCGCCGGTCTTCCCCAATGACGACGCGTTCTTCTCGCAGGGCGATTGAGCCGGCGCGAGTGCTCCACGACCGCCGTCACGCGCCGATCCCGCGATAGGGATTGCATCCCCGGCCGGATCGGTCATGCTGCCGGTCCGCCCTCTTTCGCCGAAGAGGTGGGCTCCGTTGTGAGGGCGTGGGCAGGGGGAGCCATATGTCACGCGCTGCGGCCCGCGCCGCCCTGCTACACATGCTGCCGGGCCATCTTGCCGCGGCGGGTGTCAGGCCGGACGTCATCTTGCTTCAGGCGGGCATGAGCCTCGAGGACGTCGCCTCGCCCACGCTGGTTCGCCGCTCCCAGATTCATCATGCCCTGGCGCTGTCGGCGCGCTGCCTCGGACAGGCCGAGATCGGACTGGCGCTCGGCAGCGCCGCAGACCCCCGAAAGCTCGGCCCCATCGGCCGCGTCATGGAAACGGGCGCGACACCCGAAACCTGTCTCCAGGCCCAGATCGACCTGATGCCGACCATGCAGTCGCATGCCTCCGTCACGCTGTTGAAGCGTGGCGACGAGATCGTCTGGACGCATCGCCTCGTCGGGGACGACGAGACATCCTGGCTGCTTCACGAGGGCGCGCTGGCCTTCAACATCGCGATGCTCCGCCATCTCATCGGCGATGGCTGGGCGCCGCGGCACATCAGCTTCCCGCATGGCTGCCGGGGGCTCCGCAGAACCTACGAGGACCATTTCCGGGCGCCGGTCAGCTTCGGCGACCAGGGGGCGGCACGCATCCACATGAAGCGCTCCGATCTCTCGCGGCCGCTGCGCATGGAGGCCTTGTCCTGGGGGGAGCAGGGTGCGGGTCAGCCGGGACAGGACGAGGTCAAGGCGTTCCGGCCCGAGGGAGGCGACATCAAGGTCGCGATCGGCCGCATGATCGATGCGACGCTCGCCCACAAGCCTGTGACCCTGCCGGCGGCGGCGCGGATTCTCGGCCTGTCGCCGCGCACCTTGCAGCGCCGGCTGGACGATTCCGGCACCGCCTTCGAGCAGATCCTGGACGATCGGCGGCGTTCTCTGGCGACGGCATGGCTCAGTGGCCGGCAAAGGAGCGTGACGGAGATCGCCATGACGCTCGGCTACTCCGATGCCGCCCATTTCAGCCGGGCTTTCCAGCGCTGGGAGGGGCAGTCGCCCAGCGATTATCGCCGTGGCCGCGAAGAAACCGTGCGGACGGGAGAATAGCCCCCGCCCGATATCCGTATCCGGCCGATCCCGGTACGGAGGTCGGACCGCACCCCGAGCGCGCGCTCGCTCGCTCCGGCGGTCAGCCCTTGCCGAGGCTGTGCGCGACCACTCGCGTCAGGCGTTCGGCGAAACCGCTCGTGTCGACCGGGCGCTCGCCGTCCAGGACGCGGGCGGTGTCGAGGAGCAGATGAGCGACATCCCTGCGCAGCTCGCTGTCCCCGACGGCTGCGAGGGCGACGATCGTCGGATGGCGAGGGTTGACCTCCAGAACCGGCTTGGCCGCGCTTCCGAGGCGGCCCGCGGCGCTGAGCAGGCGCTCGAACTGGCGGTCCGGCCCGCCGTCCGACGCCACGAGGCAGACCGCGCTCTCGGTGAGCCTGTCGGAAGCACGGACATCCGCGACTTCGTCGGCCAAGGCCTCCTTCATCGACGCAAGCAGAGTGTCGATCTCCGCGCCCGTTTCGTTCGACGAGGGGGCTGCCCCATCGAGCAGAGGGATGAGACCGAGATCGGCGGCGCCCTGCGTCACCGACTTGAACGGCTTGCCTTCGAAATCCAGACCTGCCGAAACCCAGAAACTATCGACCGGATCGGACAGCAGCAGGACCTCGATGCCGCGAGCCCGGAAGCCCTCGAGCTGGGGGGATTTCCGGATGCGGTCGGAATCGTCGCCGAGGATGTAGTAGATCGCCGTCTGGTTTTCCTTCAGCGTGCCGAGATAGTCCTTCAGGCTGCGCCAGCCCTCGCCCGACGCGGTCGTGCGGAAGCGCGACAGGCCCAGCAACTGTGCCCGCCGTTCGAAATCCTCGTAGAGCCCTTCCTTGACGACCGGGCCGAAATTCTCCCAGATCGCGGAAAAGCCGGCGACGTCCTGCTCGGCGAGCTTGGTCAGGTCGCCCAGCACCCGGTTGGTCACTCCCTTCTTGATCGCGCCGAGCAGCGGGCTGTCCTGGATCATCTCGCGGGACACGTTGAGCGGCAGGTCGGCGGTATCGACGATGCCGCGGACGAAGCGCAGATAGCGTGGCAGCAGCTCGGCCTCGTCGGTGATGAAGACGCGCTTCACGTAGAGCTTGATGCGACCTTTCCGGTCGGCATCGAAGAGATCGAAGGGGCGCGCGCCCGGCACGAAGGCGAGCGCGGTATATTCGTGCCGGCCCTCCGCATGGAAATGGATCGTCGCAGCCGGCTCGTCATACTGTCCGGCGACGCTCCGGTAGAAATCGGCGTACTCGTCCTTGGAGATCTCGCTCCGGGACTTCGTCCAGAGCGCGGCGCCGTCGGCGAGGGTCGTCGCGTCCGCCCCGGGCTTCTCGATCAGCGCGATTGGCACCGGGACATGGCCCGACTGCTCCTTGACGATGCGCTCCAGCGTCCAGCGCTCGGCATAGGATTTGGCGTCGTCCAGCAGGTGAAGCGTCACCCGCGTGCCGCGTGCGGGAGCCTCCTCCAGCGCCACCGGCGCCACGGTGAACTCGCCCTTGCCGTCCGAGGACCAGGCCCAGGCCTCCTCGCCGCCGGCACGACGGCTGACGACCTCGACCAGGCCCGCCACCATGAAGGCCGAGTAGAAGCCGACGCCGAACTGGCCGATGAGCCGGGCGCCATCCTTGCCCTCAGCCGCCGCGACGCGCTCCATGAAGCTGCGCGTGCCCGAGCGGGCGATGGTGCCCAGCGCCTCGATCATCTCATCGCGGCTCATTCCGATGCCGTTGTCGGCGATGGTGAGGCGGCCGGCCTCGGCATCGGCGGCGATGGTGATGGCGAGCTTCGGCTCGTCGCCGAGCAGGTCCGGCCTGGCGATCGCCTCGTAGCGCAGCTTCTCGCAGGCGTCGGCGGCGTTGGAGATCAGCTCTCGCAGGAAGACGTCCCGGTCGGAATAGACCGAGTGCACCATCATGTGCAGAAGGCGCGACACATCCGCTTCGAAACTGCGGTGCTCTGCTGAGGCGTTCGTCGTCATTCGGATTTCTCGGATCAGGGGGGCAGCACGGGCGTTCGGTCCAGGGAGCGATAACCTGCGGCGGCATGCGGAGCTAGAGCATCGGCCCGAAAAGTGGAATGCGGTTTTCGGAAAAGCCGATGCAGAATCAAAGGTGTAGAGCATCGGACCGAATGCGATATTCGATCCGATGCTCTAGGCCGCGCGGCTACGTCTTCTCGTTGTAACGGGCGAGCGCGCGTCGGGCGAGGTCGTCCTCGTCCAGCGCGAGATGCGCCAGAGACGCAACGACATAGGCGAGATTCTCGCGCTCCCGCTCGCCGGAACCGGGAGGCAGCGAAGGCTCGATGCCGGCCCATGCCTTTTCGAGCGCGGCCTCGGCGCGGGCCAGATCGACAGGATCGGTCAACGATGAAAACGGCATGGCTTCCCCGTCATGCCCGTGGTCGGGTCGGTCGAAGAGGGCGCCGCATCGGCCGCGGCGCCCTCGCAGCCTCAGTAGTCCATGCCGCCGGCAGGCATCGCCGGGGCGTCCTTCTTCGGCAACTCGGCGATCATCGCCTCGGTGGTGATCAGCAGGCCGGCGACCGAGGCCGCGTCCTGGATCGCCGTGCGCACGACCTTGGTCGGGTCGATGATGCCGGCCTTGACCATGTCGCCATACTCGCCGGTCTGGGCATCGTAACCCCAAGCATAGTCGGACGCCTCCAGCAGCTTTCCGACCACGACCGCGCCGTCGCCGCCCGCATTCTCGACGATCTGGCGAGCCGGCGCCGCGATGGCCCTGCGGACGATCTCGATGCCGGTTCGCTGGTCGTCATTGCCTGGCACCAGACCCTCCAGGGCCTTGACCGCGCGCAGCAGGGCGACGCCGCCGCCCGGCAGGATGCCCTCTTCGACGGCCGCGCGGGTCGCGTTCAGGGCGTCGTCGA
>QFQY01000083.1 GCA_003248805.1 Chelatococcus sp. | reverse complement strand
CGACCTTCGTGCCGCGCAAGATGATGAACCTCTCCTCCAGCTTCGACCACCGCGTCATCGACGGCTGGGACGCGGCGGTGTTCGTGCAGCGGCTGAAGGAGCTGCTGGAGAACCCGGCGATGCTCTTCGTGGACCTCTGAGGAGCGGATCATGACCGAGATCACCTGCAAGCTCCTCGTCATCGGCGCCGGGCCGGGCGGCTATGTCTGCGCCATCCGCGCCGGCCAGCTCGGGCTGGACACCGTCATCGTCGAGAGCGCCAAGCTCGGGGGCAGCTGCCTCAATGTCGGCTGCATCCCGTCCAAGGCGATGATCCATGTCGCGGAGGAGTTCGAGAAGGCTGCCGACGCCGCGGCGGGCAGGACGCCCTTCGGCCTGACCGCGTCTGCGCCGCTGCTCGACATGAAGCAGGCCGTCGCCTGGAAGGACGGCATCGTCCAGCGCCTCAACAACGGCGTCGCCGCGCTGTTGCGCAAGTCGAAGGTCAAGATCGTCCATGGCCGCGCCCGCTTCCGCGACGGCAAGACCGTGGTCGTCGAGACCGAGACCGGGCCGAAGACGATTCATGCCGAGACGGTGGTGATCGCGACCGGCTCCGCGCCGGTCGAGCTGCCCTTCCTGCCGTTTGGCGGCACCGTGATCTCCTCGACCGGCGTGCTCGCGCTCTCCGAGGTGCCGAAGCGCCTCGTCGTGGTCGGCGGCGGCTATATCGGCCTCGAACTCGGCACGGCCTTCGCGAAGCTCGGCAGCAAGGTCACGGTGGTGGAGGCGCAGGCGCGCATCCTGCCGCTCTATGACGAGGACGTGACCGCGCCCGTCATGAAGCGGCTGACGTCGCTGGGCGTCGAGGTGCTGACCGGAGCCCGGGCGCTCGGACCGACGCCGAAAGGCGACGGGCTGCGCGTCGAGACGGCCGCCGGCACCGAGCGCGATCTGCCGGCCGACAGGGTCTTGGTGACCGTCGGGCGCAGGCCGGTCACCGAGGATCTCGGGTTGGAGAACCTCGTCCTCGACATGGACGGCCGCTTCATCCGCATCGGCGAGCGCTGCGAGACCTCGATGCGCGGCATCTACGCCATCGGCGACGTCACGGGCGAGCCGATGCTGGCGCATCGCGCCATGGCGCGGGGCGAGATGGTGGCGGAGATCGCCGCCGGCCTGCCGCGCGCCTGGGACAAGCGCTGCATTCCGGCGATCTGCTTCACCGATCCGGAGATCGTCTCCGCCGGCCTCTCGCCGGAGGAGGCGCGCCGGACCGGCGCCGAGATCAAGGTCGGTCAGTTCCCCTTCGCCGCCAACGGCCGGGCGATGACCCGTCATGGCGAGCAGGGTTTCGTGCGCGTCGTCGCGCAGGCCGGCAGCGGGCTCGTGCTCGGCATCCAGGCCGTGGGGCAGGGCGTCTCGGAGCTTTCGGCGGCCTTCGGCTTGGCGATCGAGATGGGTGCGACGCTGGAGGATGTCGCCGGCACGATCCACGCGCATCCGACGCTGGGCGAGGGGCTGCAGGAGGCCGCGCTGAAGGCGCTCGGCCACGCGATTCATATTTGACGGTTAAGCCGGACGCGCCTGAAATCCGCGACTCTTGCGCGCATGCGTCCCTTCGTCCGTTGCGCTTTGCCTAATCCGTGAGCATGTCGGGCGCGCCGACAATTGAGCCGGCGCATGGAGATGTCCGCCATGACCAGGAAATGGCCCCGGCTGTCGCCGCTGCAGACCGGCTTGCGCGGTCGCTGTCCGCGTTGCGGGCAGGGCAGGCTGTTCGATGGCTTCCTGACGCTCAGGCCGTCCTGCGAGGCCTGTGGGCTGGACTATTCCTTCGCCGACCCGGCGGACGGCCCGGCCTTCTTCGTCATGATGTTCGTCTGCGTGCCGGCGGTGGCCTTCGCGCTCTGGCTGGAGCTCGCCTACGAGCCGCCCGGCTGGGTCCACCTCGTCACCACGCTGCCGCTCATCCTGCTGACCTGCATTCCGCCGCTCAAGCCGCTCAAGGGCTGGCTGGTGGCGGAGCAGTTCGTCCACAAGGCCGAGGAAGGACGCCTCGCGCGCCCGCAGCCCGAAAGCCCGCGGTGACGCGAAGCGCCCGTCCGATCAGGCGGCGGCGTAGCCGACCGTGCCCTTGATCTCGAGGAATTCCTCGAGGCCGAACTCGGCATATTCCCGGCCGTTGCCGGACTGCTTGTAGCCGCCGAAGGGCGCGCCGGCGTCCCATGCCGGGTAGTTGATGTAGACATTGCCGCTGCGCATCTGCGCGGCGACCTTGCGCGCCCGCTCCAGCGAGCCCGACTGGACATAGGATGCGAGGCCGTAGGGCGTGTCGTTCGCCCGTGCCACCACCTCGGCCTCGCTCTCATAGGGCAGGATCGACAGCACCGGCCCGAAGATCTCCTCCCGCGCGATCGTCATATCGTCGGTGACGTTGCCGAAGACGGTCGGGCGCACATAGTAGCCGCGGTTCAGCCCCTCGGGCCGGCCCGGGCCGCCGGTGACCAGCGTCGCGCCTTCCTTGATGCCGCTCTCGATCAGGCGCTGGATCTTCTCGTACTGCACCTCGCTGACGACCGGCCCGAGGAAGCTGTCCTCGGAGGAGGGAGCGCCGACCTTGAGCGGCTCGGCGGTCGCCTTGGCGACGGCGAGCGCTTCCTCGTGCAGCTTCGCCGGCACGAACATCCGGGTCGGCGCGTTGCAGGACTGGCCGGAGTTGCGCATCACGCTCTCGACGCCGAGCTTCACGGCCGTCTTCAGGTCGGCATCGTCCAGGATGATGTTCGCGGACTTGCCGCCGAGTTCCTGATGGACGCGCTTCACCGTATCGGCCGCCGCCTTGGCGACGAGGATGCCGGCGCGCGTCGAGCCGGTGAAGGAGACCATGTCGACGCCCGGATGGCGCGCGATCGCCTCGCCGACGGTCGGCCCGTCGCCCTGGACGAGGTTGAACACGCCCTTGGGCACGCCGGCCTCGTGCATGGCTTCCGCGAAGATGACGGCGTTGAGCGGCGCGATCTCGGAGGGCTTCAGCACCATCGTGCAGCCGGCGGCGAGAGCGGGCGCGACCTTGCACATGATCTGGTTGATCGGCCAGTTCCAGGGCGTGATCATGCCGACGACGCCGATCGGCTCCTTGGCGACCAGCGTCGTGCCGCGCAGCTCCTCGAAATGGAAATTCTCGAGCGTCTCGATCATCTTGGCGAGATGGGCCGTGCCCATCGCCGCCTGGGCGCGGTGGGCCAGGGTGGTCGGCGCGCCCATCTCGCGCGAGAGCGTCTCGGCGACCGCGTCGTAGCGTGCCTTGTAGGCTTCCAGCAGGCGGCGCATCAGGGCGAGCCGTTCCTGCTTGGAGGTGGCGGCGAAGGCCGGGAAGGCGGCGCGGGCGGCAGCCACGGCCTTGTCGACATCGGCCTGTTCGCCGAGCGCGATCGTCTCGAAGACCTCCTCGGTCGAGGGGTCGACCACGCCGAGCGTCCGGCTGCCCGAAGGCTGGACCCACTGGCCGTCGATGTAGAATTGCTGGGCGTGCGACATGGTCAGTCCTCCGAGAGATTCTGCGGGCCGATGCCGGGGCCGCGCCTGGCGCAGCCATGGGTCTGGGCAGCCTTCGGCCGCGGACGGGACGATAGGCAGCCGCGTCCGCTCTGTCACGGGCCGAAGACGGCTCGGATCTGGATGGCAGCCATGCGGCCGGGCCGGGGCGCTCGCCCCTTACCCGCCTCTGTCGACGTGGACAGGCCGCGAGGCCTCTAGCCAGACATGGCTGCGAGGCTCGCGTCGAGAGCCTCGGCCGTCGGCTCCAGCATGGTGAGCGTCGCCGTGTAGACGATCAGGGCTCGCACGCGACGGCCGGGATAGATCGCCCGTGCGAGGGCGCGATAGACGGCGAGCTGCGCCAGCGTCCGTGCCGGCACGCCGGAGAGGTCGGCCGGAGGCCGCGACGCGGTCTTGAAGTCGGCGATCAGCACGTCGTCGGCCGTCACCGCCAGCCGGTCGATCTGGCCCGTGACGGCGCGCCGGGTCCCGTCCGGCAGCACGATCTCGCCGGCGAGCGGCACCTCCGCGAGCGAACCGGGCCCGAAGAGGCTCGAAAGCTCGGGCCGCGCCAGCAGCGCGAGCGCCCCGGCGACGATGTGCGCGCGCCGCTCCGCCGGCAGCGCGCGTCCGCGCGCCTCGGCGAGGGCACGCGCGGTCTCGGCCCGCCGTTCGTCCGGCGTCTCGGGCAGAATCTGGAGGAGCAGATGCGCCAGCCGCCCCGCAGCAGCGGCCTCGGCCAGGAACGGCCCGTCGCCCGCGCGCTCCTCCCGGTCGGCGGCCGCGAGCGCGTTCGACGGTTTCAGCGGCGGCGCCGGCTCGCTTTCTGACGTCACCGGCCGGAACAGCCAGTCCGGCCGCTCTTCCGGGCGGGCGGTGGCCTCGACGGCGGCAGGCTCGGCCGATATCCGGGGCGGCGAGGTCATGAAGCGCAGCCACGTCTCGCCGCCCTCACTGACCTCGGCGAGACCCGTCTGCGACGCGGCGAGCCCGGCGGCGATCATCGCGTACCAGCTTCCGGCCGGCGCCTCGCCCTTGGGCTGCGCCGCGCAGACGATCAGCCGGTCCTCGGCGCGGGTCATCGCGACATAGAGCAGCCTGTGATGCTCCTCGACCATCTGTTCGATGACCTGCGCCTTGGCCGCGGCGGTGGCCGTGCAGTCGTCCGCCGCGGCCGGTGTCCAGACCGGAAGCGGGGCGCCGCGCGCCGGCGCGACGCCGAGGATCTTCGGCAGCCGCCGCGCGCCGGGCTCGGGGCCCAGATCGGCGAGGATCACCGTCTTCGCCTCCAGGCCCTTCGCGCCATGGACGGTCATCACCCGGACCTCGCCGGCGCTCGACGAAAGGTCGCGCTTCACCTCGGCGGCGGTTCCGGCGACATGGGCGAGGAAGCCGGCGAGCGAGGGGCCGTAGCGCCGCTCATGGTCGAGGGCCGCGCCCAGGAAGGCGTCGAGCGCGTCGCCGGCTTCGGCTCCCAGCCGGGCCAGCGCGAGATTGCGCCCGCCCTCCGGCCCGAGCAGGCCGGCGAAGAAGCGGAACGGGCCGTATAGGCCGGCTTCGGACGTCCAGCGTGCCAGTTTCGCCTCGGCTTCGGCATAGCGGGGCTCGTCCGCCCCGGCCTGCCGCAGCGCCGCGTGCAGCGAGCCCGGCCGGCCGGGCGCGAGCCGCATCAGGTCGTCGTCGTCGAGGCCGATCAGCGGCGTCTTGAGCGCCGTGGCGAGCGTGAGATCGTCCTCCGGAAGCAGCAGGGCGCGGCCGAGCACGACGAGGTCCTCGACCGCCGGATGCTCGGAGAGTGTCAGCCGGTCACGCCCGGTCACCGGGACGTCGGCGTCCTTCAGCGCCTTGACGATCGCCTCGAACAGCGCGCCGCGCTGGCGCAGCAGGATCATGACATGGTCCGGCCGGAACGGATTGCCGAGATCGTCGCGTCCGGCGCGGTGCCAGCGCCCGAGCGTCGTGGCGATGCGCTGCGCCAGCTTCACCGTGCCGCCGCGCCGCTCCGGCGCGTCGACCGGCGTGGTCCAGGCGTCGGGCGGCTCGCCGATGTCGTCGGCGCAGAGCGGCCACAGGTCGACGCAGCCCGGCTCGCCCTGCCTCACCGTGGCGTGCGGCTCCGGCCGGGTCGCTCCGTCGAAGACGAGCCCGCGCGCATGCTCCGGCAGCGCGAAGATCGCGTCGGTCGCCTCCATGATGTCGGTCACGGAACGGAAGGAGGTGTTGAGCGAGATCGTCTCGAAGCGCTGCTCGGCCGCGATCAGGCGCTGGCCCAGTTCGCGCCGCTCCTGGCCGAAGGCGTTCGGAGCCGCCCCCTGGAAGCCGTAGATCGACTGCTTCTCGTCGCCGACGACGAAGATCGTGCGCGGCTTGCCGCCGGCACGGGTGCCGTCTCCGGCGCCGAATTCCTCGGCGAGCCGGCGCAGGATCGCCCATTGCGTCTCGCTCGTGTCCTGCGCCTCGTCGAGCAGGATGTGGTCGATGCCGGCGTCGAGCTTGTAGAGCACCCAGGCGGCCTCGACCCGCTCGAACAGCGAGCGCGTGCGCGCGATCAGGTCGTCATAGTCGAGCAGCGAACGCCGGCTCTTCTGCCGCTGATACGAGCCGAGCATGCGCGTCACCAGCAGCGCGAGCGCATGGCTGCGGTCGCGGATCGCGACGGCGGCGAGTTCGTCGGCGGCCGCCCGCAGCCGCTCGGCGAGCGCCTCCAGCGTGTCGATGAGCGCGCCCTCGAACTCCGACTTGCCCTTGCCGCGGATATTCGCGTTGATCGTGCCCGCATCGGTGATGAAGCCGCGCCGGCACCGCCCGACGGGGTCGCCCCCGTCGTCGCCGGCGAGCAGGGCTCTCAGCGTCTGCGCGAAGCCCTGCCGCGTCGCGCTTCCGGCCGTGAGCGCCTCGATCAGCGCCGCCAGCCCGGGCAGGTTCGCGACCTCCTCCCGAAACCGGGCCGCCACCTGCGCGGCCGCGAGGTCGGGCGCGATGCCGAGCACGGCCGCGAGCCCGCGCCGGATCGCCTCGGCGTCGCGCGCCCGGCCGCTCTCGTCGGTGAACAGCGCGCGCCGTCGCAGCGCCTCCTGCACGATGGTCTCGAACGTGTCCTGCGCCGCCTGCCGGGCGAGCAGATCGAGGGCCTGCGCCTCCGGGCCGGCGGGATCGGCCGCCACCGCCGCCAGCAGCTCGCGCCGCGCCTCGCGCAGCATCTCGGCCTGGGCGAGATCGTCCGCGACCTCGAAGCGCGGCGGCACGTTGGCCTCGAAGGGGGCCGATTGCAGCACGCGCGTGCAGAAGGCGTGGATGGTCTCGATCTTGAGGCCTCCCGGCGTCTCCAGCGCCTGCGCGAAGAGGCGCCGCGCCCGGTCGCGTTCCGTCGCCGAGGGCAGCCGGCCGATCAGCTTGGCCAGCGTCTCGGCCAGCGCGCCGTCCGGCAGTGTCGCCCAGGTGCCGAGCGCCCGGTAGATCCGGTTCGACATGTTGGCCGCCGCCGCCTTGGTGTAGGTGATGCAGAGCATGCGGCCGGGGGCGACGCCGTCGAGCAGCAGCCGGAGCACGCGGTTGACCAGGACATGCGTCTTGCCGGAGCCGGCATTGGCCGAGACCCAGGCGCTCAGGCCGGGATCGGCGGCGAGAGCCTGACGCTGCTGCGTCTGCGGCGGGACGTTGGGGGCGGGCCTCATGCCTCGCCCTCCTCGGGTCCGGCGGCCGCCGACCATTCCTTGACCCGCGCCAGATGGTCGTAGGGGCTGGCGTAGCGGATATAGTCGGGCGCGCGCCGCGAGACGAAGGCCTCGCGGCCCGAGCGCAGCGCGTCGAGATGCTCGATCAGGCGTTCGAGATGCCGGCTCGCGACATCGGCCAGCGACTCCTCGCCGAAATCGAGCGGCTTGTCCTTGGCCCACCCCTTCGCGTCGTGGTGGAGCTTCATGTAGAGCACCGCCTCGACCGGGGTCGGCCCGGCGAAGTCGTTGAAGCCTGCGCGTGCCGCGAGCTCCGCTTCGAGCGTGAGCTGCGGCGCGAACCCTTTCGCGACCTGCTCCTTGCTCGGCGTCGCGCCGGTCTTGAAATCGACGATGCGCAGGGCCGGCTGGCGGGTCATCTCGACGCGGTCGGCGCGGCCGCCGAGGCGCAGCACGGCCCCGTCCCCCAGCCTGATCTCCGCCTCGGTGCGCAGCTCGACGCCGATGCGCGCGATCTCGCCGCGCCGCCGCTCCTCCCAGCGAATGAAGTGCTCGGCCGTCATGAGGAAGCGCGGCCACCAGAAGGCCCTGACCTCCGGCACGTCGGCATAGTCGCGGAACAGCCGGTCCCCGATGGCGACGATCCGCGCCGCCGCATCGGCCGGCAACTGCTCGGGATAGGCCTGCGTGAACGCCTCGACGATCGCATGCAGCAGTTTGCCGCGATCCTGCGCGGTGGGGTCCTCCACCAGCGCGTCGAGCGCGTCGAGCTTGAGGATCTTGCGGGCATGGATCTGGTAGGGGTCGCGATAGAGCGTCTCGACCTCGGTCACGCTGAGGATGAGCGGCTGCAGCGCCCGGGGGGGCCGGGGCGCCGGCCGGCCCGCCGTGGCGGCCCCTCGCGGTGCCGACAGGAGGCGCGCCAGGCCGCGCAGCCGCTCGCCGCGTCCGACGGCCTCGCGCCAGGCCTCCCCCGGTGCGACCGCCTGCAAACGCTGCCAGAAGCGCGAGGCGATGGTCTCGGCCTCGCCGGCCTTGCGCGCCCGCGCCAGCGTGACGTGGCGCGCCATCAGCGCCTGCACGAAGTCATGCGCGGTCTGGCCGACGCGCCGCTCCGGCGGCGACAGGCCGAGCTCCGTCCGCATCGGCCGGTTGATGAAGGAATCCGTCTTGGTCTCGGGCGGCCAGACGCTCTCGTTCAGGCCGCCGAGCACGATATGGTCGGCTTCGAGCAGGCGGGCTTCGAGCAGGCCCCAGATCCTGACGCGCGGATGGGCGCTGCCGGGGCGCCGCGTCACCACGCGCTCGGACAGCAGCCCGTCGAGGATCGACACGAAATCTCGTGACGTCCCGCCTTCCGGAATCTCGTCACGGGCGGCGGCGAGATCGTCGAACAGGGTCGCCAGCGCTTCGCCATCGGCCTGCGTGAAGGCGAGCGCGCGTCCCTCCGCGTCGCTGCCGATGGTCGCGACAGCCGTCCGCGCGGCCGCCGCCACCTCGCGCAGCGAGGGCTGCTCGCGGGCCAGCGCCTCGAGCAGCGGCGTGCAGGCGCCGTCGAGCGCGCGCAGGACCTCGCCGGCGGCGGCCCGGTCCTCGCCCGTCAGGCGCCGGCGCGGGCGCGGCACATGCGCGCCGTCCCGGAGCGCGTCCCAGCGGGCGAGCGCCGCATGCAGCCCCGCGAGCCCGCGTCCAACCGTCTCGCCGCGCCAGACGCCGATCTCCAGTGCGGAGGCGCCGCGCCGCGCCGTTCCCGGCGGCAGGCCGAGCCGGCAGAGCGGGTGGGCCAGCAAGGGCACGAGGCTCGCCGGTGCCATCTGCGCCAGCGCCGCCTCCAGCACGAGGCGCAGCAGGGACCCTGCCGGCCACCGCCCGAGCGGCAGCCCGGCGGAATCGTCCGCCTCGATGCCCCAGCGCCGAAGCTCGACCGCGACCCGCTCGGCCAGGCCCCGGTCGGGCGTCACCAGCGCCGCCTGCGCTCCGCCCTGCTCCAGCGTCTCGCGCAAGGCGGCGGCGATGGCGAGCGCCTCCTCGCGCTCGTCGCCCGCTTCCACGATGGCGATGTCGGACAGCGCGAGGGCGGCGTCGGGACCGCCGGCCTGCCGTCCCGGTTCGCCCCAGAGTTCCGTAACGGAAGCCGGCATCATCGCCTCGCGCAGCAGGGCGCCGCGCGCGGCGCGGGGCGCGTCGGGCACGGCGAGAGCGCGCACATCCGCGCGCGTCGCCTGCAGCACGCCGAGCAGATGATGCAGCGCCGCCTGCGGGTGGGACGGGGCCGGCTCGGTCGCGATCGCGTCCCACGCCCTGTCGTCGAGCTCGGTATCCAGCCCGGGCAGAACGACGGCCCCGTTCGGCAGCCGGGCGATGGCGGCGAGCAGCTCCGCCGTCGCGGGCACCGTGCCGGTCGATCCGGCGGCGATGATCGGCCCCTTGGCATGGCCCGCCAGCAGCCGCTCGCGCTCGGCGGCGAGCATGCGGTTGCGGAAGGCGGCGGGGTCGCAGGCGCCCTGCGCCGCCAGCACATCCGGCCAGGCCTCGCCCAGAATACCGAGGAAGGTCGCGTTGAGCTGCCACACCTTGTCGAACCGCGCCGCATCGAGCCCCGCCAGCCGCTCGACCGGGATCCGCTCCGTCTGGAGCTGGTCGAGCAGATGGGCGAGGTCTCCGGCGAGCCCCCAGGCCTCGGCGAGCGTGGCCGGCACGAGCGCGGGCTCGGACGGGTCGAGCCTGAGATGGCTGCGGTTGGCGCTGCGGCCCCAGGCGTCGACGAGCCGGGTCAGCAGCATGCGCCGGACGAGCGGGTCGATCGGCCCGGTCCGGTCCTCGCTCCAGGCGCCCGCGCCGATCTGCGCCGTCTCGGCCTCGTCGACATCGCCGAGCGGCACGATGCGCGGCAGCAGGAGCGCCGGGCTTCCCGACCGTTCGGCGAGCCGCGCGGCGAAGGCGCGGGCCGCCCGCCGCGTCGGCAGGTAGAGCGTCACCCGCGCCAGCGCCGTCGGGTCCTCGGGATCGTGCACCCTGCCGAAGCGGCCCTCCACCATCGCCCGCGCCAGCACGTCGAGGAAGGGCGCGCCGGCGGGGATGGTGAAGAGGTTGAGCTCAGGCATGGACGGGGTCGCCCGCCGCGAAGGCGGCTTCCGCCGGCGCGATCGCCTCCGGCGTGCCGACATGCAGCCAGCGCCCTTCGAGGACGAGCCCGGACAGGCGCCCGCGCGCGATCGCCCGGTCGAACAGCAGATTGAGCGAGAACGAGCCCTCGGGCGTGTCCGCGAAGAGCCCGGGCGTCAGGATCGCGACACCGGCATAGACGTAGGGCGCGCTCGCAGCAGTGCCGCGCCGGGCGAGCCGTCCGTGCTCGTCCCGGAAGAAATCCCCCGCGCCGTCGAAGCCGACGCTGTCCTCGCGGTGCGCCAGCAGGAGCAGGATGTCCATGGCGGCGGCATCCCAGGCCTCGGCCATGGCGGCGATGTTGGAGCGGCCGGGCTCCGTCCAGAGCGAGTCGGAGTTGAGATGGAAGAACGGGGCCTCGCCGAGCAGCGGCAGCGCCTTCTTCACGCCGCCGCCGGTTTCCAGCAGCAGGGCGCGCTCGTCCGAAATCGTCACGCGAGGCCGGGCGCGGCCGGCGAGGTGCCGCTCGATCTGGTCGGCGAGGTGATGGACGTTGACCACGGCCTCCTCGACCCCGGCCTCGGCCAGCCGGTCGAGCGCATGGTCGAGCATCGCCTTGCCGCCGATCGCGACCAGCGGCTTGGGCAGCGTGTCGGTGATCGGGCGCATGCGCTGGCCCAGTCCCGCCGCCAGCACCATGGCCCGGCGGATCGGCCTCGAGGCGGATGAGGTCAAGCGAATCTCCCTGCCGTTGGCACCATGCTAACAGCCATGGCCGGGTTTGGTACTCAAGGCCGGCCCGGCGTCATTCTCGGGCGAAGCGAAGCGCAGACCCGAGAAACTCGTCCCGATGGGGTTCGGACATTCTTCTTATCAACGAGATGCTCGGGGCGAGCCCGAGCATGACGCCAGTCAGACCTCGAAAAGCCTCGGCAGATGGGTCTGGTACCAGCCCTTCAGCTCCTCCAGCGCCGGATGTTCGAGGTTGCGGCGCAGATAGGCCTCGATCCGGGGCAGGTGCTTGAGATAGCCCGGCTTGCCGTCGCGCTTGTCGAGGCGGGCGAAGATGCCGGCGATCTTGGTGTTCCGCTGCGCGCCGAGGATGGCATAGGCGCGGGCGAAGTCCGCGAGATCGAAGCCCTCGTCGCTGGCGCGCCGGGCCTTGCCATAGGCGGCCAGCAGCCTGAGCTCGAGCGTCGCCGGCACGTCGACGCGGGCGTCCTGCCCGAGCGAGGCGAGGTCGTAGGCCGGATGGCCGATCACCGCGTCCTGGAAGTCGATGAGCCCGAGCTTGGCATGGCCTGTCCGCTGCGGCAGCCAGAGCAGGTTGGGAGAGTGGAAGTCACGCAGCGTCCAGGTGGTCGGACCGGCCAGGATCTCGTCGAAGAGCCGGCCCCAGATGCGCGAGAATTCGGACTGCGTGACGGCCGGCAGCGTCGCCCCGGCGATATGCGGCGCGTACCATTCGAGGACCAGCTCGGTCTCGATCGCCATGGCCTCGCGGTCATAGGGCGGCAGGACATGGTCGCGGCCTTCGGCGACGGGCAGGATGGTCGGCAGCGTGTGGCGATGCAGGTCTGCGAGCAGCAGGGCCGCGGCCTCGTAGCGCTCGGGCATCGGCCCTTGCGCGTCGAGCACGCCCTCGCCGCCGAGATCCTCGATCAGCAGGAGCCCGGTATCGAGGTCCTGCGCCAGGATCTCGGGGGCGGAATAGTCCAGAGAGCGCAGCCCGCGATCCATCGCCACGAAGGCGTCGACCGTCTCGGCGAGATGGGCGATGGCGCTGTAGGGCTTTCCGAGCCGGATCGCCGGTCCGTCGGGACGGGGCGGCGAGATCATCAGCACGGCGGTGCCGCCGTCGGCGCGCGTCAGCCGCTCATAGGCGCGCGTGGAGGCGTCGCCCTGCATATGGTCGCGGCGGGCCTCGCCCCAGCCCGACGCATCGAGCAGGCGCCGCGACGCCACCGCGATCGCGATGCGCTGCTTCCACAGCACGCCGCCCGAAAGCGTCGCGATCCGCCCCGTCTCGGGACGAGCCGGATCGACTTCCAGCACGATGTCGACGCGCCGGCCGGCAGGCAGGCGCGTTCCGGCTCGGTCGGGCCATTCGACCAGCGTGATCAACTGGTCGATCTCCTCGATCAGCCCGATATCGTCGAGCTCGTCGGGCGAGCGCACGCGGTAGAGATCGGCATGGAGAACGGGTCCGCGCGGGGTGTCGTAGCTCTGTACCAGGGTGAAGGTCGGGCTCGGCGCCTCGAGCGCGGGGTCCTCGGCCAGTTCGCGGAGGATCGCGCGCGCCAGCAGCGACTTGCCCGCGCCGAGATGGCCCGACAGCGCGACGATGTCGCCGGGCTTGAGGATGGCCGCCAGATCGGCCGCGAGGCGCTTCGTCGCCGCCTCGTCCGGCAGAGCCAGGCGGTGCAGGCCTCCCTTGCGGGCTTCGTCGCTCATTCGGCGGCGTCCGAAAGCGGCAGACCCTGCGACGGGAACACGGCGGTGACGCGGGTGCCGCGGCCGGGCGCGCTGTCGAGCTCGATGCGCCCGCCATGCAGCTCCACGATGGAGCGCACGATCGACAGCCCGAGCCCGACACCGCGATGGGTGGAGCCGAGCGAATGGCTCTCGAAGCGGTCGAACACCTTTTCGCGCACCTCGGGCGGGATTCCGCGCCCCTGATCCGCCACCGTGATGCGGATGTCGTCGCCATCGCGCCCGGCGCTGACCGTGATGGTCTGCCCCGGCGAGGAGAAGCCGATCGCGTTCGAAAGCAGGTTGAACAGCACCTGCCGCACCCGCTTGCCGTCGGCGCGCAGCGTGCCCGTGCCGGGCGCGATCGAGACCGCGAGCGAGAGCTTGCTGTCGGTCAGCCTGTCGTGCAGGCCGGCCGCCGCCTGCTCGATCGTCTCCGTGACGTCGATCTCCCGCATGTCGAGCGTCAGCGCGCCGTTGTCGATCGTCGCGAGGTCGAGGATGTCGTTGATGATGGCGAGCAGCGCGCCCGACGAGCGCATGATGTGGGAGGTGTATTCGCGCTGCTTCTCGTTGAGCTGGCCGATGGTCTCGGTGCCGAGCAACTGGGCGAAGCCGATGATGTTGGTGAGCGGCGAGCGCAGCTCGTAGGAGACGTGATGGACGAAGTCCTCGCGCAGCCGCGAGACCTTCTCCAGCGCATCGTTCTTCTCGGTCAGGGCCCGCTCGACATTCACGCTGGCGGTGACGTCGGCGAAGGAGATCAGCGTGGCGCCGTCCGGCAGCGGCGCCGCCGCGCAGTCCAGCACCGTGCCGTCGCGCCGCTCCATCCGGCAGCGATAGTCCTCGCGCGCGTCGCGGACGCCGGTGACGACGCTCTGCAGCTCGCGCCAGACGTCGTCCTGCGGGAAGAGCGGCCGGCACAGCCGGACGACCTCGTCGATATGCGGGGCGGTCTCCGCGACGTCGGGCTTGATCCGCCAGGCCTGGGCGAAGGCCGGATTCGACAGTTTCAGCCGGCCGTCCGAGCCGAACACCGCCACGCCCTCGCGCAGCGAGTCCAGCGTCTCGCGCTGGGTGCGGGAGAGCGCGTTGAAGCGCGACTCCAGCGTGAAGCGCTCGGTGACGTCGTCGTAGAGATAGGTCAGGCCGCCCTGGGGGTTCGGATTGGCGACGACATGGATCGTGCGCCCGTCCGGCAGATACCACCAGTCCTCGCTGGTGCGCGTGGCGGTATAGGCGGCGTGGACCGCGGCCTTCCAGCTCCGGTAGTCGCCCTGCTCGGGCAGGCGTCGCTCCGAGCGCAGCCGGTCGAGAATCTCCCCGTCGCTCGGATGGCCGTCGAGGAAGCCGGCGTCGAGCGACCAGAGGCTGTCGAAGGCCGTGTTCCGGTAGAGCAGATGCTGCGAGGCGTCGAACACCGCGACCGCCGTCTTGAGCCGGTCGAGCGTGCGCACATGCGCGTCCATCTGGCGCTGCAGATCGGCGCGGACCGCTTCCAGCTCGCTCATGTCGGTGGCGATGCCGGCGAAGCCGGCCGGCGTCGGAACTTCGATGACGTCGAGCGTGCGGCGCTGGCCCGCCACGACAGCAGGCGCGCGCGAGGCGAAGACCTGGCGCTCCCGCCGGGCCTTGGCCGCGCCCTCGCGGGCGTTGCGGTCCAGAAGCTCGGTGCCTGCCGCGACGGCAGCCGCCCCGTCGGTGGCGTCGACGGCGCGGGCATAGGCCGCATTGGCCCAGGTCAGGCGGCCCTCGGCATTGCGGGTCCAGACCGGCTGCGGCAGCCCTGCGAGCAGGGACGACAGGGTGTCGTGATCGGTCGTGACCCGCGCCAGATCGCTGCGGAGCGTCATGGCCTCGGCGCGGGCGCCTGTGACCTCCCGCAGGCGGATCACGGCGCGGCCGGCGACCGGGCGCCCTTCGATGTCGACGAAGGCGCCCGACTTGGCGCGCAGCGTGAAGCCGAAGGCCTCGCCCCGGTCCTTCAGCGCATCGGTGGCGAGCTCCAGCCGCTTCGCGTCGGCCGGTGCCGCCCAGGTGCCATAGGCCAGGGCCAGCGAGCCGCCGGTGGTGCCGAGGAAGCCGCTGTCTCCCTCGAAGACGGGTTCGGCGCCGCGCCCGTTCCAGCTCACCACGATCTGCGGATCGGCCGAGAGCAGGATCGAGAGCCGGTCCTGATGGCCGCGCGCCGCCTCGAGCTCGGCCGCCAGGGCCGCTTCGCGGCGCTGCCAGCGCGAGCGCTCGCGCAGATAGACGAAGGAGGTCGTCGCGGCGAAGACGGTGACGCCGGCCAGAACCAGCGACAGCGCGCTGGTGTTCAGGAGGTCCGGCCGCATCGGGGCGAGCCATTCGGCCTGCGCCAGGGCCAGGGCCGGGCCGGAGGCCGGCAGAACGGTGAATGCCGGCAACAGCGCCGGGAGGCCCCAGCCGCCGCCGCTTCGTTCCTGTCGCCTCGCCCGTCTCATGCCGTGTCCGTCATCTCCAGCTGGCCGGTGCCGAGCTCGCCTCGTCGGAACGCCCGGGAGCGGGCGCGGCCCGCGCCCTTCGGCTGGGCCTCGCCCGACGCGCACTCAATCGCAACACCGATCGAACAGGAGCACCGACCCGGTCCGCGTCGGCGCGGCGCCCCGAATCAGTGCCACTGTAGTCACCCGCCGACTCCGGCAGGAAGTGCTTAATCGAGGGTAAATGCCGGGATTTTTCGCCGCACCGGGCGCTTGCGGCGCGCGGATCAAGTGTTGGGGTGTAGGCTGTCCGGCAGGCGCTATTAGTGGTGCTGTCCAGCCCTTCCAGCGCGAGGGCGCCATGAAAAAAGGCCCGACCTTTCGGCCGGGCCTCCATGGAAATCGTCGTGTCCGCTCGTGTCAGTAGCGATAGAGCTCGGGCTTGAACGGCCCTTCCTGCGGCACGCCGATATACTTGGCCTGCGTCTCGTTGAGCTTCGTCAGCTTGGCGCCGACCTTGGCGAGGTGCAGCGCCGCGACCTTCTCGTCGAGATGCTTGGGCAGGGTGTAGACCTTGTTCTCGTATTTGGCGTGATGGTTCCAGAGCTCGACCTGGGCGAGCGTCTGGTTCGAGAACGAGCAGGACATCACGAAGGAGGGGTGCCCGGTCGCGTTGCCGAGATTCACCAGCCGGCCTTCCGAGAGCAGGATGATGCGCTTGCCGTCGGGGAACTCGACCTCGTCGACCTGTGGCTTGACGTTGTCCCACTTGAAGTTCTTCAGGCCCGCGACCTGGATCTCCGAGTCGAAGTGGCCGATGTTGCAGACGATGGCGCGGTGCTTCATCGCGCGCATGTGGTCGACGGTGATGACGTCGAGATTGCCGGTGGCGGTCACGAAGATGTCGGCGCGCGGGGCGGCCTCCTCCATGGTGACGACCTCATAGCCCTCCATCGCCGCCTGCAGGGCGCAGATCGGGTCGATTTCGGTGACGAGCACGCGGCAGCCGGCCTGGCGCAGCGAGGCGGCCGAGCCCTTGCCGACATCGCCATAGCCGGCGACGGCGGCGACCTTGCCCGACATCATCACGTCGGTGCCGCGGCGGATGGCGTCGACCAGCGACTCGCGGCAGCCATAGAGGTTGT
>QFQY01000013.1 GCA_003248805.1 Chelatococcus sp. | reverse complement strand
GGATGCGCGGAGCCGGGTGGCGCGCGGATCTTGGCCGCGTGCCGATGTCGAGTGTCGATGTCGAGGTGTCGATGCAGCGCCGATCCCGCGCCGCCCGGCTCCGCGCGCGGGATTTTCGGCGTCGCGGCACCTTATCCCCTGTCGGAGGACCTGGACCCGCTCGACCTTACGAAAGGCCCGCCCGCAACGGCGGCGCCTGCCGAACCCCGCAAACCGCACCCGGCCGCACGATGCCTCGCGACAGCCCCCATGGTCGAGTGCAGCCGGGGCAGGATAGCGGGGGCTCGAGGCTACGGGGATAAGCAGGCGGGGTTATGCCCGGTGTCGGCTTCGGGGCGGGAGCAGGCATTGGCCAGATCGCGCCACTGGCTTATCGTCGTTCCAACCAGCGAGGCTTCTGTGCCCCCTATCCGGAACCTCACCATCCTGCTCATGGCCACAGCAATGTCTTTCGGTGCGTTGCTACTGTCCGCCGCGATCCTAGGACATCTGATCCCGCTCAGCGCTTCAGAGGCTCTCAACGGTCGGGCACGGAGCGCCCACGAACTAGGCTTCTGGATGCTTCTCTTGCTGTCCCTCCCACTTTGGGTTGCGGGAGCGTGGCTATCGGCAGCGGCGGTGATAAGAAATCGTCGCGGCAATGGGATAAGGAGGCGCGCGACATGGGCCGCCGCCATCGTCGTCTCGGCACTCGCAATGGCCGCGATCAGCAACACGCTCGGCTTCGGAGACCTGTTCAAGCCAGATTGAGCACTGAAGGGTTCTGACCGCTAAGGGGGTAAGCCGCCCGTGCCCTCGCCCCACGCATCAAAAAACCGGCCCCGTTTCGGGGGCCGGTTCGATCCGTCTTCAACGCAACCTGTCGCGGGCCGCCGCGGCCCGCTGCTTCGCCTCAGTGCAAGGTCTGCTCCGGCATGGTCTGCCGGACGCGCTCGATCTCCTGCTTCAGCAGCAGCTTCTTTCGCTTCATCTCGACCACGCTGAGATCGTCGGCCGCGGGACGGGCCTTCGCCGCGGCGATGGCTTCCTCGAGCTGACGGTGCTTGCGTTCGAGCTCCGCGAGATGGGCATGCAGCGACATCTGGATCCTCCTACGAGCGGTTGACGGTATCAGTCTGACATGGAGCCGGCTTCACGTCTGCGGGGTTCTGTCACGCCGCATTCATGAGATTCTGTGATCCTCACCAGCTCCTTTCCGGGACGGCGAGAATATGTGCCGTCCCACCGGCGCGGGCGGCGTCGCTCTTGCGGCGCGGCCTGCGTCTCAGCATAGTCGCGCGCAATCGCGGCGATGATGGGACGACCATGGGATTCGAGCTCAGCCCTGAAGAGGTCGAGACCTTCACGACGGAACTCGCGCGCCTGCGCGAAGAGCACCGCGACCTCGACAGTGCCATCGACGCGCTGGAACGCATGGGAGCCGCCAACCAGATCCAGGTCCAGCGGCTGAAGAAGCGCAAGCTCTACCTCAAGGACCGCATCGCGCAGATCGAGGATGCCCTGACGCCGGACATCATCGCCTGAACGGCGACGGATTGGCGCGCGGCAGGCCGATTCGCGGCTTGCCTCCCCGGCCCCTCCGGTCTAGATGGCGCGTTTCCCTTCGCAGCCGCGTCAGCGAGCCCATCCCATGGCCGAGACCAGCCCACCCGTCGCCATCATCATGGGCAGCCAGTCCGACTGGGCGACGATGCGTCATGCCGCCGAGACTCTGGACGCGCTGGCGATTCCCTATGACGCGCGCATCGTCTCGGCCCATCGCACGCCGGACCGCATGTTCGCCTTCGCAAGGGGCGCCCGCGACCAGGGCTTCAAGGTCATCATCGCCGGCGCTGGCGGCGCGGCCCATCTGCCCGGCATGACCGCCTCGCTGACGCCCTTGCCGGTCTTCGGCGTTCCCGTCGAATCCAAGGCGCTCTCCGGCGAGGACAGCCTGCTCTCGATCGTTCAGATGCCCGCCGGCATTCCCGTCGGCACGCTGGCGATCGGGCGCGCCGGCGCGGTCAACGCCGCCCTCCTCGCCGCCGCCGTGCTCGCCCTCTCCGACGAAGCCCTGGCGCAGCGCCTCGATGCCTTCCGCGCCCGCCAGAGCGCGGCCATCGCCGAGCGCCCGAACAGGGACGAGGCTGGGCACCAGGCATGAGCACGTCCGACTCCGTGGCGCTGGCGCCGGGTGCCGTGCTCGGCATTCTGGGCGGCGGCCAGCTCGCCCGCATGATCGCGCTGGCGGCCGCCGATCTCGGTGTCCGCTGCCACATCTTCGCGCCCGAGGCGGACAGCCCCGCCTTCGATGTCGCAGCCCGGCATACGCAGGGCGAATACGAGGACGAGGCGGCGCTCGCCCGCTTCGCCGAGGCCGTCGACGTCGTGACCTACGAATTCGAGAACGTGCCGGCCGCGACGGCCGCCTTTCTCGCCGCCAGGGTGCCGTTGCGCCCCGGCTCCCATGCGCTGGCCGTGACGCAGGACAGGCTGAGCGAGAAGACCTTCGTCTCGGGGCTCGGCCTCGCCGTCGCGCCCTTCCGCGCGGTCGATTCGCTGGCGGACCTCGAGACGGCCGTCGCCGCGCTCGGCCGGCCCAGCATCCTGAAGACCCGCCGCTTCGGCTATGACGGCAAGGGCCAGGTCAAGATCGCGCCCGGCGCCAGCCTCGCCGAGGCATATGCAGCCATCGCCGCCGCGCCCGCGATCCTCGAGGGCTTCGTGCCCTTCTCGCGCGAGGTCTCCGTGGTGGCCGCGCGCGGGCCGGACGGTGCCTTCGCGGCCTTCGAGCCCTGCGAGAACGAGCACCGCGACCATATCCTCGCCTTCACGCGCGTGCCCGCGCAGCTCACCACCGGCGCGGCGGCGACCGCGATCGACGCCGCCCGGCGAATCGGCGAGGCGCTGGGCTATGTCGGCGTCTACGCGGTCGAGATGTTCGTCGTCGGCGATGGCGAGAGCGTCGTCGTCAACGAGATCGCCCCGCGCGTGCACAATTCCGGCCACTGGACGAGCGAGGGCGCCGAGACCTCGCAGTTCCACCAGCATGTCCGCGCCGTCTGCGGCTTTCCGCTGGGCGCGACCGCCCGGCGCGGCCGCGTCGAGATGGAGAATCTGATCGGCGACGCCGCCCTGCGCTGGCGCGATATTCTGGCCGAGCCTGGCGCCCATCTGCATCTCTATGGCAAGCGCGAGGTCCGCGCCGGCCGCAAGATGGGCCATGTGACGCGCGTCAGGCCCGAGGCCGTCTGACCGCGTCGCGAGAGAGCCGAAGAAACCGGCTTTTTTGCCGCTGCGCAGCGTGGACAGCCCGGTGGAATTCTGTTATCCGCACGATCCTTCGCGCGATCCGCAAGTCGGCTCGCAGGCCGTCTTTTGGATCAACCGCTAGATACGGACATTCACGTGCAGGTTCTCGTTCGCGACAACAATGTCGACCAGGCTCTCCGCGCCCTCAAGAAGAAGATGCAGCGCGAGGGTATCTTCCGCGAGATGAAGCTCCGCGGGCATTTCGAGAAGCCCTCCGAGAAGAAGGCGCGCGAGAAGGCCGAGGCCGTCCGCCGCGCCCGCAAGCTGGCCCGCAAGAAGCTGCAGCGCGAAGGTCTGCTGCCGGCTCCGGTCAAGCCCAAGCGCCCCTGATTCTCTGTCGCGGCCGGCGCCCCGTCGCCGCCGCACAGCCCGCGAGACCGAGCCGCGCCTGGAGCCTCTCCGGGCGCTGCTGCTTTTTCGGCGGCGTTAACCAACTCTTGGCACAATGCAGGCGTTCTCTTCTCGCGGGGACGCGGCCATCGCGGCGGCGGCGTCACGCCGGGGCGGTCGGGACCGGCGGCCAGAGCAGGGTACGGAATCGAAAGCGATGATGCAGAGCTGGACCCCCGCCACGACGTGGCCGGACAGGATTTCCTCGGGCAAGACTTCCCCCGGCAAGGCTTTGTCCGGCAAGGCGTCGCCCGGAAAGACCTGGCTCGCCGCCGCGACGATCGCGGTCGCGCTCGCGGGCTGCGACACAGTGTCCCAGATCGGCTCCCAGGCCACGGTCGCCGAACTCGACACGGCCGGCTCGGCTGAGGCCAGCGTCAACATCGGCTCGCTGACCGAGGTCATCAACCGCAACCCGAACGACCCCAGCGCCTACAACACGCGCGGCGCGGCCTACGCCCGTGTCGGCCGCTTCTCGGACGCGATCGCCGACTTCAGCAAGGCGGTCCAGCTCGACCCGAATCTCGCCTCGGCCTACAACAACCGGGGCCTCGCGCTGCGCCAGACCGGCCGCAACGACGCCGCGATCGCCGATTTCAATCGGGCCACCACGGCCAATCCGAATTACGCGCCGGCCTATATCGCCCGCGCCAACCTGCTGCGCCAGCAGGGCAACAGCCAGCAGGCCCTCGCCGATCTCAACACCGCGATCCGCCTCAATCCGGAATCGGCCGAGGCGTTCCATGCCCGCGGGCTGGTCTACCAGAAGGAAGGTCAGCACCAGCATGCGGTGACCGATTTCGATTCGGTGATCGACCGCAACCCGTACAACGCCCCGCCCTATATCGCCCGCGGCCAGAGCCTGAACGCGCTGGGCAAATACGACGCCGCGCTGGAGGACTTCACCGCCGCGCTCAACGTCGACAACCGCAATGCCGATGCCTGGGCGGGCCGTGGCTTCGCCTTCGAGAAGCTGGGCAAGAAGACCGAGGCCTCCGAGGCCTATCAGCGCGCACTCAGCCTCGACGGCAACAACGCCCAGGCCCGCGCGGGACAGTCGCGCCTGGGCAGCGGCGGCGGAATCGGCGGCCTCTTCCGGAGCTGAACGAGAAAAGGGGCCCGGCGGGCCCCTTTCCATATCGGCGGTCCGTAGCCGCCTCAGGCCGACAGACGCATCGGCTCGGGACGGGCGAAGCGCTGTCCGCTCGGTTCGAGGCGGAAGCTGTCGACCAGCCCCTTGAGCGAGCCGGCGGCCTCCTGAAGTTCCTGCGCGACCCTGGCGCTGTGGTCGGCCATGACCGAATTGCGCTGCGTCATGTCGTCCATGACCGCGACGACCTTGGCCACCTCCTCGACCGCGCTCGCCTGCTCATGCGAGGCGTTGGAGATGTCCGAGAGCGCCGTCGCGACGCTGCGCGACGATTCGACGATCTGCGACAGCACCTGCCCGACCTCGCCGACCAGCTTGACCCCGCTGGCGACCTCGCTCGCGGAGTTCGAGATCAGCGACTTGATGTCGTTGGCGGCATCGCTCGATCGCTGCGACAGGGCGCGCACCTCCGCGGCGACGACGGCGAAGCCCTTGCCGGCATCGCCCGCCCGCGCCGCTTCCACGGCGGCGTTGAGGGCGAGCAGGTTCGTCTGGAAGGCGATGCCGTCGATCACCGCGATGATCTCGGAGATCCCGGCCGAGGCCCGCTCGATCCGCTCCATCGCCTCGACGGCAGAGTTGGCGACGTTGCCGCCGGCTTCCGCCGCGCCCCGCGCGACGCCGCCCAGCCCCGTGGCCTCCTGCGCCCGGCCGGCCGTGTGCTTGACCGAGGCCGCGAGCTCTTCGGTCGTCGCCGCCGTCTCCTGGAGATTGCTCGCCTGCTCCTCGGTCCGCTGCGCCAGCATGCGGCTGTCGGCGCTGATGCGCTGCGAGCCGGCGTCGATGCGCCCGGAGATATCCGCCGTCATGCGAACGATGTCGGCCACCGTCTCGATCAGTTGGTTGACGCCGGAGCACAGCGCGGCGATGTCCCCGGTCTTGCCGGCCGTCGGAATCCTCTGCGTCAGGTCCCGCTGGGTCGCGGCCTCCACGAGCGCCCGCGTCTCCGCCACGGCCTGCTGCAACGCGTCCTGCGCGCGCTTGGCGTCCGAGATGTCGGTGGCGTATTTCACCACCTTGTAGGGCTGGCCGAGCGCGTCGAGGATCGGGTTGTAGGTCGCCTGGATCCAGACCTGATGGCCGTCCTTGGCAATCCGAAGGTACTGGCCCTCGTCGAATTCGCCCCGGCCGAGCTTGGCCCAGAAGGCGCGATAGGTCGACGCCTCGACGTCCTGCCGCTGCACGAAGAGCGAATGGTGCTTGCCCTTGATCTCGGCGAGCTCGTAGCCGAACGTCTTCAGGAAAGCGGGATTTGCGTTGAGGACATTGCCCTGCAGGTCGAACTCGATGACGGCCTGCGATTTCCAGATCGCCGCGACCTGGCCTTCGAAATTGGAGATCGCGCCCTTGATCTCGGTGATGTCGGTGGCGAACTTCACGACCTTGAACGGCTTTCCGTCCCGGCCGCAGATCGGCGTGTAGATGGCCTGCAGCCAGACCCTCCGCCCGCCTTTGCCGATGCGCAGGAACTGGGCTTCGGAGGCGACGCCGTTCTTCAATCCGATCCAGAAATCACGATAGCCTGCCCCATCGCGGTCGGCCGGGGGCATGAACATGGAGTGATGCTTCCCCACGACCTCATCGAGCGTATAGCCCACGGTCTTCAGGAAAAGATCGTTCGCCGTCAGGATTTTCCCGTCCAGGTCGAATTCGATGACGGCCTGGGTACGGCGAATAGCTTCCATCTCTGCGGCGGCATGAGACCTTAGGAGGCGAGAAAGCATCGAATCCTCGTTATTGTTTGTGTTTTGAGAAGTCGCCCCCCCCCGAGAAGCCACTTTCTTTGATAAAATTCTAAACTGGTAAAAATAAAATTAGCGATGCCGCTAGGTCGCCCCGGCGACCTTTGAGCGAGCACTCGGCAGCACATGGCCCAGGCACAGTAGAAGCGCCCGTGCGTGATGAGGTGTAATCTCGAAACCTGGGGTCACCGCGCAGCCGCACGGCGCATCGAAGCCGCCTCGCCGGGGTGACCGAGAATATCCGACGAAAGGGCACGCGCGCGGCAGGGGCCTGGGATGAGGTCGATGATCGCAAGGACGAGGCGCCAAAACGAAAAGGGCCGGCGTCGCCGCCGGCCCTGTCGAATAATCGGCCCGCTATCGCGGCATCAATGCGCCATCGCCTTGACGATCTCGTCCGTGACCTTCTTGGCGTCGCCGAACAGCATCATTGTGTTGGGGCGGAAGAACAGCTCGTTCTCGACGCCGGCATAGCCCGCCGCCATGCCGCGCTTGATGAAGAGCACGGTCTTGGCCTTCTCCACATCAAGGATCGGCATGCCGTAGATCGGGGAGGACTTGTCGGTCTTCGCCGCCGGGTTCGTGACGTCGTTGGCGCCGATGACGAAGGCGACGTCGGCCTGGCCGAATTCCGAGTTGATGTCCTCGAGCTCGAAAACCTCGTCATAGGGCACGTTGGCTTCCGCCAGCAGCACGTTCATATGCCCGGGCATGCGGCCCGCCACCGGGTGGATGGCGTACTTCACCTCGACGCCTTCCTTCTTCAGCAGGTCGGCCATCTCCCGCAGCGTGTGCTGCGCCTGCGCCACCGCCATGCCGTAGCCCGGCACGATGATGACCTTGCCGGCATTCTTCATGATGTAGGCGGCATCGTCCGGCGAGCCCTGCTTGACCGGGCGGGCCTCGACCGCGCCGCCAGCTCCGGCCGCGGCGTCATCGCCACCGAAGCCGCCGAGGATGACGGAGATGAAGCTCCGGTTCATCGCCTTGCACATGATGTAGGACAGGATCGCGCCCGAGGAGCCGACCAGCGCGCCGGTGATGATCAGCGCCATGTTGCCTAGCGTGAAGCCGATGCCCGCGGCGGCCCAGCCGGAATAGGAATTCAGCATCGACACGACGACCGGCATGTCCGCGCCGCCGATCGGCACGATCAGCAGCACGCCGAGCGCGAGCGACACCAGCACCACCAGCCAGAACACGACATGGCTTTCGGTCTTCAGGAAGATGAGCAGCAGCACGACGAGCGCGATGCCGAGCCCGATATTGATGCCATGCCGCTGCGGCAGCATGATCGGCTTGCCGCTCATGCGTCCGTCGAGCTTGAGGAAGGCGATGATCGACCCCGTGAAGGTGATCGCGCCGATGGCGACGCCCAGGCCCATCTCGAACAGGCTCGCGCCCTTGATCTTGCCGGGAAGGCCGATGCCGAAGGCTTCCGGGGCGTAGAGCGCCGCCGCCGCCACCAGCACGGCCGCGAGGCCGACGAGCGAATGGAAGAAGGCGACGAGCTGCGGCATCTGCGTCATCTGGACGCGCTTCGCCATGAAGGCGCCGATGCCGCCGCCGATGGCGATGCCGAGGATCACCAGGAACCAGCCGGAGAAGCCCGCCGGCGGATAGAAGACGACCGTGGTGGCGATGGCGATGCCCATGCCGACCATGCCGTAGAGATTGCCCTGGCGGGAGGTGGTCGGATGCGACAGGCCCCGCAGGGCCATGATGAACAGGACGCCGGAGACGACGTACAGCAGGGCGGAGAGATTCGCGGCCATCGGCGCTCAGCCCTTCTTCTTGTACATGGCGAGCATCCGCTCGGTGACGAGGAAGCCGCCGAAGATGTTCACCGAGGCCAGGACGAGTGCGACAAAGCCCAGGATCTTGGCCCAGATCGGCCCGTCGCCCAGCGTCGCCGACGCATCGACACCGACGGCCAGCAAGGCGCCGACGACGATGACCGAGGAGATCGCGTTGGTGACGGACATCAGCGGCGTGTGCAGCGCCGGCGTCACCGACCAGACGACGTAGTAGCCGACGAAGACCGCGAGCACGAAGATCGCGAGGCGATAGACCGTGGGGTCGACGCCGGTCGCCGCACCGGCGGCATGCGCGGCCTGATCGGCGTATTTCTCGGCGAGTTCGGCCGCCTGACGGGCCAGTGCGGCCGCGGAACGGGCCTGCTCGACCGCCTGCTCGGGGGTGGGGGTGGCCAGAGGGGTTGCCATGTCTGCTCTCCTCGCCTGTCCGCTCAGCCGGCCTTGGCGGCGAAATTCGGATGAATCACGGCGCCGTCCCTGGTCAGGGCGGTCGCCTTCACCAGCTCGTCGTCCCAGTTCACCGCGAGCTTCTTCTCGGCCTTGTCGATCAGCGTCTCGACGAAGGCGAAGAGGTTCTTGGCGTAGAGCGCCGACGACGTGGCGGCGAGCCGCCCCGGAACGTTGAGATGGCCGACGATCTTGACGCCGTTCGCCGTCGTGACGACCTCGCCCGGCTTGGCCAGCTCGCAGTTGCCGCCGCGCTCGACCGCGAGATCGACGATGACGGAGCCGGGCTTCATGCTCTCGACCATCGCCGCCGTGATCAGCTTCGGCGCCGGCCGGCCGGGAATGAGGGCGGTGGTGATGACGATGTCCTGCTTGGCGATGTGGCTGGCGGTGAGCTCGGCCTGCTTCGCCTGGTATTCCTTGGACATTTCCTTGGCGTAGCCGCCGGCCGTCTGCGCCTGCTTGAACTCGTCGTCCTCGACGGCGAGGAACTTGGCGCCGAGCGATTCGACCTGCTCCTTGGTGGCGGGGCGCACGTCGGTCGCGGTGACGATGGCGCCGAGGCGGCGCGCGGTCGCGATGGCCTGCAGGCCGGCGACGCCGACGCCCATGATGAAGATCTTGGCGGCGGGCACGGTGCCGGCCGCCGTCATCATCATCGGCAGCGCGCGGCCATACTCGCCGGCAGCGTCGATCACGGCGCGGTAGCCGGCGAGGTTCGCCTGCGAGGAGAGCACGTCCATGACCTGGGCGCGGGTGATGCGCGGCATGAACTCCATGGCGAAGGCCGCGACATTGGCCTTCGCCAGCGCCGCGACGGCATCGTCATGGCCATAGGGGTCCATGATGCCGATCACCAGCGCGCCGGAGGGCAGCGCCGCGACCTCGGCGTCCGAGGGACGCCGGACCTTCAGGACGATGGCGGCGCCCGCCAGAGCCTCGGCTGCGGTGGAGGCGATTTTCGCCCCCGCGGCCTCGTAATCGGCGTCGGTGACGCCGGCCGACAGCCCCGCGCCTTTCTCGACCACGACCTCGGCACCGAGGCCGATGAACTTGCGGACGGTCTCCGGCGTCGCGGCGACGCGGGTCTCCGCCCCTTGCGTTTCGGCTGGGACAGCAATGCGCATGACGGAAGGAAGCCTTTCGGGCGAGGCCGATCCTAGTACAGGATCAGGGCGAGCAGCATCAGGATGAGCGGAGCGAGCGGCGCGCGCCAGCCGATCTGGCGCGAGGCGAGGCCGACGGCCGTGGCGGCCAGCGTCAGGAGCGTCCCGACCAGCGCGGTGCCCCAGGCATGCTTGCTGCCGCCGACCGCGAGCGCCGCGACGATGGCGATGCAGGCGGCCGTGCCGACCTCGGCGAAATGGACGAAACCCTTATAGGTCCGCTCGTGCTCGACATAGTCCATCTGCGGAATGTCGGCAGCGGAATGTCCGTGATCGGCCATAGAGCGGTTCCCCTCGTTTCTTTGATGGATTTCTCAAAGCCTGTAGCGCAGCCGGGGCGGGTCGGCAACGCAGCCCCGTCCTCAGCTTGCCGCAAAGGTGTCGGGACAGGAAGACCGACTTCGCACCGACGCGCCAAAATATCAATATAAATCGATTTAGATAGTGGTCGCGATCAACAATCCCCCACCGGAAGCGGCGTTTGGCTAGGCTATGTCGGCGAACTCAGCCCGACTCGCGCCAGCGCGTCCGCCTGCCGCGCGATCACGCCCTCCACCGAGAACCCCTCGATCTCCTGCTCGAACAGCCGGTGGAAATTCAGCTCCGCGTCGAGATGCAGGAAGACGCCGCCGAGGCCGATGGCCGCGCGGTCCATGAACACGAATTCGCGCGGCACGGTCACCGGCCCGCGCTTCTTCAAGGCTTGATGCACCTGAAAGGCCTGCTTGCGGCCGTACTCCGCCGGGCTGACATCCTCGGCGATGCGCCGCGTCCTGTCCTCGAGCAGCGGCCCGTAGATGAAGCGCGCCCAGATGTTCAGCGTGTCGACGAGGTCCTTCGTCAGCCCCTTGAAGCCCCAGGTCTCGTAGGCGTGGACGACGCGCGCCTCGTCGCCCTCGAGCAGGCCGCGATAGAGGTCGACCACGCCGCCGACGAAGGACGGCGGGAAGATGCGGATGCAGCCATAGTCGAGCAGGTTGATTCCCTGAGGTACCCCGCCCTCCGAAAAGACCGTGTAGTTGCCGAGATGGGGATCGCCATGGATGACGCCGTGATGGCTGAAGGGCCGCCACCACGCCTTGAACATCGCCGTCGAGATCCGGTCTCGCGCCTCCTGCCCGTCCTGCTTGTGGGAGAGGATCGGGCTGCCGTCCAGCCAGTGCATGGTCAGGAGGCGGCGGGTCGACAGCGCCTCCTCGACGGCGGGCACGCGGACTTGAGGCGTATCGGCGAGAATGCCGGTATAGAGCGCGATATGCTTGGCCTCGCGCCGGTAGTCGAGCTCCTCGCGGACGCGGGCACCGATCTCCTTGGCGATCTCGCTGGTGTCGATCACCGCGCCCATGCGCCGGTGCAGCGAGAACAGGATCTCGAGCTGGGCGATATCGGCCTCGACGGCGGATTCCATGTCCGGATATTGCAGCTTGCAGGCGAGCGGAGCGCCCTCCAGCGTCGTCGCGCGATGCACCTGGCCGAGCGAGGCCGCCGCCGCCGGCTTCAGGTCGAACGCGCCGAAGCGCTGGCGCCAGTTCGCCCCGAGCTCGGCCATCATCCGCCGCTTCACGAAGGCCGCCCCCATCGGCGGCGCCTGCGACTGCAGCTTCTGCAGTTCGGCGGCATATTCCGGCGGCACCACGTCGGGAATCGTGGCGACGAGCTGCGCCACCTTCATGATCGGCCCCTTCAGGCCGCCCAGGGCCTTGGCCAGGGCCTCGGCGTTGGAGGCGTCCCGCCCCTCGACGCCGAACAGCCGGGCGCCGGCGATCCGCGCCGCGACCCCGCCGACATTGGCGCCGACACGGGCATAGCGCGCAGCGCGCGCCGAGAAACGGTTGGCTTCGTCGTCACGCTCGGACATGCGGTTCAGGGCTCTCTCACAGGGTTCACCGAGTGCATGTAGGGTGCGGCGGCCACCAGACCAATCCGCCTCCCGCATCCGCTCGCTTCAATGGGCGAGGAGCCCGCCCCCCAGCGCGAACGCCCCGTCCTTCAACTGGACCAGGGGAGGCGCGGCGATGATTTCGGCCGGCCGCGCCGCCTCGTTGCCAGCTACGACCAGGCGGGCGACCCAGATCTCTCCATCGGAATAATACGGATCGCCTTCGGCGTTCCGCCCTGCCAGCGTCGGGCCGATACCGACCATCTGGTAGATCGCCGTCACCATGCGGGCCGCGTTCAAACCCTGGATCAACCTGTTGCGCTCCTCGTCGACATCGGGCGCGATGCGATGCGTGACCTGCCCGGTATCGCGGCTGAGCGTGACCCCGCTGTCGAAGGTCGCCGAGCCGAGCCAGACCGGACGGGCCTCCGCTCCGTTCGCGAGAACCTGCCACAGTCGCACGTGCTCGCGGCGATCGGCGCTGACGCCGGCGGGCTTCTCGAAGGCCAGGTCCTCGCGCCTCCCCTCGAAGAAAAGGGGACTGACCGGCGCGCTCCGGTAGGGCCGGTCGAGCAGGACGCTGCCGATGATTTCGAGGCTCGTCCGCAGGGTGATCGGATCGGCCGGATACCAGCCGGCGGCGTGAAAGGCGCGAACGACGTCGTCGCGCGTCCCGACGAGGCCGACATTGATCGGATCGCCCGGAATGCCCTGCGCGTTCGCGGTCACCATGGTCCGCTTCGCCAGCCCCGGCTCATGCTCGATCCGCGTCCAGACCGCCGGCAGGAGGAGATAGCTCACGCCGAGATAGATCACGACCGCGCTCACCAGGAGCTTCGCGGCCCGTCTCGTGCGTCGGCTCGGCCTCGCGGCGTTCGGTTCGGTCATGGCATCATCGAAGCTCGGCTCCCGGATATCCGGATTGCGTCCCCGCCGGAGCTTGCGGAATGCTGGCATAGTCTAGCCGAAAGCCATGGCGGCCGCGATCTCCGGCTGCCGCGAATCCGAGCAGGAGACCATGCGATGAGCCGGGAGATCTCCGTTTCGGCCCCCGAGGCGCCCCCGTCGCATCCCGACGAGATGCGCGGCGGCGTTTCCCTGCGCATCGGCGACCGGATCGTGATGGAGGCCGGCGGCCGCGTCACGCCTGCCGGCGTGATCGCGACGGGACTGGCGCTCGCGGCGATTGCCGTCGCCTTCGGCTTTCTGATGCGCTCCACGCAGGGCTTCCCGCCGCGACGGCGGTTCTGAGACGCCCCTACCCGCGAGACGAAAAATCCGCCCTCACCTCGGCGACGGTCGCGGCCCGGCCGCCCGCCGCCTCGACGAGCCTGACCGTCTCGGCAACGAGCGCCCCGTTCGTCCTTGTGCAGCCGAAAGGCGCGTCCTCCAGCCCGCTCCGGACATGGACGCCGCGCGCCACGGCCGGCCCGATCAGCCCCGAGAGATCGACCCCGAGCCCGGCGATCATGACGGGAGCATCGGGCGCGTCCTCCGCCAGCAATTGCAGATGCGCATCGAGCGCCCATTCGCGCGGCGGGAAGCCCCAGGCGAAGGCATCCGAGAACATCAGCCGGTAGATCGGCATCGGCATTCCGGGATAGGCCTTCGCCAGCGCCGCCCCCAGCCGCGTGAAGCCGGGCTCGTAGATCGCATAGCTCGGATGCACCTTGTGGCGCTGCGCCACCTCCATCCCCTCGCGGATATGTTCGCCGGGGTTCTGGTAGATGAAGCCGGGCTCGCCATCCGGGATGCCGGCGAAGGTCGTCCAGTTGCACGAGCCGGGATCGAGCACGCCCCATTCGACCAGCCCGCGCTTGGCCAGCTCCTCCAGATGGGTGTAGCGGCCGGACCCGATCATGTCGCCGGCGTAACCGGAGCCGAGGATCGGAATGGTGGGATAGACGATGGCGTCGACCTTCGCGCGGATGCCCTCGATCGCCTGCGCATAAAGCTCCCAATCGTCGCGCTGCCGGCCGGTGGCGGGATCGTAGACATGCAGATGGACGATCGCCGCCCCGGCCTCCACGGCCGCGATGCCGTCCGCGACGATGTCGGGAATGGCGATGGGGATGCCCGGCTGGCGCTCCTTGCCCCAGGGGCCGTTGATCGCGGCCTCGATCCAGATCGGCTTGGTCATCACGACTGCTCTTCCGTCAGAACGGCGACCTCGGGGACGCCCGGTTTCATCCCGCTTCCAGCACCAGCTCGAAGGTCATCAGCACCGGGTTCTCGCCGCGCTGGAGCAGGCCGCTCGCGGTCGCGCCGGTATAGTCGACCAGCACCGCCTCGATCTCCGAGCCGCTGCCGTCCGCCGTGACCGCGCCGCGCGTGATCGCGACCTCGGTCGCGAAGTTCTCGACCGTGCCGCCATCTGCGAAGCGGGCGCCAATCGTGCTGCCGACGCCGCCATGGATCGTGGCGCGCGCGACGCCGTGCAGCTGGCAGAACGCCTCCAGCGTCTCGATGAGATCGACGTTCGGCTTGACGCGGACCGCATAGAACCGCCCCTGCCGCGACGTGCCGAGCAGCCGTGCCGAGACCGCTCCGAACAGCGTGAAATTCGTCTCCGGGTCATGCTCGGCGACGAAGGCCGCCCCGTCGAGGCCGACCGCCGGCACCATGATCGTGCGCGCGATCTGCGTCTCGGCGGGCAGCACATGGCCGCCGCGCCGCCGTCCGTCCACCTCGGTCCAGAGCCCGTGGCAATGGAAGAACGGCGCCCCCTCGCGGCAGCCGAAGGTCAGGCTGCCGGCTTCCAGGACGGAGGTTCCGGGCGGCCGGAAGGTCTCGCTGTAGAAGGCGGCATGCTCGGGCGTCGTCGAGAGCGCCGGCATGACATAGGCGAAGGGCGCCAGCGCAAGCCCCTCGACGCGCGCCACGCCGCTGGTGAAGCCCGCCGCGGCGAACCCCCGGCGCACCGCCTCGAGCAACGGCAACCCCTCGTCCAGCAGCATGGAGAAGGATCGCCCGTGGCTCGCCGCCCATTGGATACGGTCTGCGCTCGCGGGTCCCGGCTGAACGATCTGCCTCAAGGCGCCTCGCCTCAACTCGCCTTGTCCCGCAGCCATTCGAGCTCGCCCCTGGCTTCGAGTTCGTCGCGCACGAGGCGCTTGGGAACCTTGCCGTAGCCGGATTTCGGCAGCGCCTCCCAGAACAGGAAGCGCTTGGGCATCTTGTAGCGCGGGATCTTGCTGGCGAGAAAGCCCGCGATCTCCGCCTCGCCCGGCGCGGCGCCGGCCCGCGCGACGCAGACGGCGACGCCGACCTCGCCCCAGACCGGATCGGGCACCCCGAGGACCGCGACCTCGGCGATTCCCGGATGCGTCAGGATCTTCTCCTCGATCTCGCGCGGATAGATGTTCGAGCCGCCGGAGATGTACATGTCCGAGGCGCGGCCCGTGATGTAGAGGAAACCCTCCGCATCCATGTGGCCGAGATCGCCGGTGCGGAACCAGCCGTCGCGGAAGGATTTCGCGTTGGCCTCGGGGTTGTCGTAGTAGCCGGCGAAGACCGCCGGCCCGATCACGCAGATCTCGCCCTGCGTGCCCGGCGCGACCTCCCGGCCCTCGTCGTCCTGAATCTGCACCTCCATCCCGGTGCGCGTGAAGCCGCAGGAGCCGATGCGCGCGCCCGGTCCGTCCTCCGCCTCGTGCAGCCGGGCCGGCAGAACGGTGATGTTGCCGGTCACCTCGCCCAGCCCGAAATACTGGACGATGACCTTGCCCAGCTTGGCGAGCGCCGCCTTCTGGTCCTCGCGATACATCGGCGCGCCGGCATAGATGACGTAGCGCAGGCTCGAATGATCGTGGCTGTCGGCGGCCGGATGCTCGACCAGCATCTTCAGGATCGTCGGCACGGTGAACAGGTTGGTCACGCGATGCCGTTCGATCAGCCGATAGGCCTCGTCGATGTCGAAGCGCTCGCCCGGCAGCAGGATCGACGGCGCCCCGCGGGCGGACATCATGAGCTGGTGCACGCCCGCCCCATGCGAGAGCGGCGCGACCACGAGCGAGGCGTCCTCCTCGGTCGCTCCCGGCACGAGATCGCAGAGATGGTTGGTGACGACGAAGCCCATCTGGCCATGCGTCAGCACGGCTGCCTTCGACCGCCCGGTCGTGCCCGAGGTGAAGAAGAACCAGCAGGGATCGTCGTGCTCGACGGCCGCGTTCGCGATCGCCTCGCCCCGATGGCGGGCGATCACCGCCGCGACGTCATCCTCCCCGAAAGGCCCCGGCCCGATCCGCCAGGTGAACTCCGGGGCCGGCGAAGCGGCGGCGACCGCCGCCGCATGCTCCGGAAAATCGCCGTGGCAGAGAAAGGCCTTAGCGCCCGAGGCGGTCGCGAGATAGGCGACCTCGTCGGGCATCAACCGGAAGTTCGTCGGCACCCAGACCGCGCCGAGCCGGAAGGTCGCGAACATCGAGACGAACATCGCGTCGCAGTTCTTGGAATGGACGAGGATGCGGTCGCCCTTGCCGATGCCGTGCTGCGCGAGTCCCGCCGCCAGCGCCGAGACCTGCGCGTCGATCTCGGCCCATGTCCAGCTTCGCTCGCCCCAGATCAGGCCCGGCCGGCCGGCGAGGCGGCGCGCATTCTGCGTCACGATATGGGCGAGGTTCATCACCCTGCGCGACATCGGAACGATGCCGCCGCGTGGCGCCTGCGTCGAAGTGCTGCTCATCCGTTCGGCCCGCCCTGGATCGCGGGGCGGAACCGGCACTGGCTCGTCGCGCCCGGCACCGGCCGCGCGCATGTCGCCGAGGTGGTCCACCCTTTAGATCGTTATCGGGACGAATGGCTTCGTCCCTCACTTGTTTGCCGGAACGGTAGAGCCGCCCCTACGCGATTGCAATGCGCCCGGGCTGCTGTAGTCTGAGCGCGCCGGAGGCGGCTCAGCCCCGCCGGCCACGCCGCGAGCTTCAAGCAACAAGCAACAAGACGGCGTGCTCGGGAGGGATAGGAATGTCTGCGCTGTCGACCATGCGGCCGGGAGAGGCCGTTTTCGTGTGCCGCACGCCTTGCGCGGCTCATCCGCGCTGCCACGCTTAGAGGCCGGGCATGGTCGACGTCGCCGACAGCATCGCGCTGCCCGAGAACCTGTCCGAGAACGAGGATGTCCGGCCGGGTTCGCCGATCATGCGGCCGGTCGAGATGGTCGCCGCCGGGCTCGTCGCCCTCATCATCTGCGTGCTGCTGCTGGGCGTGACCTCGCGCTACGTCTTCTCGCTGCCGGTGGTCTGGATCGACGAGGTCGCCTCGATCTCCTTCCTCTGGCTCGCCATGCTCGGCTCGGCGATCGCGATCGACCGCAACGAGCATCTCAGGCTCACCCTCTTCGTCGGCATGATGCCGGCGCGCCTGCGTGCCTTCGTCGACACCTTCGCGCTGCTCGTCGTCGCGGCCTTCGTGGCCGCCATGGCCTGGCCAGCGGTCGACTACGCCATCGAGGAATCCTACGTGACATCGGCGGCGCTCAACATTCCCAACAGCTGGCGCGTCTCGGCGATCGCGACCGGCATCGCCATGATGGTGCTGCTGGCGCTGCGCCATGCCGTGCGCACCGCGTCTCTCTCCGATCTCGTGATCTCGGTGGCGCTGATTGCCGCCATCGGCACCGTGTTCTGGCTGCTCGCACCGACCTTCAAGGGGCTGGGCTATTTCAACATCCTGATTTTCCTGATCGGCGTCGTGGCGCTGTGCCTGATCGCCGGCGTGCCGATCGCCTTCTGCTTCGGCATGGGCACGCTCTGCTTCCTCGTCTTCTCGACCAATGTCCCGGTGCTGGTGATGGTCGGCCGCATGGACGAAGGCATGTCGAGCATCATCCTGCTCTCCGTGCCGATCTTCGTGCTGCTCGGCTGCATCCTCGACGCCACCGGCATGGGCAAGGCGATCGTCGACTTCCTCGCCTCGATGCTCGGCCATGTCCGCGCCGGCATGTCCTATGTGCTGCTCGGCTCGCTCTTCCTGGTCTCGGGCATTTCCGGCTCGAAGGTCTCGGACATGGCGACGGTGGCGCCCGCCCTGTTTCCCGAGATGAAGCGGCGCGGCTACCAGCCCAAGGAACTGATCGCCCTGCTCGCGACGGGGGCGGCGATGGCCGACACGGTGCCCCCCTCGATCGTCCTGATCGTGCTCGGCTCCGTCGCAGGCGTCTCCATCGCGGGCCTGTTCAACGCCGGCTTCGCGATCGCGGGCGTGCTGCTGCTCGCCCTGGCGCTGCTCGCACGCTGGAAGGCGATGGCGGAAGACCTCAAGGGCGTGCGCCGTGCCCCGCTGGCCGTCATCGGCCGGGCGGCGCTGATCGCCGCCCCGGCGCTGGTCCTGCCCTTCATCATCCGCGGCGCGGTCGGCGGCGGCGTCGCCACCGCGACGGAAGTCTCGACCATCGCGGTGCTCTACGCGCTGGTGATCGGCATGGTGCTCTATGGCGGCATCGGCTGGCGGAAGTTCTACGCCATGCTGGTCGAGACCGCCGCTCTCTCCGGCGCCATCCTGATGATCCTCGGCACGGCGCTCGCCATGGCCTGGGCCCTGACACAGACCGGCTTCGCCCGCGACCTCGCGACCTTCATGGCCGGGCTTCCAGGCGGCTGGCTGACCTTCATGGCGTTCACCATCGTCGTCTTCCTCATCCTCGGCTGCGTGCTCGAGGGGTTGCCGGCGATCGTGCTGATGGCGCCTCTGATGTTCCCCATCGCCAAGAACCTCGGCATCAACGACGTGCATTATTCGATGGTCGTGGTCACGGCGATGAACATCGGCCTGATGACCCCGCCCATCGGCATCGGCTTCTACATCGCCTGCAAGATCGGCAACGTCTCGCCCGACGAGGCGATGAGCGCGATCTGGCCCTATCTCGTCGCCCTGCTCGTGGGCCTGGCCGTCATCGCGCTGGTGCCGGGCCTGTCGACCTGGGTTCTCTGAGGCTCGAGGCGACCGCAGTCCGAAATTCCCGGCGACGACCGGGCGCTACCAAAAAACCACAAGACACATCGGGAGAAACGACCATGACCATTTCGCGCCGCACGCTGTTGCAGGGCACCGCAGCAGCCTCCGCCATCGGCTCCTTCCATATCGGCGGCGCTTTCGCGCAGACGCCGGAGTTCTCGTACAAATACGCCAACAACCTGCCCATCGCGCATCCGCTCAACCAGCGCGCGAACGAGGCCGTGGCGAAGATCAAGGCGGAGACCAAAGGGCGCGTCGACATCCAGATCTTCCCCAACAACCAGCTCGGTTCCGACACCGACATGCTGAGCCAGGTGCGCTCCGGCGGCGTCGAGTTCTTCACCCTCTCGCCGCTCATCCTCTCGACGCTCGTGCCCAACGCCTCGGTCTCCGGCATCGGCTTCGCCTTCCCGAATTACGACGCCGTCTGGAAGGCGATGGACGGCGAGCTCGGCGCCTATGTCCGCGGCCAGATCGGCAAGGCCAACCTCGTCGTCATGGACAAGATCTGGGACAACGGCTTCCGCCAGATCACCTCGTCGAAGGGCCCGATCAACACGCCGGAGGACCTCAAGGGCTTCAAGATCCGCGTGCCGGTCTCCCCGCTCTGGACCTCGATGTTCACGGCCTTCCAGTCGGCGCCGGCCAGCATCAATTTCGCCGAGGTCTACACCGCCCTGCAGACCCATGTCGTCGATGGCCAGGAGAACCCCCTCGCCATCATCTCGACGGCGAAGCTCTTCGAGGTGCAGAAGTACCTCTCGGTCACCAACCACATGTGGGACGGCTTCTGGTTCCTCGGCAATCGTCGCGCCTGGGAGAGGCTGCCGGAGGATCTGCGCGCCATCGTCGCGAAGAACCTCAACGCGGCCGCCGAGCTGGAGCGGGCCGACGTCGCCAAGCTGAATGCGGGGCTGCGCGACGAGCTCGTCGCCAAGGGCATGGTCTTCAACGAGACCAAGGCCGAGCCCTTCCGCGAGGCGCTTCGCAAGGCCGGCTTCTATGCCGACTGGAAGAAGAAGTACGGCGAAGAAGCCTGGAGCATCCTCGAAAAGGCGGTCGGCGGCTCGCTGAGCTGACCCCGCATGTCATTCTCGGGCGGCGCCTTGCGCCGCTTCCCTTCTCCCCTTGCGGGAGAAGGTGGCCCGCAGGGCCGGATGAGGGGTCGCGCCGAACGTCCAGCGTTCGCTGGAAGGCTTACGGCCGATGTCGCGAGACCCCTCACCCCAACCCTCTCCCGCAGGGGGAGAGGGAGCGCCGTTCATCCTCGCTCGTTCCGATGAGTCCATTCATTCCAGGCGGGAACGCTTGCTCCATTCCTCCTTCGCTGCGAGAACGGGACCAACGAAGAAGGGGATGGAGACCGGCATGGAGCCAACGGCGCAGACGGAGCAGCCGCGCGACTTCGAGGCTTTGCGCACGCTGATCCTCGCCCGCCGCGACGGCCTGCCGAAGCGTATCGCGCAGATTGCCGCCTATGCGCTCGACAATCCCGACGAGATCGCCTTCGGCACGGCGGCGAGCATCGCGGTCTCCGCCGGCGTGCAGCCCTCGACGCTGATCCGGTTCGCCCAGCATCTCGGCTTCGACGGCTTCAGCAGCCTGCAGCTGCTCTTCCGCGAGCGTCTGCGGGAGCGCAATTCGAGCTATGAGGAAAGGCTCACCACGCTGCGGGCCGGAGGCAAGGAACGCGCCGGCAACCATCGCATTCTCGACGGCTTCCTGACCGCCTCGCAGCAATCGCTCGACGCCCTGCATCGCAGCCTCGACGACGCGACGCTCGACCGCGCCATCGCCACCCTGGCCCGGGCGGAGACGATCTACATCGTCGCGCGCCGCCGTTCCTATCCGGTGGCCACCTATCTCGCTTACGTCCTCGGCAAGCTCAACGTGCGCAGCCAGCTCGTGGAATCGGCCGCGGGCCTGGAGCCCGAGATGATGTCCTTCGCCACGCCGCGGGACGCCGCGCTCGCGATCAGCTTCTCGCCCTATGCCTCCGCGACGGTCGAGGATGCGCGCGTTCTCGCCGAGGCGGGCGTGCCGGTCGTCGCCATCACCGACAGCGCCTTCTCGCCGCTGGCGCGCTTCGCCGCCGTCTGGTTCGAGGTCGCGGAGGCCGATTTCGGCGGCTTCCGTTCGCTCGCCGGCACGATGGCGCTGTCGATGGCGCTCGCCGTCGGCATCGGCGACGCGCGCCACGGCAAACGCCGGAGCAGCCGCGGCAAGGTCCGCACCGAAGGGAATGTACATTCCGATTGACTTGAAAACAGAATTATCATTTCGTCGCCCCAAGTCCCTGCCGTCATGCGCGCCATCGGGACGTTGAGGGAGACCGACATGGCGGGTCCGCAGCACGCAGCCTCGCAGATGCTCGACGTCATCACCATGGGCCGCGCCTCGGTCGATCTCTACGGCCAGCAGATCGGCTCGCGGCTCGAGGACGTCACGAGCTTTGCCAAATCCGTCGGCGGCTGCCCGGCGAACATCGCCATCGGCACCGCCCGCCTCGGCCTGCGTTCGGCCCTGCTGACCCGCGTCGGCGACGAGCAGTTCGGCCGCTTCATCCGCGAGCAGATGGCGCGCGAGGGCGTCTCGCAAGCCGGGCTGAAGACCGACCCCGAGCGGCTGACCGCGCTCGCCATCCTCTCCGTCGAGAGCGACACCTCCTTTCCCCTGCTGTTCTACCGCGAGAACTGCGCCGACATGGCGCTGGCGGAGGACGACGTCGACCCCGCCTTCATCGCGACGGCGCGGGCGCTCGTCGTCACCGGCACGCATTTCGCCCGCCCCGGTCCCGAGGCCGCCCAGCGCAAGGCGATGCGGCTGATGCGGGAGAACGGCGGCAAGGTCGTGCTCGACATCGATTATCGCCCGAACCTCTGGGGCCTCGCCGGGCATGCGGCAGGCGACAACCGCTATATCGCCTCGGCCGCCGTCTCCGAGCGCATGAAGACGGTGCTGCCCGGCTGCGACCTCATCGTCGGCACGGAAGAGGAGGTGCTGATCGCCTCGGGCGAGAGCGAACTCCTCCCGGCGCTCAGGACGATCCGCGCGCTGTCCGGCGCGACGATCGTGCTCAAGCGCGGACCGATGGGCTGCATCGTCTACGAGGGAGCGATCGCCGACGATCTGGAGGCCGGCATCGTCGGGAAGGGCTTCCCGATCGAGGTCTACAACGTGCTGGGCGCGGGCGACGCCTTCATGTCAGGCTTCCTGCGCGGCTGGCTCGGCGGCGAAAGCCTCGAGACGGCCGCGACCTGGGCCAATGCCTGCGGCGCCTTCGCCGTCTCGCGCCTGCTCTGCTCGCCCGAGAGCCCGACCTTCGAGGAGCTCCGCTATTTCCTGAAGAACGGCAGCCCGCATCGCGCCCTGCGCAAGGACGAGGCGATCAACCACATCCACTGGGCGACGACGCGCCGCCGCGAGATTCCGGCGCTGATGGCGTTCGCCTGCGACCATCGCAGCCAATTGGAGGAAGCCGCCGCGAAGCTCGGCGCCGACCCCGCCCGCATCCGCGACTTCAAGGTGCTCGCCGTCAAGGCCGCCGCCCGCATCGCCGGGGGCAGGCTGGGATACGGCATGCTGCTCGACGAGAAGCATGGCCGCGAGGCGATGTTCGAATTCGCCCGCCATCCCTTCTCCTGGCTCGGCCGCCCGGTCGAGCGGCCGGGCTCCCGCCCCCTGCTCTTCGAGACCAGCCAGGACATCGGCTCCCTGCTGCCGGAATGGCCGGTCGACCACTGCATCAAGGTGCTGTGCTTCTACCATCCGGACGACGCGCCGGAGCTGAAGCGGCAGCAGCAGGACAAGCTGCGCGCCCTCTTCGAGGCGAGCCGCCGCGTCGGCCGCGAATTGATGGTCGAGATCATCGCCGGCCGCCATGGTCCGCTCGGCGACGACACGCTGGCCCGCGCGCTGGCCGAGCTCTACGCGCTCGGCATCAAGCCCGACTGGTGGAAGCTGGAACCGCAGGCCTCCGCTGCCGCCTGGGCGGCGATCGAGGGCGTGATCGCCGAACACGACCCCTGGTGCCGCGGCGTGCTGCTGCTCGGCCTCGACGCGCCGGCCGAGGAGCTGGAGGCCGGCTTCGCCGCCACGGCCGCCACCCCCATCGTCAAGGGCTTCGCCGTCGGCCGGACCATCTTCATGGCTGCCGCCGAGGCCTGGCTCGCCGGCCGCATGGACGACGAGGCGGCAACCGCCGACATGGCCCGCCGCTTCGGCGCGCTGACCGAGCTCTGGCTCGCCACCCGCGACCGCAAGGCGGCTTAAGGCGTGTCATCTTTCCGTGGAACCGCCCCGTCATTCCGGACCAGCGGCGAAGCCGCGCCGATCCGCAATCCATCGAAGGGCGATGCGCCCTACGATGGATTCCGGGTCTACGCTTCGCTTCGCCCGGAATGACGCCGTGGTTCCTGCTCGAAAGCTCCTAGCCGGAGACAGACGACCATGACCGCCACCATCCGCCTCACCATGGCCCAGGCGCTGACACGCTATCTCAGCCGCCAGATGACCGAGATCGACGGGAAGCGGCTGCCGATCTTCGGCGGCGTCTGGGCGATCTTCGGCCATGGCAATGTCGCGGGCCTCGGCGAGGCGCTCTGGCAGGAGCGCGAGCGCCTGCCGACCTTCCGCGCCCATAACGAGCAGGCCATGGCCCATGCGGCCATCGCCTATGCCAAGGCCAACATGCGCCGCCGCTTCATGGCCGCCACGACCTCGATCGGCCCCGGCGCGACCAATCTGGTCACGGCCGCCGCGCTCGCCCATGTCAATCGCCTGCCCGTCCTGCTGCTGCCGGGAGACGTCTTCGCGAACCGGATTCCCGATCCCGTGCTCCAGCAGGTCGAGGCTTTCGGCGACGGCACCGTCTCGGCGAATGACTGCTTCCGGCCGGTCTCGCGCTATTTCGACCGCATCACCCGCCCCGAGCAGATCATCCCGGCGCTTCACCGCGCCATGCAGGTGCTGACCGACCCGGCCGAATGCGGCCCGGTCACGCTCGCGCTCTGCCAGGACGTGCAGGCGGAGGCCTACGACTATCCCGAGAGCTTCTTCACCGAGCGCCTCTGGACGCCGCGCCGCCCGAGGCCGGATCGGGCGGAGCTGGCGGCAGCCGCGGCCGCGCTGAAGGCCGCCCGCAAGCCTCTGATCGTCGTCGGCGGCGGCGTGCTCTATTCCGGCGCCTCCGAGGAGCTCGCGCGCTTTTCGGCCGCGACCGGCGTGCCCGTCTGCGAGACGCAGGGCGGCAAGTCCTCCCTGCCGGACGACGCGCCGCTCAACATGGCGGCGGTCGGCGTCACCGGCACCTCGGCCGCCAATCGGCTGGCCGCCGAGGCCGACCACGTCCTCGCCATCGGCACCCGCCTGCAGGATTTCACCACGGGGTCCTGGGCGCTGTTCGGCGCGGCGGACAAGACGATCATCGGCCTCAACGTCCAGCCCTTCGACGCCGGCAAGCACCGCGCTTTGCCGCTGGTCGCGGATGCGCGCGAGGGACTCGTGGAACTGGCCGAGGCCGTCGGCGGCTGGAAGGCGCCCGAGAGCTGGACCGCCAGCGCGAAAGCCGGCAAGGCCGATTGGCGCAGCGAGGCGGACAAAGCGACCGCCGCGACCAACGCCGCCCTGCCCTCGGACGCTCAGGTCATCGGCGCCGTCCAACGCGCGCTCGGCTCGGACATCGTCCTGCTGCATGCGGCCGGCGGTCTTCCGGGCGAGTTGCACAAGCTCTGGCAGGCAGGCAGGCCCGGCTCCTACCATGCCGAGTACGGCTTCTCCTGCATGGGCTACGAGATCGCCGGCGGGCTCGGCGCCAAGATGGCGCGGCCCGACGAGGAGGTGGTCGTCATGGTCGGCGACGGCTCCTATCTCATGCTCAACTCCGAGATCGCGACCTCGGTGATGCTGGGCCTGCGGCTCACCATCGTCCTGCTCGACAATCGCGGCTTCGGCTGCATCAACCGCCTGCAGAACGCGACCGGCGGCGCCTCCTTCAACAACCTGCTGAAGGACGCGCGCCACGATACGCTGCCGGAGATCGACTTCGTCGCCCATGCCGCGAGCCTCGGCGCCATCGCGACCAGGGCGGCCTCCATCGCCGAGCTCGAGGCCGCGCTCGCCCAGGCGAAGGCGAACCCGCGCACCACTGTCGTCGTCATCGACACCGACCCGCTGGTCTCGACCGGCGCCGGCGGCGCCTGGTGGGACGTGGCGGTGCCCGAGGTCAGCGAGCGGCTGCAGGTGCGCGAGGCGCGTGCGAGCTATGACGAGCGCCGCAAGCGGCAGCGCGTCGGCGAATGAGATATGGCCGTCATTGCGAGGAGCGAAGCGACGAAGCAATCCAGGGTGACCGGGTTCAACGTCTCACCCTGTCCTCCTGGATTGCTTCGCTGCGCTCGCAATGACGGCAGAGCCAGTCATCAGGAAAGACTCCACTTATGATCCGCATCGGCGCGAACCCCATCGGCTGGTCCAACGACGACATGCTGGAGATCGGCGGCGACATCCCGCTCGAGACCTGCCTGAGCGAAGCCCGCGCCGCCGGCTTCACCGGCATGGAGCTCGGCAACAAGTTCCCGCGCGAGGCGGCCAGGCTGAAGCCGATCCTCGACGCCCATGGCCACGCACTCGTCTCCGGCTGGTACTCGACGGAGCTGCTGATCCGTGACGTCGCCGCCGAGATGGCCGCCGTGAAGGCCCATGCCACGCTGCTGCGCGACATGGGCTGCTCGGTCCTGATCGCGGCCGAGACCTCGAACGCGATCCATTCCGACATCGGCAAGCCGCTCTCGGCGCGCCCGGTGCTGGCCAAGGAGAGCTGGGCCGGTTTCGGGGCGCGCTACACCAATTTTGCCGAAGCGCTGAAGGGCGAGTACGGGCTCGACCTCGTCTATCACCATCACATGGGCACGGTGGTGCAGACCGAGGCCGAGATCGACCGCTTCATGGAGGTCACCGGCGAGGCCGCCGGCCTGCTGCTCGACACCGGCCACGCGACCTGGGGCGGCGGCGATCCCGCCCGCATCGCCCGTCACTGGAAGCCCCGCATCCGCCATGTCCATGCCAAGGACATCCGCGAGGAGGTGATGTGGCGCTCCAACCGCGCCGACTGGTCCTTCCTCGAATCCGTGCTGGCGGGCGTCTACACCGTGCCCGGCGACGGGCTGATCGACTATGTCCGCGTGCTCCGGGAATTGCAGGGCTATTCCGGCTGGATCGTGGTCGAGGCCGAGCAGGATCCGAAGAAGGCCGAGCCGGCGGCTTACGCCAAGCTCGGCCACGCCAATCTGGCACGCTTCGTCCGGGAAGCGGGATTGGGCTGACGCCCCCAACGGTCATTCTCGGGCGGAGCGAAGCGCAGACCCGAGAATCTCCCGCCGGAGATGCTCGGGTCGAGCCCGAGCATGACGAGCACTCTTCCAAGGATGAGCCCATGTCCCACCTCAAGATCCGCCCCGCCGGCCGCCACGGCCTCGTCACCCATGTCACGCCGCAAAACGCAGGCTGGACCTATGTCGGCTTCGACCTGCACCGCCTGAAGCCCGGCGAAACAGTGTCCGCCGCGACCGGCGACCGTGAGGCCTGCCTCGTGCTCGTGACCGGCAAGGGCGAGGTCGCGGCGGGCGGCGAGGCGCTCGGCCTCCTCGGCGAGCGCATGTCACCCTTCGAGGGCAAGCCCTGGTCGGTCTATGTCCCGCAGGGCTCGGACTGGTCGGTCACCGCGACGACCGATCTCGAACTCGCGGTCTGCACGGCGCCCGGGCGCGGCGGCGGCCTGCCCGTCCGCGTCATCGCGCCGGACACGCTCGGCCAGGAGGTGCGCGGCAAGGGCTCGAACACCCGCCACGTCACCAACATCCTTCCGGAAACGGAAGCGGCGGATTCGCTGCTGGTGGTCGAGGTCATCACGCCCGCCGGCAACACCTCGAGCTACCCGCCGCACAAGCACGACCGCGACGACCTGCCCAACGAGTCGCTGCTCGAGGAGACCTATTACCACCGCTTCGACCCGCCGCAGGGCTTCGGCTTCCAGCGCGTCTATACCGACGACCGCAGCCTGGACGAGGCCATGGCGATCGAGGACGGGGACGTCGTGCTGGTGCCCAGGGGCTATCACCCCTGCGCCACCTGCCACGGCTACGATCTCTATTATCTCAACGTCATGGCCGGCCCGAAGCGCACCTGGAAGTTCCACGATGCGGCCGAGCACGCCTGGCTGAAGGCCTTGTGAGGCCGGCCCCGATCTCCGAAGCGCGGATCGCGCTCAGGGAGTGCACTTGTAGACGACGCCCGAATTGTCGGGCCCCTTCCATTTGGGATCGGCGACCGACGTCAGCACATGCGTGCCGCCGAGGTCCGCCGCCCTGATCTTCAGCCGCGCCATCGCGGAATCGCGCGCCTGGTCCACGAGCAGGATCGGGGCGAGCGTCGAATCTCCGTCGATATCGCCGAGCTTCGTGCAGGCCTCCACGACGCCCTTGCTCTCGGTCAGCACGACGACGCTCGTCCGCGATGTGTGGATCGCGCAGGCTCCGAGGAGCATGGCGGGCAGGAGCAACAGCAATCGCGGCATGGCAAGCTCGTCCTCGTGACGGGCCGCCCGCGGCGCCCCGGATGCATGATCGGCCGACGGCCGGCGATTTCAAGAGCCCCCTCACAAGCGCGGGCACTCGGCATCGCTTAGCGAAACTCTACCAATGTCTCAATAACTTGAGGATTGCGCCGGCGCGGTAACCCAACCTCCGAGGAACGCCTTGACCTTCCGTTTCACCTGCCTTTTAGTCCCAACCGGCCGATGGGAGGCTGAAGAAGGAATGCAAATGCGTACGATCGTTATCGTCGGGGCGTTGGCGGCCATTCTGGCTGGTTGCCAGACGGCGCAGGAGTCGCTCGCGGACGCCGAGGTGACTTGCGAGGCTCAGGGTTTCCGCCCGGGGACGCGCGCCTACCAGCAGTGCCGCTCGGCGAACTATGTCGAGAACCGTCGCGCGTCGAACGAGGCGAGCAGCGCGGTTGCTGCCGGTGTCGCCGCAGGCGTCGTCGGCGGAGCCATCGCGGCCGGAGCCTCACGCCCCTATTATCGCCGCGGCTACTACTACGGACCGGGCTACTGGTGGTGAGGACGGGCGAAACGCTCGCCTGACATCGGTAGTCGATGATCGAACCCTGCCGCATGACCTGCGGCAGGGTTTCTCTTTGGGTGACGTTTCTCTTTGGGCGACGGCCACTCGCGGCACCGTCGCGCGCCGAACCCCGTCAGCGGCGCGACTGTCGTTTCCGCCCGGCCGGCGCAGCGGCGCTGCGGGACGAGGAATCCGACGACGTGGAAGACGCCCGCGCGGCCGACGAGGTGAGCAGGCTGCCGATCACGTAGACGGCGATACCGACGCCGATCATCGCCGCGATCGGCTCCCGTTCCGCACGCTTCGCCAGCAACCGGCCGCCATGGTCGGCATAGTCCCGGACCATTTCGGCATAGTCGCGCGCCTGGCCGCGCTGGCCGTCGAGCCAAGCGCCGCTGCTGCGCAGGGCCTTCTCGCCGGCATTGAGCGCCTCGCCGCCATGATCCTGCCAGAGGCTGCGCAGCCTGCCGGTGTCCGGAATATAGCGTTCCCAGCGCGAAGCGGGCGGGCGGCGCATCGAACTCCACGCGACGAGGCCGACGCTCAGGGCTCCGAGGCCGAAGGCGATGAGCGGATGACGTTCGACGGCGCGCAGGGCCGCGCTGCCACTCTCCCGTACCATTTCGGCCGGATCGGCTTCCGCGATGGCGTCGCGGGCATTGTCGAAGGCGTCGCGCGCCGTCTCGCTGGCCTTGTCCGCGAGATTCGAGGCTTTCGCGCGCAGGCCCCGGCCCACGGATTCGGCCGTGTCGCGGGCCCGGTCGAGATCGTCGGCCAGATCGTCCTTGGGCACGTCGGGCGGGAAGGTGTTCATGGTCGCCATGGCGGATCGCTCCGTATGTTGATGCCTGGGTGCTCAGTGAACGAGGCATGCCGGGCGCGGGTTCCGGCCGGGGCCCTAGAAACATCCCGCATCCGTTTTGCCTGCTTCGCGTCACGCGATGGCCAAATTCACGGTGGATAGTCGATTCACGCAGAAACCCGCACCGATAGGGAGAGATCCATGCACGTTCAGCACCTCCAGATCGCGCATCCCTGCATCATGTCCGATCCCGAATGGATCGCCCTCGAAAGCATCGAGGAACGGACCCGCCACTTCATTTTCGACGACTCCATGCTGCAGAACCTCGAGCGGCGCGGGCTCGTCGAAGTCGATGGCGACGCCTGGCGCGTGACCCATCGCGGGCACCGGACGCTGAGCGACAGAACGCTCGGCGAACAGGCGGCCTGACCTGATTCGCACATGGTTCGTTCCCACCCCGTCCCGGAGCGTTCCGGGATGGGGCGAGCCGCGCCGCCTGCTCGCAAGACCTGCTTAACCAGACCTGCTTGACCAGACGCGACAGCGGATGCCGGCGGAATTTCTGGCAAAGCCCGCCATCCACCGCCATATGCGATGCTCGGCATCGATTTCCGGGCAAAAGCGATGAAGCGACCAGTCACCATTACGATCTCCCAGGACCTCGGCCGCGAGGCGACGCTGGCGCGACTGCGCGACGGCATGGACCGCGTCCGTGACCGGCTCGGAACGGTCGGCATGCAGCTGGCGGAGGAGCGCTGGGAAGGCGACACGCTGCATTTCGGCGTCGCCGCCCTCGGCCATACCGTGAATGGCCGGGTCAGCGTCGAGGATGCGCATGTGCGCATCGAGGTCATGTTGCCCTGGATGCTCGCGGTCTTCGCCGAGAAGCTGAAGCTCGGCGTCGAGAAGCAGGGCCGGATCCTTCTGGAGAAGCCGAAGGCGTGACCGAGGCGTGGGACGGCCTCGCGCAAGGCCGATGACTTAATCGGTTCTTAACGGCGTCGATCCACAGTCGCGCCATCCATTCTGCGTAGGACGAAAGTCCAGATGCTATGCACCGGCGGTTGAATTCCGGCGGTGCAACCGGCATGGTCTCCATCGTTGGACGCACCGCTATTTCAACCTGCGCGTGTCTGGGAGACCGATGCATCACGGCCCGTTGATCGCCATTCTCGTCGCGGGCCTTGGCCTTGCCTTCGTTTTCGGGGCACTCGCCCAGAAACTCCGGATATCGCCCCTTGTCGGTTATCTGGTCGCCGGCGTCGCCGTCGGCCCCTTCACTCCGGGTTTCGTCGCCGACCAGAACCTCGCCAACGAGTTGGCGGAGGTCGGCGTCATTCTGCTGATGTTCGGCGTCGGCCTGCACTTCTCCCTGAAGGACCTGCTCTCGGTAAAAGCCATCGCCGTGCCGGGAGCGCTCGTCCAGATCTCGATCGCGACCTTGCTGGGCCTCGGCCTCGGCCTCCTCCTCGGCTGGAGCTGGATCTCGGGCGCGGTCTTCGGTCTCGCCCTCTCGACGGCGAGCACGGTCGTGCTGCTGCGGGCGATGCAGGAACGCCGGCTCGTCCAGACCGAACGCGGGCGCATCGCCGTCGGCTGGCTCATCGTCGAGGACATGGCGATGGTCCTGGCGCTCGTGCTGCTGCCGGTGCTGGCCGACGTGCTGAACGGTGGAGCGCGGCCAGGCGTCCCGGCCCCGCTCGCCACGCAGTTCGACTTCGGTGTCTGGGGCGTCCTCGGCCTGACGCTGCTGAAGCTCGTCGGCTTCCTCGGCCTCATCCTCGTCGTCGGGCGCCGCCTCATCCCCTGGGTGCTGCACTGGGTCGCCCATACCGGCTCGCGCGAGCTCTTCCGCCTCGCCGTGCTGGCGGTGGCGCTCGGCGTCGCCTACATCGCCGCGAGCCTGTTCGGCGTCTCCTTCGCGCTCGGCGCCTTCTTCGCCGGCATGATCCTGAACGAGTCCCCGCTCAGCCAGCGCGCGGCCGAAGAGACCCTGCCGCTGCGCGACGCCTTCGCGGTGCTGTTCTTCGTCTCGGTCGGCATGCTGTTCGACCCCGGCATCCTGCTGCGCGCGCCGCTCCCGCTCCTCGGCACGCTGGCGATCATCCTGATCGGCAAATCGGTCGGCGCCTGGCTGATCGTGCGCGCCTTCGGCCGCTCGAACACGGTGGCCCTGACGATCTCCGCCTCGCTGGCGCAGATCGGCGAGTTCTCCTTCATTCTGGCGGGTCTCGGCGTCTCGCTGGCGATCCTGCCGGCGGAAGGGCGCGATCTCGTCCTCGCGGGCGCGATCCTCTCGATCCTGCTGAACCCGGTTCTCTTCGCGCTCGTCGACCGTTTCGCGGGCGAACTGCCCGCGGCGAAGCCCAGGCCCGCCGCCGAAGCCGGCGCAACCGCCGAGGGCGCCGCCTCTCCCGCGAGCGAGGAAACCAAGCTCGCCGTCGTTCCGACCGAGCTGTCGGAGCACATGGTGGTCGTGGGCTATGGCCGCGTCGGCAGCCTGCTGGGCGCCGGACTGATCGCGCGTGGCGAGAAGGTGCTCGTCATCGAGGATCGCTCGGAAGCGCTGACGCTCGCCGAGCGCGACGGCGCCGAGACGCTGGTCGGCAACGCCGCCGACGGCGAGGTGCTCGCGGCCTCGGGGCTTGGCCGCGCCAAGCGCCTCTTCGTCGCGATCCCGGGCAGCTTCGAGGCCGGGCAGGTCTGCGAACAGGCCCGACGCGACAACCCGACGCTGCCGATCGTCGCACGCGCCCATTCCGACGCCGAGGTCGCCCACCTGACGAAGTGCGGCGCGACGATGACGATCATGGGCGAGGCCGAGATCGCCCGCGCCATGCTCGCCCTGTGCCAGGCCTCGGACGCGGCGAGCCAGGCTCGCCCGCCTCTGGCCGACGCGGGCGGCTGATCGAAGGGCGTTGGAGAAGCCTCAGGCCAGCGCGATGCGCACGTCCTGCGCGCCGTCCCACAGGGTCTTGCGGCCGAGCGCGTAGAGGTTCTCCAGCCCGGAGGTCAGGGTGATGAAGTGGTTGCCGGCGAGCTGACCCATCTTGCTGGCGAAATGCACCCCGCCATAGGCCAGCAGGATCTCGGTCTCGCTGATGCCGCCCGGATAGAGGATGATCTGGCCGGGAGCCGGATAGCTGGTGTGGTTCTCGTAGCCCACGCCGAAATCGAGTTCGCCGAGCGGCATCCAGACGCCCTCGCCGCTCCAGCGCACATGCACGAACTTGCTCTCGAAGGGCATGTGGCGAAGGAACGCCGCGCAGGTCTTCGGCGCGGCATCGAGCTCGAGCCGGCCCTCGAAGCTGTAGGGGCCGGCGGTGACGATCAGCTTGGTCATGGCGTCTTTCCGTCCTGGGATCGGCAAGGGTCTAAAGAAGGTGCGCCGCCTTGTGCCGACGGCCTTTGCGCGGGTTCTCTACGAGAACGCCGCCTTGAGGTCGAGTGTCGCGACCTTGCCGATCGCGTCGTAATTGCGCTTGAGCCAGCGCCTCGCCGCGTTGCGGCCGATGTCGCGCAGCCGCAGCAGGAAGTCCCAGTCCGAGTTCAGCCGCGAGGACGAGGTCAGCTCGGCCAGCGGCGGGCCGCCGTCGATCCGATGCATGAGCACGCGCTTGTATTCGTCGCGGGGCAGCTTGCCGGAATCGACCAGGCGATTGACGAAGTCGATGGCGCGCAGCTCGCGCAGCAGCGAGGCGTTGAAGGTGATCTCGTTCAGCCGGTCCTGGATCGCGCGCGCGTCGGTCGGCAGTTCGCGCCGCTCGATCGGATTGATCTGGACCAGCACGACGTCGTCGCAGCGTGCCTCGTAGAACAAGGGAAACAACGCCGGATTGCCCATATAGCCGCCGTCCCAATAGGCCTCGCCGTCGATCTCGACGGCCTGGAACAGCATGGGCAGGCAGGCGGACGCCATCAGATGGTCGGCCGTCAGCTCCCGCCCCTCGAACACCCGGATCTTGCCGCTGCGCACATTGGTCGCCGCGATGAACAGCTTCACGGCATGGCAGGCCCTCACCTTCTCGAAATCGATCAGGTCGGCGATGACCGCGCGCAATGGATTGATGTTGAGAGGATTGACGTCGTAGGGGCTCGCGACCTTGGAGAACAGCTCGAACCAGAGCAGCCCCGGCGGCGTCACGTCGCTCTTCCAGGCGCCGAGCATGATGTCGAGCAGCGAGCGCTCTGAGGAGCCGAATTTGCCATCGACGCTGATCGCGCGCCAGAAGGTTTCGAGCTTGGCCCGGGCGCCGTCGGCCCCGCCCTCGTTCCAGCCCTCGCTCAGCACCACCGCGTTCATCGCGCCGGCGCTGGTGCCCGTCAGCGCCTCGATCGCCAGCCGGCCGTCCTCGAGGATCGCGTCGAGCACGCCCCAGGTGAAGGCGCCATGCGCGCCGCCGCCCTGCAGAGCCAGCGAGACGACCTTCTCCGCCTTGGGCCCGGCGAGCCCCGCGACGACCGGGGCTGTGCGCCGGCCGGTCATTCGGCCGCCCAGCCGCCGTCCATCGGCAGCGTCGCCCCGGTGCTCGCCGTCGCCGCGTCCATGGCCTCGGCCGGCGGCAGGATGCCGTCGATCGCGAGGTCGGCGCCTTCGGCCGCGAGCGCCCGCGCACAGGCGAGGCCGATGCCCGAGGTCGGACCCGTGTTCGCGGCTGTGCGGTCCTTGCGAAACATCAGCGTCTGGGCTCCTGACAATCGGCGAGAAAGTGCTTAGGTTCGGAGCCGAGAGAAAAAGGGCTGCGACCCCGGGAGCGAGCCGGGGCGGCACGTTGCCCGATGTCCCACCGCAACGCAACATGACGAGAATGCAGCTCCGATCCCAGGCGCAGGCGAGCCATCCCGGTCACGGCGACGAGGGTCACGCCGACCACGCCCCCCATGCGGCCGGCTGTCGCCACGCACACGAGCATCGCCACGGCGCCGACGAAGCGCTGGCCCGCGCCGAGCGCCTGTGCCGCGAGCGCGGCCTGCGCCTGACGCCGATCAGGCGCCGCGCGCTCGAGGCGCTGCATGCCGACCACCGGCCGGTCGGCGCCTACGACCTCGCGGACCGGATTTCCCCGGCGGACGGGCGCAGGCTCGCCCCGATCTCGATCTACCGGGCGCTCGACTTCCTGGTCGAGCAGGGCTTCGTGCATCGCCTCTCGTCCCGCAACGCCTATATCGCCTGCCTGCACGGGCATGGAGCCGACGAGGTGGTCGCCTTCCTGATCTGCGAGCGCTGCGGCGGCGTCGACGAGGATTCCTCGGCCGCGATGAAGGAGGCGCTCGCCAGCGTCACCCGGGCCCGGCAGTTCACGCCCCAGCATCAGGTCGTCGAGATCGTCGGCACATGCGAGCACTGCCGCGACGCGCGTCCCTGACAGAGCAATCCCGATGAACGAACGCGTCCTGATCCAGCCGCTTCCGGAGCACTCCGGCCCCGCCCAGCGCCACCGCACGGTGCCGGTGCAGGTCGGCCATGTGGCGGTCGGCGGCGGCGCGCCGATCGTGGTCCAGTCCATGACCAACACGGACACGGCCGATATCGCCGCGACCGTGGCGCAGGTCGCCGCGCTCGCCCGGCAGGGCTCGGAACTGGTGCGCATCACCGTCGACCGGGACGAGGCCGCCGCCGCCGTTCCGCGCATCCGGGAAAGGCTCGACCGCATCGGCGTCGACGTGCCGCTGGTCGGCGATTTCCACTATATCGGCCACAAGCTCCTCGCCGATCACCCGGCCTGTGCCGAGGCCCTGGCGAAATACCGGATCAATCCCGGCAATGTCGGCTTCAAGGACAAGAAGGACCGGCAGTTCGGCCAGATCGTCGAATGCGCCATCCGCTACGGCAAGCCGGTGCGCATCGGCGCCAACTGGGGCTCGCTCGACCAGGAGCTCCTGACCGCGCTGATGGACGAGAACTCGCGCAGCGCCGCCCCGCTCGATGCGCGCGCCGTGATGCGCGAGGCGATGGTCCAGTCCGCCCTGCTTTCGGCCGTTCGCGCCGAGGAGATCGGGCTGGGTCGAGACCGCATCATCCTCTCCGCCAAGGTTTCCGGCGTGCAGGATCTCATCACGGTCTATCGCATGCTGGCGAGCCGGTCCGACTACGCGATCCATCTCGGCCTGACCGAGGCCGGCATGGGCTCCAAGGGCCTCGTCGCCTCCTCCGCGGCGCTGGGCATCCTGCTGCAGGAGGGGATCGGCGACACGATCCGCTTCTCGCTGACGCCCGAGCCCGGCGGCGACCGCACGCTCGAGGTCAAGGCCGCGCAGGAACTGCTCCAGACCATGGGCTTCCGCGCCTTCGTGCCGCTCGTCGCGGCCTGCCCCGGCTGCGGGCGCACGACCTCGACGGTGTTTCAGGAGCTGGCACGGGACATCCAGGACTGGATCTCGGCCTCGATGCCCGAATGGAAGACACGCTATCCCGGCGTGGAGACGCTCAACGTCGCGGTCATGGGCTGCATCGTCAACGGCCCCGGCGAATCCAAGCATGCCGACATCGGCATCTCGCTGCCGGGCACGGGCGAGAGTCCGACAGCGCCGGTCTTCGTCGATGGCGAGAAGGTCACGACCCTGCGCGGTCCCGGCATCGCCCAGGAATTCAAGTCCATGGTCGAAAACTATGTCGAGCGGCGCTTCGGCCTGGCCAAACGGGCAGCTGAATAGCCTCTGACCTGTCGGGGGCCGCATGCAGGCGTCTTTGCCTACCGCCGAGGCTGTGCTAGAGGCCCCGGCCTTTCGCTGCCCGGCAGCACCCGCGGAGACCCTCGATGGGGCATGACCAGCCGAATCCCCCGACCGTCCAGGCGGAGGATTCCCGCTTCGGCCAGGAGGAGCCGCCGGGGGCCGGTGGCGCGCACGCGCATGCGAGCTATGCCGCGCTCGCGCTCGGCGCGCTCGGCGTCGTCTATGGCGACATCGGCACGAGCCCGCTCTACGCCTTGCGCGAGACCATTCTGGCGGCGACCGACAACGGCGCCATGCCGGTGGCGCGCGAGACGGTCATCGGCGTGCTCTCGCTGATCCTCTGGTCGCTGCTCGTCGTCGTCACGCTGAAATATGTCGTGCTGCTCATGCGCGCCGACAACAATGGCGAGGGCGGCATCCTGACCCTCGTCGCGCTGGCCCAGCGCGGCTTCGGCCGCTCGCGCGGACGCGCCGTGCTTTTCCTCGGCATGTTCGGCGCGGCCCTCTTCTACGGCGACACGGTGATTACCCCGGCCATATCGGTGCTGTCGGCGATCGAGGGCATCAAGCTCGTCACGCCGGCGCTCGACGACTACGTGCTGACGATCTCCTCCGCGATCCTGCTCGCGCTCTTCCTCGTCCAGAGCAGCGGCACGCAGAAGATGGCGAACTTCTTCGGCCCGGCCATGCTGATCTGGTTCCTGACGCTGGCGGGGCTCGGCATCTATCATATCGCCGACGATCTCGGCGTCTTCGCCTCGATCAACCCGTATTACGCCCTGCGCTTCTTCTACGACCATGCCGGCGTCTCCCTCGCCGTTCTCGGCTCGGTCTGCCTGGCGGTGACGGGCGCCGAGGCGCTCTACGCCGATATGGGCCATTTCGGCCGCGGGCCGATCCGCAGCGCCTGGCTCTACCTCGTCTTCCCGGCGCTGTGGCTCAACTATCTCGGGCAGGGCGCGCTGATCCTCGCCGACCCGACCGCGATCGACAATCCGTTCTACCGGCTCGCGCCGGACGGGCTGCTGTTGCCCTTCGTGGTGATGGCGACGCTCGCGACCATCATCGCGAGCCAGGCGGTGATCACCGGCGCCTTCTCGCTGACGCGGCAGGCGATCCAGCTCGGCCTGCTGCCGCGCATGGACATCCGTCACACCTCCGAGCACACCTCGGGGCAGATCTACATCCCGCGCATCAACCTGCTGCTGCTGGTCGTGGTGCTGATCCTGGTCTGGACCTTCCGCTCCTCGTCCAACCTCTCCCACGCCTATGGGATCTCGGTCTTCGGCACGATGGTGGTCAGCTCGCTGCTGGCCTTCATCGTGATCCACCGCGCCTGGGGCTGGAGCTGGTTCGCGGCGGGCGCGCTGATCCTTCCTTTCGTCGTCGTCGACATGGCCTTCTTTTCGGCCAACATGCTCAAGCTGTTCCATGGCGGCTATGTGCCGGTGCTGCTCGCCATCGGGCTCGTCGTGCTGATGTGGACCTGGGTGCGCGGCACCAAGATCCTGTTCGACAAGACGCGCAAGACCGACGTGCCGCTGCTGGAACTCGTCGGCATGCTCTCCAAGAGCCCGCCCGTGCGGGTCAAGGGCATGGCGGTCTTCCTGACCAGCGACCCGGAGACGGCGCCGGCCTCGCTCCTGCACAACCTGAAGCACAACAAGGTCCTGCACGAGCGCAACGTCATCCTGACGGTGCGCTCCGCCGACACGCCGCGCGTCGCCGAGGAGGAGCGCGTGAAGCTCTCGCGCGTCACCGACGACTTCTGGCGGGTCGACATGGTCTACGGCTACATGGAGAGCCCGAACGTGCCGAAGAGCCTCGCCATGCTGCGCAAGCAGGGCTTCAAGTTCGACATCATGTCGACCTCGTTCTTCCTGTCGCGCCGTTCGATCAAGCCGTCGCCGAACTCCGGCATGCCGATCTGGCAGGACAATCTCTATATCAGCCTGAGCAAGGGCGCGACGGACGCCACGAGCTTCTTCCAGATCCCGACCGGCCGCGTCGTCGAGGTCGGCACGCAGGTCACGATCTGAGGCAGGCTGGAGTACCCGGCAGGCAGCGGGTCAGGCGCCCGCTGCCCCCTCGCTTCTGTTGGAGGCGTCGGCGATCCCTCCGAGACCGTCGCCACGTTCGCGGCAGCCCGGCGGTGGAACGTCGCCTTACCGCAGCCCCGCCGAGACCTCGGGCTTCTTCCGCACCCGCTCGCGATAGAGCAGGTAGAGCCCCGAGGCGATGACGACGCTCGCGCCCGCGAAGGTCCAGCCATCGGGAAGCTGGTCGAAGACGAGCCAGCCGAGCAGGATCATCCAGACGATCTGCGAGTAGATGAAGGGCGCCAGCACGGTCGCCGGCGCCAGACGATGGGCGAGGATCAGGAGCCAGTGCCCGAAGCCGCCGAGCGCGCCCGTGGCCACGAGCAGCCCCCATGTCAGTGCCGAATCCGGCGCGGTCCAGACGAAGGGGATGATCGGGATCATCGCCGCCGTGCCGGCGACGCCGGAATAGATCATCGTCGTCTCGGGCGGATCATGGGCGGCGAGCATGCGCGTCGTCAGCGAATAGAACGAGTAGCAGAGCGTCCCGAACACGCACAGGGTCGCGGCGGGATGCATGGCGCCGAAGCCCGGCCGGGTGATGACGAGAACGCCCAGGAAGCCGATGCAGATCGCCACCAGCCGGCGCGGCCCCGGCCATTCGCCGAGCAGCGGCCCCGAGGCGAGCGCGACGACGAGCGGCGTCGCGAACATGATCGAGACCGTCTCGGCGAGTTGCAGGTATTTGAGCGCGATGAAGTTCATCACCGTGGCGCCGAGCAGGAGCAGCGAGCGCAGCATCTGCAGGCCGGGCCGCTTCGTCCGGAAGACGCCCGGCATGGTCACGGGGTTCATCAGCGCCAGCACGAAGACCATGCTGCCGGCATAGCGCGCGAACACCACCTGCAAGGGGTTGACATGGCCCGAGAGCCACTTCGCGCTGCAGTCCAGCACGGCGAACAGGGCGACGGCCGCGCAGATCAGCCCGATCGCGGCCAGACGCGCGCGGGCCGGCTCCGGCTGTAGCGATGAGGAGGCGGACACGGGAAATCCGTCATGCGCGTCAGGAATGCGACGCCGAGACTTAACCGTTTCGCGCGTGGGTGCCAGCGGCTGAACGCATGCGATCCATGCGGAAATCAGCCGTCGCTGTCGGCTTCGTCGCTCTCCGCGTCGATCTCCTCGCCATCGGCGCCGGCCTTCGACAGCCCCTTCGCCGCCTTGCGTAGCAGCTTGCGGAGCTGCTTGCGCTCCTTGGCGTCGAGCTTGTCGAGGAGTTCGTTCTCGACATCGCTCCAGAGCGCGTCGAGCTGGCTTGCGGTCCTGTGGCCCTCTTCCGTGAGCGCCACCTGCACGAGCCGCCCGTCGCGGTTGCCGCCCTCGCGCTTGACCAGCCCCTGCGCGGAGAGGCGGCCGATCGTCTTGGAAACCGTCGGGGGCTTCACGCGCAGGAGGCCCGCGAGTTCGCCCATCGTCATCGGGGCCGGCTGGAGCGCCTTCAGCGCCTGCTCCTGGCCGGGGAACAGCCCGAGCCCGTTGAGCCGCTCGCCCATGCGCGACCGGTGCAGCCGGGCCGTGACGAGCAGCGCGCGCCCGACGCTCTTCTCGATAGCCTTGCTCATCGGGTGGACCCTTGCACGGATAAGGATACGCTTCGCCGGCTGCTCGTCGCGCGCCAAGATGACAGTCTGATGACGGTTTTATATCGGACTAAAGAGTCCGCATTCCGGCGCGCACCTTTTCGAGGAATCCGGAGCGGCTTTGCGGTGTCGAGCGGTTCATGTCGTAATGGGCGAGGTAGAGCGGGTTGGCCATCGGATGGCAGACCGCCCGCAGCACCCGGCGCACCGCCTTGCGCGGCGGATCGCCCATCAGCATGGCCCGCCAGCGCGTGCCGCCATAGGTCGTCACGGCCGCGAGCCTGCGGATCGTCTGGAGATTGGGCGTGGCCTTGCCGTCCACCATCCGGAACGAGACGCCCGGCAGGAAGACGCGGTCGAAGAAGCCCTTGAGGATCGCCGGATAGCCGAAATTCCAGACGGGGAAGCACAGCACCAGCGCCTCCGCCGCCTGCAGGCGCGCGACATAGCCGGCGACGGGATCCCTGTTGCCGGCGAGATTGTGGTAGCCGACGCGCTCCGCCTCGCTGAGCACGGGCCAGAAGCCTTCGGCATAGAGATCGCAATCGTCGACCTCGTGCCCCGCCGCCTTCAGCTCGGCCACGACAGCCTCGTGCAGCGCCGCTCCATAGCTCGCCGGATTCGGATGAGCGTAGAGGACCAGGACGCGCATCTCAGCCTCGCGGCATCGGCGAACGGCGCCCCGTCACGACGCGCGCCCGTGCATCAGGTGGTCCAGCTCGCGATGGTCGGGCAGCGTCCGGTCGATCGGGCGGCCCGCGACGAGCACGGTTCGGTCGCTCTGCGGCCGTGCGAAGAATTCGGTCCAGTCGCGCGCCCGCGTCAGGACGAGGTCGGCCGGTCCGCCGGCCACGACCGCCCCGCCTCCGGGCAGCCCCATCGCCTCGGCCGGCCAGCGCGCGATGGACGCCGGCCAGTCGGTGCCGGAGTGGTCGAACTGCAGGATGCGCGTGCCCTCGCGCAGCACCTCGACGAGATCGAGATCGCCATAGGCATAGAACGGGTCGCGGGTGTTGTCTGAGGCGATCATCACCGGCACGCCGGCCGCCTTCAGCTCGTGCAGGGCGGTGACGCCGCGCCAGCGCGGGCTGCGGCCCGCCTGTCTGTCCTGGAGGTACATGTTGCACATCGGCAGGGAGACCACTGCGATCCCGGCCTCGCGCACCTTGGCGATGATCCGCGCCTCGTCCTGCGGCTCCTGCAGGGCGAGCGAGCAGCAATGGCCGCAGAGGATGCGCCCCGTGAAGCCGTGCCGCAACGCCGCGTCCGCGATATGCTCCAGCGAGCGCGCCGTGACGTCGTTGGTCTCGTCGACATGGAAATCGAGGTCGAACCCGTTCTCGACCGCCGTGCGGAACACGATGTCGAGCGCCCGGTCGAGCTCCGGGATCATGTAGGTGACGCAGCCGAAGAGCCCGTCGCCATGGGTCCGGACAGCCGCCGTCACCGCCCGCATATGCGCCTCGTCGAGCGCGAACTGGATGCCGAAGAGGGGCGAGGCCTGCAAAGCGATGCGCCCGGCCCATTCGGACCTGAGCTCCGCCAGCACCGGCCAGCTGATGCCGATCTGCTTGCCGAGCGAGTCGATATGGCTTCGCATCGCCGCCGCGCCATGGGCATAGGCGCAGCGCAGGCCGAAATCCATCCGCGTGCGGACATCCTCGGCCGACCAGTTCGCCTCGCGGTCCGCCAGCACATTGTCCAGCGCGCCCTGAAAGCTCCCGTCCGGATTGCGCCGACGCGGCCAGATATGCCCCTTGTCGAGATGGACATGGCAGTCGACGAGTCGGGGCAAAGCGATGCCGCCATCGAGATCGACCACGGGCAGGTCCTCGACCGTCCCGGTTCCCGCCGGCAGGAGCGAGGCGATACGACCGTCTTCGACGGCGATATCGGCCAGCGCCAGGCCGTCACGGTCGGCGGCCAGCGCCGCGCCTTCGGTCAAGACCAGCGGCAGGCGCAGATTCGTCAGGCGGTAGGCCGAAGCCCCGGGAATGGACGCGAACCCCGTCGTCACCTCGTCTCCGTCGCTTCTCTGGCGCTACCTCACCTTCGATAGCGGCAGCCACCCCGCCCCGCAAGGCGCCGCACCCGAATGTCGCGTGGCTGCGAAAGCATGTCGTCTGCGGACTTGTCCCACCCCGTCCGATCGCGCATGAGGACGGCTGTGACGACGAAGGAACCGGCCATGTCCGAGCAGGCACACATCATCGACGGCAAGGCCGCAGCCGCAGCGCTGCGGGCCGAGATCGCGCGCGAGATCGCGGCCATCGCAGCCTCGGGCGCGCCCGTGCCCGGCCTTCACGTCGTGCTGGTCGGCGACGATCCGGCGAGCCGCGTCTACGTCGCCTCCAAGGAGAAGCTCGCCAAGGAGGTGGGCATGAACTCGGTCGCCCACCGTTTGCCGGAGGAAACGACCGAGGCCGAGCTTCTCGCGAAGCTCGCCGAACTCAACGCCGACGACGCCGTCGACGGCATCCTTGTCCAGCTTCCGCTGCCGAAGCATATCGACACCGGCCGCGTCATCGACGCGATCGACCCCGCCAAGGATGTCGACGGGCTGACCCCGATCAATGCCGGCCGCCTCGCCGCCGGCAAGAACGGGCTCGTGCCCTGCACGCCGCTCGGCTGCATGCTGCTGCTGCGGCAGGTGCTGCCCTCCCTGTCGGGGCTCGACGCGGTCGTGGTCGGCCGGTCCGAACTCGTCGGCCGCCCTGTCGCGCAACTGCTGCTTCAGGCCGACTGCACGGTGACGATCGCCCATTCCCGCACGCGCGACCTCCCGGCCGTCCTTGGCCGGGCCGACATCGTCGTGGCGGCGGTCGGCCGCCCGCATTTCGTCAAGGCCGACTGGATCAAGCCCGGCGCCACCGTCATCGACGTCGGCATCAACCGCCTGCCCGACGGCAAGCTCGTCGGCGATGTCGACTTCGCGGCGGCGTCGAAGGTGGCAGGCGCCATCACGCCGGTTCCCGGCGGCGTAGGCCCAATGACCATCGCCTGCCTGCTGCGCAACACGCTGACGGCGTATCGAGCGCGAAGGGGCTGAGCAGCTCCGCCGTCATTGCGAGCGCAGCGAAGCAATCCAGGAAACCTCGCACTCTACGAGCCTGGATTGCTTCGCTACGCTCGCAATGACGTGGTTGCGACGTCGCCTCACACCACTGCCGTCAGCCCGCCATCGACCATCAGCAGGTGGCCGTTGACGTAGTCGGAGGCGGCCGAGGAGAGGAAGACCGCCGCGCCCACCAGCTCCTTGGTCTCGCCCCAGCGGCCGGCCGGGGTGCGGCTGCTGACCCAGGCCGAGAACGCCTCGTCGGCGATCAGCGCCTTGTTGATCTCGGTGGTGAAATAGCCGGGGCCGATGGCGTTGGCCTGGATGTTGTGCTTGCCGAATTCGGCGGCGAGCCCGCGCGTCATCATCTTCACCGCGCCCTTCGAGGCCGTATAGGGAATGATCGAGGCCCGCCCCAGCTCCGACATCACCGAACCGATATTGACGACCTTGCCCCGCCCGCGCGGCACCATGCGCTTCAGCACGGCCTGGGTGACGTAGAACACCGAATGCAGATTGGTGTTGATCACCTCGTGCCAGCCCTCGACCGGGAATTCGGTGAAGGGCGCGCGCTTCTGGATGCCCGCATTGTTGATCAGGATGTCGATCGGGCCGGTCTCGGCCTCGATCTTGGCCACCGCCGCTTCGACCGCCGGCTGATCCGTCACGTCGAAGGGCGCGACGGACGCCTTGAGCCCCGCGCCGGTGATGGTGGCCGCGGCCGCTTCGAGCTTCTCCCGGTGGCGGCCGTTCAGCACGACATGGGCGCCGGCCTGCGCCAGCCCCTCGGCCAGCGCCAGCCCGATGCCCTGTCCGGAGCCGGTCACGAGGGCGATCTTGCCATCGAGCTTGAAGAGCGAGAGCGACATGGCGTTTTCTCCTGTTCCGGCCGCGTCTGTTTTCGCGGTTGCGCGGCGGCATCCGCTCTGGGTAAGCATCTTTCAATCGATTAGACAATCGCGGGAACGCCGGAACCCGCGCGACTGGGAGGTTGCCATGCGTGCCGTCGTGATTCATGCCGAGAAGGACCTGCGCGTCGAGGAAACGAGCGTTCCCGCGCTCGGGCCGCTCGACGTGCGCGTGCGCATCGAGGCCGGCGGCATCTGCGGCTCGGACCTCCACTACTACCTTCATGGCGGCTTCGGCACGGTGCGCGTCAGGGAGCCGATGATCCTCGGCCACGAGATCGCCGGCACGGTCGATGCGGTCGGCCCCGAGGTTTCGCGCGTGAGGCCCGGAGACCGGGTCGCCGTCAACCCGAGCCGGCCCTGCGAGCGCTGCCGCTATTGCCGGATGGGTCTTCAGCAGCATTGCACCGACATGCTGTTCTACGGCTCGGCCATGCGCTTCCCCCATGTCCAGGGCGGCTTCCGCGACATGCTGGTCTGCGAGGAGCGGCAGGCGGTGAAGGTGGCGCCCGGCGTCAGCGCCGGCATGGCGGCCTTCGCCGAGCCGCTGTCGGTGTGCCTGCATGCGGCCAAGCGGGCCGGCCCTCTGCTCGGCAAGCGGGTGCTCGTCACCGGCTCGGGCCCCATCGGCATCCTGGCCATGGTCGCCGCCAAGGCCGCCGGCGCCGGCGAGATCGTCGCCACCGACGTGGTGCCGGGGCCGCTCGCCACGGCGCTGAAGATGGGCGCGACCGCCGCCATCGACATCGCCGGCGAGCCCGAGCGCCTGAAGGCGGAGTACGGCGCCGAGAAAGGCGCGTTCGACGTCATGTTCGAGGCTTCGGGCAACCAGCACGCGCTGGCGGGGGCCTTCGACGTGGTGCGGCCGGGCGGCGTGATCGTGCAGATCGGTGTCGGCGGTCAGTTCACCCTGCCGATGAACGTGCTCGTCGCCAAGGAATTCGAGCTGCGCGGCTCCTTCCGCTTCCATGAGGAGTTCGACTGGGCCGTCGCGATGATCGGCTCCGGCGCGGTCGACCTCTCGCCCCTGCTGACCGCGACGATCCCCGTCGACCGGGCGGTCGAGGCCTTCGACCTCGCGGCCGACAAGTCCCGCGCGATGAAGGTCCAGCTCGCCTTCGGGTGACAACGGCCGTCATTCTCGGGCGGAGCGCAGCGCAGACCCGAGAATCTCCGGAAGGAGAGACAACGGAGCCTCCTCGTCGCGAGATGGTCGGGTCAGGCCCGACCATGACGAAGCGGGGCGCCGGCCGCGCCTTCAGCCCGTCAGCAGCGCCTGCTCGGCCAGATGTACCAGCCGCCCGCCGGCGATGGTCGCGACGACGCGCGGCGTCGGCTCCGGTCTCACGATGACGAGATCGGCCCGTAGCCCCGGAGCAATGCGCCCCCGATCGGTCAGACCGAGCGCCTCGGCGGGATTCTCCGAGACGAGCTTCCACGCATGCGGGAAGGCCGCCGCACCGCGCTGCGCCAGCAGGAACGGCGCCAGCGGCAGCGCCGGATAGTAATAATCGGAGGCGAGGATGGTGCAGAGCCCTGCCCGCACCATCGCCTCCGCCGCCGGGCAGCCGGTATGGGAGCCACCGCGCACCACGTTGGGTGCGCCGAAGACGATGGGCTCGCCGGCCTCCGCGGCGTCGCGAGCCGTCGCCTCGTCGATGGGGAATTCCGCCACCGCGATGCCGAGTTCGCGATGCTCGCGCCGCATCTGCGGGCTCATGTCGTCATGCGAGAACATCGGCACGCCGGCCGCCCTCGCCGCCTCCGCGAGCCGCGCGATCGAGCCCGCAACCTCGCCCTTGCGGGCATAGACGCGGTCGACCAGCGCCATGAACGCCTCGTGGCTCAGCCCCGTCCGCTCGACCATCTTGCCGATCTTGTCCGGCCGGTGGCGCGACTTCAGCGTGCCCTCGGTGTGGTCGTTGAAAGCCAGCACGCCGATGCGGCCATCCCTCAGTCAGGCGCGGATCTCGTCTTCCGCATCGAGGTTGAAGGTCTCGTGGCGCATGTGGAACCGCGTATCGGCGCCGAGCTCGGGAGCGAGCGCGGCGATGCGCTCGACCAGCCGCCGCGCGTTCTCGGCACCGCGCAGGCCCGGCTCCCACGACCATGTCACGCCATGGAAGGCCGTGGTGATGCCGCTCACCAGCAGCGCCCGGTCCGCATCGCGCAGCGCGAGGTCGATGTCGAAGCTCACGCCCGGCCGCGGCATCACATGGCGCTCGAAGGCGTCACCATGGCAGTCGACGATGCCGGGCAGGACGAGACAGCCGGCCGCGTGGAGGACGAGCCCCGCAGGGCCCGTGTCGCCGCCGACACCCGCGATCCGCCCTCCCTCGACCGAGAGCGAAGTCTCCTCCAACCGCTCCGAGAGGACGCGCCCGCCCGCAATCGTCATCGTCATGGTCGAATCCCTTCCGCGCGCCAGGGCGCGCCCAATGGAGGGGATTGACGACAGTCTGGTGACAAGCCTTCGCGCGGTCGTCGGCGCGGCTCAGAACAGCCCTTCGATCCGCCCCTGCGCATCGATGTGAATGCGCTCGGCCGCCGGCTCGCGCGGCAGTCCGGGCATGGTCATGATCGTCCCGCAGATCGCGACGACGAAGCCCGCCCCGGCCGAGAGCCTGACCTCCCGCACCGGCACGGTATGGCCGGACGGCGCGCCGCGCAGCGCCGGATCGGCCGAGAAGGAATACTGCGTCTTGGCCACGCAGACCGGGAGATGGCCATGTCCCGCGGCTTCCAGCTCGGCGAAGCGCGCCTTGACGGCGGCGTCGGCCGAAATGCCGTCCGCCCCGTAGATCTCGCGGGCCACCGTGTCGAGCTTCTGCCAGAGCGGCATCGCGTCCGGATAGAGCGGCGCGAAATCCGCCTCGCCCTCGTCGGCCAGCGCCACGACCTTGTGCGCCAGCTCCTCGGTGCCGGCCCCGCCTTCGGCCCAGTGCCGGCAGATCACGGCATCGACGCCGAGATGGTTGCGGCAGAAGGAGCGGATGAGCTCGTGCTCGGCCTGGCTGTCGCTGGTGAAGTTGTTGATCGCCACGATCGGCGGCACGCCGAACTTGCGGACATTGCCGACATGGCGGGCGAGATTGGCCAGCCCCGCCTCCAGCGCCTTCAGGTCCTCGCGGCCGAGATCCTCCTTGGCGAGCCCGCCATGCATCTTGAGCGCGCGCACCGTCGCCACGATCACGGCAGCGGCCGGCTTCAGGCCGGCCTTGCGGCACTTGATGTCGAAGAACTTCTCCGCCCCGAGATCGGCACCGAAGCCGGCTTCGGTGACGACATAATCGGCGAGCTTCATCGCCGCCCTGGTCGCGATCACCGAGTTGCAGCCATGCGCGATGTTGGCGAAGGGGCCGCCATGGACGAAGGCGGGCGTGCCTTCCAGCGTCTGCACGAGATTCGGCATCAGCGCGTCCTTGAGCAGCACGCTCATCGCGCCCGTCGCCTTGAGTTCGGCGGCCGTCACGGGGCGCTTGTCACGGGTGCGGCCGATCACGATCCGGCCCAGCCGCGCCTCCAGATCGTCGAGGTCGCGCGCCAGGCAGAAGATCGCCATGACCTCCGAGGCGACGGTGATGTCGAAGCCGTCCTCGCGCGGAAAGCCGTTCCCCGCGCCGCCGAGCGAGGAGACGATGGAGCGCAGCGCGCGATCGTTCATGTCCATCACGCGCCGCCAGGCGATGTGGCGCGTGTCCAGCCCCAGCGCGTTGCCCCAATAGACGTGGTTGTCGATCAGCGCCGCGAGCAGGTTGTGCGCGCTGGTGATGGCGTGGAAATCGCCGGTGAAATGCAGGTTGATCTGCTCCATCGGCACGATCTGCGCGTGGCCGCCGCCGGCCGCGCCACCCTTCACCCCGAAGCAGGGGCCGAGGGAGGGCTCGCGCAGCGCGATCATCGTGCGCTTGCCGATCCGCGAGAGGCCATCGCCGAGGCCGACCGTCGTCGTCGTCTTGCCTTCTCCCGCCGGCGTCGGATTGATCGCCGTCACTAGGATCAGCTTGCCGTCGGGACGGCTGTCGAAGCCGGGAATCGCGCCGGTCTCGACCTTGGCGATGAACTTGCCATACGGGTTGAGGGCGATGTCCGGAATGCCGGCCTTCTCTGCGACGGCGGCGATCGGCTTCAGCGTCGCTGCGCGCGCGATCTCGATATCGGTCGGCATTCGGTCCTCGTGGATGCGGCGCGGCGGGCAGTCGCCGGCAGGGTGGTTTAGCCTGCGCGACACTGCCGCGAAAGCCACTCCGCGGCCACGGCCTATCGCCGCATCGCATATGGCTTTCCACGCCGGAATTGTGCATGTCTTGAACGTGGCCTGCGCGACGGCCGCATAAGAGCGAAGCCGCCGGCACCCACGCCGGCGATCAACGGAAAGAGCAGATCACTTGCTCCTCTCGATGCGGATCGCCGTGGCGATGCAGAGAACGTCGTGCCTGCCTGCCGCGCCGAAGGCGCCTTGCGATGGTTGAGCGCGTCTGGCCCACTGCGGGCGGCGAGGTCGGTGCGATCCTGCGCAGCTGGACAGGCACGGAATCGGCGCTGGGAAAGCCCGAGGGCTGGCCGCCTCTGCTCAGGACGACAGCGCAGGTGCTGCTCGCTTCGCCCGCGCCCATGACCCTGTTCTGGGGGCCGGACTGCATCCAGGTCTACAACGACGCCTACGCGGTCATCGCAGGCGCCCGCCACCCGGCCATCCTGGGCCAGGCGCTCGACGACAACTGGCCCGAACTGCTCGATTTCCACGCCCAGGTGAAGGCGCATCTCGCCGGCGGCGAGCCGCTGTCGTACCGCGATCTCCCGGTCGTCCTGCTGCGCAACGGTGCCGCCGAGAACGTCTGGCTGACGATCGATTACGGCCCCATCTTCGACGAGGCGGGCGGCGTGGCGGGTGTCCTGGCCATCGTCACGGAAACGACCGAGCGCGTGAAGGCTCAGCGCGAACGGGACGAGGTCGAAGCGGAACTGCGCCGCCGCGAGCAGGAACTCGCCCAGGTTCAGCGGATCGGGCGTGTCGGCGGGCTCGAGGTCGATCTGCGCGAGGGCTTCCGAAATTTTCGCTCGCCCGAATACCTCGCCGTGCACGGGTTGCCGCCCGAGGCCCGGAACGAGGCGCATGAGGACTGGGTCCGCCGCATCCACCCGGAGGACCGGGCGCGGATCGAAGCGCATTTCCTCGAATCCGTGGCCGGGGATGACGAGGAATATCAGGCCGAATACCGGATCATCCGCCCCTCCGACGGCGCGACACGCTGGATCTCGGCGCTCGCCCGGATCGAGCGCGACGAGCATGGCAAGGCCATCCGCCTGATCGGGGCCCATCGCGACGTGACCGAGCGCAAGGAAGCCGAGGCCGAGCAGCGCCTGCTGATGCAGGAACTGGCACATCGCGTGAAGAACTCGATGGCGATGATCCGCGCCATCGCCTCGCAGACCCTGCGCAACGCTCCCTCGCTCGCGGCCGCGGACGAGGCCTTCGGCGCGCGGCTGACCGCGCTGTCGCAGGCTCACGACCTCCTCGTCTCGGGCACGGCGGCGAGCGCCGCCATCGCGGATGTCGTCGCCAGCATCGCCGCGATCCATGGCAGCCCCGACCGCCTTCGCGCCTCCGGGCCGCCGATCGCGCTCGGCTCGAAGGCCTCGCTGGCACTCACCCTCGTCCTGCACGAGCTCTCGACCAATGCCGTCAAATACGGTGCCCTGTCGAACGAGACGGGACATGTCGCCCTGAGCTGGCGCGTCGAGGAGCGGGACGATGCGCAGTGGCTCCGGCTCTGCTGGCAGGAGAGCGGCGGCCCGCCGGTCGCTCCGCCCTCGCGACGGGGTTTCGGCTCGCGCCTGATCGAACGCAGCCTGTCCGTTCCCGGCTCGCAGACCAGGAGCGATTTCGCCCCGGAGGGCCTCGTCTTCACCCTCGAAGCGCCGCTGGAGGCGCTGGGTGCCGCGGCGTCCGACGAGGCCTCCTGAGCGCGCCGTTCAGGCCGGCAGCCGCGCGTTCTGTGGAAACAGGAAGCGGCGCGCCTCCTCGTCGAACTCGGTCTTGAAGGTGAACTGGTCCTTGAGGGCTGTGGCGCGCTGCGCCGCCGGACGCGCCGAAATCTCGTCGAGATGGCGCTTCACATGCGGCAGCTTCTCCTCCCAGCCCTCGCCCATCGCGAAGGCCAGCCGCGTCGCCCAGCCCCAGACGGACATGTCGACCAGTGTGTAGCGCTCGCCCAGCATGTAGCGCCGCCCTGAGAGAAGCTCGTCGACGATGCGCCAGTGACGCTCGGCCTCGTGGCTGTAGCGGTTGATGGCGTAGGGGATCTTCTCCGGCGCGAAACGCGCGAAATGGACCGCCTGCCCGCAATAGGGGCCGATGCCGGTGGCGACGAACATCAGCCAGGACAGCATCTCGCCGCGCGCCTTCGGCGTGTCCTCCGGCAGGAACTGCCCCGTCTTCTCGGCGAGATAGAGCAGGATCGCGTTGCTGTCGAAGACCGTGACCTCGCCGTCGGTCAGCGCCGGCGTCTTGGCGTTGGGGTTGATCTTCAGGAACGCCGGCGCGAACTGCTCGCCCTTGCGGGTGTCGACCGGCACCATCTCGTAAGGCAGCCCCGCCTCCTCGAGGAAGAGCGCGACCTTGGCCGGGTTCGGCGAGGGGTGGTAGTAGAACCGGATCATGCGGATTCCCCTGATGGCAGGCGTTCGAAAGGCCGTGGGACCATATGCCCCGCGAGCCGGCCTTGCCTATCGGGTTTTCGCACGTAGCTATGTGGGCGGAAGGCGCACGCGCCCGACGCCGGAAAAGGACCGACCATGCCCCCTCGCCCCGTGATGCTGATGATCCTCGATGGCTGGGGCTGGAGCGAGACGAGCAAGGACAATGCGGTCCGCCTCGCCCGCACCCCGAATTTCGACCGGTTCTGGGCCTCCTCGCCGCGCAGCTTCCTGAAGACCTCCGGGCTCGATGTCGGCCTGCCGCCGGGCCAGATGGGCAATTCCGAGGTCGGGCATCTCAATCTCGGCGCCGGCCGCGTCGTGATGCAGGACCTGCCCCGCATCAACCTCGCGATCGAGGACGGCTCGATCGCGCAGGCTTTGGCGGCGACCGGGCTCGTCACCGCCCTCAAGGCGAGCGGCGGCGCCTGCCACCTGCTCGGCCTCGTTTCGCCCGGCGGCGTCCACGCCCACCAGGAGCATGCGGTCGCCCTCGCGCGCATCCTCGTGAAGGAAGGCATCCCCGTGCGCGTCCACGTCTTCACGGACGGGCGCGACACGCCCCCGCAATCGGCCGCCGGCTATCTCGCCGACTTCGCCACGGCCCTGCCGCCGGAAGCCGTCATCGCCAGCGTCAGCGGCCGCTATTTCGCGATGGATCGCGACAACCGCTGGGAGCGCGTCGAGCAGGCCTGGCGCGCCATGGTGCTCTGCGAGGGCGAGCCCTTCGGCGACGAACAGGCCGCCGTCGCGGCCGCCTATGCGGCCGGCGTCACGGATGAATTCCTCAAGCCGGCCGTCATCGCGGGCTATGGCGGCATGCGCGATGGCGATGGCCTGCTCAGCTTCAATTTCCGCTCCGACCGCATCCGGGAGATTCTGGCGGCGGTGCTGGAGCCGGACTTCAAGGGCTTCGCCCGCCCGCGCCTGCCGCGGCTCGCGCGGGCGGTCAGCATGACCTCCTACAGCGCCGAGCTCGACCGGCTGATGCCGGCGCTGTTCGCGCCGCAGACTCTCGCCGCCGGGCTCGGCGAGACCGTTTCGAAGGCCGGGCTCGCCCAGATCCGCATGGCCGAGACGGAGAAGTACCCGCACGTCACCTATTTCTTCAACGGCGGCGAGGAGACGCCCTATCGCGGCGAGGACAGGGTCATGGTGCCTTCCCCCAAGGTCGCGACCTATGACCTGCAACCCGAGATGTCGGCGCCCGAACTCACCGAGAAGGCTGTCGAGGCGATCGGCTCGGGCCGCTACGACCTCGTCGTGCTGAACTTCGCCAATGCCGACATGGTCGGCCATACGGGCGTGCTCGCGGCCGCGGTGAAGGCGGTGGAGACGGTCGATGCCGGCCTCGGCCGGATCGCCGACGCCGTGCAGAAGGCGGGCGGCGCGCTGCTCGTCACGGCCGACCACGGCAACGCCGAACTCATGGTCGATCCCGCGACCGGCAAGCCGCACACGGCTCACACCACCAATCCCGTGCCGCTGATGCTGATCGGCGGGCAGGCCAAGGGGCTCGCGGACGGGCGCCTGGCTGACATCGCTCCGACGCTGCTCGCGCTGATGGGGCTGCCCCAGCCCGCCGAGATGACCGGGCAGTCGCTGCTGCGCTGAACCGTCGCTCCCGAACATGCGAAAGGCGCGGACCGTGGCCCGCGCCTTTCGACATGCGAGACGGGCGGACCCGCCGTTCAGTACTTCCGCACGACCGGCGGCGGCTCGTAGGCGACTTCCTTCGGACCGCAGCAATTCGGATCGCCGAAGTTCCAGCGCATGCCGATGCGGAAATCGTGGCTCTCGATGTCCTTGGCCTTGAGCGGCGCGTAGCTATCGGAGGCGAAGGCGTTGCGGATGATGCCGCTCTGCGCATCGCCGAGATTGAGATAGCGATAGCCCACTTCGAGGGTGAGGTTCTTGTTCACCTCGTAGCCGACGCCGGCCATCAGGGCCCAGGCGAGGCCGGTCTTGGTGCCGCTGCCGGCGGAGCCGAGAGTCGGGATGACCGGGCCGATCGGCTCGTTCACGAACACCACGCCCTGATCGGTCAGGCCGGTGATCCGGTTCTGCGCCACGCCGATACCGGCGCCGAGATAGGGCGTCAGGCAGTTCCAGGTGCCGAGGTCGACATAGGCGTTGAACAGGGCGACCATCGAGGAGAGGTTGCCCTTGTAGGTGTTGGTCTGGTTGCCCGCGACGAAGGGGTTGTAGATCTTGTCGTTGACGCCGATCGAGTTCGCGCCGCGATATTCGCCGGTGACGTCGACACGGAACCAGTTGTTGAAGCGGTAGCCGGCGCCGAGGCCAGCGAAGAAGGCCGCCTCGTCGGTCTTGCCGAAGAACTGGCCGCCATACTGGGCGACGTCGGCCTGCTGATACTTGTCGACCGTCTGGTAGCCGACGCCGACATCGCCGCGCAGATACCAGCCGGCGCCGATCGTTCCCTTGAGCGGAGGCGGCTCCGGCAGCGGCTGCGGAGCGGGCAGGAAATCAGCGGCAGACGCGAAAGTGGAGGCGCCGAGGGCCATCACACCCGCCAGCGCGAGGGTTTTCAGACTGCCCATGGCAGTGTCCTTCGAGTTTGCGCGACGCCAGAGACGCGAGCTCGCGCGGGTTACCGACTTGAAGGACTGTGACAGCTATTCCTTAAATGACGCTTAACCCTAAGACTTAACCTCAACCGCCGGTAAACGGGCGGATCGTGGCCAACGAAATCTGAACGCCGGTCGGGCCTTCACCGTGTCGCGTTGCGAACATGCGGGGCGAGCCGGCGAACGAAAAAGGACAGGCGAGACCTCGCCTGTCCGCGTCCGCTCATGATCCTGCGCAGGCGGCCGAGGGGGCGGCCGGTTAATCTCAGGCGGCGACCTTGGCGACGGCGTCGACGACATCGTCGACCGCGCGCATGACGAGATCGCGGTCGTCCCCCTCCGCCATGACGCGGATGACCGGCTCCGTGCCGGAGGGGCGGATGACGAGCCGCCCGCCCTTGCCCAACAGTTGCTTGGCCGCCTCGATGGCGCTGACGACCGGCTTCTCCTTCAGCGGCTGGCCCTGCTTGTAGCGGACGTTCTTCAGGATCTGCGGCAGCGGCTCGAAGCAGTGGCAGACCTCGGAGACCGGACGGTCCATGCGCTTGACCACGGCGAGTAGTTGCAGAGCCGCCACGAGCCCGTCCCCGGTGGTGCCGAAATCGGAGAGGATGATATGGCCGGACTGCTCCCCGCCGAGGTTGAAGCCGTGCTGGCGCATATGCTCCAGCACATAGCGGTCGCCCACGGCCGTGCGGGCGAGTGAAAGGCCGAGGCCCGCGAGATAGCGCTCCAGCCCGAGATTGGACATCACCGTCGCGACGATGCCGGGCTGCGACAGGCGACCGTCCTCGAGCCAGCTGCGGGCGATGACGGCCATGAGCTGGTCGCCGTCGACCACCTGGCCCTGTTCGTCGACGATCAGGACGCGGTCGGCGTCGCCGTCCAGCGCGATGCCGATATCGGCGCGCAGCTCGCGCACCTTGGCGATCAGCGCCTCGGGATGGGTCGAGCCGACATCGCGGTTGATGTTGAGGCCGTCCGGATCGACGCCGATGGCGATGACCTCCGCCCCGAGTTCCCAGAGCGCCTCGGGCGCGACCTTGTAGCCGGCGCCGTTGGCGCAATCGACCACGATCCGCAGGCCCTCGAGGCTCATGTTGCGCGGCAGGGTCCGCTTGGCGAACTCGATATAGCGCGCATGCGCGCTCTCGATGCGCTTGGCACGGCCCAGCGCCGGCGAGGTGGCGAGCCGCGGCGTCAGGTCGCTGTCGATCAGCGCGGAAATATCGGCTTCGACCTCGTCGCTCAGCTTGTAGCCGTCGGGGCCGAACAGCTTGATGCCGTTGTCTTCATAAGGGTTGTGGGAGGCGGAGATCATCACGCCGAGATCGGCCCGCATCGAGCGCGTCAGCATGGCGACCGCGGGCGTCGGCATGGGGCCGAGCAGCATCACGTCCATGCCGACAGACGTGAAGCCCGCCACCATGGCGTATTCGATCATGTAACCGGACAGGCGGGTGTCCTTGCCGATCACGACACGATGGCGGTATTCGCCGCGCCGGAACGCGAGGCCGGTGGCCTGCCCGACCTTGAGCGCAAGGTCGGGCGTGATCACGCCGTTGGCGCGTCCGCGAATGCCGTCGGTTCCGAAATACTTGCGGGCCATGTGCGCTGGCGTCCTGCTGAATCCTTGTCTGGAAGGACGCCTTCTATAGCGGAAATTCCTTTCCGCCTCGTCACATTTTGTGTCCGAGCATGACTTGGCGCCGCCGGCATGGGCCGGCGGCCTCCGGCTCAATGCACGAAATCGCCGCCCAGCTCGTCCTCGATATGGACGCGGATGATCTCCTCGAAGCTCGTCTCGGCCTTGAAGCCGAGCGACAGCGCCCGCTGCGGATCGAAATTGCGCGGCCAGCCGGCCACGATGCCGTCGATCACCGGATCGGGCACGCGCTTGATGCGCGCCACGACCGTCTCGCCAGCGACCTTGCGCAACGCCTCGATCTGTTCGGCGACGGTGCAGGACAGGCCCGGCATCGTCAGCGCCCTGCGCGGGCCGATCTTGCTCGTGTCCATCGTCGCGGCATGGATCAGGAAGCCGACGGCCGAGCGCGGGCTGGCATGCCAGTGGCGCACCTGGTCGGAGACCGGCAGCACCGCCTCCTGCCCGGCCAGCGGCTCGCGGATGATGTTGGAGAAGAAGCCCGACGCCGCCTTGTTGGGCTTGCCCGGCCTGACGCAGATCGTCGGCAGGCGAATGCCGACGCCGTCGAAGAAGCCGCGTCGCGAATAGTCGCTGAGCAGGAGCTCTCCGATCGCCTTCTGGGTGCCGTAGCTGGTCAGCGGCGTGGTGAAGAACTCGTCCGTGATCTTGTCGTGGAAGGGCGCGCCGAAGACGGCGATGGACGAGGTGAAGACGAGACGCGGGGTATAGCCCTCCACGAGCCTGATCGCATCAAAGAGATAGCGCGTGCCGTCGAGATTGATGCGGTAGCCCTTGTCGAAATCAGCCTCCGCCTCGCCCGAGACGATGGCGGCCAGATGCACGATCAGCTCGGGGCGCGACGCGATCAGCTTCTCCGCCTCGCCGGGCTGGGAGAGATCGGAGGTCAGGGCCTCGAAGGCGAAGGGCGCCCCCGCGGGCGCGGTCGCGGCCACGACATCCTGCGCCGTGATCCTGGTGACAGGCTTGCCGCCGAGTTGCCCGTCGCGCGCGAGGCGCTCGATGAATTTGCGGCCGACCATGCCGGCTCCGCCGAGAACGAGAATATGCATCGGGGTTTCCTCTGATTTTGCTCTTGGTGATGACGGGAAGATCAGGCGGGCAGGCGCCCGCCGAGATCGTCCTCGATATGGACGCGGATGATCTCGTCGAAATCGCGTTCGGCGCGGAAGCCCAGCGCCGTCGCGCGCGCGGCATCGAAGCGCGTCGGCCAGCCGGCGACGATCGCCGCCATGGTCGGGTCGGCCGTGCCACGGCGGATCAGCGCCACCGCCTTGTCCCCCGCGACGCGGCGCAGCGCGGCGATCTGCTCGCCCACCGTGCAGCAGACGCCCGGCATGGTGAGATTGATGCGCGGCCCCAGCACGTCGCGGCTCAGCCCGGCCGCGTGGATCAGGAAACCGACGGCCGAGCGCGGGCTGGCATGGGTGAAGAGCACGTCCTCCCCGACCGGCAGCGTGGCCTCGATGCCCTGCAGCGGCTCGCGGATGATGGCCGAGAAGAAGCCCCCGGCCGATGCGTTGGGCTTGCCCGGCCGGATCGCGATGGACGGGAAGCGGATGCCAACGCCCTCGACGAGGCCACGGCGCGAATAGTCGGCGAGCAGCAGTTCGCCGATCGCCTTCTGCGTGCCGTAGCTCGACAACGGCGTGTGGAAGAACTCGTCGGGGATCGCCGCCGGAAAGGGCGCGCCGAACACCGCGGTCGAACTCGAGAAGACGATCTTCGGCACGTAGTCCGCGCCGCCCTCATGCCGGATTGCCTCCAGCAGGTTGCGCGTGCCGTCGAGATTGACGCGATAGCCCTTGTCGAAATCGCGCTCCGCCTCACCCGAGATGATCGCGGCGAGATGGAAGATCAGGTCCGGCCGCAGCGCGGCGAGTTGCGCCGCCACGGCCCGATCCGAGAAGTCCTCGACCCGCACCGTGGCACGGGCGGCGAGGTCGGGCGGCAGGACGGCCGGCACGACGTCGCTCAGCGTCATCCGCGTGATCGGATGGGCCCCGACATGCCCCTCTCGCGCCAGCCGCGAGGCGAGACGGATACCGATCATGCCGGCTGCGCCGGTGACGAGAACATGCATGGCGTCTCTCCCTGGTCAATCGGCCGGTCCGCTTGTCCCGCGGCTTCCGGACCGGGCGCGCGCCGTGAGCGTCACGCCCGGCAGCAATGCCGTCAGAGCGCGAAACCGCCATCCGCGAGATGGATCTGGCCGGTGGTGTAGCTGGCCTCGTCGGAGGCGAGATAGACCGCGAGCCAGGCGATCTCCTCGGCCGTGCCGAGCCGGCCCATCGGCTGGCGATCGATGAAGGCCTGGCGGGCGGCCGCCTCGGTGGTCTTCGTCGCGACGGCGAGGTCCTTGATGCGCTGGTCGAGCGAGGGCGACTGGATCGTGCCCGGGCAGATCGCGTTGGAGCGGATGCCCTTCTTGATGAAGTCCGCCGCCACGGCCTTGGTCAGGCCGATCACGGCCGCCTTGGTCGCGCCGTAGACATAGCGGTTCGGGATGCCGCGCACCGAGCCGGCACCCGAGGCGATGTTGACGATGGACCCCGCGCCCTTCTCCAGCATGCCGGGCAGGAACGCCTTGATCGTGCGGTGCATCGACTTGACGTTGAGGTCGAAGGAGAACTCCCAGGCCTTGTCGTCGCACTCCAGCACCGTGCCGTGATGGACGAAGCCGGCGGCGTTGACGAGGATGTCGATGGGGCCGACCTTCTCCGCGAAAGCGTCGACGGCCTTGGTCGAGAGCACGTCGAGCTTGCGCTTCTTCGCCTTGGGAATGCCCTCGAGGAAGCCGACATCCTTGTCGGTCGCCCAGACGGTCGCGCCCTCGGCCACGAAAGCCTCGGCGATGGCCCGCCCGATACCCTGCCCCGCCGCGGTGACGACCGCGACCTTGCCCTTGAGACGTCCTGCCATGGTGTCTTCTCCCTGTTTCTGTTGGTTTTCGCGGCCCCTTCAGGCCGTGCGTGTCGTGAGCCGTGTCTTCTGATGGCCCTCGGCGTCGAAGTTCGCGGGATCGAGCCAGGCCCGGAATCCGGCCGCGATCCCCGGCCACTCGCTGTCGAGGATCGAGAACCAGGCCGTATCGCGGTTGCGCCCCTTGACCACCATGTGCTGGCGGAACAGGCCTTCATACTGGAAGCCGAAGCGCAGCGCGGCGCGCTTGGACGGCTCGTTGAGGTTGTTGCACTTCCACTCGTAGCGCCGGTAGCCGAGCGAGAAGCCGTAATCGCCGACCAGGAAGATCGCCTCCGTCGCCGCCCGCGTGCGCTGCAGGCTCGGCGAATAGGTGATCCAGCCCACCTCGAACACGCCCTGCGCCGGGCGGATCTCCATGATCCAGAGATGGCCCTTGGCCTTGCCGTCGGCCTTGTCGATCACCGCGAGCGGGACGATCGTCGTGTTGTCGGCCATGCTCTGGAGCAGGGCGCGATAGGTCTCCTTGTCCTTGGGCGGCTCGGCCGGCAGCCAGTCCCAGACGGAATCGTGGCCGGCGGTGGCCGCCCAGATATCGTCGAGATGCCGCACGGGATCGAGCGGCTCCAGCCGGCACCAATGGCCCTCCAGCACCTTAGCGGGCGGAAACGGCGCGGCCGTCCAGTTCAAGATCGGATTGCTCTCGCTCATGCTGTCTGCCGCCACCCCGTGAAATCCCGCGTTACGGTCCAGCCCGCGCCGAGATCCTCGACCATCGCCACGGCGATCGCCTCGCCCTCGGCCAGCCACGCCATCTCCTGGACGGCGTCGGCGAAGGCGGAGGCCGTCGGCTCGTCCTCGTCATAGATGGCATCGAACATGTCCATCCAGGCTTCGAGCCGGTCGGCGAGTTCCTCGGACAGGCCGACATCCTCGGCATCGACCTCCCGGCGCCCTTTCGGTCCGGGCAGCCAGAGCCCGCTGCGACCGATCCAGGCCGGCGCGATGATGAGCTCGCGGCTCACGAACGCGCCTTCAGGTCGTCGGAGAAGAACGGCTCGAGCGGCTTGCTCAATCCGTTCCGGTCGAAGCCCGCGAAGCTGCCCTCTTCGGCGATCAGCCGGGACGACTCCATGAAGCCGGCCCAGGCGGAACGGGCGGACGCGCCGCCGGTCGAGAGGCGGCGCACGCCGAGAGCCTCGAAATCCGCGACACGCAAGCCGAAATCGGCATAGACCACGACGTTCACCGGCCTGCCCTGTGCCGCGTGGACGACCGCGCGAATATCGTCGGGCGTCCTGATCCAGGGGGCGTAGAGCACGTCGGCTCCCGCCTCGGCGAAAGCGGCGATCCGGCGGGTTACTTCGGGAAGCGGGTCGGGATGCCCCGTCAGGAAGGCCTCCGCCCGCGCCGTCAGCACCACGCCGGAACCGGTCTCGTCGATCGCCTTGCGCGCCGCCTTCACGCGCTCGACGGCGAGCTCGAACGGATAGAGCGGATCCTCCGCGCGCCCCGTCGCATCCTCGATCGAGAGGCCGGCGACGCCCGTCGCGACGCAGAGCTTGACGTTGGCCGCGACACCGTCCGGCGTGTCGGCATAGCCGTTCTCGAAATCCGCGTTGAAGGGCAGGTCCGGCACCGCCCGCACCATCTCGGCGATATGGGCGAGCATCATGTCGCGCGGCACGTCCTGGTCGGCGCGCCCTTGCGTGAAGGCGAAACCGGCGCTCGTCGTCGCCAGCGCCTTGAAGCCCTGCCCGCGCAGCCAGCGCGCCGAGCCCACGTCCCACGGATTGGGCATCACGAAGCAACCGGCTTCATGAAGGCGGCGAAACGCGTCGACCTGCGCGGAATAGGCCATTCTAAATCGTTTCAGTCAGGCGATCGGCCAAGGATGGACCGCATTATTGTCGCGAGCGGGAGGATTTGTCAGCCCCGCCGGCGCGCGTCATGCGGCATGCGCCGATGCGTGGAGCGAATGGGCCGCCCGAAGGCGGCCCCAAGTCACGTCGGAGCCGCCGGCTCCGAACCGCGATCACATATGGATCGGGCGCTTGTCGACGGCGAGCGCCGCCTCCTTGACCGCCTCGGCCAGCGTCGGATGCGCATGGCAGGTGCGGGCGAGATCCTCCGAGGAACCGCCGAACTCCATCAGCACCGTCACCTCGGCGATCAGGTCGCCGGCATGCGGGCCGATGATGTGGCAGCCGAGCACCCGGTCGGCCGCGGCATCCGCGAGGAACTTCACGAATCCGTCCGTGTGCTTGATCGCGCGGGCGCGGCCATTGGCGGTGAAGGGGAACTTGCCGACCTTGTAGGCGACACCGGCCGCCTTGAGCTCCTCCTCGGTCTTGCCGATCGAGGCGACTTCCGGCGCGGTGTAGACGATGCCGGGGATGGCATCGTAGTTCACATGGCCGGCCTTGCCGGCGATGATCTCGGCCACCGCCATGCCCTCGTCCTCGGCCTTGTGGGCGAGCATCGGGCCGCGCACCACGTCGCCGATGGCGTAGATGCCGGCGACATTGGTCTTGAAGTGGTCGTCGATGACGACGCGGCCGCGATCGAGCGCGACGCCGGCCTTGTCGAGACCGAGCCCCTCGGTGTTCGGACGCCGGCCGATCGCGACCAGCACGATGTCGGCCGAGAGCGTCTTGGCCTCGCCGCCGGCCGAGGGCTCGACCGTGACGGTCGCGCCGCCCGTCTTGCCCGTCTCGACCTTGGTGACCTTGGAGCCGAGCTGGAAGGTGAAGCCCTGCTTCTCGAGGATGCGCTGGAACTGCTTGGCGACCTCGCCGTCCATGCCGGGCAGGATGCGGTCGAGGAACTCGACCACCGTGACCTTGGCGCCGAGGCGGCTCCAGACGGAGCCGATCTCGAGGCCGATCACGCCGGCGCCGACCACGACGAGTTCCTTCGGCACGGCCGAGAGCTCGAGCGCGCCGGTCGAGGTCACGACGGTCTTCTCGTCGATCGTGACGCCCGGCAGCGGCGCCGACTCGGAGCCCGTCGCGATGACGATGGCCTTGGTCTCGAGTTCCTGCGTCTTGCCGTCCTCGGCGGTGACCACGACCTTGCCGGCAGCCGGAATGGAGGCCGTGCCGAGGAAGGCCTCGATCTTGTTCTTCTTCAGCAGGAAGCCGACGCCGTTGACGTTGGCGTCGATGGTCTCCTGCTTGTGGACCATCATCTGCTTGAGATCGAGCTTCGGCGTACCGACCGAGACGCCCAGGCTCGGGAAGGTGTGGCTGGCCTCGTCGAACATCTCGGAGGCGTGGAGCAGCGCCTTGGACGGGATGCAGCCGACATTGAGGCAGGTGCCGCCATGGGTCTTGCGCTTCTCGACCACAGCGACCTTCAGGCCGAGCTGGGCGGCGCGGATGGCGCAGACATAGCCACCGGGGCCGGTTCCAATGACGACGAGATCGTAGGCCATGACATCCTTCCGCTGATCGGCTCGAAAGGCCGCGCGAAGCCGCGGCCGCGTTGGGCGTCGGCATACATCGGTTCCGCAACCGGCGCCAGCGCGCTTTCGGCTCGGCGGGGCGCCGCCGAGCGATAGGCAATGGCGCGGCCGGAGAATGCGCCGCGCCGGTCGTCTCAGGCGGCCTGCGCCTTCTCGCCCAGCCCCAGCTCTTCCTGCACGAGACCGACCCAGTAGCGCACGCCGTCGGGGATGATCGCGTCGTTGAAGTCGTAGAGCGGCGTATGCAGCCCGACGAAGCTGCCATCCGCCGCGACGCCGTTGCCGATGCGCATGAAGGCGCCGGGGCGCACCAGCATCATCTCGGCGAAATCCTCGCCGCCCGTGCCGGGGCGCAGCTTGCCGTCGACATTCGCGGACCCGACCGCACCCGTCGCGGCCGCGACCGCGACCGCGACCTGCTCGGCCTCGTTGATGAGCGGGCTGGTGCCGCGATGATAATGCGCCTCGGCCTGGCAGCCCCAGGCCTGCGCCGTCGCGGCCGCGAGCTCGGCGATGCGCCGCTCGATCGTGTCGCGCACCTCGGCCGAATAGGTCCTCGCCGTGCCGCCCAGCACCAGCTCCGAGGGAATGACGTTCGCGGCTTCCGTCGAGCCGCCATGAATGTAGCCGACGCTGATCACCGCCGTGTCGAGCGGCGCGACGTTGCGGCCGACGATGCCCTGGAGCCCCAGCACGAACTGCGCCTGCGCATAGGTGATGTCGGTCGAGCGGTGGGGCTGCGAGCCGCCATGGCCGCCGACGCCGCGGAAGGTCACCTTCCAGCTGTCGGCCGAGGCCAGGAACGGACCGACCGTGGTGCCGAAATGGCCCACCGGCATGCCCGGCGTGTTGTGCAGCCCGTAGATCGCGTCGCAGGGGAAGCGGTCGAACAGGCCGTCCGCGAGCATGGCGTTGGCGCCGCCGCGCCCCTCCTCCGCCGGCTGGAAGATCAGCACGACATTGCCGGCGAAATCCGGATTTTCGGCGAGATAGCGCGCCGCGCCGAGCAGCATGGTGGTGTGGCCGTCATGACCGCAGGCGTGCATCTTGCCCGGGTTCTGCGAGGCGTGGGGCAGGCCGGTCATCTCCTCGAGCGCGAGGCAGTCCATGTCGGCGCGCAACCCGATGGCGCGCTGGCCGGCCCTGCGCCCCTTGATGACGCCCACGACGCCGGTCTTGCCGACATTCTCCGTGACCTCGACGCCCCATTCCCTGAGCTTGGCGGCGACGAGCGCGGCGGTCCGCGTCTCCTCGAGGCCGAGCTCGGGATGGGCGTGGATGTCGCGCCGGATGGCGGTGAATTCGGCGTGATGCTGGCCGAGCCAGTCGTCGAGCTTGGTCGTCATGATCGCTTCGGTCCCCCTGAACTCTCGCGCGCGAATGCGACTTGCGCGCGGATGCGAAAAGCCGGCGCATGCCGCGCGCCCTCGTCATTAGGCCGTCCCGGCACGTTCGTACCGCGCGGTTCTTGCAGGGCGGCCATGCCGGCGCCCGCTCAGCCGTGAACCGCCATCGCGACCTCGGCCTGCCTGCCGAGGCCGGCCATCCAGTCCCGATAGCGCGGCTGGGCCTGGAGCTGGTGGCCGTAATGCCGGCGCAGGGCCTCGGTCAGCCGGCCGCGCCGGCCGAGCTGCGCATCCGCGAAACCGATCATCACCGAATTGGGCCAGGCTTGCGGCCGGATGCCGCGCAGCCGCGCGAAGAGCGCATCCTCGGCCTCGTCGGCATGGACCTGCGCCATCAGCGCGAGCATCGCCGCCGTCGAGCGCGAAATGCCCATATGGCAATGCACCAGGAGATGCCCGCCGGCCCGGCTCTGAGCGCTCTCGCGCAGACTTTCGCCGAAGTGCAGGATCTCGGCGACATGCGCCTCCGTCGGGTGGACCTTGCCCTCGGCCGGGTCGATCACGTCGTGGAAGCGCAGCTCGGTGCGTTCATGCGCGCCATAGGCCGAGAAGGAAGCGAGATCCGGCAGCTCGGGGTCGAGCAGCGAGAGCACATGCGTGACGCCACGCCCGCCCTGGTCCGGCAACTCCTCGATCCCACAGATCGTCAGGGTCGAGATCGCGATCGGTTTCATGGTTCGTCATCCTGCCTGCCGCTGCCGGCCTATCGCTCGAAACCGATCCGGACAACCGGCATTTTCGAGGGGCTGCCTCTCGCTGCGCTCAGCCGCCGCACCATAAGTCGGCTTGACCTCGGCGCGCGATTGGAGGATTAGGACCTGCAAGGACCTCACGCGAAACCCCGGCCTTGCGCCGGGGTTTTTGCGTTGTGCTGCGCTTGCGACAACACAGGAACGGAGGTCGCCGCGATGGCGAATGTGGTCGTGGTGGGCGCCCAGTGGGGCGACGAGGGCAAGGGCAAGATCGTCGACTGGCTGTCGAGCCAGGCCGATGTCGTGGTGCGCTTCCAGGGCGGACACAACGCCGGCCACACGCTGGTCATCGACGGCAACGTCTACAAGCTCTCCCTGCTGCCCTCGGGCATCGTGCGCCCGGGCAAGCTCTCCGTCATCGGCAACGGCGTCGTGGTCGATCCCTGGCATCTCGTCGAGGAGATCGCCAAGCTGCGCGGCCAGGGCGTCGCGATCACACCCGACAATCTCCGCATCGCCGACAACGCCACGCTGATCCTGCCGCTGCATCGCGAGCTCGACCATTTCCGCGAGACCGCCAATGCCGGCATGAAGATCGGCACGACCAAGCGCGGCATCGGCCCCGCCTATGAGGACAAGGTCGGCCGGCGCGCCATCCGCGTCATCGACCTGAAGGACCCGGCGCTCCTCGAGGCCAAGATCGAGCGCCTGCTCGCCCATCACAACGCGCTGCGTCGCGGCCTCGGCATCGACGAGGTCGACGGGCGCGACCTGCTGGGCCAGCTGAAGGCGATCGCTCCCCAGATCCTGCCTTATGCGGATACGGTCTGGGCGCTGCTCGACGCCGAGCGCCGCGCCGGCAAGCGCATCCTGTTCGAGGGCGCTCAAGGAGCGCTGCTCGACGTCGACCACGGCACCTATCCCTTCGTGACCTCCTCCAACATCGTCGCGGGCCAGGCGGCCACCGGCTCGGGCCTCGGCCCCTCGGCGGTCGGCTATGTGCTCGGCATCGCCAAGGCCTACACCACGCGCGTCGGCGAAGGCCCCTTCCCGACCGAGCTCTTCGACGAGATCGGCGAGCTGATCGGCCAGAAGGGCAAGGAATTCGGCGTCGTCACCGGCCGCAAGCGCCGCTGCGGCTGGTTCGACGCCTGCCTCGTGCGCCAGACGGTCAAGACCTCCGGCATCGACGGCATCGCGTTGACCAAGCTCGACATCCTCGACGGCTTCGCCGAGATCAAGGTCTGCATCGGCTACAGGCTGGACGGCGAGATCATCGACCACCTGCCGGCCGGCCAGAGCGACCAGGCCCGCGTCGAGCCGGTCTACGAGACGATCGAAGGCTGGGAAGGCTCGACCGCCAACGCCCGCTCTTGGGCCGACCTGCCCGCGCAGGCGATCAAGTACGTCCGGCGCATCGAGGAACTGATCGGCGCGACGGTCGCCGTCCTTTCGACCAGCCCGGAGCGCGACGACACGATCCTCGTCCACAACCCCTTCGAGGGTTGACGACGCCGCGCAACAGCGACAAGTGAGGCCAATGGCCGACTTCTATCCCATCCTGGCACGGGCAATCGCCGGGCTTCCGGACAGCACTCCCGAGACGCGCAACGCGATCTACGACCGGGCCAGAACGGCGCTGGTCGCGCAGTTGCGCGGGCTCGATCCGCCGTTGGGCGAAGCCGAGATCATGCGCGAGCGGCTGGCGCTCGACGAGGCGGTGGCCAGGCTGGAAGTCGAGTATGGCGCGCCCGAGCCGGCCGCCGCGCCGACGATTCGCGAGCTTGCTCCGGTCGTGGCCGAGCCGCTCCCCGCTCCCGAGCCCGCCAGGCCGGCCTTCGCCCCGCTGCCCCCCGCCGATGGCAGGGACGAGGGTGAGCCACTCACCACGCCCGAGCCGGCGGCCCTGCGCCCGCGCGTGCTGCCGCCGCGGGAGAAGCGGGTCAATACCGGCCATATCCGTACCGCGATCGTGGCCACGGGCGTCGCGGTCGTGGTCGCGGCCATCGCCGGCACCGCGATCTATGTGAACAAGCTGAAGCCGCAGGACGCGCAGAGGCCCCGCACGGAGACCGCTTCGCAATCGGCCGCTCCCGCGCAGCCCGACAGCTCCGGCAAGATCGGCGACCGCGTCGGCGGGCCGAGCAGCACGGCTCCGGCACGGCCGGGCAGCGCGTCCGCGCCCGCCCCCGGCACGCCCACGCAGCAGCCCGGCGGCGAAGTCGCCATCGCCCAGCGCGCCATCCTCTACATCGAGACGCCGGAGAACCCGCAGCAGCCGCGCGCCGTGACCGGGCGCGTCTTCTGGCGGCTGGACAGCGAGAGCGCGGGCCAGGGCCGGCCGGTCGAGACGATCGTCCGCGCGACGGTCGAGGTGCCGGCCGAGGGCGTTGCGCTCGACTTCACCATCCGTCGCAACACCGACAGCGCCTTCCCCGCCTCGCACATCATCGGCATGCGCTTCACCATCACCGGCGATCCGACGACGCAGGCGATCCGCGAGGTCGGCGTGCCGCAGCTCAAGGCCGAGGAATCCGAGCGCGGCGCGCCGCTCTCCGCGATCAACTCGCCGCTCGGCGACAACCTGTTCGTCGCAGCGCTCTCCAACGTGCCCGTCGAGCTCGAGCGCAACATCGACCTGATCCTGAACCGGAACTGGATCGACGTGCCCGTGCGCTTCGCCTCGGGCCGCCGCGGCATCATCACCTTCGAGAAGGGCATCTCGGGCGGTCAGACGCTCGCGGACGCCTTCGGCCGCTGGCAGTAGCGCCTGTCGGCCGGCGCAGCCGCCTCAGCTTTTCCGCGCGGCCGCGAAACGGGCCGCCGCACGCAGCATGTCCGCCTCGGGCCCAAAGCCCGCCAGCGACGCGACCGCCTCCTCGCCGAGCCGGTCGCGCTCGCGCCGCGCCCCTTCGAGCCCGAGCGCCGACACCAGCGTCGCCTTGCCCTTGCCTTCGTCCTTCGCCGTGGCCTTGCCGAGCTGCTCGGGGCTCGCCTCGACATCGAGGATGTCGTCGGCGATCTGGAAGGCGGCGCCCAGCGCCTTGCCATAGCGCAGCAGCGCCTCCCGCTGCCCGGTCCCCGCGCCGCCCATCAGCGCGCCGATCTCGACGGATGCCGCCAGCAGCGCCCCGGTCTTCATCGCCTGCAACCGACGGATATCCTCCTCGCTCAGCGCAGCCGTGCCATCCCCGAAACGCCCTTCGGCAGCGAGATCGAGCATTTGCCCACCCGCCATGCCCCCGAGGCCGGAAGCCCGCGCCAGCGCCGCGACGAGCGTCGCGCGAACCTCGCCCGAGGGGTGCGTCCGCGCATCCGCCATGACTTCGAAGGCCAGCGTCAGCAGGCTGTCGCCGGCGAGGATCGCGGTGGCCTCGTCATAGGCCTTGTGAACGGTCGGCCGGCCGCGGCGCGTGTCGTCGTCGTCCATCGCCGGCAGGTCGTCATGGACGAGCGAATAGCAGTGCAGCAGTTCGATCGCCGCGCCGGCGCGCAGCGCCTGCGCCTCCGAGACGCCGAAGACGCGGGCAGCCTCGACCGTCAGGAACGGCCTCAGCCGCTTGCCGCCACCGAGCGCCCCGTGCCGCATCGCCGCCAGCAGCCGGGCCGGGCGCGCGATCTCGCCGGGCAGCGGCCCGGACGACAGCAGCTCCTCGAGCAGCGCCTCGATCGCCTGCGCGGTTTGCGCCAGCCGGACGGCAAGGTCATCATCGGAACTCATACGGGAACCTCGCGTTCGCTGACGCGGGCGGGCTTGCCGGAGTGGCGCCGGACCGTCAAGCCGGGAGGGGAACGACAGGAATGAGCGCAGGCGCACGAACGACTGGCGGGGGCCTTCTGTCCCGCGCGTTCCGCTGGCTCGTTCTGGCCTGTCTCCTCTGCGCGGCGGGCCTGGCCGTCGCGCTTTTCGCCTACCGCGTCGTGCCTGTCCCCTCGACGCTGATGCTGGCGCGCTGGCTGACGCTGAGGCCGGTGGAGCGGCAATGGGTGCCGCTGGACGCGATCTCGCCGACGCTGATCAAGGCGGTGATCGCCTCGGAGGACCAGCGCTTCTGCAGCCACAGGGGCGTCGACTGGGTCGAGCTCAACGCCGTGCTCGACGACGAGGACGGGCCGAGCAGGGGCGCGTCGACCCTGACCATGCAGACGGCCAAGAACGTCTTCCTCTGGCCCGGCCGCTCCTATCTGCGCAAGGCGCTGGAGATTCCGCTCGCTCTCGCGATCGACTTCGCCTGGCCGAAGCCGCGCATCATCGAGGTCTATCTGAACGTGGCCGAATGGGGAGACGGCCTGTTCGGCGCGGAGGCTGCGGCGCAGCACTATTTCAACAAGCCTGCGGCGCGGCTCTCGGCCGCAGAGGCGGCCCGGCTCGCCGGCGCCCTGCCCAATCCCGGCCTGCGCAATCCGGCCCGGCCCAGCCGCGCCCTGCTCTCGGCCGCCAGCCGGGTGCAGCGCCGCGCCGGCGGTCTCGGTCCGCTCGGCGATTGCGCGCTGCCGGGCTGAGACCCTTATCGCCCGGTCGAGGCCGCGGCCGTGCGATCGCCGCGATTCAGCACTAGCCAGCGGGCGCACGAGCGTGTATGGGCAACGCCTCACGAGATTGATCCGTCGTCGTGACGGTAGCGCGGCCTCAAGGTCCTTGCGCTTCCGGGCGGCGGCACGATGGAGAGTAACATGGCCGTTCCGAAGAGAAAGACGTCGCCGTCCAAGCGCGGCATGCGCCGCTCGGCCGACGCGCTGAAGCAGCCCACCTATATCGAGGACAAGAACTCCGGCGAGCTGCGCCGCCCGCACCATGTCGATCTGAAGACCGGCATGTATCGCGGCCGTCAGGTCCTGAAGGTCAAGAGCGAGGCCTGAGCACGTCGGGGTTCGCCCCGGATGTCCTCGTCGCTCCGATGAAGCCGGCCGCAGGGCCGGCTTTTTTCGTTTCCGGGACCGAAGGCTCAGGCACGGCGCCGCAGCACCCCCTCGCGCGCACCCGTCATGGCGTAGCGCCGGGCCGCGCGATGCGGCGCCTCCAGCCCCTGCCGGGCGAAGCTGCCGACCTCGGCCCTGGCCGCAGCCGCCTGCACCAGCAGCATCGCCGTCTCGGCGGCGCGCCGCCGCTCTCCGCGCTCGACAATTTCGTCATGCCTCATGTGCCGCTCCGGAACAGGCGAATCGATCCGGGGATGAAGTCGCAAACGCGACGCCAGATTTAACGGCGCGTTAATCCAAAGCGCAGCATCATTCTGAAACAGTTCCCAAAAAGGAGAGGGACAACCCGACGGAGCCAGAGCGGCGCCGGAAGGGCTGCCCGGTGAGCCGCCATGCCCTCCGCGTCGATTTTCAGCTCCGACACCGGCAGCCATGTCGACCCGCGCAACGTGCTCTCCTCGATCGGCGAGGTCGTCTACACCTGGGATATCGCCAGCGACGCGGTGAAATGGGGTCCCAACGCAGAGGAAGTGCTCGGGGCCATTCCCGAGGCCTGCCTGACCTGCGGCCTCGCCTTCGCCGGCCTGGTCGAGCCCGGCAGCGGCCCCAGCCGCTATGACGCGATCTTCGGCGTAACCGAGCGCGACAAGGGGGACGGCGTCGCCTACCGCACGCGCTACGTGGCCAACCTCGCGGGGCGCCGTGTCTGGGTGGAGGACACCGGCCGCTGGTTCGCGGGCAGCGATGGCAAGCCCACCCAGACGCGCGGCGTGCTGCGTCTCGAGCGCACGATCAGGCCCGGCGAGATCGAGCACCCGAACGGCGATTCCTGCGACAGGCCCGCGCTGATGGCGCGCATCGCCACGATCCTCGCCGACAACCTGCCGGCCGAACGGCCCGTCACGATCCTCGTCGCGGCGATCGACGAGCTCGCCCGCCTCAACGACGATTTCGGGCATGAGGCGACCGACGAGATCATCGGCGTCGTCCAGGAGCGCCTCCGCTCCGTCACGCGCCGGCGCGATCACCTCGTGCGCTATTCCGGGAACCGCTTCGCGATCCTGCTCGCGGGTTGCCCGCAGGACCAGATCGAGCCGGCGGCCCGCCGCTTCATCAGGGCCGTGGCCCGGTCGGCCATCGAGACCGCGCGCGGCATCGCGCTGGTGCGCCTGCGCGTCGGAGCAGCCATCGCGCCGGCCCTGACGAGCCAGGCCGGCCAATTGCTATCGGCCGCGGAAGGCGCGCTGGCGACCGCCCGTCACGGCACGACCGACAGCGCCGTCATCGCCAGGACGCGCCCACGCGCGGCGCCGGTGCGGGACAAGGAACAGGCCGGCTTCGACGTCAAGGCGATCGCGGCCCTGAACCAGCGCAAGGTGCGGCTCGCCCTGCAGCCGATCGTGCGCGCGACCTCGCGCGAGGTCGCGTTCCACGAAGCGCTCCTGCGCGTGGAGGACGGGCAGAGCGGCTCGTTCTTCGCCAATTCGGAACTCATCCCGATGCTCGAGCGGCGCGGCCTCGTGCGCCTGTTCGACCACCGTGTCCTGGAGCTCGCCGCGGACCTGCTCGCACGCAACCCGGGCGTCTCGCTGTCGATCAACATGTCGCCGCGCTCGCTGGCCGATCCGGAATGGCTGGAGGCCTTCCTGTCCTTCACCGGCAGCGCGAGGAATATCGCGGGGCGCCTCGTCGTCGAGATCACCGAGACGGCCACGATCGAGGATCCGGCCCGGGTGGCCAAGCGGCTGGCGCAGATCAAGGAGCGGGGCGCGCGCATCGCCATCGACGATTTCGGCGCCGGGCACACCTCGCTGCGCCATCTGCGCGCCTTCCCGATCGACGTCCTGAAGATCGACGGCGCCTTCACGCAGAACCTGCGGCGCTCCACGGACGACCGCTTCTATGTGCGCACCCTTCTGGGCCTCGCGCATCATCTCGGTGTCGAGACGGTTGCCGAATGGGTCGACGACGAGGTTCAGGCCGCGATGCTGGCCGAATGGGGCGTCACCTATCTCCAGGGACATCTCGTCGGCGAGGCCCAGCTTCCGCGCAGCGACGCTCCCGACCATTGCGTCAACGGCTGAGGGAAAGCCGATTCTGAAGCAGAGCGTGAGATCGCCGGACCGAAGACGCTATTCGGTCCGATGATCGGGAGCCTCAGTCCTTCGCGCGTGCGAGCTTGTCCAGCCGCTCGCGCATCTCGCCGAGCTCGCGCTTGAGGTCTCCGAGATCGTCGCCCTTGGCCGTGCCCGCCACCTCGTTCTGCTTGGCAGCAGCCGTGAACGGGTTGAACAGCCGGAAAGCGTCCGTGAAGATCGCCATGTTGGCGCGGGTCTGCGCCTGGATCGCGTCCAGGGCTCCGCCCCCGAAGGCCCCGCCCGAGAAGGCCTTGGCCATCTGCTCGCGAAACTGATTCTGCTCCTTGGTGAGATTCTCCATCGAGAATTCGAGATAGCGCGGCACGAGTGCCTGCATGCTGTCGCCATAGAAGCGGATGAGCTGCCTGAGGAACGTGATCGGCAGCAGGTTCTGGCCGTCCTTCGACTCTTCGTCGAAGATGATCTGCGCCAGCACGGAGCGCGTGATGTCCTCGCCGGACTTGGCGTCGTAGACCACGAAATCCTCGCCGCCCCGGACGAGCCCCGCAAGATCCTCCAGCGTCACGTAGGAGCTGGTCCCGGTGTGATAGAGACGCCGGTTCGCATATTTCTTGATGACGGTCGGTTCTTTGTCTGTGGCCATAGATCCTGCTTCGACGTTGTCTCCGTGCCCGCCTGTTCTGGCCGCGGGTTCGAACGGAACGGTCTCCCTGTCCGAACGATAGCTCCTTGATGCGACGCCGCAAGTTTTTTGAGCGTGCGTCGCAAAAATTCGACGAAAGAATGACATAGCCTGCCTTGCGAGGCGGCAATCCACGATCGAATTGCCGCAATGGCCGGCATCATGCTCTCTTTGCCTCACTTGACGCCGGGCCGGCCGCCTTCGAAGGTGAGGCCGAACAAGGGGCCGCCCGCCAGGCACGGCCCATGCGAACCGAGGAACTTTCCATGGCAGATTCGGACATCGTGATCGTCGGCGCAGCGCGCACGGCGGTTGGTGCCTTCAACGGCGCCTTCGCCAACACTCCGGCCCATGAGCTCGGCGCCGCCGCGATCAAGGAGGCGCTCAAGCGCGCCAAGGTCGACCCGGCCGATGTCGACGAGGTCATCATGGGCCAGATCCTGACGGCGGGTCAGGGCCAGAACCCGGCCCGCCAGGCGGCCATGGCGGCGGGAATCCCGCAGGAGAAGACCGCCTGGGGGCTGAACCAGCTCTGTGGCTCGGGCCTGCGCGCGGTGGCCATCGGCCTGCAGCAGATCGCCAATGGCGATGCCGACATCATCGTCGCCGGCGGGCAGGAATCGATGTCGATGGCCCAGCATGCCGCCCATCTGCGCTCCGGCACCAAGATGGGCGACCTGAAGTTCACCGATACCATGATCAAGGACGGGCTCTGGGACGCCTTCCACGGCTACCACATGGGCACCACCGCGGAGAACGTCGCGACCAAGTTCCAGATCACCCGCGACGAGCAGGACAAGTTCGCCGTCGGCTCGCAGAACAAGGCCGAGGCCGCGCAGAAGGCCGGACGCTTCAAGGACGAGATCGTCCCCTTCACGGTCTCGACCCGCAAGGGCGACATCGTCGTCGATACCGACGAATATCCGCGCCATGGCGCGACCGCCGAGGCCATGGCCAAGCTCAAGCCCGCCTTCTCCAAGGACGGCACGGTCACGGCGGGCAACGCCTCCGGCCTCAATGACGGCGCCGCCGCGCTCGTGATCATGAGCGCCAAGGAGGCGGCCAAGCGCGGCCTGAAGCCGCTGGCGACGATCAAGGCCTGGGCGACCGCCGGCGTCGATCCGGCGATCATGGGCACCGGCCCGATCCCCGCCACCCGCAAGGCGCTCGAGAAGGCCGGCTGGTCGATCGGCGACATCGAGCTGGTCGAGGCCAACGAGGCCTTCGCCGCCCAGGCGCTCGCCGTGAACAAGGACCTCGGCTGGAACCCGGACATCGTCAACGTCAATGGCGGAGCGATCGCGATCGGCCATCCGATCGGCGCCTCCGGCGCCCGCGTGCTGGTGACGCTGCTGCACGAGATGGCCAAGCGCGACGCCAAGAAGGGTCTCGCGACCCTGTGCATCGGCGGCGGCATGGGCATCGCCATGGCGGTGGAGCGCTGACGGTCGCCGATGCCGAGGAGGACGACGCTCTACCGCTATCTCACCGGACCCGACGATGCCTCCTTCTGTCATCGGGTCTCGGAAGCCTTGAGCCAGGGCTGGACCCTCTACGGCAATCCGACCCTGACCCATGATCCGAAAACCGAACGCGTCATCTGCGGGCAGGCCGTCGTCAAGGATGTGGAAGAACCCTACAGACCCGACATGAAGCTATCGGAACAATAGATAATGGGGAGGGGCCGGCGGCACAGTCGACCGACCGGCTTGATCGACCGCAAGGACAAGGATGCCGGCAGCGTGCTGTCGGCATCTGACGACACCGAAGCGGTCGCAACGTTAAGGGGGAGGACCAAATGACGAAGGTTGCGCTGGTCACCGGGGGCACGCGCGGCATCGGCGCCGCGATCTGCCGAGCGCTGCACGAGGCTGGGCACAAGGTCGTCGCCAATTACGGCGGCAACGACGAGGCCGCGGCGAAGTTCAAGGCCGAGACCGGCATTCCCGTCCATAAATGGGACGTCGGCGATTTCGAGGCCTGCGCCGCGGGCATCGCGAAGGTCGAGGCCGAGACCGGGCCGATCGACATCCTCGTCAACAATGCGGGCATCACCCGCGACGGCTTCTTCCACAAGATGACCCACGAGCAATGGTCGCAGGTGATGCGCACCAACCTCGACTCGCTCTTCAACATGACGCGCCCCGTGATCGAGGGCATGCGCGCCCGCGGCTTCGGGCGCATCGTCGTCATCTCCTCCATCAACGGCCAGAAGGGCCAGATGGGTCAGGTCAACTATTCCGCCGCCAAGGCCGGCGACATCGGCTTCGTCAAGGCTCTGGCGCAGGAGAACGCCAACAAGGGCATCACCGTCAACGCGATCTGCCCGGGCTATATCGGCACCGACATGGTCTCGGCCATGCCGGAGGAGGCGCTGAAGCGCGTCGTCGCGGGCATTCCGATGGGCCGGCTCGGCAAGCCGGAGGAGATCGCGGCGATGGTCGCCTTCCTCGCCTCGGACGCCGGCGCCTTCGCGACGGGCGCGACCTTCGCGATGAATGGCGGCCAGTACATGGCGTGACGGCAGCAGCCGTCATTGCGCGGAGGCGTAGCCGACGAAGCAATCCAGAGGCCTGCGCCCTGCATGGCTGGATTGCTTCGCTTCGCTCGCAATGACGAGCAGGCTTTTGGTCAGGCCCACTCGCCCTTGCGGAACACCGGCACGCGACGACCGTCGGCATGGACGCCGTCGATGTCGATCTCGCCGGAGCCGATCATCCAGTCGACATGGATCAGGCTCTTGTTGCCACCCTGCGCCGCGATCTGCTCCGGCGACAGGCTCGTGCCGTTCTGGAAGCACTTCGCGTAGCACTGGCCGAGCGCGATGTGGCAGGAGGCGTTCTCGTCGAAGAGCGTGTTGTAGAACAGGATGCCGCTCTTCGAGATCGGCGAGGAATGCGGCACCAGCGCGACTTCGCCCAGCCGGCGCGAGCCCTCGTCGGTGTCGAGCAGCTTGAGCAGCACGTTCTCGCCGCGCGTGGCCTTCGCCTCGACGATCCGACCCGCCTCGAACCGAACCGCGATGCCGTCGATCAGCGAGCCCTGATGCGAGAGCGGCTTGGTGCTGGTGGCATGGCCGTCGACGCGCAGCGCATGCGGCGTGGTGAACACCTCCTCGGTCGGGATGTTCGCGTTGCAGACGATGCCGTTCTTGGCACGCGAGGCCCCGCCCTGCCATTCATGGCCGTCCGCGAGCCCGATGACGAGATCCGTGCCCGGCCCGGTGAAATGCAGGGACTGGAAGCGATGGCCGTTCAGCCAGTCGCGCCGCTGATGCAGCGCGGCGTTGTGGGTCGCCCAGGCCGCGATCGGATCGGGCTGGTCGACGCGCGAGGCGGCGAAGATCGCCTCCGCCAGCTTGCCGACCGCGATCTCCTCCGCATCGTTCGGAAAGACGCGCTTCGCCCAGGACGCGGTCGGATAGGCCAGGATGTTCCAGTTGATGTCGAAGCCCGCGATCTTCTCCAGTGCAGGCTGATAGGCCTTGGAGTTGGCCTTGGCCGCGCGCCCGACCTTGTCCGGGTCCTGCTCGGCCAGCAGCATCGGGTCGTCGCCGACGACCGCGAGCCGCGCCGCATTGCCGGCGAAGGCCTCCGCGACGCCCTTGTAGAGCCAGGCCGGGGCCCGGTCGAAGCTCTCGTCGCGCGCATGGCGATAGCGCGCCAGCGTGATCTCCTCGTCGCCGAGCAGCGGCGTCACGATGCCCGCACCGGCCTTGTAGGCATGCTCGGCGATGCGGCGCACCAGCGGCAGCGCCGCCACCGGCGCGGTCAGGAAGACGTCCTGACCCGGCTGCAGGTTGAGCCCGACCTTGACGGCGACCTCGGCGAGACGGTCGAGCTTTGCCGGGTCGATGGCGGCGGGCGGCTGCTGATGCATGGTCATGACGGAAACCTGTCCTGAAAGGAGCGCCCCATGCTCATCGGATTTCCGGGCCGGTCAAGCGCGGGGCTCGCTCACAGCTTGCGCGCCGCTCGTGGCAGCAGGAAGGTGAGCAGGCCGAGCGCCGGCAGCCAGGCGCAGAGCCTGAACACCTGGACGATGCCGATCTGGTCCGCCAGAGCCCCGAGCGCCGCGGCGGCGAGACCTCCCAGCCCGAAGGACAGCCCGTAGAACAGCCCGCCGACCAGTCCGACGCGATGCGGCACGAGGTCGATGGCGTAGATCAGGATCGCCGAGAAGGCGCTCGCCATGATGAAGCTGACGAGGATGCTGAGCACGCCGGTCCAGAACAGGTCCGCATAGGGCAGCATCAGCGCGAAGGGCATGGAGCCGAGGATCGAGAGCCAGATCACCCGGTCGCGGCCGATCCGGTCCCCGATCATCCCGCCGACGATGACGCCGGCGGCGCTGACGACGAGATACAGGAACAGCATGATCTGCGAGAGCTGCAGCTCGATCCCGAAACGCTCGATGAGGAAGAAGGTGTAATACGACGTGAAGGCCGCGTTGTAGCCGTTCTTCGAGATCAGCAGCACGACGAGGATCGTCATCGCGAGCAGGATCCGCGCCGTCGACAGCCCATGGCTCGCCGCCTCGTCGGCATGACCTCCCCCCGCCTTCTGGTTGCGCCGCATGGCCGAATACTGGCCGCCGATCCAGCCCATCAGCACCATCGCCACGAGCACGACGCCGGAGAACCAGGCGAGGCTCTGCTGCCCGCGCGGCACCACCACCAGCGCCGCCAGCAGCGGGCCGATCGCGTAGCCGGCATGGCCGCCGACCTGGAAGATGCCCTGCGCGAAGCCCTGGCGCCCGGCCGCCGCATGGCGCGCCATGCGCGTCGCCTCCGGATGAAACACGGCAGAGCCGAAGCCGATCAGGCCGGCGCCCACCAGCACCATGCCGTAGCTCGAGGCGAAGGCGAGCGACAGAAGCCCCGCCAGCGACGCCCCCATGCCGGCCACCATCGCATAGGGCCAGGGCCTGCGGTCGGTGACGTAGCCCAGCAGGGGCTGGAACAGCGAGGACGTGACCTGGAAGGCGAGCGTGATGAAACCGATCTGGATGAAGTCGAGCCGATAGGTCTCCTTGATCAGCGGGTAGAGAGCCGGGATCATCGACTGCACGAGGTCGTTCAGAAGATGGGCCGCGCCCAGCGCGAACAGGACCGGCATCAGCGGGCGCCTGACGGCGCCGGACATTGTCATCGTGCTCATGAAGGCGCCAATGCGCGCCTTGTCCCTCATCGTCAATGGCTGGGCCGGGCGCGGCGAGCATGGCCGCCATGGCGCCTGAGCGGTGGTGCGGCGCAACGAACCCTCGCCCCATCGCCCGTTCGATCGGGGCATGGCGGCATGCGCGGCCCGATGCGCCCGTCAGGCCGCCATCGGCCGCGGCGAGCCGTCGGCTTCCGTCGCTTCCGGCTCCTGCGAGATCGGCGCCGTCAGCGGGTCCATGATCTCGAAAGGCCGCTCCACCCGCTCCGGCGGCGCCTTCGCCCTGATGCGGAGCCAGGCGGCGAGCGCCAGCAGCAGCGTCGCCGACGCCATGAAGTAGAACAGCCCGTCGATGCCGAGCCGCCCCATGATCGGCGCGCCGAGAAGCGGGCCCAGCGTCGAGCCGATGCCGCTGACGAGGATGAGCCGCCCGCTGACGGCGACCACGCGGTCCGCCGGCATACGGTCGAGCGCATGAGCGACGCAGACCGGGTAGAGCGTCGACATGAAGCCCCCCAGCAGCGCGGCGACGGGCAGCACCACCGCGAGATTCCGCGGCACCAGCACCAGCAGCACCGCCGAAGCCGCGAAACCGAGTGCGAGCCCCGCCAGCACGATGCGCCTGTCGCTGCGGTCCGAGAGCTTTCCGACGGGGACCTGCAGGGCGAGCCCGCCGAGAACCACCATCAGCATGAACAGCGCGATCGTCTCCTTGGCGATGCCGTTGCTCTGCATCCAGGCCGGCACGAGGCCGTAGACCGCGCTGCTGACCATGCCGGCGACGATGCAGCCGATCACCGCGATCGGCGCCTGACGCGACAGCTCGCCATAGGGAAGGCCGGCCTCCGGCTTCAGCAGCGGCGCCTCCGCCCGCGTAGTGCTGACCATCACGAGCGCCAGCGCGAAGAGCATGACGATGGCCTGGAAGGGCGCCGCCGCCTGGACCGGCAGCCTGGCGATCAGGAGCTGGCCAAGAGCCAGCGCCATGAACGTGCCGACCATGTAGATCGAGAAGATGCGCCCGCGCTGATCCGGCTGCGCCTTGGCGTTGAGCCAGCTCTCGGTGGTGATGAACAGGCCGACGCAGCCCATGCCGATGGCCGCGCGGCAGAACGCCCAGGCGATCGGCGAGATCAGGAGCGGCATCGCCGCCGTGCCGATGACCACAGCCCCGGCGAAGGCGGTGTAGGCGCGGATATGGCCGACACGCTGGATCACCCTGCCGCAGGCCACGGCCCCGATGGTGAAGCCGATGAAGTAGGAACTGAGCACGAACCCCGTCGCCTCGGGTCCGAAGTCCTCGCCGGCGAGACGCAACGACAGAAAGGTGTTGAAGAAGCCGTTGGCGAGCTGAACCAGGCTCGTCGCGGCGATCAGCGTTGCGATCTGCACCAGCATTCCATTCACCTCCTGTCTCGCGCGGGCTCGACGCCCCTGCCTCGGGGAACGATCGGGCGGCGGGCCGGGATCCATCCCGCGCCGCCCCCCGGGAGGGTCTCGTCGCGAACGGGACGGGTGGGCCGTGCGCCCGGGCCCTCGCCCGGCATCAACCTGGCGCAGGAATGAGTCGGCACGCTGGCGACGGCGGCAGGCGGTGTGCAAGCGCGCGCAACTCTGCTACCGCGGGCCGAACATCGTCAGACTTCCGCCATGTCCTCCCGAACCGCCACCCTCATCGGCTTCGGCGCCGTCCTGCTCTGGTCGACGCTCGCGCTCTTCACCGCCATGTCCGGCCGCGTGCCCCCGTTCCAGCTCGTGGGCATGACCTTCGTCGTCGGCGGCCTGCTGATCCTCGCCGTGACGATCGCACGCGGCGAGGTCCGCCGGATCAGGCCCACGCCGGCCTCCTTCGCGCTCGGTCTCTATGGCCCGTTCGGCGACACGGCCCTCTACTACGCGGCGGTCAAGACGGCGCCGGCGGCCGAGGCCAATCTGATCCACTATCTCTGGCCGCTGCTGATCGTCCTCTTTGCCGCCCTGCTTCCGGGCGGCGGGCTGAAGCCGCGCCATCTCGTCGGGGCCCTGATCGGCCTCGTCGCGACCGGGCTGCTCGTGTCCGGGAGCCTCGGAAGCGGCGGCGGCATCGCGCCCGGCCACATCCTGGCGGCGTTGGGAGCCTTCGTCTGGGCGAGCTATTCGGTGCTCTCGCGCCGCTTCGCCGACATCCCCTCCGAAAGCCTGTGCGTCACCATGCTCGGTTGCGCCGTGCCAGCCTTCGCCTGCCACCTCGCCTTCGAGACGACCCTGTGGTCGCCGACGCCCGTCGAATGGGCCGGCATTCTCGGGCTCGGGCTCGGCTCCATCGGCCTCGCCTTCGTGGTCTGGGACATCGGCATGAAGCAGGGAGACGTGGCGCTGCTCGGCGTCGCGTCCTATGCAGCGCCGGTGCTCTCCACGCTCATCCTCGTCGCTTTCGGCTATGCCGCGCCGAGCTGGCTGCTGGCGATCTCCTGCGCGCTGATCGTCGTGGGCGCGGTGGTGGCGAGCTGGCAAGGGTCCCCGAAGAAGGCCACGGGAACCCCTCTCCCCTGAGCAGAGAGGAGCGGCGGAGTTCAGTTCCGCCTCAGCAGGCGCTCCAGATAATCGAGCTCTTCGAGCGGCCGGCTCGGATCGCCGAGGCGCCGGCGCAGCTCCTCGAGAATGCGCCGCGCCCGCTGCGTCGCGCTCTCGTCGGCGCCCGGCACACGCACGCGCCCATCGGCCCAGTCGCGCTGGCGCTGGGGCCTCCCGAGCGGGTCCTCGCGGCCGCGCTGCTGCGCGGAAGGCCGGCCCTGCGGCTGCCCGTCAGGCTCGCCGAAGGCGTTCTCCGTGCCGTCGCCTTCGCCGGGCTGCCCCTGCATCTGCTGGGCGAGGTTCTGGCCGCCGCGCCGGAGCGCATCGAGCGCCCGTCCCTGGGAATCGAGCGCGCCCTGTCCGTCGCCCTGCCCGAGTTGCCCCTCGGCCTCGCGCATCGCGTCCTCGGCCTCGCCGAGCTCGCCATTGCCCTGCGCGCCCATGCCCCGCATGCGCCGCTGCAGCTCCTGCAGCCGCTCGCGCAGGGCCTGCTGGCGCTCGGACAGGCCACCGCCCTGGCCGTTCTGGCCCTGCATGCCCTCGCCGTTTTCGCCGTCCTCACCCTCGCCCTGGTCGCCGGGCTGCTGGCCGGGCTGCCGCCCGCGCTGGCCTTGCTGCCCCTGCTGACGCTGGCCCTGCTGGCCCGGACGCGCCTGCTGCTGGCCGGGGCGCTGGCCGCGCTGGGCGCGGTTCTGCTGGCGCTGCTCGTTCTGGAAATTCTCGTCGCGCAGGTTCTGCTGATCGCGCGTCATGCGGTCGAGATCGCTCAGCGCCTGGTTCATCTCGCGCTGCCGCTGGTCCTGCTGCTGCTGGCCCGGCCGCGCCATCTGGAGATTGTTGAGCATCTGGTTGAGCTGCTCCATCAGGCGCTGCGCCTCGGCCATGTCGCCGCGCCTGGAGAGCTCCTCGATGCGGTTCAGCATGTTCTGCAGGTCGCGCGGCGTCACCGTCCGGAAGTTCTCCGGCAGTTGCGACATCTGGTTCTGGTCGCCGTTCTGCTGCTGGCGCTGCATCTGCTCCGCGAGCTGGCGCATGAACTGGTCCATGGCGCGGCGCATCTCTTCGGTGAGCTTCTTGATCTCCTCCTCGGAGGCGCCGCGCTCCAGCGCCTGCCGCAGATTCTCCTGCGCGGCGCGCAAGGCCCGCTCGGTGTCGGACATGTCGCCGTCCTCGAGCTGAAGCGCCATGGCCCACATCAGCTCGGCGACCTCGCGCAGCTGGTCGTCGCTGGAGGCGCGCCGCAGTCGTTCGTTGAGCATCCGCATGCCGAGATAGACACCCGTCTCCTTCATGAAGAGCTCGGGCTCGATCATCAGCGCGTCCATGGCGAACTGCACCATGCGACGGTCGTCGACATCCATGACCAGCTTGCGCCGCTGCTCCACCAGCGCCTTGGCCAGCGGCTTGGTGAAGGTGCGTTGCGGCAGCACCACCTCGGCCGGCTCGCTGCGCCCCTCCTGGCCGGCCTCGTCGCGCGCGATCAGCGTCATGCGGACGCGGGCGCCGGCCCAGGGATGCGCCGAGAAATCCACCGTGTTGCGCACCTCCTCCTCGCCGGCGGCGGAAGAGGGCACGCTCAGCGCCTGCCTGGGTGCCTCGACCAGCGAGCGGCCGGTGGAAGGCCTGCCGGAGCGCGACACCTCGACCTCGACCGAAGCGAGGCCGTAATCGTCCTTCGCCTTGTAGGTCAGCGTCAGCCCGCCGGCCTGCGGGCCGGTCACGGGCTTCGGCGTCTCGGAGAAGGCGATCCGGGGCGGCTGGTCGGCGATCGCGGTCAGGTTGAGCGTCGTGCCCGGCGCCCCGCTGCCCGTCAGCCGCAGCGTGCCGCTGCCGGCGAGCGTGTAGCGTTTCTCGACGACCGCGGCCTGCTGCCCCGTGGCGGCCGAGGCAGGGCGGTTGTTCGCGACCGGGACGGGCGCGGTGTCGAGCCGCCCGGTCGTCGCGACGTCCATATTCGCCTTGCCCGCGATGCGCACCACGATGGTCGACTTCTCGGGCGCGCTGATGTTGGGGCTGGCGAGGCGGGCGAAGTCGATCAGGATCGGCGGCAGCCTCGTATAGGCGGGCGGGTCGATCCAGGCGTCGATGCGCACGGCCGGACCGGCCTGGGCCGGGCCGCGCCAGTCGAAGGCGGCGGCCAGCCGCGGACCGGCCTCGTGTCCCGCGACGAACAGCGCGGTCACGGCGGCCAGCACCGGGACCGCCCGCAACGCCATCCGGTCGCGCCCCGCCATCCGCGGATGCGGGGGCGCGACCGTCAGGCCCGCGACCTGGCGGCTCTGGCGCTCGACATGGAGCTTCCACAGCGCCTGCGAGACGGGGTCGGACGCGCCGACGGCGAGACTGTCCTCGAGGGTCGAGGCGGGCCGGTGCCCCCCGGCGAAGGACCTGTCGAGCCGCGCCAAGGCGTCACGGCGGGTCGGCACGGCGATTCGCGCGACGTGCCAGGCGCTGGCGGCGAGCGCGACCGCGAAGAGCGCGACACCCAGCGCCCGCCCCTGCCAGGGCAGATGCCCCCAAAGACCGAACCAGGAGACCGCGAGAAAGGAGAGGAGGACACCGAGGGGCAGCCAAAGGCGCGGCCAGAGGCGTTCCCAACCCAGCGCGAGCCGCGAGGCCGTGGTCAGCCGCCCGAGGCGCTGCCGGATGCCGTCGATCGGATCAGACGCCGTGCGGCGCCGCGCCTCATTCATGCCGTCGCTCCGAGCCGCCCCCGCAGCCTGACTTGCCCCACGCTAGCACGGGAATGTGGCAAGGCCAGAGCCGAAGCTCCCGCCGACAGCCCGCTCCGCGTTTCGTGAAGCCTCAGCCGAGCCAGGGCGGAGCACGATCCGTGCCAATAAGCTCCTCGAAGCTCTGGCGCGGCCGCGTCACGGCATAGCGGTCGCCCTTGACCAGCACCTCCGGAACCAGCAGCCGCTGGTTGTAGGTCGAGGCCATGCTGGCGCCATAGGCGCCGGCGGTCATGAAAGCGATGAGATCGCCCTGCTTCAGCGCCGGCAGGACGCGCCCGGCCGTGAAGGTATCGCCGGTCTCGCAGATCGGCCCGACCACGTCATAGGCGACCTCGGGCGTGCCCTCGGCCGGCTCAACGACGGGCCAGATCTCGTGATAGGCCTCGTACATCGCGGGCCGCACGAGATCGTTCATCGCGGCGTCGACCACGAGGAACTGCTTGGTCGGACGCGGATTGAGATGCAGCACGCGCGTCATCAGGAGGCCGGCATTGCCGACGATCAGGCGCCCGGGCTCGAAGCCGAGCTCGACCTCGAGCCCCTTGGTGACCCGCCCGACCATGGCGGCGTAATCCTCGATCAGGCCGGGCCCGTGATCGAAGTCCCGCGGGATGTCGTAGGGAATGCCGAGCCCGCCGCCGAGGTCGAGGCGCTCGACGCGGTGGCCCTCGGCGCGCAGGTCGCCGACCAGCCCCGCGATCTTCGTGTACGCCGCTTCATAGGGCGCGATCTCGCGGATCTGGCTGCCGATATGCAGCGCCAGCCCCATGATCCGGACTCCCTGCAGGTTGGCGGCGCGGGCATAGAGCCGCCCGACCTCCTCGAAGGACACGCCGAACTTGTTCTCCGACGAACCCGTCGTGATCTTGGCGTGGCCGCCGGCGCCGATATCGGGATTGACGCGGAACACCGCCTCCTGCCGCTTGCCGAGCGCGGTGGCGACCCTGGAGAGCAGGTCGAGCTCGCTCTCGCTCTCGATATTGATCTGGTAGATTCCGGCCTCGACCGCGAAGCGCAGCTCGGCCTCGCTCTTGCCGACGCCGGAGAAGACGATCCGCTCGGGCGGGATGCCGGCGGCCAGCGCCTTGCGCACCTCCCCTTCCGACACGGTGTCGATGCCGGCGCCGAGCGCCCCCAGCGTCTTCAGCACGCCGAGATTGCCGTTGGCCTTCATCGCATAGAAGACATGTGCCTTCCCGCCCGGGGCGATGGCCTTCACCGCGCCTTCGAACAGCCTGTAGTGCCGCTCGATCGTCGCCGAGGAATAGACATAGACGGGCGTGCCGACCTCGGCCGCGATCCGGGTGAGGTCGACATCCTCGGCGAAGAGCCGGCCGTCGCGATAGCCGAAGTGATGCATGGACGTGAGAACTCGTTGCAATCGGAGCAGGCCGGCCCCGCGATCTGCGGGACGGATTCGGCGAAGCTCCGTGTTTCTGATTCGGGGAGCCCCCCGGCGATGAGAGCGCGTGCCGTGCCGGCCGGGACCCGCAGTCAGGGCGCCGACGCCCGCTACATCAGCGGATCGAGCACGAAGGGCACGTCCGGCACCTCGATCTTCTTGTTCGCTTTCGGCGGCTTCGCCAGCACCGAGGCCTGGCTGAGCGAGGCCGCGTCGCTCTCGACCCCGCCGATCTGGCTGGCGGGCAGGTCGATGGCGTTGGTCGCGGCGGGCGGCGGCTCCAGCGGCCCCTTGCGGCCGCAAGCGCCCAGCGCGAGCGCGAGGCAGCCGGCGACCAGCGCGGCGCGGCCGAATCTCAGACGTGATGACAGCACGAAGACGAACCCTCGGACGAAGCGTGGCGGACACTGTAGCGAAGGACGCGCGGGCTTGCGAGGCTTTGGCCCGCGGCCGGCGTCATTCTCGGGCAAGGCCGTGCGCCGGCCCGAGAACACCCTGGTGCGACATGTCCGGGCAGGCCCGGACATGAGGCGCGTCATCCCTTGGCGAGCTGCTTGAGCCAGCGCCGGGCCTGCTTGCGGACATTGGCCGGGGCCGTGCCGCCATAGCTCGTGCGGCTCTTCACCGACTGGTCGACGCCGAGCACGGCGAAGACCTCGTCGGTGATGCTCGGCTCCACGGCCTGCATCTCGGCGAGCGAGAGCTTCTCCAGCCCGACCTTCTTCTCGGAAGCGAGGCCCACCAGCCGCCCGGTGACGTGATGCGCGTCGCGGAACGGCATCTTGAGCACGCGCACCAGCCAGTCGGCGAGATCCGTCGCGGTGGCATAGCCGAAGCCCGCCGCCTTCTTCATCACCTTGAGGTCCGGCTGCATGTCGCGGACCATGCCGGTCATCGCGGCGAGGCAGAGGGACAGGGTCTGGAGCGCGTCGAACGTGCCTTCCTTGTCCTCCTGCATGTCCTTCGAATAGGACAGCGGCAGGCCCTTCATCATGGTGAGCAGCGCCTGCAGCGCGCCGAAGACCCGGCCCGCCTTGCCGCGCACCAGCTCGGCGGCATCGGGATTGCGCTTCTGCGGCATGATCGACGAGCCGGTCGAGAAGGCGTCGGACAGTCTGACGAAGCCGAATTGCGGCGTCGCCCACAGCACGATCTCCTCGGCGAGACGCGACAGGTGCATCGCGCAGATCGAGGCCGCGGAGAGCGATTCGAGCACGAAGTCCCGGTCCGAGACCGAATCCAGCGAGTTCGCCGTGGGACGGTCGAAGCCAAGCGCCTTGGCCGTCATGTGCCGGTCGATCGGGAAGGACGTGCCGGCGAGCGCAGCGGCACCCAGCGGGCATTCGTTGAGACGCGCGCGCGCATCGCGAATCCGGCCGCGGTCGCGCGCCAGCATCTCGACATAGGCCAGCAGATGGTGGCCGAAGGTCACCGGCTGGGCCGATTGCAGATGGGTGAAGCCGGGCATGACCGCGCCCGCATGGGCCTCCGCCTTCTGCGCGAGCGCGAGCTGGAGGTCGGCCATCTGCGCGTCGAGTTCGTCCAGCGTGTCGCGCACCCACAGCCGCATGTCGGTCGCGACCTGGTCGTTGCGCGAGCGTGCGGTGTGCAGCCGGCCGGCCGCGAGGCCGATCCGCTCGCGCAGATTGCCCTCGACATTCATGTGGACGTCCTCGAGCGCGCGCGAGAACGTGAAGGAGCCGGCCTCGATCTCCGCCTCGATCTGCTTGAGCCCGTCGCCGATAACCTTCACATCGTCCTGGGTCAGGATGCCGGTCTCGCCCAGCATGGCCGCGTGAGCGAGCGAGCCCCGGATGTCCTGGCGCCACAGGCGCTTGTCGAAGTCGATGGAGGCGTTGATCTCCTCCATGATCGCGTCGGGCCCTGTGGCGAAACGCCCACCCCACATCCGATTGCTCACGACGGTCTTTCCTGGTTCTAGGGCGCGATGAGGTCTCGATCCAAAATCCTGTACGCCGCAGGGGGCTTTGCCCTCCTCGCCCTCGGCGGCGTCGCGGCCTTCTACCCCGCTCTCGGCGGCGGCGGCAATTCCGGTTCTTGCCCGGCGGCCGATCGGACCGCCGCGCGCATGCGTCCGCTGGCGATCGGCGAGGTCGCCGCCGTGCAGGTGAGCGAGCGCCCGGCGCCGACACCGCCACTGGCCTTCCTCGGGCCCGACGGCAAGCCGGTGAGCCTCGCCGACTTCGCCGGCCGCACCGTGCTGGTCAATCTCTGGGCGACCTGGTGCGCGCCCTGCCTGCACGAGATGCCTGCGCTCGACAGGCTCCAGACGCAGCTCGGCGGCGACGATTTCGCGGTGGTCGCCGTCAACATCGACACGCGCAACCTCGACAAGCCGAAGGCCTGGCTCGCCGACAAGAAGATCGGCGCGCTGACCTATTATTCCGACCCGGAGGCCGGTGTCTTCCAGACCCTGCGGAAGGCCTATAAGGTGGAGGGCATGCCGGTCAGCCTGCTCATCGACCGGCAGGGCTGCCAACTCGCCATGATCCAGGGCCCGGCGGACTGGGCGAGCGGGGACGCGAAGGCCCTTGTCTCGGCGGCGCTCGGCCGCTGATTGCACGGAACTGATATCCCGCCGCGGCGGTTGTGTCGGACGATGACCTACACGATAGGCCTCGCGACCACGTTCCATGATCCCGCGATCGCGATTCTGTCGCCGGCGGGCGAGGTTCTCTTTGCCGAGGCGACCGAACGCTACCTGCAATACAAGCGCGCCCCGAACTGCGAGCCGGATTCGGCCCCGCGCATGGAAGGGCTGCTGAAGCACTACATCCCGGAGGACGCGCCCGTCCGGATCGCCACCAGCTGGGGCGAAGACTTCACCGGCTTTCTCGACCAGATGGCCCGGCTGGGCGCCTTCTCCCTCGATTCCCTTCTCAGGCTGACGCCGGAACTGAACCGCTCTCTCCTGCCGGAGCGGACGGAGCGCGTCCTCGCCGCCTCGCTTCACCACGGCCAGCAGCGGGCGGGCCTGGGGACGCTGCTCGGGCTGGACCGGGCCTTCGGCCGCGCCGGCGTCACCGGCCTGAAGCGTTACGGCCACCATCTCAGCCATGCGGCCTTCGCCTGCTGGTCGTCCCCCTTCGCGGACGCCGCCTGCCTCGTCGTCGACGGCATGGGCGAGACCGGATCCTCGGCCATCTTCGCGCTGGAAAAGGGCCGCATCCGCGAGGTCAAGCGCCATCGCGGGCGCGAATCGATCGGCTTCTATTTCGGCCTGGTCACCGATCTCGCCGGCTTCGACCAGGCCAGGGGAGAGGAATGGAAGACCATGGGGCTCGCGCCCTATGGCCGGGCCGATCCGGAACTGATGGCCCTGCTGCGCCGGCTCTACCGCGTCGAGGGCCGCAAGCTCGCCTTCGCCGACATCGCGACCGTGCGCGAGGTCGCGACCGAAATCCGCCGCCGCCGCCCGCCGCAGGCGCCCGGTCAGGGCTGGGCCGATCTGGCCCGCTGCGGCCAGGACGTCTTCGCCGAGATGATGGAGGTGCTGCTGACGGAAACCGCCCTGCTCGTCCCGGGCGAAAACCTCGTTCTCACCGGCGGCTGCGCGCTGAATTCCTCCTATAATGGCGGCATCGCCGGCCGGCACGGCTTCGCCAACCTCTTCGTCCCCTCGGCCCCGGCCGACGACGGCAACGCGCTGGGCGCGGCCTGGCTCGCTCATGCCGAGGCAAACCCCGAATGGCGCGCGCCGAAGGGGCCTCTCTCGCCCTATCTCGGCTCACGCGTGTCCGACGAGCCCTTCGAGCGGATGCAGGCCTGGGAGCCGAGATTGAGGAAACTGCCTCCCGAGGAGGTCGCGCCCGTCACCGCCCGGCTGCTCGCGGACGGAAAGGTGGTCGGCTGGGTGCAGGGCCGGGCCGAATTCGGGCCGCGCGCGCTCGGCAACCGCTCGATTCTGGCAGACCCGCGCCCCGAGACTGCCGGCGACATCGTGAACGGCAAGGTGAAGTACCGCGAGGCCTTCCGGCCCTTCGCCCCGTCGATCCTGGCCGAGCACGGCCCGGCCTGGTTCGAGGACTACCAGGACGCCCCCTATATGGAGCGCACCCTCGCCTGGCGCGACTGCGTGCGCCGCCATGTCCCCGCCGTCACGCACCGGGACGGGACGGGCAGGCTTCAGAGCGTCACGGCCGCGCGCAATCCGCGCTATCACGCCATGATTTCGGCCTTCCACACGCTGACGGGCGTGCCGGTTCTGCTCAACACCTCGTTCAACGCCGCCGGCAAGCCGATCCTGCACACGGCGGAAGACGCGCTGCTGATGTTCTACACGACCGGGCTCGATGCCCTGGTGGTCGAGGACTGGCTGCTGACGAAGTGAGCGCCGAAGGGATCGCCCTCGCCCGGCCGTCGCGCTGGGCGCCGGGGCCTCGGGCGCGTAGCATGCCCGTCGTCAAGGGAGAGGGACATCATGCTTCAACTGCGCCCCGGCTGCGAATGCTGCGACCGCGACCTGCCGCCGGCCTCCCCCGAGGCGATGATCTGCAGCTTCGAATGCACCTTCTGCGCGGATTGCGCGAAGGATCGCTTCGAGGGAGCCTGCCCGAACTGCGGCGGCGAGCTGGTGCGCAGGCCGATCAGGCCGGCGGAAAAGCTCGCGAAAAACCCGCCCTCGAAAGAGCGGGTCAGAAAGCCTCATCCGGAATGCGCGGCGGTAGCCTGAGCCACCGCCCAGGCTGCCCAGGCGATGCCTCAGCTCGCCTGCTTCACCGCGATGCCCTTCTCCTCGAAGAGCGCCTGCAGCTCGCCGGCCTGGAACATCTCGCGGGTGATGTCGCAGCCGCCGATGAACTCGCCCTTGACGTAGAGCTGCGGGATCGTCGGCCAGTTCGAATAGGCCTTGATGCCCTCGCGGATTTCCTGGTCCTCGAGCACGTTGACGCCCTTGAAGGGCACGCCGACGTAGGAGAGGATCTGCACGACCTGGCCGGAAAAGCCGCACATCGGGAACTGCGGCGTGCCCTTCATGAAGAGCACCACGTCGTTGTTCTTCACTTCCGCTTCGATGCGGGCGTTGGCGTCGCTCATCTCGTCTCTCCTGGGGCGGGTTCAAGGCCCGCTGGATGATGTCGTTCTAATCTTGGGGAACGCTCGTCGTCAGCGCAAGGGCGTGCAGCACGCCGCCCATGTTTCCCTGCAGGGCGGCGTAGACCATCTGGTGCTGCTGCACCCGGCTCTTGCCCTTGAAGGCCGCCGAGACGACCGTCGCGGCGTAGTGATCGCCGTCACCGGCGAGATCCTTGATCTCGACGGTGGCGTCGGGCAGCGCCGCCTTGATCATGCGCTCGATCTCATGCGCGTCCATCGCCATGGTCGTCGTCTCCTCAGGCCGCGCCGCCGGCCATATAGCCGGGCAGCCAGCCTTCATGCGCGGTCTTCAGGGCGGAGACGGCGAGCGCGGCCTCGCCCGGCAGCGCCAGCGCGGTGCCGCCCGTATGGCCGATCGCGGCCACCGGCACACCGGCCCCCTGCGCCTCCAGCAGCACCGCCGGCGCAGCCGCGACCGGCACCGTCACCAGATAGCGGGCCTGATCCTCGCCGAACAGCACCGCATGGGCGGCGCCGGCCGGCAGCGCGTCGATCGTCGCGCCGATGCCCCCCGCCATCGCCATCTCGGCGAGCGCGACGGCCAGGCCGCCATCGGACAGGTCGTGGCAGGCGGTCACCTTGCCGGCCGTGATCAGCCCGCGCACGAAATCGCCGTTGCGCCGCTCGACCGCGAGATCGACCGGGGGAGGCGCGCCCTCCTCGCGGCCGCAGACGGTGGCGAGATAGGCGCTCTGGCCCAGCCACCCTTGCGTCTCGCCGATGAGAATGATCGTCTCACCCTCGGCCTTGAAGGCGACGGTCGCGTGCTTCGTCACATCGGCCATCACGCCGACGCCGCCGATGGTGGGCGTCGGCAGGATCGAGATGCCGTTGGTCTCGTTGTAGAGCGAGACGTTGCCCGACACGACGGGGAAGTCGAGCGCCTTGCAGGCCTCGCCGATGCCCCGGATGCAGCCGACGAACTGGCCCATCACCTCGGGCTTCTCGGGATTGCCGAAATTGAGATTGTCGGTGATCGCGAGCGGCGTGGCGCCGACGGCGGTCAGGTTGCGCCAGGCTTCGGCCACCGCCTGCTTGCCGCCCTCGAAGGGATCGGCCTCGCAATAGCGCGGCGTCACGTCGGCGGTCATGGCGAGGCCCTTCGGCCCCTGCTCGATCCGGATCACGCCCGAATCGCCGCCCGGCGTCACCACCGAATTGCCGAGGATCAGCGTGTCGTACTGCTCCCAGATCCAGCGCTTCGAGGAGAGATCGGGCGAGCCGATCAGCTTGAGCAGCGCCTCGGCATTGCCGCAGGGCGGCGAAACGCTCTCCGGCGCGATGCGCTGCTGGCGCGGGCTCTCGATCCAGGGCCGGTCGTATTCGGGCGCCTCGTCGCCGAGCTCCTTGATCGGCAGGTCGGCCATGACCTCGCCCTGGTGCTTCACGACGAAGCGGAGCGTGTCGGTGGTGTGGCCGATCACGGCGAAATCGAGCCCCCATTTCCGGAAGATCGCCTCCGCAGGCTCCTCATGGCCGGGCTTGATCACCATGAGCATGCGCTCTTGGCTCTCCGACAGCATCATCTCATAGGCGCTCATGCCCTCCTCGCGGCACGGCACCTTGTCGAGGTCGAGCTCGACGCCGAGGTCGCCCTTGGCGCCCATCTCCACGGCCGAGCAGGTCAGCCCCGCGGCGCCCATGTCCTGGATCGCGTCGACATGGCCGGCGGCCATGATCTCGAGGCAGGCTTCCAGCAGCAGCTTTTCGGCGAAGGGGTCGCCGACCTGAACCGTGGGACGCTTCTCCTCCGACTTGTCGTCGAATTCCGCCGAGGCCATCGTCGCGCCGTGGATGCCGTCGCGGCCGGTCTTGGAACCGAGATAGACGATGGCCTTACCGACGCCGGACGCCTTCGCGTAGAAGATCTCGTCGGCCTTGGCGATGCCGACGGCCATGGCGTTGACGAGGATGTTGCCGTCATAGCGGCTGTGGAACCCGGTCGCGCCGCCGACATTCGGCACGCCGAAGGAATTGCCGTAGCCGCCGATGCCGGCGACGACGCCGGAGACCAGATGCCGGGTCTTGGGGTGGTCGGGCGAGCCGAAGCGCAGCGCGTCGAGCACAGCGATCGGCCGCGCGCCCATGGTGAAGACGTCGCGCAGGATGCCGCCGACGCCCGTCGTCGCGCCCTGATAGGGCTCGATGAAGGACGGGTGGTTGTGGCTCTCCATCTTGAAGACGATGGCCGTTCCGTCACCGATATCGATGACGCCGGCATTCTCGCCCGGCCCCTGGATCACCCAGGGCGCCTTGGTCGGCAGGGTCTTCAGATGGATCTTGGAGGACTTGTACGAGCAGTGCTCGTTCCACATCGCCGAGACGATCCCGAGCTCGGTGATCGTCGGCTCGCGGCCGATCAGGTGCAGGAAGCGCTGATACTCGTCGGGCTTCAGGCCGTGCTCGGCGACGATCTGCGGGGTGATCTTGATGTCGTTCGGAATCACGGCGCGGGGGTTCCTGGGGCTCTGGCGGCGACAGCGGAGCGGATGCCGGGGCAATAGCGCGTGTGCGCCCCCGAGACAACGCATTCCGCCCCTCCGTACCGGCCTCAGACGGCAAGGGTCTCCAGCGCGCGACGCAGATCGGCAGGGATCGGCACCGGCCGCTGGCTCGCCCGATCGACATGGACATGCGTGAAACGCCCCTGCGCGGCCGCCAGATCGGCGCCGGAGCGGAAGACGCCCAGCCGGTAGGTCACGGAACTCGTGCCGATGCGCTCCACCGCCATCCCGATCTCCACGGTCTCGGGAAAGGCGACGCTCTCGAAATAGGTGCAGCCCGTCTCGGCGACGAGGCCGATCACCGGGCTCGTCGCCGGGTCGAGCAGGCCGTTCTCGATCAGCCAGGCATTCACCGCCGTGTCGAACCAGCCGTAATAGACCACGTTGTTGACGTGGCCGTAGACGTCGTTGTCGTGCCAGCGCGTGGAAATCGCGCGAAAGACGCGAAAATCGCCTCGCGAAAGACGCTGCTGCCGCCCGCTCATCGGCCGGCCTTGTCGCCGGCCCCCTGCTCCACCGTCTTCAGCGCATCGGCGAGCCGCGCCTTGGCGGAGCCGGGTCGAAGCGGCTTCTGCTGGCTTTCGTGAGGCGCCCAGCCCGAGAGCCAGACCATCTCGAAACTCGCGGGCAAGCGCCCGTCCGGATCGGCGAAACGCTCGGCATAGAGCGCGGCCGCGCGCAGCAGCACCGCCCGGGGCAGGCCCCGGCGGCTGCGCTGGACGAGCGTGTTCGTCCAGCCAAGCGCCCTCAGATCGCGCAGCAGCCCGAACATGTCGCCATAGCGCACCGTCACGAGTTCGCTGTCCACGACCGGAAGCGCGAAACCCGCGCGCTGGAGCAGGCTGCCGAGATCGCGCAGATCGGCGAAGGGCGCGACACGCGGGGTCACGCCCCCCGTCGCCTCCGCCTCGGCCTCGATCAGGACCTGCCGCAATTCCTGCAGCGTGCGGCCGGCGAGCAGGCAACCGATGAAAAGCCCGTCCGGCCGCAAGGCGCGGCGAATCTGGATCAACGCGCCCGGCAGATCGTTCACGCCCTGCAAGGCGAGCAGGGAGACCGCGATATCCAGGCTTGCCGCCGCGAAGGGCAGCCGCTCGACATCCCCGACCAGATCGGCCGCTGTGCCCGGCACCTCGGCCATGCGGACGAGGTGGCCGACCTTTCCGGCGAGAGCCTGCCCGGCCACCGGCAGCATCGTGCCGAGATCGGCGGCGCGGTCGAACTGCCGCAGAACGGTCGACAGCCTTTCCTCCAGGTCCTCGGCCGCCCGCGTCAGCAGGAAATCCGGGTACCCCCCCTCGACGGCGCGTTGCATGCGCCTTCGGGCGAGGGCTCGGTCGAAGAGGCGGCTGTCGGCGCTCATCGGTCGAGCAGCCGCTCGAGCTCCTCGCGCAGCTGCGGGCCGAGGTCGTCGCGCTCCAGCCCATAGGCGATGTTCGCCGTCA
>QFQY01000012.1 GCA_003248805.1 Chelatococcus sp. | reverse complement strand
CGAGCGTGAACACCCCGCCGGCGGCCGCGTCGGGGAAAACCGGGAGATCGCCGTAAACCGGGTCCGCTCCGGAGCAGCGGTCGATGAGAGCGAAGGCGGTCATTACGTCACCGTCCAGATGGTCGAGCCGATGGGTGCGCTGCGCTCGGCGGCGGGGGCGAAGTCGAACGGCACGAGCGTTCCTGCCACCTCGGAAACCGTCCAGATCGCGGTATTGAGCGCGAGAACGCGATCACCAACGGGGGAAAAGTCGAACTGAGGCGGGTTGATCTCGCTCGCGGGCAGGACCTCGATCGTCAGGGTCGTGTCGCGCGGGCTGTTCATCGCCCCCGCCAGCGTCTCGCGCAGGGTGACCTGGAACTCTCCCGCACTCGGCAGCGACAGCCCAACGACGAGATCGGTACCGGACAGCGCGACAGCGCCGGAATGAGCGTCGACGAGCGCGACCACCGATCCCGGCGCCTTCCCCAGCAGACTACCGATCACGGTGCCCGCAGGAGCATCGTCAGCGACCTGCGCCGCCGAGAGCGACAGCGTTCCCAGAAGGACGCCGGGGACTGGCCGCGATTGCGGCTGGAATGGAACGAAGACGGTCACGACGTCGCTCCGGAAACTGCCCAGACGGCCGCAGCACCGGCATTTGAAACGACCTTGAACAGCGCTTCTTCATGCTGCTCGGCGATGCCGACATGTCCGGCTTTCGAAGCCGGCAGGGCGAGCGTGGCGCCGGTCTCCAGCGCCCAGCTCAGCGCGCCGGCCCCGCCGCGCCTGACCACGACGCAATCGCCGACGGCCCAGTCGGCCGGAAGCGTGAAGCTGCGGGCCGCGGCATGCGTGACGATCACGCAGGCGCCCTTGTCGGCCGCCGCGAGAGTGAGGCTCGCCGTGTAGCTGTTGATCCGGACGCGACCGTTGAAGAGCCGCTGGCCCTTCAGATCGACGTCGCTGTCCGTCGAGAGGAGATGCCGCTGCTCCTGGACGAAGGCGGCGAGCTCGGCAGCGGTCGGCCGCGTGTTGAGCCCACCGCGCCGCATCTCCACACGATCCGTCGCCAGGACGGGCGCCGGCGTCTCGGGCGACGGCCCGGGCAAGCCGGTCGGCGTGATCGTGCCCTGGTCGAGCTCATAGGCGGCCTGCTCGGCGGTCAGCGTGATCTGCGTCTGGCCGGGCGTGAGGCGGATGCCGGCGATGTAGGGGCCGGCCTTGTCGGTGATGTCGTAGACCAAGGTCGCCATGATCTATTCCTTTTCCTTCTGCGCCGAGGACCCGTCCTCCTGCGCCTTGACCTCGATCCGGGTGTGCCAGCCGGTCTCGCCGAACTCGTGCTCGACCGCGTCGGACCGCCATCTGCCGGCGATGCCGGTGCGAAACGACGCGCCGGCGATGACGTCGGCCTCGGCCTGCGCGGTGAAGAGGCCTGTCGCGAGCTGGAAATGCCCGTCACCGGTGTTCCGGGTGAGCCGCCGCGCCTCGGCCTCGGCCGCTTTCTGAGCCTGCTCCTCGTTTGGATACGGCGACCGCAACGTGAATGTCGGCCCGGTCAGGCCGGTCTTCGCCTTCGTCGTCCGGCGCTTGCCCGTCTGCTGGTCGATCCAGGAGGCGCGGATGTCGCCGTATTGCGCGCGGCCCTCCGGATTGATCTCCCAGGAGCTGCAGTCGCTCTTCTCGATCGTGATCGGGGGAAGGTTCTGGCCGGAGACGGCCTTGGCCTTGCCGCGCTTGGAGACGACGAGCTGGCTGCCCATCGGCTTGACGACGCCGCCGAGTTCGTCGGCGAGCGTGGTCAGGAAGTCGATCTCGGACGTGTCGATCCGGGCTCGATAGGGAATCGTCACCTTCGCCAGCTCGGGATCGACCCGCGCGGTCATCCCGTTGCGGGCGGCGACGGCCTGGACGATCTCCCCGACCGTCTTGTTCTCGAACGCCTCCCGGTCGACGTCCTTCAGCTTGCGCTTCAGGTCCGCCGCGCTCGCCTGCAGCGTCATGGTCTCGCCAGACTCGGCGTCGCCCTTCAGCGAGATCGACTGCAGCTCGAAGGTGCCGAGCTTGCCGAACTCGCCGTCCTTCCAGCCGCCGGCGACTTCGATCGTCGCCTTGGCCGGAGGCAGCTCGATCGCATTGCCGGCATCGTCGAGCTCGACGGTCAGCTGGTCGGAGGTCTGCCCCGCCTCGTCGCGGATCGTCGCCTTGATCAGGCGCCCGTAGAAGCCGGCCGCGACCTCCTTGCCGTTCACGGTGATGGTGATCCCGGGCCTGAGGCCGGTCTGCAGCGTGGAGAGAACCCACATGGTCAGCTCCAGAGCCTGATCGTGTCGCGCACGCGGCGGCGCTGGGCCGGCGGCTCGGGCAGCATGATCTCCAGGCCGACGGGCAGGACCGTCCCCGCGGCCGCGAGCCCGGGATTGAGTGCGAGCGTCTGCTCGACCAGCTGCTCGTCCTGGCGGCCGAAGGCCTGCCAGATCACGAGATCGAGCGTCATGGCGTCGCGCACGATCCTGACGGAGGCCATCAGAACAGCCCTCCGCCGAGCCCGTCACCGCCGAGCGAGGACATCTTGACCGAGAATTCGACCTTCGCGCCGATGCCGCTCGGCCGAAGAACCGTATGCGTCGCGCCGACCTCGAGCAGGACCACCGTGCCGAAGACGGAGGCGGCGAACCCGCCCGCAGCCCAGCCGACGAGCTCGACCGGCTCGCCGAGCGCCAGTGTCGCCTTCAGCGCGAGATACTCGGCATGGCCGCCGAACTCCTCGTCGAAGTAGAGCCCTTCGACCTCGAACGAATCCTCGCCCAGGCCGGTGAACTGCCGGGCCGGGCCGGCGCCGAAGCGCTGGGTCGCCGGCCAGTTCGCCTTCGTCGTCTCCGCGATCTTCTGGAGCGAGAGCGGCAGCGAGGCGAAGATGTGCGGGCCGATAGCGAGGATGGGCGTCATCACTCGACCCCGTCATGAAGGGCGCCGCCGAGCGACTGGCGGCCGCCATTGGCCAGCGCACCCTTGACGCGTCCGGCGACGCGTTGCGCGGCCGCGACCGCACGGTCGCCGCCGGCCGTGATCCCCTGCTCGAGCGTCGCCATCATCTGCGCGCCGGCGGCCGAGAGATCGGCGCCCGAGAAGGCGCCCGTGATGCCGGTTCGAATGCCCTGCGCGGCAGTCTCCGCAGAGCCGCCACCCTGACGCAGTCCCTGCGCCAGGCTTTCCGCGATCGTGATGCCGGCTTCGCCGAGATCGATGTCCTGGGCGCCGAGCACGCTGCTCGCCCAGTTCTTCATGGAGGGGCGGAACGACAGCATCCCCGGGCCGGCCCCCTTCGGCTCGGCCGAGACGGGCACCCCGCCGGGGCCGAAGCCGAACTGGCCGCCCGGCCGTCGGGCCGCGCCAAGGCGCGTGCGGACCCCGGTCGCATCCGCTTCGTAGCCAGCGCGATCGCCCGCATTGGTCGAGGCACCCTTGAGCGCTTCGATTGCTGCCAGCTTCGCCTCGAGCTGCCTGACGCGCTCCAGCAAGGCAAGGGCCTCGCCGCGATCGGCCCGGCCGCGCTCGTCCTGGTCAGCGGGTCGGCGCGGGTCGCGAGCGGCCTTCGCAGGGGCCCGGCTCGGATCGATTGCGCGGATCTCGTCGAGGATGGCTTCCAGGCGGGTGACCGAATAGGCCAGCTGGCTCTCGTCGGCGCCAGCAGCGCGACGGTTGGCGATCGAGGCCATTAGCGCGTCACGGTCCCGTTCGAGCTCGCCGATACGCAGGCCGTTGTTGAGGCCGACATTGGCGCGGTCGGTCCGCTTGTCGCCGGCCGCTCCGGAAACCCGATTCCGATAGGCCGCATCGCGCGCCATCCGCTCGCGTTCCTCGGCCGTCAGCGCCGCGCCGTCGACGATCTTCTCCGCCGTCGCATCCTCGGCAGCCGCCTCCGCCCTCAGCCTGCTCCGCTCGGCCGAGCGGCGGTCGAGCTCGTCCATGCCGGCGATGATCTTCTCGATCCCTTCGTTGATTCCCGGCAGGGCCCAGCGGCCCAGGCGGTCGCCGACCTCGCTCGTCAGCGCTGAAAGCCGCTTGAGGTGCTTATCGGTTGTGCTGAGCTCGATATTGAGATTGTTCTGAGCCGAGCCGCTCCACTTCTTGCGATCCGTGACGATATCGAGGCTCTTGCGGATCTCGGGCAGGGCCTGGCCCGCGCGCGCCACCTCGTCCCACCACTCGCGGCCGAAGACCTTGATCGCGACGCTCGCCTTGTCGGCACTCTTCTCCAGCCTCTGAAGCACGTCGATCATCGTGCCCTTGGCATCGGCCTTCATGCCCTTCTCGACGCCCTTCGGTGTCAGACCGAGCGCCTTCAACCCCTCCTCGACCTTGTCGCCCTGGTCGGTCGCCGTGCGCAGTTTGGAGGCGAAAGCGTTGAACCCGCGAGCGGCCACCTCTGGCGCGATCGCGACGTTGTTCATGGCGGTCAGAAAGGCCAGAGACGTGTCGAAGTCCACGCCCGCCGCCTTCGCGGCCGCGCCGGCGCGCTGGAACATGTCCACCACGTCCATTTCCTTCGCCGACCCGGAATCGGCCAGCGCGTTGACCTTGTCGACGAACTCTTCGAGCTCCTTGTTGCCCCAGCCGGTCGCGGCCCGGATCTTCGCCAGTGCGTTCGACGTCTTGTCGGCCGTCGCATCCCAAGCGGTTGCCGCGGCCAGATTGATCCGGACGAACTCCGGCATGTCCTTCAGCGTGACGCCGCCGGCGCCGGCCTCGGCGACGAGCGAGGCGACCTCTTCCCGGGCGCGGCCATAGGCGATCGCCCATTTCGAGACCGCCCGCTCCATCTTCGCGAGCTCGGCGGGATCGTCCATCCCGTCGACCTTCTTGCGGACCTCGGCCATCGCCTTCTCGAACGAGATCGACTGGCCGACCGTGGCGCGCGCGGCCATCCGGGCGCCCTGGATGCCGAGATAGCCGCCGACCATGGCGCGCGTGCCGGCGAAGAGTGTGCTGCCTCCCTTGCCGCCCTCCGTCGAAGCGACCGCCTTGGCGGCCGCCGCCTGCTGGGTCTTGACGTTCTTCAGCTCGGCCGCGAGCCGGCGGGCCTCCTGGCGCGAGCGCTGGAGGTGACGCGACAGCCGCTCGGCCCCGGAATTCTGCCCGAGCGCCGTCGAGGCGGCCTTGGTCTCCTTCAGGCTGCGGGTCGCGGCCTTGGCATTCGACGTCAGGTTCAGGAAGTCGCGCGAGATCCGCCGGCCGGCGGTGGCACCGTCGAGCTTCCTGGCCTCGTCCTTGACGCCCTTCACCCCCGCCTGGGCCTGCTTCGCCCCCTTCGTGTTGGCGATCAGGTCGAGGATCATCTTGACGCGCATGCTCATGCGGCCCGGCCCTCAGGTTCCGGCGAGGGTGGCGACCTCGCCATGCCAGAACAGGATCTTGCCGACGTGCCAGGACAGCACGATCGGCAACGGCGTATCGGTCCCTCGCGCCACCTCGATCGCCATGAGCGGGACGAGGCCGAGCGGCGAGCGGTGGATCAGTCGGTCTCGCCTGCCGCCTCCGGCGCCGCCTCGATGTCGAGGATGGCGCGCGGCAAGAAAGGGCGGGCGGCTTCGGCCACCCGCTCCGAATCATCCGGCCACATGGCCCCGAAGACGGCCGGGTGAACGCCGCAGATCCGGGCGCGCAGGCGCGTCGGCAGCGTCGCCTCGTTCGGGTCGTGCTCCATCAGCTCGGCGATGTCCGCGCCGGTCGGCCGGCGCAGGGTCACCGCGTCGAGCCGCTCGCCATCGACCAGAAGGGCGTGATCGAGCTGCACCGTGGTCGACCAGGCCGCGGGATCGGCCGGTGCGATGACCGGCGCCGGCGCCGATGCGACGACGGCAGCGCTCGCGCCGGCAGGGGCCGAGCGAGCGACGCCGATCCGGTCAGGAGCGCCGGGCGGCGGAACGATCGGATCGAGATCGGGATCGTGCTTGTTGCCCATCGCGTCAGCCGCTCAGGCCGAGCATGTTGGCGATGCGCTGCTGCTGGCCCTCCGGGTCCATCCAGCCGCCGAGCTCGATGTTGAACCGGGCGATCTCCGCCGTGCCGATCGTGAGCAGGTACTTGGTCACGCTCTTGATCGTGTAGGAGGTGCCCGTCAGCGAGGTGCCGTTGTGCTCGTCGATCTCGGCGCCGAGCCGCCCGTAGAGCGTGGCGGTGACCTGCAGCTCCCGGCCCTCGGCCGAGGTGGCGTATTCGTTCACGAGCACTCCGAAGCCGGTGAACTTGCGCCGCACGCCGAAGGGCGTCGAGAACAGCTGCAGCACCTCGGGCTGGAGGCCCTTGAGCGTCAGCGACGCCTCGCACGCTTCGCGGTTCAGCGCGATCTCGATGGCGCCGTTGGAGGCGGCCGGAACGAAGGTTTCGTAGCTCTCGGCCAGCGCCGGCAGCTTCGAGCTTTCGGTCGCGAGATGCAGGTTCAGCGCGTTGCCGTTGGCATCGTCGACATACCAGTTCATGCCCCGGACCGGCAGGAAGGCGATCTTCGTCATCGGAGGCTCCGGAGTTTACGAAACGACGCGGTCGAGCGAGTCGAGCAGCCCGTCCGCCAGCCGCGCGTAGTAGGTGAGGTTGCGACGCGCGCCGAACTGGAGATCCTGCAGCGGCGCCGGCGGCTCGCGGTCGTATTCCAGGCGCAGGATTCCGGAAGCGAGGTTCTCGTTGGTGTTGAGCGGACGCTCGAACCAGGCACGGCCGCCGAGGATCTGGCCCTTCGCGATCGCCTCGTCCAGAAAGCTCTGCAGGGACTGGATGATCGCCGTGCCGAGCGGAACCGACAGGTTCTTGTCCATCGCCCAGTAGAAGGCGTTCACGACGGCATCGTCGATCATGTCCTGGACGCGAACGACGTTGACGAAGCGGTCGAGCGGGTCCTCGGCGCAGGTCTCGTTGCCCCACAGGATGAAGTTGCTGCGCACCGTCGCGATGCGCTTCTCGTTCAGCCAGTTGGCCTCGCTGTCCGGCTCGCCTGTGTAGTAGGAAATCGGCCGGGACGGGCCGACGATGCCGCCGATCGTCTGGTTGGACGGCGACTCGTGCGGGCCGCCGACCTCCTTGTCGCGCTTCACGAACAGGCCGGCGATCCGTCCGGAGGCCGGCTGTGTCACGATCGAGGTGCCGGACAGCACCTTGACGGACGGGTGGAAGAGATAGGCCCGCGGGTCGTTCGGGAAGTCGTCCCGATAGGTCTCGGCCGCCTCTTTCGAGGCATCGGGCGTATTGAACAGCTTGATCGCCTTGAGGCGGGTCGCGATGCCCTCGAGCTCGGCGGCGACGGGGTTCTTCGCATTCGAAAGCCGCTGGCTGTCGTAGCCCGGCGCGATCAGGATCTTGGCGGGCTTGGAGGCCATCTTGAAGGCGTGGGCGCCGGACATGTCCGAGCCCGAGCCCACCATGTTGGCGATCGTCTGCTCCAGCTTGGTCTGCGGCGTCGCGGACGCGCCCTCGGCAACCCGCACGACCTGGACCTCGGCGACGACGCCCTGATCGTCGATCGCGTCGAAAATGGCGTCGAGGTTGCCCCCGGTTCCCAGCGCCGCGCGCATCGTGGTGTCGTTGGTGAACATCGTCACCGCGACGTCTTCTGGAAACACGGCAGGGTCCGCGTTCGGCGCGACCACGAGCGCGCCGATGGTCGAGTAGTCGCCGACCGAGATCGGCCTGGTCGTCTCCCCCGTCTTGAAGACGCGGACGCCGTGGAAGTACTCGGTCGTGGCCATGTGCGCTCCGGAGCCGCTTGGCAGCGAAAAGGTGCCCGGAAGCTATGGACAGGCGCGCGCGCAAAGGCCCCGGACGCGCGTCCGGGGTCGATCGGATTTCAGGGGGCCGCCGGCAGGCCGCCCGCCGGCACGACCCGCTGGGCGGTTTCAGGCGAAGGCGGCGTCGATCTCGGCCGCGGTCGTGATCGTGCCGGTTTCGATCGCGGCCTTGACGGATGCGAAGGTCGCGAAGCCGGCGTTCACATGCGACTGGACCTGGTCGCTGATCGCGATCATGGCAGCCGCGTCGATGGGATAGGTCGCACCGTCGGCGCCATGCCACACGGTGGACCAACCGGGGTCCGCAGCTGCTGCGACGCGGGCGCCGGTGATCATGAGCTTGGACCGGTCGTCGGTCGCCACCGGCACGCCGCCGACGAGGATTCCACCCACCTCGAGGCGCCAGCGCCGGTCCGCCGCATAGGCCACGAGGGCGGCCTTGGCGGCGCTCTCCTGCCAGTCGGGGACTGCGACGATCGCAGTGACGGCCGCTTCGTGCTCAGGCGGGACGAAAAGTGCGTCGCCGTCATAGGTAAAGCCGGAATTCAGCGCTGCCGCGCCGGGCGGCAGGAGGGCCATCAGCGCCGAGACGTCGTCGGCCGAGAGCTGGATCTGCATGGTGGTGCGTTCCTCAGTAGGCCGACAGAAGGGCGGAAAAGAAACGGCTGCGGGGCTCGGCATAGGCCGGCTGCGTCGATCCGGCCTGGTGGTAGGCCATGGCCTCGATGTAGTCGCCGGCAGCGAGCGGCACGATCGTGTGGCCCTGGACGATCGTCCCGCCTCCGGCCTTGTTGTAAGGGTAATCGCCCTCGCCGATGATGGTGGTGCCGTTCTTTCGGATCTGCGTCGCCGCGAAGCGATCGTCGGCCGGGGTGAAGAACGACCAGGCGGCCTGGATGTACCAGAGCCCGGCCTCGCCGCCGCCTATCGTCAGCCGCTGGCCGTTCCAGGTCGACGTACCGAGGTTGTCCCTGGTCGTCGTCTGGAAATTGAGAACCGCGGCCGCTGCATTCGGGATCGCGTTGTTCGTGGTGATCACCGCGTCGATCGACTTGAGCAGAGGGGCCGCGGTGGTCGAGCCATCGTCGCCGAACCCGAGCTCGGCGAGCACGTCGCCGAGCCCGGCTGGCGATACTGCGACGCTGTCGCTTGACCGGGCCCATGCTTCCGCCAGCGTCGCCAGCCTCGTGAAGCCGTAGGCGTCGCTGGCGGCCGCGGCCGAGACCCAGCCGGTGACCGCAAGCTTCAGATAGCGGAGGGGATCGGATTCCGCCTTGCTCGCATCGGCCACGACATGGCCGAGCGGCGCCGTCGACAGCGCCCAGACGCCCAGCCATTGCGCTAGCTTGTTGGCATGACCGGCCCAGGCGCCCGTCGGCGCTGCACCGATGACATAGGTCGCGCCGATCGCCGGCGCACCGGGTGGTGCATTGAGCCGGCCGTCGACGGCCAGCCAGAACGGCCGGACGTTCCGGCCGATATTCACCTGCGCCTGCGGATCGATCACGACCGTGATGGCGCTGGGATTGGCCACGGCGAGCTTCAGGCGGAACGTCGCGATCTGCGCCTGGCCGGAGCTCGGCGGGGCCTTGTAGCCGTTGCCCATCCGCGCGACGCCGATCAGGGTGCCCGCCGCGCTGAACAGCCCGGCCTCCGCCACATTGAACCCGTGCGACGGGCGCGCGGAGCCGTCCGGTGTGTCGACGGGCAGAACCGCGTCGACGACGATGGCTCCGTCCACGACCGCGACGCTGGCGATCGTCGCCCGATAGCGCTCGTTGACGAGGGCCACCTGGGCGACGTTCGGAGTGTAGGGCACGCCGTTCGAATCGCCGAAGGCGACATGGCTCAGGACGAGGTCGGCGCCGCCGCCGAGATCCGCGGCGATCGCCGCTTGGCCGGCCGTGGTGATGAGAAGGCCCGTCGTCATGCGGCAACCTCGATCGTCGTGAGAGTTTCGGTCAGGATGGCGGCGCCGGCGACCAGCGCGCCGTCGGCGTCCTCGCCCGCGTAGGAATAGGGCTCGATCGTCGTCTCGATCTCCTCGAGCAGCCCTCCGCCGACCGCCAACGTTCCGCCGGCCATCTCGCCGGCGCCGAACGCGACCGCGCGGCTCTTCGGCTTCGCGGCCATCACGAGCGGCCGGATCTTGCTGTCCACCCGCCCGAGATCGTCGAGGGTGGTCTCGATGAAGATGCGCGCTGTGCCGCGGCGGCCGAGCGGGATCTGGTCGCCCCATTCGGTGAGGGAGAAGGGCCGGTCGGCGAGCGCGAGCGCGCTGCGCACGGCCCGGACCGTGCCCTTGATCCGGTGGTAATAAGGGCTGTCGGCCACCGCCTGGCGCTTGATCGGCTCGGGCCAGGCGTCGTCCCACACATCCACCGACACGGCCCAGGCGAGCCACGGCAACAGTGTCGCGGGGCAGCGCCAGGCGTCCCAGATCGTCTCGATGACAGACGGGTCGATGGCGTCGAGCGCGACCGACAGGCGCGCGAGCTCCTGTTCCAGCGGCGTGGAATTGTCGGGCAACAGGTCCGTCACGACCAACTCCCCGAGACGAGCTCGTGCGTGACCGTGATCGTGCCCAGGAGCGGCGCGACGAAGAGATGCGCGGTCACCTCCGGCTCGAGCGGCTCGAAATCGAGGTCGCCGACGCCGGCGAGCGCCGCTTCCGTGTAATCCTCGTGCGGCGCGTTGACGTCCGTCGCCGGCTCGGGAACCTCGACCTCCATGACGTTGGCATCGGAGCCGAGCGCGGCCGCGGCGATCGTCGCCTGCCGGAAGCGCCTGCCTATCAGCCAGACCGGCCCGGTCTCGCCATCCCCGATCCAGCGCAGGCGGCCGGAGCAATACTGCGTGATGCGGGCCTCGGCCGCCGCCTTGACGATCGCCGCCGACGAACCGGACCGGATCTTCAGGTGAACGGCGACGTCGAAGCTGCTCGTCGATGCGAATTCGACGGTGACCAGGTCGCCGAGCGGCCGCAGCTCTTCGCGGCTCAACGCCAGCCGAACGGTCTCGGTCAGGCCTGCGGTCGGCGCACCCGGGCGCGGCAGGATGACGACGCGGATCCGGGGCGCCAGCGTGACGCCCTCGTCTTCCGAATAGGCGGCGACATCGAGCACGTCGCCGGAGGCCGACAGGGCCCAGAACAGGTAGGCGCCGACCGGACCGGCCGTCGACCAGGACTCCGGCGCCAGTGCCAGGCGCTGGCGATAGGTCTCGTCGTCTTCCATCACCGCCGGCGAGGTCTCGCTGGCCGGCGTGATGACGCGCCGAAGCGTGCGGTAATAGGTCAGGCCGATATGGTCGAGCGCGGCCTTGGTCGCTCCGGCGAGCGTGAGATTGCGCAGCGCATCATTGATCCGCCCGCGCAGGAGCGCTTCGCGGTAGCTGCCCGTCTCCAGCACGGCGGAGCTCGGATCCGACTCGAGCATGATCGTGTCGAGCTCGGGCAGCGCCGGGTTGGCGGCCCGCCGGATCGCCCAGCGGGTGGCGAGGGTGGCGCGATCGCGCGCGAGGTAGCTCTCGAAGTCGAGCGCCTCGACGACGTCGGAAATCGGATAGAGCGAGAGGTCGACGGGCGTGAAGCGGCTCATGCGGCCACCTGCACGAAGCCGTTCTCATTGGACCCGAGCACGGCCGAGCGCTCCTCGAAGGTCTCGTAATCCCCGAGGTGCCCGCGGGGATAGAAGATGCCGGTGATCTCGAAGGCGAAGACGCCGTCCGCACCACCTCGCGTCAGCTGGATCGTCTTCAGCCGGAAGCCCGGCTCCCAAGTGCGGATGGCGGCGGCCACCGCCGCATAGATCTGCATGATGCGCATCGGGGTCGCCGACCGGTCCTGGAGCTCGAGCGCGGCCGAGCCGAAGGCGCGCCGCATCACGCGCGTGCCGACGCGCGTGGTGAGGATGACGGCGATCGACTGGACGCAGTGGTCCCAGCCGGTCAGAAGCCGCCCGCTCGCCCGGTCGATCCCCGCGCGCATCAGCCGGTCCGGGTCTTCTTCTTCGCCGGCTGGCCGAGCGGCGCGCCGGAGGCCGGCTCGTCGCCCGCCTCGATCGAGCCCTGCAGCAGCTCGTACTTGGCTTCGTCGTCGGTGAGATGGATGGTCGCCCCGACGACCGGAACGCGGTTGCCGTCCTCGTCGGTGCGAGACGGCACCCGCTTGCCCGCGACGAAGAAACCGGCCTTGTCGGTGATGCGGTAGGGCCTGGTCTCGCTCACGTTGGTCTCGCTCATCGGAGCTCCTTTCAAGGGCTTTTCAAAAGAGGTTCAGTCGACGACCTGGACCCAGTCCCGGCCCGTCGTCGGATGGCCGCAGCTGGCGGCGTGGCCTTCGCGGCACACCGGAATCGCGTTGATGGTCAGCCAGCTGCAGCCCTCGACCATGACCGGCAGGGGCGAGTGCGGCGGCGGGCCGTGAGGCGTGACCGGATCGCCGAGCAGGACGACCAGCGCGCCGCCGACCGTGACGAACTCCTGGCCGCCGGCGATCTGCGCGCCACCGGCGACGTCGAGGCCCTTGACGGTGATCCCGGCCATCACGCCTGCTCCATCCGGATGGCGGCCGCCCGCAGCACGATCTCGCCGGGCTTGATGACGACCAACGCGTCGCCCACTGCGAGCCGGATCTCGCCATCCTTCACGGCCAGGGTCGCGTTGCCGATCGTCAGGATGTCGCCGTCGCTCTCGGCGGCGCCTGGTGAAGGCCGATCGCCGACCGGCCCGGCCGGCATGACACGGGAATGCTCGCCGAGCTCGCCGCCCGGCGAGAAGACGAGCACCGGCTCGCCCGTCCCGATCTTGGTGAAGCGCGACACGCCCGCGCCGTTCTTGCCCGAGCTCGAGGCCTGCGGGAGGAAGGGCGACGAGAAGGGCTGGCCGCCCGCGCCGGCGTCGTCGAAGCGGACCTTGGTCTTGCCACCCTCATTCGCCTCGGCCGTGCCGGGCATGATGAGCGTCGCGACGCGGCGCTCCAGGGCAGCAAGGCGTTTGCGGAGATCGCGTTCGCCGCTCATGGCGACGGCTCCGGCGGCGGAAGGGGCACGACTTCGCCGTCATTGACGGCATAGCCAGCGGGGATCTGCGGCGCGGCACCGGTTCCGAGGGCGGCCTGGACGATCGGACGGGCTTGACGCATTTCGAGCAGGCGCCATTTCGCCTCGACGAGGCCGATCGCGATGCCCTTTTTCTTGCTGGTCGCCTCGGAGACCGCGACCAGGCTCTGGCCGAGATCCGCCGCGCCGAGCTTCACCAGGCCGACATACGGATCGGCCGAGATCACGTCGCCGACGCCGGTCATGAGATCCAGCGCCGCCATATCCGCCGAAGCGAAGTCGGGATTCGGCCGGCCTTCGCGGCCCGCCACCACGACGATCGCGACCGACACGTCCATGTCCTCGCCGCCATCCGGCCGCTTCACGGGCTTGCCGGCGAGGAAGCAGATGCGGCAGGCCGGCGTCTTCGTGCTCTCCTCGAGCAGGTCGGCGAGGTCGTAGCGGTCGAGCTCGACCCGCACGTCGACGAACATCTTGTGCGACAGCGCGGTCTCGGCGTCGCGCATGGCGGCCGCGATCGCGGTGAGCAGCTCGGCGAACCGGTTCATGGGAACAGGCTCCGGACGTATCCGACCGTGGCCTGGACGAGTTCGGCGCGATCATCCGCCGAGAGGCCGATATAGGGGCGGGCCGGCATGGTGACCTGCTTGACGACGGCGAAGTTCACGAAGCCGCCCGATTGCCACCAGAACTTCAAAGCGCCGGCGCTCTTCGGCTTGATGGTCCCGCCGAACTGAAGGATGGCCGCGTAGATCAACCCGGAGCCCACCTCGATCCGGTTGCCGCTGACCGCATAGTCGATCGACCGGGCGAGCGCCCCGCTACGGTGCAGAATCGGCGTCCGGCCCTCCAGATTGGCCTTCCAGGCGGAGCCATCCGGCGCAGGTCCGCCGGACAACACACGCTCGCGTGCCGACTCGCGAATGAGCCGGGCGAGCGCCTCGAGGAGAACGCCGCTCTTGAACGGATTGAGGCGCGCGAGCGCGGATTCGATCGTCTCGAAACCGGAGAGCTGGACGTGGACGGCGAGGACGCTCATTCGAGCTCTCCCGACCAGCGCCGCGGCTCGGCCGAGAAGAACGCGCCGCCGCCCGAGCTCGCGCCGCTGCCGTCGCCGGAGCCGGCGACGGGCGTCAGCTCGACGATCTCGGCATTGCCCTTGGCGACGTCCTGGAGGAAGGCCAGCCGTAACTTCGCGCGCTTCTCGATCTCCTCCGACATCCGGTCGGCCGCCGGCGCCAGCTGCCAGCAGGCGATATCGATCGCGCATTGCTTCAGGATCGCGGGCGTCGCCACCGTGATCGGCAGGACGTAACGCTTGCGCAGATACGGATCGATCATCGCCTGCGCCGACTCGATCGCATTCGCGACGGCGACGTCCATGTCGACGTCAGACGGCACGAGCGTCTCGAGATGACGCGCGCCGTAGATCGCCTCGATGTCGCTGCGGGTGGCGTAGGCCATGACGTCAGTCCAGGGCGATGCGGGCCGGCTTGAAGATCGAGCGGTTGACGGCCATGAAGCCCTGCTCGATGTGCGTGCGCCCGATCGAGAGCCAGCGCTTGTCGATCTCGTCCTTGCTCGCGAGCTCATCCAGGAGCCGCAGGAGCGACTCCTCGACGAGCTTGCAGGCGTTGACGCGCGCGATGGCATCGTCGTTCTGAGGACGATAGCCAGCGACGGGAAGGCCTTGATGCTCGGTCATGACGTGCTCCGGAAACGAAGGCGGCGGGCTTGCACCGCCTCCGGGCCTTTCCCCTGTCAGCCGCCTGCGCGGGCGGCTCGCCTACTCGCAACCCCGCCCGATCCCGGCCACTTGAATCCCGGATCGGATTTGCCCTGGTTGTTTTCGCTTCGGCATTCGTGACGGGCGGCGGGCTCAGGCCCCTGCGGTCGTGCCGTTCCCATCGGGTGCTGGGGGCCTCGCGAGCCGTACCAGGCCGCCCTGGGGTATTTCGTCAGGCGCTGCTCTGCTGGGCCTTGGCATAGGCCTCTGCAGCGGCGCGGATCTCTTCATCGGTCGGCTCGAAGCCGAGCTGGCCGGCGATGCGACGCCGGGCGTCCGCGCGAAGCAGACCGGCATTGGTGAAGTCGCCCATGGTAAGGCCCGGCACGATCGCCAGCACTGCGGCGAGCCGGTCCTGATCGGACGGCGCCGGCGCATCGCCGATCGGCTCGGGCTCGATCGCCCGCGCGGCGATCAGTGCGGCGGCGGATGCGTCGTCGAGCTTGGCCTGGCCGCCGGGGGCGATGGTCTTGCCGGTCGCATCCAGCACGTTCCACAGCGTGCGGTAGAGCTTCATCGAAACCTCCTGTCCTCACCACTGCCCCGGGGGGCCCCGGGGCAGGACGTGAAGTCAGCCGATCGCCGTCGCGATCAGGTCAGCGTGATCAGGAAGCCGGCGCGGCGGGCGACGATGAGCTCGCGGACGCTTTCGCCGGAGCGCACCATCTGGCCGCCATGCAGGCCCATATCGACCTGCTTGGTGCCGGCGACGCGGGTGCCGTGCACCGCGGTCATGCCGAAGGTGAGGCCGCCGGTCTCGGGCGTCGCCGTCCGGTCGATGAACTGGCCGGTGACCGTCTGCCCCCAGGTGCGGGCCATGGTCGGCGCCAACCCGGGACGGGCGACGTTGACCCGGCCGGAGCCGACGAGGATGCGGTTCACCTCGAAGGCGTCGGCCACTTCCTGCCGGGTCAGGCGGCCGGCGGCGGTGGTCGTTCCCTTCACCGCCTGGACCGCCTTCGGGTGCTTGCGGAAGGCGCGCCAGGAGGCATGGCCGAAGGTGAGCTGGTTGGGCCGCATCCAGCAGGCATCGAGCATGGCGTCGATCGACTCGAACGGATCGGCGGCGTCGTCGAAGAAGGCGGAGACAGTCGCGGCCATCTTCTGGTCGGCGTGATAGGCATTCGCGTCGGTCACCGCCGCGGCCACGCGGATCTCGCGATCGAGCAGGACGATGTTGGTCGCGAGCTCGGTCGCCCGGTTGCGCGGGTTGTAGCCGGCACGCTCGGCCTCGCCGATCGTGGGATTGTCGAGCGGGACGTCGATACCGAAATCGACGACGCCGGAATCCTTCTGCTCACCCTGCAGCTCGACCTGGTTGGGCGCCGAGCGGAGGCCGACCTTGGTGTTCGGGACCGAGAACATCTCGGCCTCGGGATACTCGGTCCACTTGAAGCTGCGCCCGCCGACCGGAACGCGCGGGAGCACGTCGTCGGCGATCATCACCACGTCGGGATTGCGGTAGGCGATCGCGATCGCGGTCAGCGACGCGTCGGTCTGGAACTGCTGGTTGTCGGGCTTCGCCATGGGGGCCTCTGGTCAGTGTGCCGCGGGGGCGGATCAGGAGTTGGCGGCGTTGGAGAGCGAGCCGCCGGGCGTGATGGCCACGGGCACGAGTTCGCCGAGCGCCGTGGAGACGCCGAAAGCGGTGCCGATGATCTGCTGGGTGACGGTGGCTGCGGGGGCGGCGGCGATCACACGGCCCTCGGCGTCGACCGTGAGCTTCGTGCCCTGAGCGAAGGCCGCGCCGGCCTCCACGGTCTGGACATCGCCGAAGTGGACGTCGACGCGCTCGCCGGCGGCCACGGCGCCGACGATGCCGGTAACGCCTATCAGCGTCTTGGCGGTCGGCGAGACGGCGGTCTCGACCTGGCCCTCGCCGGCAGCGAAGGCGACGACGCGGCGGGGCTTGATCGCGCCGGCGGAGACGAAGTTCCTGACGGGGCCGAATTCGTTGCGGTTCACGCCGCGCCTCCCTGGATGTGCGCGACGGCATCGGCCGCGCTGACGGTGATGCCCTTCGCGGCCTGCTCGTCCATGTGCTGGCGAGCCTTGGCGGCGAGCTTGACGGGGTCGGTCGCGTCCGTGTCGTCGACGCTCCCGGTGCTCTTCTCGCCGGGCTTGAGCAGCACCGGCATGGCGTCGATCGTGGCCTTGGTGGCGTCGTAGGAGGCCTTCGCCAGCGCCAGGAACTGATCCTTCGCGGCCGGCGCGACCTTGCCCGCCTTGACCGCGTCGTCGACGAGCGACTGGCAGCGCTCCGCCTCGGCGGCATCCTTGCCGATCTGGAGCTCGGCCTGGGCGGCCGTCAGCGCCGCGACAGTCTGGTCGTGCTGAGCCTTCGGCACGAACTGGGCCGGGTCCGGCGTCCTCAGCGCGGCGATCGCGGTCGACGCCTCGGCGGCCGTCGCCGTCGCGGCCAGGCCGAGCAGGCCCAGCAGATCCTTGAGATCCATGGATTGATCCTTGGTTGAAGCGGAAGCGATCGCCGGCATCGACAGCGCCGGCGAGGTGACGAGCGCGGCGCCCTTCATGAGGCGAGCGGTGACGCCGTCGTCCTCGCGCCAGAAGGTCGGCGAGATGTAGCGGTAGGCCCTCGCGGCCAGCGCCTGCACGGCGTCGGGAAGCCAGTCGACGCGGCCGAAGAGCCCTTCGGGCCGAGCCTGCAGCTCGACGATCCAGCCGCGGGCCGGCTTCGTGCCGTTGAACATGGCCATCTCGGTCTCGTGGTCGAAATCGAGAGGCAGATCGATGCCGCCGGCCTGATGCGCCGCGACGAGCTTTTCGGGATCGAAGAGGAAGAGGCGTCCGTCGCGAGCCGTGACCTGGCCGCGCGGCGTCAGCTGCACCCATTCGGGCGGTGTGCGCGAGCCGTCGGCGGCCGCAGCCATCTCGACCGCGAACACGATGCCGCCGGCGGAGAGGCCGGCGGGGAGCGTGTCGCAGAGGGCGGGGCGCGAGGTCATGGCGGGCACCATGAGATGCCGCCGAAACGAAAAGGCCCCGGACGCGCGTCCGGGGCCATGCTTTGCTTCGCCGACAGGATGGCCTATATTGCCGGTGCGGTCGAGCCACGGACAACCGGCCCTGTGCCGAGGAGGAGTGCCACCCTCCCGACCGCTATTCCCCCTCTTTGCCCATCAGCCTGTCGAGCACCGCGTCGCGGCCGCGATGAACGCTGTTCACGAAGACCTCGCCCTCGGCGCTGGTCTTGAGGATCACCCGCCAGGATATCCCGTTGATCCGCTTCCAGAGCGCGATCTTGGCGCCGTCGACCGTCGCGTCCGGCTCGTCGAGGATGTCCTGCAGGCTCGGCCAGAAGCCCGCCGATACCTCCGGATGCTGCGCCTGGATCTTCGCCGCATCGGCCACGGAAAGCGTCGCCACCCGGCTCGTCGTTCCGAGCCGCCCGGCCAGGACGGGGTTGATGACCGCCGCCGGCCAGCGCAGGCGTCCGGCCGCGGCCTGGTCGGGATCGAGCCGTCGCTGATAGTCGAACTGGGCCCCGTTCTCGGTGACATAGGTGAAGACCGGGTCGCTGCGCAGGCGCCGGACGGCCTCGCGCCTGGCTTCGTTTCCCATGCCGTCGAGGCGATCGACCAGGCGCCGGCCCGCCATCTGCTCGCGCGCCTTGCCCGGGTTGTTGTCCCAGCCGGGGTCGATGCCGGCGGGCACCAGCCGGCTTTCGCCCGTCGTGCCGTTCGTCCAGGGCCGGAGGTTCATGGGAGGGCGCGTGAGCTGCGCGCCCTCCCGCGGAACGGCGCGGGAGCGCACCCGGCATTTGCAGCGCCAGCCGTTCGGCGGGTAGTGCGTCGACCACCAGCTGTCGGACGCGAGCAGCGTCGTGCCGACCCAGGAGAGATGCAGCGGCCGCTTTCGCTCCGATGTCGAGGTCAGATATTCCAGATAGGGCAGCACGTCGGCGACGCGTTGGATGCGGACCCAGTCGCCGGCGGCCTCGGCCGAGCGGATATTGGCGTCGTAGATCAGATCGAGGCGGCGCAGCGAGCCGAGCTGTACCTTGGCGATCTCGCCGGTGCGGGGATCGAGCACGCTCTTCTCGCCCCACCACCCTTTCGCCTTCAGCGTCGGGACGAGCTGGTCGCGAAACTCGGCGAAGGGGATGCGGTCGACGACGGCCCGGCGCGTCGCCGCGCGGATATCCTCGAGAACGTCGAAGCCGGCCGTCCGCGCCACCGTGAAGCCGAGGGCGTGCTCGCGTGGCGCGATCTCGTCCCATCGAAAGGTCGGGCGCGACGGACGCCGGTCGAAATAGTCTACGACCTCCTTCGGCGCCGTCCTGAACAGGTCCTCGACCGCCATGTCAGGCCGACGCCCACAGGAGGCTCAGGACGGCCGGGACCGCTTGGCCGCCCCGACGGGCCGGAGAATCTTTTGAAACTGAAATTGAAAGCCCTGTGGCCGTCTGGCGGCGGGTCTGGCTGTCAGTCGAGACCGGCATCGCCGCGCCCCCGCCCGATCATGTTCAGGATGGCGATCTGCTCGGCCAGATCGCCGACCGGAAGATCGGCGCCGAGGCGTTCGAGCGCCCGCTGGAAATCCTCGTAGTCCTTCGCCCCGGCGGCGGCGGCCTGGATGGCGGCCAGGATCGGAGCCATGTCGGGTTCCCAGCCGCCCAGCGCCTCGGCGACGAGGCGATCCGCCTCGTCCGTCTCCGGGTCGTCGGCCGCGAGCCGGGCCGGGCCGCAGCTCGGGCAGATCCGCGGATCGAGCCGATAGGCGGATGCCTTCTCGACGGGCACCTGCGGCGGGGCCTTGGCCGCGCCGCCGCCGGCCTTCAGGAGCTTGACCGGCTTGCCGCCCTCCTTCTGCGCCGGCTCCTTCAAGCCGATGACGTCGTAGACCTGGCTCTGCTCGACCTCGAGGCCGCGATCGACGAGCTGCGTGACGGCGTTCGACCAGACCTGAAGATCCTTGCGCTCCGGAATCGGGAAGTGGACCTTCGGATAGCGCTTCTGCGGGCCGAAATTCGCGTCCACAGTCTTCCGGATCATCTGCTCCATGAGCGTGAGCGCGAGGTCGCGGGCGTCGGACTTCTTGATGTCGATGCGGACCTTGTCGAGCACCTCCTCGCCGGCCTTGGACGAGCCGACGCCGTCGCCCGGCTTGCCGATGACCAGTTTCGACATCTGCTCGTCGATGAAACGCACGTTCGATTCGAACGGCTTGTCGCTGAAACCCTTGGCCTCGACGAAGTCGATCTCCATGCCCATCGGCACGATCGCGGCCGCGTCGCGTCCGAGATTGCGCACGGCGGCGAGCAGCACCTTGCGATCGTCCGCCGACGAGCCCGGCCCGTATTTACCGAGGCGCAGCGGCATGCCGTAGATCTCGAGGAACTGGGCCCAGTCCTTCAGGCTGAAGCTCTTGAGCATGAAGCTCCAGGCGCCGACCCGGGCGAGGCCGTTGCGCGCCGGCAGCCCCATCTTCAGCAGCGGGACGTGGACGAGATACTTCAGCGGCTCGAGCGGCACGCCGTCCTCGGCGCCCTGCCAGCGCAGCCGCAGCTCCTTGCGCGTCGCGCGATCCCACTGGAACAGACGCGGGTCGCGCCAGACGAAGCCGCGCGGGATCCACGCCGAGCCGACGTCCCAGACGACCTCGACGACGGAATAGCCTTTGGACAGGCCGTCGACGAGCATGTCGGGCAGGGTCTGGAAGCCGGGCGTCTCGACGATCTCGTCGCGCAGGAAGTCGGCGATCTCGACATCGCGGGCCGCCTCGGACGCCGGGTCGACCTGGACGTTGAGCGAGGTCACCGCATTCTTGCGGGTCTCGATCACATAGCGGTAGTGCGGCTCACGCTCCTCGATCTCCTCCGCCAGCGTGAGGAAGTCGTGCATTTCGCCGCGACCGGAATCGCGCAGCGTCCGCGCCAGGCGCGCGGGATGCAGCCCCGGCGCGATGACGTCGTCGAACGGGTGATCGATGCCCGTCACGCTGGGCACGGCGCGCTCCTGCGTGAGCACGCTGCTCGCCACCGGAACGCCGAACTGGTCGAGGAGCTGGAACTTCGCCATTGTCTACCTCACCACAGGCCGTCGCCGCGATCGGACATCATGTCGTCGCCACCCTCGACCATCGGCGAGAGCCCGCTGCCGCTCACGGCCGCGGCGACCGTTCGGGCGCTCTCGTAGCCATAGGCTTCGACCGTCATCCGCGTGGCGGAGTAGGCGAGCGCGAGACCGACCGCATAATCGCCATGGCGCTTCTCGCCCGTCGCCGAAGTGGTCCGGAGATTGGGGATCTGCGCCACACCTCGTATGATCTTGACCAGGCGCAGGTCAGCGACGTGATCGGCATCGGCCGGCAGGCTGATATTATCCTGCTCGAAGGCGTCCTTCAGCGGCGGCATCTCGGTCCGGTACCACTCGGTCGACAGCTTCACCTCGACGAAGGACGGGCCGAATTTGAGCATGGCGCTTTCAGCCATCTGCGCGCCGAGGCCGGTGGCGTCGGTGCAGCCACCGATCAGCCGCGGAAGCCTGCGGAGCATCGCGTCGCGGATCTGCTCCTGATGGACGAAGGGCACGCGGTGCAGCTCGACGACGAAGGGGACGATGCGTCGAAGCGTGCGCCCGATCTGGATCGGCACCATCACGGAAGCGTCGCGATGCCTGGCGACGTCATGACCGAAGGCGCTCATCAGCGCCGGATCGATCGTGTCTTCCATGACCGGCATCAGTACGCTGTCGATCCATGCCTGGATCTCCGCGTTGCGGACCGACTCTGGCCGGAAGACGAACTCGGCCGGAAGTGACAGGCGCAGCACGCGGTCCTCGCCCGCCGGCGGCTTTACCATCCGCGCCTCGATCAAAGGCGTCGTCAGCCATGCGCCCGAGCCCTGGGCCGGGATGCAATAGAGCTCCTCGTCAGCGCCGTCGCCATAATCCGAGACCAGCTTTTCGCGCCAGTCCGCCTCCTTCTCCGCCGTCCATTCGCCGTGCTTGTGGGCATTGACCAGGCAGATGCGCTCGAACAGACCGTCCTTCAGCGCGTCGTCCAGGTCGAAGCGCACGATGCCGTAGCGCAGGCGGCCGGCGCGAATGTCGTTGATCAGCTGGTTGAACGGGTTGTCGACGCCGTTATGCGTCGAGATGATCAGCACCTTGCCGCCCCAGATCAGGAAGGCCATGGCCGCCTTGATCAGCTCGGACAGGTTGTCGACGAAGGCGGCCTCGTCGAGGATGGCGAAGCCCTGGCGCCCGCGCAGCGAGCGGGGCTTCGACGAGAGTGCGACGATCGAGTAGCCCGAGGAGAAGTCGATCTTCAGCGCCTTGACGCCCTCGTCGCTGCCATCGTCGAAGATGGTCTCGCCGATCGCGCTGCAGACGTGTTCGAAGAGCTGCGCCCAGTTGGCGGCTGCGTCGATGAATTCCTTCGCCATGTCATGGGACGTGCCCATGTACAGCGTATCCATGCCGCCGTTCGACTGCGGCGAAGCCGAGCGCAACACGGCGTCGGCGGCGGCTCCCCAGGTAGCGCCGGTGCGCCGGGACTTCTCGACGACGACGACATCGTATTGCTCGCAGGCGATCGCGATCGCGCGCTGGTAGCCGAGCAGCGGCGCCGTCTCGCGCCAGTCGGCCGCGGTGGCGCGGCCCTGTTCGGTGCGGATCTGCACCCACTGATCGCGGTTCGGCCGTTCGGCGACATCGGTCGCGGTTGCCGCGAGTGCCATCGCAGCACCGGCCGCGACCGCGATGCCCTTCCGGATGGCCTTGCCGGCAGCCTTCAGGATGTCGGCATCAGCCATTGGACTGGCCGAACAGCATGGCCTTGAACGCCTGCTTCAATTCCGGGGTGAGGGCCTGCGGGCCACCGGCCGTCACCACGGCCGCTTCCGCCTGCTTCAGCGCCTCGGTACGGGCCTTCTCGGCCGCGCGCTTCTCGATCGCGACCGTGCGGGCGACGTCGTCCTTCGAGGCCTTGCCGAGATGGTCGAGGGCCTTCGAGAGAAGCATGACCTGCATCGGGTCGAGGGTGACCGGCTCGCCGTCCTCGCCTGTGTTGGAGAGCATGTCGAACAGCGCCTGGTGCATCAGCTCGATGTTCAGCCGGGTCGCCTTGTCGGGCTCCGCGTCGCCCAGGCGCCGGACGATGACGTCGGCAACCGCCCGGCTCTTGCGCAGGCGCTCGGCGATGATCTCGGCCTTCTGGAGATGGCGATGCAGGGCCGAGCGGGAGGGCAGCGCCTCGACGTCGAGCTCGCGCAGCTTCGCCAGGATCTCGTCGAGCGTGCGGCCCTGGTCGCGCAGCCGCCCGATCCAGTCGCGGATCTCCGGCTCGAGGCGGTCGATGGAGCTCGGGCGCTTCGCCATCGTCAGAACTTCGGCGAGGGCTGATCGACGATCGGATGCGGCCGGCCGTTGGCGACATCGAGGCCGAGGCGGGTGAGCGTGGCGACGACGATCGTCTTGGCGCCGTGCCGCTCCTCGTCGCGCTGGATCAGGCCATGCTGCTCGAGCATCACGAGATCGGCCGCGATCGTGTCGTCATAGACGCTGTGACGCATCTGCCGGACGGCCTTGGTGAGCATGTTGGCCGAGAGCGCGTAGCCGTCCTGCTCGGAGAGCAGGCGCAGGATGACCAGGCGGCGGTCGCGGGCGAAGGTCTCGGCGAGCGAATGCGAGCTCATGACGGCTTGCTCTCCAGCATGTGCTTCAGGATCAGGCCCAGCGTCGTGTCGATCTTGGTGACCGTCTTCTCGACGCCGCGGATCGTCTCGCCCGAAGTGGCGACCTCCTTCTCGACGCTGCCGATCCGGTCGCCCAGCGCCTGGACTTCTTGCCTGTTCGGGAGCTGGCGGAGATCGCCCTCGATCTTGGCGACGCGGGTCTCGATCTGGCGTTCGTTGGCGGCGACCCGCTCGGAGAGGCCCGAGATCGACGTCTGCAGCAGCTGCGTCTGCTGATCGTGCTGTTCCTTCGTCGGGAACTGCGAGCGCAGATAGAGCATGCCGACGCCGGCCGCTGCCGCGAGCGGCAGCGACGCGATCCACCAGATGTCCTTGATCACGGCGATGATCGCCTGCCAGTCGATAGCGCTCACGGCCCGGCCACTCCGTCCACTGCAGCGACGGCGGCCGCGCGGCGGGCCTCGCAGATCTTCAGGTTCGCGCCGTCCCGGCCCATCGCGGCCGTGACCTCGCTCTCGGTGATGTCGCGGTCGGGCAGGCGCACGGGATCCGCGCAGCGCTGGCGCGCGATCGCCGGCAGCTCCGGGCGGACGAGCTCGAGCTTCACGGTCGGTTCAACGGGCTTCGTTGAGCAGGCGGACGCGATCGCGCCCCAGCCCGCAACGATCGCCACCAGCAAGGGCCGCATTCGCCTTCTCCAGCTCGTTCAACTCGGTTTGAAAGCGGCCCGCCTGCTCGCCCGCCTGCGCCTCGATCCGCCCGACCGCGACGGCCTGCTCGGCCCTGGCCTGGTGGACCGCCGCATTGGCCTTGGCGATCTCGGCCGTCCAATGCGCATCGCGCTCGTCGCGCGCGGCCTCGGCGGCGCGGGTCTGCATGGCCGCGATCTCGGCAAGCCCCTGCCAGAAGCCGACCGCCATGACGGCGAGCAGCGCGAGGATGGCGAGGCCGGCGGCGACCAGGCGCCAGTTCTTGAGAGCCCAGGCGGACAGCATCAGGCCGCCTCGGCGAGGCAAAGCTCGCGCTCGGCTTGGCGGCGGCGCGTGAGCCCCGGGAAGACGACGCCGCCTGCCTTGTTCCACTTCAGCAGCGCATCGCAGGCGGCGCGCGTCTGACCGCCGTTGAGCAGGCGTGCCACGCTCGACTTGCAGTAGGCTCCGACGCCGACATTGTAGGCGAAGGAGACCATCGCGACCTGCCGCTTCACCGGCATCTCGACGGTGGTGCAGCCGAGCACGCCCTGCTCGAACTCCTGCAGGCCCTTGAGCAGCATGGCATCGCACTCGGCCTTGGTTGCCGACATGCCCATGGTCACGCCGCGGGTCTCGCCGTAGCAGATGGTCGGAACGCCGACGACGTCGCGATACGCGGTCTGCCGCAGCCCCTCGAAGCCGCCGACGACCGAGATGGCAAGGGCCGCCGCCGCAGTGCCTTTCTGCAGGCGAGTGCGAGGCCGTAGCGAGAGCACGGATGCCATCAGCCGCGCCCCTCCGTGCCGGAGACCGTTTCCTGTGCGACCAGGCGCGCGACGAAGGCGCCGGCGGTGGCGGCGAAAGACAGGCCGGCAAAGAGCCGAGGCGGCACGTCGATCGCGCCCTGCAGCAACGGCAGCGCGATTTCGGCGCCGGACAGGAGGCCGGCCAGAATGATGAAGCGGATGGACCACGCGTGCTTCAGCACGCGCTTCCAGTTCCAGACCAGGCTCCAGCGCTTCATGATCAGGAGCCCCCGATCGCGGCGAAGAAGCAGAGCAGCTTGCCCGTGCCGTCGATGCAGAGGTGGAAGCGCCCGTCCGGAGAGAGCTGAGAATCGAGGTAGGGGATCGCGAGTTTCAGTGGGCCGGGCTTCGTGATCGGCCACATGGGATGCCGACCAGGGGCGACAGTGACGACATAGCCATCGAGCGTCTCCTCGATCGCGGCAGAGGGAACCTCGGCGCAGTCACGGTCCGAGCAGCAGACGGCCGGGTAGTGCCAGCCGGACATCGCCTCGTGTGCGTAGACCGGTGTCTGTGTGCAGGATGATGCGAGCGCGATCAGCGCGATTGCGAAGAGGCGGGTCAAGTTGACGCTCCGGGAGAAGCGGGCGCGCGCGCGTGCCCCATGTTCTCCCGGCAGATGACCCGGACGTGCGTCCGATCGTGACCCGGACGCGCGTCCGGTCAGAGGAGCTTGAACTGCTTGCTGTTGTGCTGGCGGAGCTTCGACCGGAACCGCCGGGCGGAGCGGTTCGTCACGCCGGCGGCCATCGCCATCTCGTTGGCCGTTGCGCCCTGCGAGAGCGCGTCGCTCAGGGCCCGGGCAGTGCGTCGCCGTTCGGCAAGGTAGCTGCCCTTCGGCCCGAAGGGAATGGCGAGCTTCTGGCGATATCGCCCGGAGCAGAAGTGAGCGCTGATACGCTCGGCCTTGTCGTTGCCGACCGCCTGGACGAGCCAGTTGTCGGGACGCAGGCGCGAGACGACGAATACCTCCTGGCCGCCCTTCGCCTCGGCGATCGCGAGCGCGGCATCGAGGCCGGCGACCTCGGCGATCTCGGCGAGCAGAGGCGGCAGATCGGGCCAGGAGGCGCGCGTCATCCCCGGCGCCTCCGCCGGCCCGGTGCCATGTCCGATTCGAGGACGGTGACGAGCACGTCGTTCTTCACGACATAGCGCAGGCCGTCGGCGGTGATGACGTAATCGGCGATGCCGGCGCGCTCGGCGCCGAGCCGGGCCCGCTCCAGCGAATGGGCGAGCGTGTTCCGCAGCTTCTCGATCTCGGCCGCGCCGGAGCGGTCGAGGAAGCGCACGAGGGCGTGATCGGAGACCTTCAGCATCACTTCTCCCTCAGGCGGTTCTGCCAGGCCTTGAGCTGCTCGATCGCCTCGCGCGCCGCCGGCGGCTTCAGGAACTCCGGCGCGGAGACCTCGAAACGGCGCTTCACCCAGGCGCGCAGGGCCTCGCGATCGAGAGGCCCGGAATGCAGCGCGCCCCAGAGCGCGTAGATCTTGCGGATGTCCGCCCGCTCGGCCGGCGGGCGCTTCGAGGCGGCCGGCGCCCAGCCCAGGCGCTTGAGCTCGGCGATGACGGCCGCGGCCGCCTTGTCCGACAGGTCGCGCGCGCTCTCGACCCGGCCGACGCGCAGGAGCAGCGCCCGATACTCGGCCTCCTGGAGCCCGAGCTCCTTCTTCGCGATATGGATCTTGGCGAGCATGGCCGGGTGGCTCATCGGGTCGAGCTCCTCGTGCTCCTGGCGATCGCGGCGAGCAGTTCGACGCGCAGGCGCGTCAGGCGCTTCAACTCGCTTTCAAGGGTGGTGGAACGGCGAGGCGCCACGCCGGCCAGCACCTGCATCAGCCGGGTCCGCTTCTCGTCGATCCGCTCCAGCTCGTCGCGCGCCAGCAGTGCCGAGATGCGGCTGGCGTCGGACGGGGCGGGACGGGGCGCGAGGAAGCGGGCCATGGTCAGGCCATCCCGTCGAGCAGCGGCGCAGGCGCGACCTTGGCGAAGCGAGCGGCGTCGGTCGGCATGGTGAAGACGAAGCGGCGCCCGGGCGGGATCCAGAGCGGCGCGCGCGGCTCGGCACCATGTTTCCAGCAGACCCAGCAATAATCGGTGGCCGTGTCGCCACCCGGCTCCCAGCGGCCGCGATGCATGGGCACGCGCTCGACATAGAAGGCGATGAGGTACGGCGGGAACTCGCGGAAGAGTTCGTAACGCTCGATCGTATGGAGCCACTGGGTGCGGACGAGGATCCCGCAGCCGGCGCGGCCCAGCGCCAGGCCCTGGCGAGCAAAGGCTTCGGCCGCGTTGAAGGGCGGGTTCGTGAACATCCAGTCGCACGCGCCGCGATTGCCGCCGGCCTGGAGGAAATCCTCGACCTCGCCATAGCCGTAGGGGTGGATGTCGCTCGCGGCGACGAACGGAAACACCTCTTTCAGCGGCTCGGCCATGTGGCCCTCACCACAGGCGGGCTCCAGGATCTGATCGGGGATCAGGACGCCGAGCTCGGGGCGCGCGACATGGTGCACGAATGCCCTGGTCGCCCAGGGCGGCGTCGGGAAGAAGTCGAGGGAGTCGGCCGGCTCCGAGCGTTGGGCCGCGACGGCGGGCGAGAAGGCGAAGGTTCGCTGGGTCATCGCGCCTGCTCCCAACGGATCAGCACGCCGGTGAAGAGCCCCGCGCCGTGGCTGACCATCCAGAAATTGACCATCGCCTCGAAGGGCGAGAGCAGCGTCTTGCCGAGCCTCCAGCCCTCGAAGCCATCGTCGGCGGCGAAGGCGTCCTGGTCGGCCGCGCTCTCGATCGGGATACCGTTGACCTCGAGCGGGATCCGCTGCTCGGCCAGGAGGCGGCCCAGGTCGCGCGCGGAGCCCGGCTCCGGCAGGTCCGCGAGCGCACGCAGGTCGAACCGCACCTCGCCGAGACTGACGCACACGACATCGTCGCGGATCAGCCGACAGGCCTTGGTCCGCATGCCGGTGTAGAGCTGCAGCTGCTCGCCGATGCTGGCATGACGGCGGCGCGGCGCGCGGATCGTCTGGCGTTTCCGGCCGCTCTCGATCGGCGCGGCGAACTGCCTGTTGAAGGAATAGGCGACCATCAGCCAGCGAGCTCCTCGAAAAGATCGCGCTGCGTCGGCGTCATGCCGTCGAGGTCGCCCCACTGGGTCGCCATGGCCTCGGCGATCCCGACGAAGAAGCGGGAGCGTTCGCGGGCACGATCGGGGTTCCAGCCGGTGGAGCGATGAATGGTCGACCAGGACCTGTGCTCCAGCGTGCCGGGCGCAGGCGGCACGAGGCGGTTCGTCGGCCGGAGAGGCGGCAGGTTGCGGAGATACAGGCCCGTGCCCTTGAAGACGGGCTCGCCGAACCACCAGGGCTGCACGATCTGCGCCGGACGGGCGTAGTTGGCGATCCGCGCCTTGGCGTGCCGATGCATGATCGGGTTCTCGACGCAGACGCGTTCGACCGGCGCATTCCAGAAGTCGGAGAACAGCGCCGCACCCTCGTCGAGCTCGGCCCACAGTTCTTCGCGGCTTCTGCCGGGCGGCGGCACCGAAAGCCAGCGGACACCGGAATTGCACAGCCGCGTGCAGGGCGGATGCGCGACGATCAACAGATCCCAGCCGTCACCCAGAAGGTCGCGCGCATCTCCGACGACGTGGCGGTTGCTGCCGTCCTCGGCCGGGTGAAGGTCGCACGACCATGCATCGTGCCCGCGGGCCGCGAAGGCGCGCCGCACGATACCAGAGCGCTCACAGGCGATCAGGACCCTCACCGCACCGGCCCTCCCGCCTTCGCCGCGGCCTCGCGGGCCGCCAGCTCCAGGCACATCTGCGCCATGGTCTCCCCGTGGCGCAGCACCGCCTCGCGCGCCTGGGCCGGCAGCTTCAGGAAAGCGCGGATCTCGGCGGCGTTCTTCTCCAGCGTTTCCAGCGAGCGGGCGGCGGCGTTCAGCCGCTCCAGGTCGCGCTGGCCGAACTGCGGGCCGCGCAATTCCTTGATGGCGCGGCCATCGTTCATGCTGCGCTGGCGCGTCTCGGCGAAGCGGACGGCGTCGATCTGATGGCCGAGCGGGATGGCGGGGCCGGTCATGCCGGCACCTTGACGTTGAGCTTGTCGATCGCGGCGCGGGCCGAGGCGTCGAGCGAATAGCCGTGGCCCCAATGGGTGGTAATGCCGGCGCCGAAGCGCTTCAGCTTCGCGCGGGCCTTGCAGACGAAGACGTCGACGATCTTTTCCATCGGCTCGTCGCGGCCGTCATTGCGATACAGCGCAGCCATGATCTGATCCTTGGTGCACTCGCTCCGGGCATACAGGGCAGAGACGAGGCGGGCTTCGTGAACCGTCAGGCCCCATTCGAGCGGCAGGGCGAGAACGGGCACGAGCAGCCGTTCGAGGAAGGCGATGCGCTCCTCCAGCCACTCGGTGCGCTCGCGCAGCGCTGCCAGCTCGACGTCAGGCCGCACGGCGCTTCCTCGTGTTCTGGTAGAGCGTGATGGCGAGGGCCCGCCATTTCGGCAGGGACTTGGCGAGGGCGAGATCGGCCGCCTTGCGCTGCATATCCGGCCACCGCCCGATCAGCGTGGCCTTGAGATCGTCCGCGGAGATCTCGCCGGCATAGTTCGACCCGTGGAGCAATTCCTCGGCGGCCTTGATCGCGTCGGAGGTGATCGGTGCGAGCCTCGCCTGGGCGAGCAACTCCAGCACGACACGCGCCTGCATGGCGGTGCGGCGGCGGCATAGGGCGGCCAAAGCCGCGACGGCGACCGTCTCGGCGATCTCGAAGACGCCCTGGGGCCGCACGGTTCGCAGCACCTTGACGCCGGCGCGCCCGCAGACCTGCATGACCGTCTCGGCGCTCTCGTCTCCCGCTGCGACGGCAGCGTGGAACAGACTGAGCGCGGTCAATCCGACCCGATCGCGATTGTGGCCGAGGAAGGCGCGCGCCCTCTCGAGCTGGTCGGCGCCTTCCACGATCATCACCGGGATCGTCTGGATACCGCCATGCGTCGCGGCGCCGATCGCGGTGTGCTGGCCGTCCAGGATGTGCAGACCGGCGTCAGTCTCCGCGCAGATGGGCGGCTTGAACCGACGCCACGACCATCCGGCGGCGATCCGATGGATCAGCCTGACCGAGGCCTCGGTGAGGTTACGCTGATACTTGGAGTCGATGAGCAGGGACGATGGCGCCACCCACTCGAAGCGAGGCTGGAAGGTCTCCAGCTCCGCCGGCGTCCAGCCTTCGGGCATGGTAAGGGCCTCGACGGGCCGAAGCGTGCTCATCCGAAGATCTCCGTGAGCTCGGGTTGCAGGTCGGGCGCAGGGAGGCGCCGGGCGGTGGCGAGGTCGATGGGCGGGCGGGGGGCCGGGGCGCGCTCGTAGACGCGCAGGCGGTGCTCGGCGCAGTAGGAGGTGAGGCCGGAGACCGGGGCGCCGCAGACCCGGCGGCCGCCGAACAGATCGGGAGCGGCGGCCCTCGGGGAGGCCGGCCCCGCCTCGCAGACGATCCAGCGGCACTGGCCCTCGCGCGCCCGGGAGAGGAGGATGCTCACCGGCGCCCCTCCCGCTCGATCTCGTCGAGGTGGCGCCGCGCATCCTCGATCGAGCCGAACTTGATCAGCGTTTCGTCGAACTCGCGGACGACCAGGACGACGAGGCTGGAGAAGAAGAACGCGGCCAGGAGAGAGATGCCGGTCCAGACGGCGACGGCGAAGATGGCGGCGATCGCGCCGATCGCGACCGTCCGGCTGATGAGGCCGCGCCGCTCGATGCGGATGTGCAGGATGGGCTCGATCATGTCAGTCGGCCTCGAGGAGATCGCAGTCGGCGGCCGGGACGGCGAAGACCAGGCCGTCGTCGGTGCGGATGCGCAGATGGGTTTCGGAGCTCGCGCCGATGACGCGGGCGGTGAAGTCGAGCGGCTGGAACCGCTCGCCGAAGGTGCGCACCCGGACCGGGGCCTCGGCCGGAAATTCGCTCACCGGGCGCGGCTCGTGGGAGAAGGTCCGGCCTCGGATCCAGTCGGAGCGCGCTGCCATGTCAGCGCCCCTCAGCTGATCCGCTGTCCGACCGGGTCGAACGACCCGTCGGGCAGCGGGGCATGGACGCGGAACTCCATCTTCAGCAGCTCGTCGAGCCGCCGATGGAGGACGTCGCCGATCGGCAGCGTCACGCGGGCGAGGTCGTTGTTCACCGCCGTCTTCAGGAGCGAGACGGCGGACAGCAGGACCGCGTCGAGAACGATCGTCGTCGCGACGTCGGTGCTGTGTCCCTGCTCCGCAAGGACGCGCAGCGCGCCGACGAGCGCCGTGGTGGTCTGGAGCGACAGGCCGTTGATGAGCGGCGCGACGGCCTCGTTGTCACGATGCAGAGCCATGCTCGCCTCCCTCACGCGGCCGCGAGGTCGATCGTGACCGTCGAGAGCGCGCCCTGCTCGTCCCGGACCCGGAAGCGGAGATAGGCCTTGGTGCCGATCACGCGGATGCTGTCGCGGATCGCGTCCATGGCGCTCTGCCAGCGCTTGTCCTCGATCTCCATGGCGAGCAGGGAGAACAGCTCGCCGCGGTTGATCTGGCCTTCCTTCTCGACCGAGAAGACGCGGTTCACGAGCGAGCGCAGGGCCTCGTGGCTGTCGGCGCCCCACTCCTTCAGGCACTCGTCGACCAGGCGCTTCGCCGCCTGCAGCTCCGGCCCGAAGGCGATCTGGTCGGCGATCTTGACCTCGACGCGCATGCTGTCGTCGAAGGTCGAGAAGGTGACGTTCCCTTTCGGCCCGCCGGCCTTGGCGCCGTATTGCTGCTCCAGCAGCGACTGGAAGGCCGCCAGGTCCTCGAAGGTGTGGCCCTTGAAGCGCGCGATCTGGGCCGACAGGTCCGTCGCGAACCGCATGACCTTGCGGACCATCTCGTCCTCGAGCAGGCGCTGCGGCTTGATCTGGCCGAGGCCGATCAGGTTGCCTTTCGGATCCCGCATGAACTTGTCGGCGCCGACCTCGACGATGCCGGCCGAGACGGCGGCCTTCTCGTCCAGGATGTCATCGGCGAGAGCCATGAGGCCCAGATCCGTCAGCATGTCCTCGCCGGCGCGGCAGATGCGCTCGCGCTCCACCTCGCTCAGCTCCTCCCAGATCGGCAGGCCCGAAGCCAGATCGGTGGCGGAAAGCGCGGCATAGATCGCCCTGCCGGCGCGGGGGACGGCGGTCTCAAGATTCATGGTCGATCTCCAGGTGCGGGGGGGAAGGGGTCGGCGCATCGCCGGCGCCGAAGAACTCGACGACGAGGCGGGACATGCCGATGATTTCGTAGATCGAGACGCGGGCCGCCTCGCGCTCCGGCGCGGCGAGCACGCGGCGGGCGGCCTGCAGCGGGTCGCTGGAAGCGGCGAATACCAGCAGGCCGCGGCGCTCGAGGGCGCGCAGGGTCGCGAGGATGGTGTCCGTCGCGAGCAGGAACGCCGGATTGGTCTCGCGCAGGGCGGCGGCGCGCTCGATGCCGTGCTCGACCGTGGTCCGGTCGCGCAGGCCGGTCAGCCGGCCGAGCGTGGCGCTGCTCAGCGTGGTGAGCTCGCGCGCGATCCACCAGGCCGCCCAGCGCGCCTGGGCGACCTCGTCGGTGCGAATGTCCGACAGCAGGACGAGGACGGGCTTTCCGGCCGTGGCCGAAACCGCCTGCAGGATCATGTCGAAGGTGACGTGACGCTCGCTCATGCCGCGCTCCCGCCTTCGTCGTCGCCGCCGAGCGGGCGCTGGCTCAGCGCGCGCGGGAAGGTGAAGACGTTCGTTTCGCCGATCGGCATGGAGAGCGCGGCGAGGCCGGGACGCGAGACATGCACCGGCCCGCCGCGATCCAGCTCGCGCTGGAACACCTGTTGCTGGGTTTTCAAGGACGTTTGAAGCGACGGCGCAGGGCCGCCGAGATCGGCCGCCAGCGCATGCAGCTCGTTGTCGAGCTCGATCGCGTCGGCCGCCTGGCCTTCCAGGTCGTCGGCCTTGCGGGCGGCGAGCAGCAGGACATAGCCGAGCCGGCGGCAGGCGAACGGCGTCAGCGCGACGTCGCGGGCCGAGTGTTCGCGCAGCAGCTTCGAGATCTCGCGCAGGTCGAGGGAGAGCGGCTTGGGCTGCATGGTCAGCCCCTCCGCCAGATCGCGAGGCGGGCCCGGAACTGGGCGCGCTCGGCCCGCTCCGTCGAGGCGAAGCCGCAGAGCCCGGCGAGGCCGAGCAGGAGCCCGCCGGCGAGGAAGATCACGTAGATCTCCGGCTCGACGACGTATTTCCACAGCGCGCCGGCCGCAAAGGGGCCGAGCATGGCGATGGAGATGCAGAACAGCTTGTAGAGCGATTGAAGCATCAGGCGACGTCCTTCTGCTGGCGGTTGGGGCAGGTCTTGCAGGCGTGGAAGAGCCGCGCGCGGGTGGAGTTCGTGGCGGCGAAGGGCTTGGCCTGCTCGGTCAGGCAGCGGTCCCGGCCGATCTCGTCCAGGATCGGGCAGATGACGGTCTCGCCCATGAAGGCGCCGCGGATCTTGGCGAAGAGCTTGTCGCGATCGCCCGGGTATTTGTTGGCGAGCAGGTAAGAGATGGTCGCGTCCGAGTAGCCGAGCTGGCGGGCGACGGCCCGCGAGCTGTGGGCCCGGCAAGCCTCGGCGAGCGAGACGATCTCGGCGGGGATGCTCTCCCCCCAGGCGACGCGAGCACGGTCGACCTGATGGGGCCTGACGGGGCGCCTCATGCCGCCCTCCCGGAAGCTTCCGGTGCGTTAAGGTTAACCGCCTTCTGCAAATTGCGGTCGAACAGCACCGTCCCGCGCTCGGTCGAGGCAGGAGCCAGCGGCCCCGTGTTGAACGCCGGCAGCAGCTTCCAGCGAGCCTGCTGGCCGGGGCGCGTCCGCTGCGTCGTCTCGGCGAGGTAGCCGCCCTTCGTCAGGAAGCCGATGAAGGCGCGCGCGGCCTTCTCGGACACCGGCACCTCGGGCGTGCTGGCGGCGATCGCGACCTCGCGGGCCGTGAAGAGCTTCAGGCCGCGCATCGCGGTCCAGAGCTGCTGGGACTGGCGACCGCGCTGGTCGGCAAAGCTCTCGCGGCGGATGATCGGCGCGGCCACGCGCCCGTCCACCACGCGATAGACCATCACGGGGCGGTTCTTGATCGAGCGGCGCTCCTCGACCGGCTCGACATGGCCGAGCGAGGCGCAGCGACGGACATAGTCCTTCACCGTCGAGAGGCTGCAGCCATTCGTGCGGCCATGGACGTCGGAGATCGTGAAGCCGCCTTTGGCCGAGAGCGCGACCATGACCGACCAGTAGTGCTGCGGCCCCTGGAGGCCGGCGGCGGGAAGGACACGCTTCATGCCGCCCTCCGGCCGCGCGCCGGCGGCTCGCCAGTGTAGAATTCGGCATCGGGGAACGCGTCGAGGTTCTTCTGGGCATGGACGCGGGCCCATTCGACGGCACGCTCCAGGTTGACCGTGATGCGTCGCGCGCGGCCGCCCGATTTCCGCCGGTTGCGCTCGAGGAAATCCTCCGAGTAGCCGACGCCATCCGGCACGAAGAGCCGGGCGAGTAGTTCGGTGTCTTCCAGGTCGCAGGGCTGGGCAGCGACCCATTCGAGCACGCGGTTGTGCGTGCGCTCGGAGCGCTGGAGCTTGGCCGGCAGTTCTTCCTCGCCGATCAGGATGATCGGGACCTGAGTGGCCTCGTGGATCTCGCGAATGATCTCGATGAAGCCCTTGTCGACGGCCTTGTCGGCCTCGTCGATCAGCAGCGGCGGATGCCCCGGAACGGCGAGGCGCTCGATCGCCATCTCGGTCAGGCGCGGTACCGTTCCCTTCGGGTCATGGACGCCCAGCTCCTTCATGATGGCGCGGATCAGCGTCAACCGGGTCCAGCTGTCGCCGATCTCGACGCGCAGCGCGTCCTTCTTGTTCTGCAGATAGATCGCCGCGAAGGTCTTGCCGTAGCCGGAATAGCCGTTGAAGACGCCGAGGCCGGGGAGGTGCGGCGGCCGCTCGATCAGCCGTTCGGCCAGGGAGTGCATGGCGGCCACGTTCTTCAGCGGCGCCAGCGAGCCCTTGGGCTTGAAATTCGGTGTGGTGCTCATCTAGAATCGTCCTCGCTTTGACTGATCAGCCCCGGTTCGCCGGGGCTTCTTTTTTGGGGGCCGACGCCACACCGCCCCCGAATTCCTCGTGAAAAGCCTTCTCGCCGCGGTATTCCGCGCTGGTCTGGTAGGAGCCGAGCCAGATGGCGTCGGCGGTCTCGACCGGATCGCCGACAGCGATCGCCGCCTCGATGCCGAGCGCCCGGCGGAAGCGCTGGCGCGGCGTCTCCTGAAGCTTGGTCACCTTGGGCGGAGGTGCGGGCGCGGCCGCCTCGGCCAGCATCTCGCGATGGATGGCGGCCGCCTGTTCGGACAGTGCGGAGACGGCGGGGGCATCGCCCCGGCGCATCGCCGCGATCTCGGCACCGGCATCAAGAGCCGGCGTCGTGTGAATCTCGGATCTCGGTGGGAAGGCGACCAGGTTGCCGATGCGGCTGGCGGCTTCAGCCATCCGATGATCGAGAACCGTGCGGTCGGTCACCCGCTTGCTGCGGAGCATGGCCTTGGACTCGGCCATCTGCTCCTCGACCATGCGGGCCTGCATGGCCTTGCGCTGCGCGAGCAGCTCGGCCCGGTCGATGCCGGCGAGCTCGCCGCAAACCGCGCGCCCAAGCGGGCGGTCCATGCTCTCGTCGGCGAAGAGCCAGATGGTGCCCTTGTCGGCCGGATCGAGGGTGACGAAGACGCGATCGCCCGGCAGCAGCCCCATGGGCTGGTAGTGGTAGTCGTCGAGAAGGATGCCCTTCTTGCCGACGGTCCGGTATCCGTCGCCCTTGGGCGCCTGCATGAGCAGGGCGGCGAGCGCGTCTGCATCGACCGTGCGGATCGGCTGGGTCGAGGATGACGCCTTCGCGAAAGGCGTCATGTTCTTCAGGCCGCGATGGGCGTGGTGGGCATAGATGCCCTCGGCCCAGCTGTCGCAGATCCTCTGCAGCTCCTCACCCGTCATCGTGACGTTGAAGGCCGCGTTCTCCTGCCCGAGCCGCTGCGAAAAGGCCTTGCGCCCCTCGATCTTCTTGCGCTGGGCGACGTTGTGACCGACGAAGCCTTGCAGCATGCGGGCGCAATCGGTCTGGAATGTGCGGATATTCCGCTCGACGACGCCCTTTTGCCAGGGCGAGAAGGCGGCCGAGCGGATCGCCTCGATCTGCAGCCGGGCGAACAGCCTGACGGTGGCCCGCGCCACGAAATCCGAGCCGTTGTCGGTCTTGACCGCGTCGGGCACACCCCACGCCAGGATGGCCTTGCGCATGAGCAGCTGCACGGCCTCGGAGCGCGGCGTCTTCGAGACGAAGAGGATGATCCGGCGCGACCAGTAGTCGATGCAGACATAGATCGAGTGGCGACCGTCGATGCACATGGCATCGACCGGCGAGGCGTCGATCTGCCACAGCGCATTGAGGTGCGGCGCCATGAAGTCGAAGGAGCCGGAGACGCGCATCCTGTTCCGGAAGCCATCCGGATCGACCATCTTGAGCAGGCCGGCGGCGTATTCCTGCTTCCAGGCGTTCAACCGGATTTCAAAGGCGCGCTGCCCCGGCAACGCGAGCCCGGCCGCAGTCAGGCGGGCCTCGAACTCGCCCTTCACCGCGCCATAGATCTGCGTCGCCGTGTAGAGGTCGTTCAACGAATGCACGGCGAGGGCGAAATGCTTGATCTCGCCGTCGAAGGCGGCATCGAGCACGCCTTGGCCGCGCCGGCCGGCGCCCCGATCGACAGCGAGGCGGTCGGTTTCGCCCTCGCGCGAGGCCGCCAGCCAGCGCAAGACCGTGCGGATGGAGAGGCGCGGCAGGACCTGCGCCGCCCAGGTCGGGATTTCGACCTTGCCGAGGTTGTAGAGGTCGACGAAATAGCTGATCGCGAGCGTCTGGCTCATCTCGCTGGCGCGGATGAAGGCCTTGAGCGCACCGAGCACGGCCAGCCGTGCATCCAGCTGCAATGTCGAGGCGCGCGTGGCCGTCACCGGCGGCTCCGGCGCCGCCTGCAGGGCCTCGGCCGGCGCCGAGATCTCCTCCTGCGCTGCCTGCGGGCCGAGATACGCCATGCGCGCGCCAACCGGCAGCAGGCGGATATGGTATTCCAGCCCGCCCCCGCGACCTGAGCGCTGGCGGCAATAGGCCGAGAAGCGCGCCCAATCCTCACGCTCGGCGAGCATGCGGACGCCGCGATCGCTCGCCGGCAGGCCGGGCAGCGCCAGATCGGCGATTTCGGAGGAGGTCAGCCAGAGCTTCACGCGGAGGCGCCCTTCCGAGCAGGCTTGGTCGCCTCGAGGCGGGCGGCGACCATCGCGGCGAGGCTCTGGAGGTCCGCGCGGGACATCCGCAGCAGCATCGGCTCGATCTTGGCGAGCAGGCGATCCTCCTCGCGCACCGTCCCGCCTTCCGGCACGAGGCCGGCGGCGACCTTGGCGGCGGCGAGGGAGAGCTTGGGCTGCTCGGCCACCGCCTTCGCGACGGCGATCTGATGCTCGGTCGGCAGCTTGGCCAACGCCTGCAGCTGTGACTGGTTGTCGGCGAGCTTGCTGCCGTCGATCAGAGCAACGACGTCGGCCGGCAGCGCCGCCGCGAGCTCGCGGTCACGGCGGATCGAGCCGGCGGAAAGGCCCGTGCGCCGCGCCGCCTCCTTGTTGAACGCCGACCAGTTGCTCAAGTTGAGCAACTGATTTTTTGCGAGCCATTTCTTGGACTTGCGGTCACCACCGTTGCGCGCATCGGCATTCTCGGCGGCGAAGAGATCGGCCAGACGGCCGACGAAGCGGGCGCGCTGGAGCGCGTTCAGCTCGTTGCGGATCAGATTGGCGTGGATCTCGTGGCGCTGGCGTTCCGCCTCGGTCATCTGGCGGATGCGGGCCGGAATGGTCGTGCGGCCGAGCAGCTTGAAGGCCTCGAGCCGGTGCTCTCCGTCGACGAGCTCGACCCGGTTGCCGCCGGTGATCGCCGCGACCGCGATCGGCTGATGCAGGTAGCCGCATTCGGTGACCGAAGCGGCGATCATCTCGACCTTGTCGCGGTTGACGAGGCGCAGGCGGTCGACGACGTCGATCGCGGCGATCTCGATCTCGATCTCATGCTCGGGCGGCGCCGGAGGCGAAGTGAGATCGAGAACGTCGCGCGACGTGTCGAAATAGGCGGAGGCGTCGCGCATCAGGCGGCCCTCGAGGCGCCGATGAGGCCGATGCGGTTGCCGTCACGGTCGTAAAACTGGGGCCAGATCGTCTGACGCGGCACGCCCAGCGCCTCGGAAATGATGGCCTGGGCCTTCGGCGCCGGGCGCTCCATGCCGCCGTAGATCGTGAAGCGGCTGAGATTGTTCTGCCTCGCCAGTTCCGCGGCGGTGATGCCCTTCTCGCGGAGCGCGAAAATGATCGCCTGCTTGGTCCAATTGCTCGCCATGGGTGTCCTGTCTCGCAATGCCGGGGTTCGCGTGTTAACCACACATCTGGACGGCACTTGTGCAGTTAGCCCACATATGTGAGCGACGGTCAAGCCAGATTTTGCAATACGAGACGAATATGAACGTCAGAGCCCAGATATGAGCCAGACCCCTACGCCTGGTTGGGGCCTTCGCCTCGAAGAGGCCGTGAAAGCACGAGGCGGCCTGACGGTCGTCGCGGAAGGCTCGGCAGTCTCGGAAAGTGCTATAAAGCGCTATTTTAAGGCCGATAATGAACCGGGCGCTTACAAGCTTGCGTCCATCGCTCGCTTCTGCGGGGTCTCAGTCGAGTACCTTCTTTATGGCGAGGAGGTCGCGCCGCATCGCTATCTGAGCGATCGCACGGCGCCCACATATGTTGCCGAGCGTGGGTTGGTTCTGGATCCCGACATGGCATCCGAAGTGGTCTTCGTGCCGCTGTTGGAGGTCATCGCCAGTGCCGGGCCCGGGATCGAAAACTCAAACCCGATCGCGAAGGATCATCTGCCATTCCCCAGGCGGTGGCTCGAGCAGCTCAACCTCCCAGTGGAATTCGCCCGCTTCCTCGACTCGCGAGGCGACAGCATGACCGAGACGATCAAGGAAGATGCGATCTGCCTATCGGATATCCGCTGGCAACGGCCCCGGCTCGACGCAATTTTCGTCGTGGTTCACAACAACGATGTTCGGATCAAGCGCATCGGGCGCGGCATGGAAGGGCGCGTGACGCTGATCAGCGACAATCCGCGCTACGAGACGGAAACACTGACCGAGCCGGAAGCGCGGTCGCTTAAGATCGCCGGTCGGGTCGTCTGGGCAGGAGGTCGGATATGAAGGTTGTGGCTGCGTTGGCGCTACTGGCGCCGCTGATCGGTTCGCCCGCAAGCGCTCTCGACCGCTGCTCGGCACAGGAGATCAGCCAGGATCGGTCAAATCGGCGCTGCGATGATCTCGGCTTCCGTAGAACCGTCGCGGCCGAGCCGAGCGGGATGCCCGTTACGCGGTGGGCCCGCGCCATGCAGGCGCACGAGGCACTCGTCGTCAAAGCGGTGCAGATAGGCGATTTGGCAGAGCTTCAGCGGCAGGCTGCAGAGTTGCGGGCGCGATCCAATGACCCGACGACCTGGCCTGACGATGACAAATGGACTGTCGCCCGGATTTATTGCGCCACGACGGCACAGGAGCTCGCGAATTTCGTCGACGACAAACTGAAGCGGACTGCTCGAGGCGAGATCGCCGCAGAGGCATCTCTAAAGGCCTACCGTGAGGCTGGCGTGAAATGCAGACGCGGCATTGCCAAGTTGAAATGAGCCCCGCAAACGCGGGGCTCTCAGTCTTCAAGCGACCTTCAAATCGGTTTCCATGAGCTCGCAACTCTCGAAATCGGCTTCGTCGGCCGGCCGCATCATGTCCGCCTCGGCCGAGACTTGGCCGTGGCGCGCGATCAGCACCGCATCCTCCCATTCGCCGGTCGCCGGCGATCCGGTCCGGTGGAAGGCGACGACGCCGGCGCGGATCGGCCTGTAGCGCTCGACGAGCCGCATGGCATGGTCGTGATCGCGCGCCTGGATCGGATCCTCGGCGCTGATCTTCCCCGCAGAGCCCTTAACCGCCCTGAAGGTCTGGACGACGAAATAGGTGAGGTGCGCGACGGTCTCACGCCGCGGCCCGCTCTTACTCATGAAACGCTCCTGTTAGGCCTCGATCCCCATGTCGAGGTTGATCTAGGATTGCGCGCCTATGAGAACAGAGCAAGAACATTCCTGACGCAGCGAGTCAGGAGGGACGACCATGAGCAGGCGAAAAGGCGAGATCACGAACCGGCAGCGCCACCGGACGCATCCCTTCCAGGTCGAGATCGTGGTTCCGGAGACAGGCCTCGGCAACGCGATGCTGATCATGTACCGCTGGGCCAGCGCCCACAGCCACGCCACCGTGCGCAGCCATGCCGGGATGCGCTGGTGCTTCTGCAGGCCGGAGACCGCCGACGCCTTCGCCACGGATTTCGGCGGGAGGCGCGTCGATATGCCGGTGGACCCGGCGTCTCTTCATGTCGACCGGCCCGACGCACGCGAGCTCGCGCGGCGGGCCGAGGCGGCGCGGCTCGGCATCGAGATCTGGACAGGCGGGAGGGAGTCGTAGAGCCGATGGACGAGCAGGATCCCTTCGACGAGCCGCCCAGCCGCATCGGCCTGCTCACCGCAGCGATCGGCATGCTCGCCTGCGCGATCTTCACCTGGTCGTGGATCATGCGGGGCTGGCGGCCGTGGTGAGTGGCGATTCCACTTCCGAGTTCGAGAATGGGCACAATGCCCGTTCTCTTCGTTTATCCCCCTGAAAAGAATACGTTTTTCGGAAGTCGGAAGCGCTGGTGTGCCACTGGCGCTTTTGTTCCGGGTTCGCCTGGCCGGCCGAACGTGTTTTCAAGGGGTTAGCAGAAAGGTCGATTTCCGGCTCCTGGGCTTTCGGGGTTTCCGGCCGCAATATCGACGAACAATCAAATGGCAATGACTTCCAGCGCCCGCCACTCACAACCCCTTGCCGCGCCGCGCTTTTCCGGCTGATCCCGCACAATCCCGCCTAATCCCGGCTTACCCCTGCCGTTGCCATGTGATTTTTCGTTTCACAGCTTCACGTCTGCCCCGGCCGCAGCTTGTAGAAGACGTGCTGGCCGATCGTGTCCATCTTCTTGAGCTTTTTCGCCCAGTAGGGGCGGACATATTGCGCGTGGTAATGCGTCGAGCTGCCGACCTCGGGCAGATAGGTCGTGCCCTCATAGACCTCGCGCGCGATCCGCACCGCGTCGCGCCAGGGCGCCGGCTCGGTGATGCGCAGCGACTTGCCTTCGCAGGTGAAGGTGAACTGGCAGGCCATGTAGCGGCTGCTGTTCTGGTAGACGACGCCGCAGACCGAATTCGGATAGAGCCCGCTCTTGACGCGGTTCAGCACCACCTGCGCCACCGCCGCCTGGCCCTCCTGCGATTCCGAGCGCGCCTCGAAATAGACCGCCTCGGCGAGGCAGCGCTGCTCGCGCGCCATGTTCTCCGGCACGATCAGCCCGGCATAGACGGAAACCTGCCGGGTCACGGCCCGCCCGTAGTCGCGGCCGGTGCCGCCGAGCGAGGCGAGCGCGGGGGCGGGCGCATGCGGCGCCGGGCTGGGCAGGGTCGTGGCGGGGCTGCGCGTGGCGGGCGTCGCCGAGGCGCGCGCGAGCGCATGGGGCACCGAGGGCGAGGAGCCGTCGATGCTCTCCAGATGCAGCTCCGCCTGCCGGGCCGAGGTGATGACCGGCTTGAGCGAGACGGGCGAGGAATCGGAGAGCGCCGGGTCGGTCAGCCCCTCGTCGTTGGCGAAGGGCTCGAAGCCGACAGGCGGTCCCTCCAGCCGCATCGCGGTGCTCGCCGTCTGCGGCGAGAAGCCGGCCGAGATCAGGCCGGGCTGGTTGTCGCCGAACACGACCCGCTCGAGCTCGCGCCCCGCCTCGCGTCCCGCGCCGGCCGACAGGCCCGGCCGCAGGATCGGCAGCGGATCGCTCTTCGCCGTGCGGTCGACCTCCGGGAAATTCCGGGCCGAGCGCTTCAGGTCCTCGCGCGGCTGGCGCGGGTCGATGACGACACGCTGCTCGGGATCGTCGAAGGAGAGATGCGCCTGCCGGAAGGACGAGGACAGCGAGAGCCCGGGTAGACGGAAGGCGCTGGCCGCAACCAGCATGGAGGGGCCTTCCTCGAGCTCCGAGAAGAGAGGGGGGGCGGCACGCGGAATGGCGGAAGCGGGCAGGCCGTCGCCCGCGGGCGTCTGCCCTGCCGAGGCGGTGAAGGACACCAGCAATCCGACCGACAGGACCCAGGGCGCCACGGTGGCCGCGGTCCAGCGCAGCACGGGCTTGCCGCGCCGTCTCCTGTGCCTGTGCGAACGAATATGACTCAAACCCACTCACCCGTCGCGGCTTACGAGGCCCGATCGGCGCGCCTTCAGCGTGCCTTTCACCGAAGATGTTATCGCCCCGGTAGGGTTGAGCGGCGGTTAACGGCGGCCGCAGGCGGCTGTGCCACGATGGACGGTCGACCCCCGCGCATCTGTTTTCGTGATGTCGGACCTCACGAATTCGCGCTGTCGCGGCCTCGGAAGCGCGGCTAACGTGCAACCGCACGATCGACCGCCCGGGCCGGAGATTCGACCATGAACGCCAAGACCGCGCGGGGTTACGCCCCGGAGCTGATCGTCGCCGCCGGCTGCCTCGTCGCGCTGATCACCTTCGGGCCGCGCGCCAGCGCCGGCCTGTTCCAGATCCCGATGACGGTCCAGTTCGGCTGGGGGCGGGATATCTTCGGGCTCGCCATCGCGATCCAGAACCTGCTCTGGGGCCTCGGCGCGCCCTTCGCCGGCGCCATCGCCGATCGTTACGGCACGGTGCGCGTGCTCTGCGTCGGGGCGCTGCTCTACGCCGCCGGCCTCGTGACGATGGCCTATGCGACCACGCCGCTGCAGCTCCATCTCGGCGCCGGCGTCCTGATCGGCTTCGGGCTCTCGGCCTGCTCGTTCAACCTCGTGCTCGCGGCCTTCGGCAAGCTGCTGCCCGAGCAATGGCGGCCGATGGCCTTCGGCGCCGGCACCGCCGCCGGCTCCTTCGGCCAGTTCCTGTTCCCGCCCATCGGCAACATCATGATCGAGACGCTGGGCTGGCAGCAGGCGCTCGTCGTCTTCGCGCTGACCCTGCTGCCGGTCCTGCCGATCTCGATCCTGCTCGCCACGCGCAAGCTCGGCGAGGGCGCGGGCGCGGCGGCTGCCAACCTGCCGAACCAGACCGTGGCGCAGGCGCTGGGCGAGGCCTTCCGCCATCGCTCCTATGTGCTGCTGGTGCTGGGCTTCTTCACCTGCGGCTTCCAGCTCGCCTTCATCACCGTCCATATGCCGGCCTATCTCAAGGATATGGGCCTGCCGGCCTGGGTCGGCGGCTGGACGCTCGCGGTGATCGGCCTCGCCAACGCGGTCGGCTCGCTCTCCTCGGGCTGGCTCTCGACGCGCATGCCCAAGCGCCATCTCCTAGCCTGGATCTATCTCGGCCGGGCCGTCGCCATCGCCGCCTTCATCATGCTGCCGGCGAGCCCGCTGACCTCGATCTCATTCGGCATCGTCATCGGCCTGTTCTGGCTCTCGACCGTGCCGCCGACCTCCTCGCTCGTCATGCTGATGTTCGGCACAAAATACATGGCGATGCTCTACGGCTTCGCCTTCTTCTCGCATCAGGTCGGCGGGTTTCTGGGCGTCTGGCTGGGTGGCGTGCTCTATGAATCGATGGGCAACTACCAGTTCGTCTGGTGGCTCTCGGTCGCGCTCGGCGTGGCCTCGGCGCTCATCAACCTGCCCATCGTCGAGAAGCCGGTCCACCGGCCGGCGGCACCCCAACCGGCGTGATCGGCGGCATCGGGGACGGCGTCAGCGCGGCGCCGCCGCCCGCCTGAGCCGGTCGTTGATCGCCTCGCCGAGGCCGGCCATCGGGATCGGCGCCACGGCGATCACGGCCGGCCCCGCCGCGTCGAGAGACCGCAGATGGCCGAAGAGGTTCGCCGCCGCTTCCCCGATGTCGCCCGAGGGGCTGAGATCGAGCGCGACCGGGCCTGCTCCCCGCATCGAGGCCGCACCGAAGCCGAGCCAGGCCTCGCCCGCCTGCGGCGCCTCGGCGTCGAGCCGCACCCGCGCCGCCGGGGCGTAGTGGGAGGCGAGGAGGCCCGGCGAGATCGGCGCCATGCCGGCCTCGCCCGCCAGCACGAGCGGACGGCCGATCACGGCCTCGACCGCCTCGCGCGCCAGCCCGCCGGGCCGCAGCAGCTTCGGGGCGCCGTTCAGGCAGGCGACGATGGTCGATTCCACGCCGACCTGGGTGGGGCCGGCATCGAGCACCGCGTCGATCCGCCCGTCGAGATCCGCCAGCACATGCTCCGCGCTGGTGGCGCTGACGCGGCCCGAGCGATTGGCCGAGGGGGCCGCGATCGGCCGGCCCGCCGCCTCCAGGACCGCCTGCGCGATCGGATGCGCCGGCACCCGGAGCGCGACGGAATCGAGGCCCGCCCGCGCCAGCTCGGACACGGTGCAGCCCGGCGACACGGGCACGACGAGCGTCAGCGGCCCCGGCCAGAAGGCCTTGGCGAGGGCGAGCGCGTTCGCGTCGAAGAGGCCCTGCCGGCGCGCGCTCGCGAGGTCCGGCAGATGCGCGATCAACGGGTTGAAGCTCGGCCGCTCCTTCGCGGCATAGATACCGGCGACCGCCGTGCCCGAGGTTGCATCGGCCGCGAGGCCGTAGACGGTCTCGGTCGGCAGGGCGACGAGCCCGCCCTCGCGCAGAAGCGCGGCCGCCCGCACGATGCCCTGAGCATCGGCGGTGAGGCGCTCCGTCACCAGACGAGACGTCAGATCATGCCCCAAAGCTGCACCCATCGTCAGGCATGACCGCCCGATTGACCGAATATCGTTTATATCTAAACTATACCCCACGCCTGACCAAAGTCGTCCTCGTCGGCGCGTGGCTCCGGGGATAGTTCCTCGCTACCATGGCGGCAACGCCAAAAGCAGCCAAGGCCGGAACAGCCAGGGCCGCGAGCAGAAGCGGCCCCGGCGCCCAGGGAGAAACAAAGATGAGCTATCGCGCCCCGGTCGAGGATATCCTCGCTACGATGCGCCATGTCGCAGGTCTCGATCGCCTGATCGCGGACGGTCTCGCTCCCGAACTCGACGGCGACATGACGCAGGCGGTACTCGACGAGGCCGCGAAGTTCGCGGCCGACGTCATCGCGCCGCTCAATCGCGTCGGCGATCAGTATGGCTCGACCTTGAAGGATGGCGCGGTGACGACGCCGCCCGGCTGGAAGGAAGCTTATGCCGCCTGGGCCGAGGCGGGCTGGAACGCTCTGCCCGCGCCCGAGGAGTATGGTGGCCAGGGTCTGCCGGCGCTGCTGCAATCGGCTTGCACCGAGATGTGGAATTCCGCCGCGTTTGCCTTCGCCCTGGGGCCGCTGCTCACGGTCGGTGCCATCGAGGCGCTGTATGCCCATGGCTCGGAGCATCTCAAGGAGACCTATCTCGCCAAGCTCGTCTCCGGCGAGTGGATGGGGACGATGAACCTGACCGAGCCGCAGGCCGGCTCCGATCTCAATGCGCTCCGCAGCAGGGCCGAGCGGGCCGGCGACGGCACCTATCGGATCACCGGCCAGAAGATCTTCATCACCTATGGCGAGCACGACCTGACGGGGAACATCGTCCATCTCGTCCTCGCGCGCCTGCCCGATGCGCCGGCCGGGACGCGCGGCATCTCGCTCTTCCTCGTGCCGAAATATCTCGTCAATGCCGATGGTTCGCTCGGCGAACACAACGACCTGCGCTGCTCGGGGCTGGAGCACAAGCTCGGTATCCATGCCTCGCCAACCTGTTCCATGGCCTTCGGCGACAAGGGCGGCGCCATCGGCTGGTTGATCGGAGAGGAGAATCGCGGCCTCGCCTGCATGTTCACGATGATGAACAATGCCCGCCTCAACGTCGCACTGCAGGGCGTCGCCATCGCCGAGCGGGCCTATCAACAGGCGCTGGCCTTCGCGCGGGAGCGCCGGCAGGGCGTCGCACTCGACGCGCCGAAGGGCTCAGCCATGAGCCCGATCCTGGTGCATCCCGACATTCGCCGCATGCTGATGGAGATGCGCGCCAAGACGCAGGCGTCCCGCGCCATCGCCTATCAGGTCGCCGAGGCGCTCGATCGCTCCCGCCGCGAGCCGGACGAGGGCAAGCGCAAGGCCGCAGCCGAGCGCACCGCGATCCTGACGCCCGTCGCCAAGGCCTATGCGACCGACATCGGCGTGGAGGTCGCCTCCACCGGCGTCCAGGTCCATGGCGGCATGGGCTATGTCGAGGAGACCGGGGCCGCCCAGCATCTGCGCGACGCCCGCATCGCGACAATCTATGAGGGCACCAACGGCATCCAGGCGATCGACCTGGTGCTGCGCAAGCTGCCGCTCTCGGGCGGCAAGGCTGTCGCAGGCCTGATCGCGGAGATGCGCGAAGTGGTGGCGCAGGTCGAGGCGGCCAACACGCCGGGCTTCGGGCACAGTGCCGCGCGCCTTCGCGCCGCAGTCGATGCGCTGGAACGCGCCACGCAATGGATGCTCGCGACGATGGGCGAAGGGCAGGGCGATGTGCTGGCCGGCGCGACGCCTTATCTCAAGCTCTTCGCCCTGGCTCAGGGCGGCACCGGATTGGCGCGGAAGGCGCTGGCCCTGCGGACCGCGGACGGCGGCACCGGCGCGCTCGCGACGGCGCGCTTCTATGCCGAGCATCTCGTCACGGAAGCGCCGGCGTTGGAACTGGCCGTGACCGAGGGCGCCGGCGCTGTCGAGGATGCGGCTGCGGTCTTCGCGGCGTGACGCCTGCGGGCGTTCCGCTAGCCGCTCGCAGCCGGCTTACGGACGCGCATGTGCAGGAACAGGGGGGCGACGAGGGTGTCGTCCAGATAGGGCATGGCGCGCGCCGTTTCGGCATCGACCGTGGGCTCGTGTATCTGCTCGATCCGGAAGCCCGTGGCGACGATCAGGTTGACCCAGTCGCTGAGCGTGCGGTGAAAGCGTGGCACCTTGAACGGCTCGACACGGGCTTTCTCATGTTCGGGCGCCGCACCGAAGCGCCATGTCTCGATCTCGCCGTCGGTCGCGCGGAAATAGTCGCGGACCTCGATGGCGAGCACGGTCCTGTTCTCGTCGCGCACGACCTTGCGATGCGGCGTCGCGAAACAGGGATGCAGGATCGAGAACTGCAGGAACCCACCGGGCTTCAGCACGCGCGCCGTTTCCGCCAGCACCCGATCCAGCCGCGGCATGTCCATCAGCGACATGAAGGCGGTGGCGAAGTCGAAGCTCGCATCGGCGAAGGGCTGGGCCATGCCGTCCGCGACGCGATAGGCGATGCCCAGCGGCTCGGCGGCTTCGGCCTCCCGCGCGTGGCGGATGAAGGTGGGGGCGATGTCGATCGCGCTCATGCGTCCACCGGCCTGCGCGAGCTTGCGCGTGTTGGAGCCCTCGCCGCAGCCGATGTCGAGCCCATCCAGCCCCGCGATCTCCGGGAGATTGCCCAGGAAGGTCGGTGTGTTCTGTGCGTCGCGGTAGAGATCGTAACCGGCGCGCGCGTGGCGCGTCCAGGTCTCGGCATTGGCCTCCCAGCAGGCGGCGACTTCACTGCTTTCCATGATCGCTCTCGCTTTTCGGGGGAGGGCTCGTCTAGAGCATCAGTCGCCGCTCCGCCAGCGCGGTCGCGAGGCTCGCAGCAATGAATCATGACGACCCCGACAAGCCCCTCGCCGGCCGCATCTGCCTCGTCGCGGGCGCCTCGCGCGGCGTCGGGCGCGGCGTCGCCCGCGCGCTGGCGCAGGCGGGTGCGACCGTCATCGCGACGGGACGTTCGAGCGAGGCGGGGGCCCGCACCGACCAGCGCCCGGAATCGATCGAGGATACCGCCCGTGAGGTCGAGGCGCTCGGCGGCAGCGGCCATCCCTATCGCTGCGACCATACGGTCGAGCGTGAGGTCGACGGGCTCGTCTCCTGGGCGCTGCGCCGCTTCGGCCGGCTCGACTGTGTCGTCGATGCGGTCTGGGGCGGCAACGAGGGCTATGACGGCGAGCGCTATCCGGACGGTTCCGCCTTCGGGGCACCGTTCTGGCGCCGGCCCGCGGCCCGGCTGGGCCAGGTGCTCGAAAGCTCCGTCTACGCGCAGCTCCTGCTGGCGCGCGCGGTCGCGCCCGCGATGGTGCGGATGCGCGCCGGGCTGATCGTAACCATCGGTTTCGACACCGCGCAAGGCTATCTCGGCGATGTCTTCTACGATCTCGCCAAGGCGGCGGCGAACCGGCTGACGCTGGCGATGGCGCATGAGCTCTCGCCTTTCGGCGTCACCGCGCTCGGCCTCTCGCCCGGCCATGTGCTGACCGAGCGCGTCCGCGACGCCGGGCTCGCCGAAGCGGCCACGGAGACCCCGCTCTATGCCGGGCGCGCGGTCGCAGCCCTCGTCGCCGACCCGGATGTCGCCCGCCACGCGGGCGCCGTGCTGTCGGTGGCGGATCTCGCCGGGCTCTACGGCTTCGGCGATGCCGACGGCAGCCGGCCGGAGCGATATGTGCCGCCGGTTTGATCCGCCGGCCGGCCGGTCATGCGGTTGACATGAAGCTGGTGTCGCGGTTCCTGACGCCCGATCGGGCGCGCCCGTCCTCGTCGTGAGTTCCGGACATGCTCAACATCCATCTTCTCTGCCAGGACACGGGCGACAGGCTGCGGCCGGGCACCGTCACGGAGGACGGGAGCTTTCCGCCCGGTTCGGTCTGGATCGATCTGCTCAATCCCACCACGGGCGAGGACCGCAAGGTCGAGAAATATCTCGGCATCTCGATCCCGACCCGCGAGGAGATGCACGATCTCGAGCCTTCCGAGATCATCTACACCGAGAACGGCGCGCACTACATGACCGCGCGCATCATCTGCCAGTCCGAGACCATCGTCCCCAAGCTCGCGGACGTCACCTTCATCCTCACCGAGAAGGCGCTCGTCACGGTCCGCTACGACGAGCCGGGGGCGTTCAACATCTTTCTCAACCGCGTCAGCAAGGCGGGAGGCTGCAGCGCCCAGCCCGAATCCGTCCTGGACGGGCTGATCGAGGCGATCGTCGACCGCGCGGCCGAGGTTCTGCGCGGCGTCGGCGACCAGATCGACGAGGCCTCGCGCCGCGTCTTCTCCGGCCGCGGACAGGATGTCGAGCAGGGCGGCGCCTATCAGGCGGTGATCCAGAAGATCGGCCAGTACGAGCACATCATCTCGAACGTGCGCGAGAGCATGGTCTCGGTCGAGCGCGTGCTGCTCTTTCTCTCGGCCAACTACAACCGGCCGAAGAAAGCGCAGACCGGGTTCTCGGCGGAATGGCGCTCGGCCGTGCGCGACGTGCAGGCCATCGAGGAGCACGCGACCTTTCTCTCCAACAAGCTGCAATTCATGATGGACGCGACGCTCGGCCTCGTCTCGATCGAGCAGAACAAGATCATCAAGCTGTTCTCGGTCGTCTCGGTCGCGCTGATGCCGCCGACGCTGATCGCCTCGATCTACGGGATGAACTTCAAGGTCATGCCCGAGCTCGAGTGGCAGTGGGGCTACCCGCTGGCGCTGGGCCTGATGGTCCTGTTCGCCGTGCTGCCCTACATGTTCTTCCGCTGGAAGAAGTGGCTCTGAAGGCGGCGCCGGAGCGTCTCTCGTCGAACCTCCTCAGTCTTCCCGCGCGAGGCTGTCGCCCAGGCGGACGCTGCCCGGCGCGATCACCCGAGCCGTGATGCCGCCATGACCGCGCACGGCGTTGTAACCGCCCGCGCCCAGGATCTCCTCCATGCGCGAGCAGGGATGGCACTCGCCGGTGGCCTCCAGCACGGCGCCGCCCAGCGCGAAGCGCCGGCCCTTCAGCGCGAGCAGGTTGAGCCCCGACACGACGATGTTGCGTCGAAGCTGGTCGGGGCGGACGTCGGCGAGCCCGAGATAGGCAGCGATGGCGGCGAGGTGCTCGCTCTGGATCAGCGTCACCTGGCGTTTCCCGCCGGTGCGGCTGGTGTAGCGGTCCCCGATCAGCCCCTCCAGCGGGTCGAGCGTCGCGGTCTCGACGGCCTGCATCGGCACGCGACGCGCAGGGCGCAGGCCGATCCAGTCGACGAGGCCGGGCCGCATCGGGGCGCCGAGCAGCAGGGCGAGGGGGGATGCGGGGTCAGGGGGCAAGCTCAGCCCGTCACGCGGGCGACCACGCTCTTGAGCGCCGCATCGTCCCGCTCCAGCCAGCCCGGGACCGGGAGCCCCTTCGCGCGCAGGAATTCCGGGTTGAACAGCTTGGACTGGTAGCGCGTGCCGTAGTCGCAGAGGATCGTCACGATGGTGTGGCCCGGCCCGAGTTGCTTCGCCAGCCGGATCGCGCCGGCGACGTTGATGCCCGAGGAGCCGCCGAGGCACAGGCCCTCATGCTCCAGCAGGTCGAACACGATCTGCACCGCCTCCGCATCCGGGATCTGGAAGGAGGCGTCGACCGGCGCACCCTCCAGGTTCCGGGTGATGCGTCCCTGCCCGATGCCCTCGGTGATCGACGAGCCCTCGGACTTGAGCACGCCGGTCGTGTAGTAGGAGTGCAGCGCGGCGCCGAACGGGTCGGCGAGGCCGATCGTGATGCCGGGGTTGAAGCCCTTGAGCGCCAGGCCGACGCCGGCCAGCGTCCCGCCCGAGCCGACGGCGCAGATGAAGCCGTCGACCTTGCCGGCGGTCTGCTCCCAGATCTCCGGGCCGGTCGTCTCCAGATGGCCCTGCCGGTTGGCGACGTTGTCGAACTGGTTCGCCCAGACCGCGCCGTTGGGCTCGCTCTTCGCCAGTTCCTCGGCGAGACGCCCCGAGACCTTCACGTAGTTGTTGGGATTGGCGTAGGGCGCGGCCGGCACCTCGACCAGCGTCGCACCCGCCAGCCGCAGCATATCCTTCTTCTCCTGGCTCTGCGTCTCCGGAATCACGATCACGGAGCGGTAGCCCAGCGCGTTGCCGACGAGCGCGATGCCGATGCCGGTGTTGCCCGCGGTCCCCTCGACGATGACGCCACCCGGCCTGAGCGCGCCGCGCTTCTCGGCGTCGCGGATGATCGCGAGCGCGGCGCGGTCCTTCACCGACTGGCCGGGATTCATGAACTCGGCCTTGCCGAGGATGGTGCAGCCGGTCTCTTCCGAGGCGCGCTTCAGCAGGATGAGAGGCGTATTGCCGATCGCCTCGACGAGGCCGTTGCGGATGGTCATCCCGGAATTTCCCAGTTGGCCCCCAACCTGATAGGCGAAAGGCGCGCGAAGGTCATCATCCTGCGCCGAGGTTGGAAGAATGCTCGCTGACAAGCCCAATTCCGGGAAGGAATCTCCTGCGGGGATGACGATGAACGAAACGCTCGTCATCGATCGGCTCGGCCTGCGTGGCGACGGAATCGCGGAGGCCGACGGCGCCTCCGTCTTCGTTCCCTATGCGCTGCCGGGCGAGACCGTGCGGGTCCTGCGCGATGGCGATCGCGGGCAGCTCGTCGAGATCATCGCCCCGGCCGGCTCGCGCATAGCCGCGATCTGCCCGCTCTTCACGCGCTGCGGCGGCTGCGCGGCCCAGCACATGGCGCCGAGCCTCTATGCCGAGTGGAAGCGCCGGCAGGTGGTCGAGACCCTGTCGCGCGCCGGCGTCGAGGCCACGGTCGCCGATCTGGTCGAGGCGCATGGCGCCGGGCGCAGGCGCGTGACGTTTCATGCGCGGCGCGAGGGAGCCGGCATGCGTGTCGGCTTCATGGCGGCGCGCAGCCATGACCTCGTCGAGGTCGAGGCCTGCCCCGTGCTGGCGCCGGGGCTCGCCCGGGCGCCGGCGGCGGCGCAACTCCTCGCCAACCGGCTCGGCGGCTCGAACAAGCCGCTCGACATCCAGCTCACCGCATCGGAGGCCGGGCTCGACGTCGATATCCGGGGGCACGGACCGGCGGGCGCCAAGCTCCGGCTGACGCTGACCGAGGCGGCCGAGCGGCTCGATCTCGCGCGGCTTTCGCTCCATGGCGACATCGTCGTCGAGCGTCGCCCGCCGCTGCAGCGCATGGGCAAGGCCCATGTCGCGCCGGGCCCGGGCGGCTTCCTGCAGGCGACCGCCGCGGGCGAGGAGGCTCTGGCCAGGCTCGTGCTCGACGCGCTGCCCAAGGGCAAGCACGCGGCCGATCTCTTCGCCGGCTGCGGCCCCTTCGCGCTCCGTATCGCGGAACGCATGGCGGTGCAGGCCTTCGAGAGCGACGCGCCGGCGGTCGCGGCGCTCCGCCGCGCGGCGGCGAACACGCAGGGGCTCAGGCCCGTCTCGGCGGAGCTTCGCGACCTGTTCAAGCGGCCGCTGCTGGAACACGAGCTGAACGGCTTCGATGCGGTGGTGCTCGATCCGCCGCGCGCCGGCGCCGAGGCGCAGGCGCGCCGGCTCGCCAGCGCGAAGGTCGGGACCGTGGTCTATGTCTCCTGCGATGCCGGCAGTTTCGCGCGCGACGCCGCGATCCTGATCGCTGGCGGATATGCGCTGGAGGCCGTGACGCCGGTCGACCAGTTCCGCTATTCCGCGCATATCGAGCTGGTGGGTGTCTTCCGCCGCTCGGGGCGGAGATAGGACCGATGGACGAGGGATTGCTGGAGCGGCTGGCCGCCATCGTCGGCGCCCGCAATGTCGTGACCGACGCCGACGCGATGGCGCCGTATCTGAAGGAATGGCGCAACCTCTTCCATGGCCGTTCGCGCGCGGTCGTCCGGCCGGGCTCGACCGAGGAGGTCGCGGAGGTGGTCAGGCTCGCCGCCGCGACGGGCACGCCGCTGGTGGCGCAGGGCGGCAATACCGGGCTCGTCGGCGCGCAGATTCCGGTGGCCGAGGGGCATGAGCTGATCCTGTCCCTCCAGCGCCTCGACAAGGTTCGAGCGGCCGATCCCGACGGCAACACCATGACGGTCGAGGCCGGCGTCACGCTGCTCAGGGCGCAGGAAGCCGCCGAGGCGGTGGGCCGGCTCTTCCCGCTCTCGCTGCCCTCCGAGGGAAGCTGCACCATCGGCGGCAACCTCTCGACCAATGCCGGCGGCACGGCCGTGCTCGCCTATGGCAATGCCCGGGAGCTCTGTCTCGGCCTCGAGGTCGTCCTCGCCGACGGGCGCATCTGGAACGGCCTGCGCCGCCTGCGCAAGGACAACACCGGCTACGATCTCAAGGACCTCTTCATCGGCGCGGAAGGCACGCTCGGCATCGTCACCGCCGCCGTGCTGAAACTCTTTCCGCGTCCGGCCGCGCGCGCGACCGCCTTCCTCGCCGTGCCCGATCCGCATGCCGCGCTGGCGCTGCTGAACCTCGCCCGGCAGGCCGGGGGCGGCACGGTGACCAGCTTCGAGCTCATGCCGCGCGTCGGGCTGGAATTCGTGCTGCGCCATGCCCAGAACGTTCGCGATCCGCTGGCCGAGGCTTCGCCCTGGTATGTGCTGATCGAGGTCTCCGCCCAGTCCGCCAGCGGCCTCGACGAGGCGTTCGAGGCGCTGCTGGCCGAGGCGATGGAGCACGGTCTCGTCACCGATGCCGCCATCGCCGGCTCGCTCGAACAGCGCGCCGCCTTCTGGCGGCTGCGCGAGATGCTCTCCGAGGTGCAGGGCATCGAGGGCGGCTCGATCAAGCACGACGTCTCCGTGCCGGTGAAGGACGTTCCCGCCTTTCTCGAGCGCGCGATCGCCAGGATGCACGAGCTGGTCCCCGGCTGCAGGCCCGTGCCCTTCGGCCATCTCGGCGACGGCAACATCCATTTCAACATCAGCCAGCCCGTGGGCGCGGACAAGCAGGCCTTTCTGGCGCGCTGGAACGAACTCAGCGGCGCCGTCCATGGTATCGTGCAGGACATGGAGGGCTCGATTTCGGCCGAGCACGGCATCGGCCGGCTGAAGCGCCACATGCTCGTCGAGGTCAAGGACCCGGTGGAACTCTCGCTGATGCGCACGCTGAAGCAGGCGCTCGACCCCCAGGGCATCCTCAATCCGGGCTCGTTGCTCTGAAAGGCCGCTTCCCGCTCCCCTGGCGCGGATTTTGCTGCGCCGGACAGGGGGGCTTAAGCGCCGGTTAACCATGGCACTGCAGCCTGGTCCGGGCCGGTCGAGAGCCTTGGGAGCCTCTGAATGGACGCCTTCACCATGGTCATCCTCGCCTGCGTGGCGGGCGAGCCGCGCTGCACCTCCGCCCATGTCAGCGAACAGGCCTTCACCACGGCGCAGGCCTGCGAGGCCCGGATCGACGACATCACCCGCACCATGACGCGCGAGCTGGGCAAGCGGGAAGGCTTCAAGGGCCGCGCCGTGACCTATGACGTCTCCTGCATGGACCGCGCGCAATTGCAGCGGATCTTCGGCGTCGCCCAGTCCGACACCTGAGCAGGAGATTTAGAGCGTGCTTCCTTTTTTGCGGGACCACGCCGTCATTCCGGACAAGCCGCGATAGCGGCGCCGATCCGGAATCCATCGAAGGGCGCTGCGCTCTGTGACGGATCCCGGGTCAAGCCCGGGATGACGACGTGTTTCCCTGCAAAATCAGCATGATCTAGAAAAGACTGCCCTGGCCGTCGTCGCGGGCCGGGCGCCGGGCGGGCCTCGCGCGCGGAGCCGCGACGGGCTCCGGCTCGCTCGCCTGGTCGAAGGGCTCCTGCAGCTCCGGCCCGTCATGGGCGACCTTGTTCACCGCCGGGCCGATCCGCGCCATTTCCAGCAGCTCGTCCGGCGGCGGGCGCAGCAGCCCCGCGACATCGCGGGTGCGCCGCGCAGGGTCGAGCCATGCGTCGTGATCCTTCGGATCGAGAATGACCGGGCAGCGGTGGTGGATCGCCGCCATCAGCCCGTTGGCCGGCCCCGTCACCATGGCGACGGTGTCGATCTCCGAGCCGTCCGGCGCGTGCCAGGTCTCCCACAGCGCCGCGAAGGCGAAGAAGCCGCGGTCGGGCCGGCGGAAGAGATAGGGCTCGCTCGGACCCCGGCTGTCCCCGCTGCGCCGCCATTCGTAGAAGCCGTCCGCCGGCATCAGGCAGCGGCGGCGCTCCAGCGCGTGCCGGAACGAGGGCTTCTCCGCCGCGCTCTCGCTGCGGATGTTGATGACGAGGGGGAAGTCCTTCGGGTCCTTCACCCATCCCGGGATGAAGCCCCAGCGCATCAGCATGAATTGCCGGGCGCCTTCATGCGGGCGGATGACGGGCACCGGCTGGGTCGGCGCGATGTTGTAGCGCGGCGGAAAATTCGGCTGCTCGCGATAGCCGAAAGCCCGGCGCATGGCTTCCGGTGGCAGAGTGATGGCGTAGCGGCCGCACATGGGCTGACGATCTGGAAGGATGGAGCGCGGGGATCAATACTTTCTTTGCGTTTGGGGCAACATAGTTTTCCCGTTCTGGGGTTTTGTATGGCCGTCCTCCCGACCAATGGGCAGACAGAAAAGGCGGAGATGCGACGTGAGCCTTCGCGCGCGCCGCAGCTTTCGACGGATTTTCTCAATCGCTACAGCGAAGCCCTGATGCTGATCGAGATCGCTCTGGACGACGAGAGCATCGTCGACGATCTCAAGGCTTGGCGGCCCCTCGGTTATCGCGCCCATTTCGAGAACTCGCCGCTGCGTTGCGCGGCTTCCGCCCTGGCGGCCTATGACGTCATCACGCCCGTCCGCCGCAAGGCCTTCGAGAGCGTCTGCACCTCGATGAGCCGGCTGGTGACGACCGTGACCGCGCTGCTCGCGGAGGGGCGCGGCAATCCGGAGCTGCCGATGATCGTCGCGGTCGCGAGCGAAGCCCTGCGCCGTCTGATCGCGCGCTCGACGCAGTTCATCAACGCGAACGGACGGGCCGACATCGAAGCCTTCGAGGGCGGCAGCCTGCAACACGAGATCGACGCTTTCCTGTCCGGGCGCAGGCTCGGATAGCGTCCGCAAGCAGGCGATCCTAGAGCATCGGCCCGAAAAGTGGAGCGCGGTTTTCGGGAAAATCCGATGCAAGATCAAAGAGCTAGAGTATCGGACTGAATACGATATTCAGTCCGATACTCTAACGCACGCCCCCGATCAGGAATTCGAGATTTCCGTCGCCGCCCGCGATGGGAGAGGGGATCGGCCCCAGCACCCGGAAGCCGAGGCCGGCGACGAGAGCCGCAATGTCCTCGCACACGGCGGCCCGCACCGCCTCGTCGCGAACGATGCCCTTCTTCAGCGCGGCGCGCCCGGCCTCGAACTGCGGCTTGATCAGCGCAGCGACCGCAGCCTGCGGCGCCAGCAGGGCGGCGACCGCCGGCAGAACGAGCTTCAGCGAGATGAAGCTGACATCGATGGCGGCCAGCGTGGCGGGGCGGGGCATGTCCTCGGCCGCGAGCGTGCGGATATCGCGCCCTTCGAGGCTGGTCACGCGCGCGTCTGCCCGCAGCGAGGCGTGGAGCTGGTCGCGCCCGACGTCGACGGCGACGACATGGGCCGCGCCCTTCTGCAGCAGCAAATCGGTGAACCCGCCGGTCGAGGCGCCGACATCGAGGCAGGTCAGCCCCGTCGGGTCGAAGCCGAAGGCGTCGAGCGCCGCGGCGAGCTTGAGGCCGCCGCGCGAGACATAGGGGTGAGGGGCCTGCGCCGTGATCTCCGCATCGGCGGCGATCATCTCCGAGGCCTTGCGGACGGCCGCGCCGTTGGCCGTGACCAGGCCGGCGGCGATCGCGGCCTGCGCCCGCGCCCGGCTTTCGAACAGCCCGCGCTCGACGAGCAACTGGTCGGCTCGGCTCTTCACGAGCGACGACCTCCCGAACGGCTCAGGCGAGCTTGACGCTGGGCGCCACGCCGAGGGCGTTCTCGACGCTGCGCACGATGCCGGCCGCGTCCAGACCCGCCTCGGCATACATGGCCTCGGGCTTGCCGTGGTCCTGGAACGTGTCGGGCAGGGTGAGCGTGCGGACCTTCAGCCCGGCGTCGAGCGCCCCGCTGCGGGCGAGCAGATGCAGCACATGCGCGCCGAACCCGCCGACCGAGCCCTCCTCGACGGTGATCAGGATCTCGTGCTCGCGCGCCAGCCGCAGCACCAGCTCCTCGTCGAGGGGCTTGGCGAAGCGGGCGTCGGCGACCGTGGTGGAGAGGCCGCGCTGGCCGAGGAGTTCCGCCGCCTTCAGGCAGTCCGCGAGGCGGGTTCCGAGCGAGAGCAGCGCGACGCGGGTGCCCTCGCGCACGATCCGCCCGCGACCGATGGCGAGCGGCACGCCGAAATCCGGGATCTCGACGCCGACGCCCTCGCCGCGCGGATAGCGGAAGGCGATCGGGCCTTCGTCATAAGCGGCGGCCGTCGCGACCATATGGGTCAACTCCGCCTCGTCCGCCGCCGCCATCACCACCATGTCCGGCAGGCAGGCGAGATAGGCGACGTCGAAGGCCCCGGCATGGGTCGCGCCGTCCGCGCCGACCAGACCGGCACGGTCGAGCGCGAAACGCACGGGCAGCTTCTGGATCGCCACGTCGTGGACGATCTGGTCATAGGCGCGCTGCATGAAGGTCGAGTAGATCGCGACGAAGGGCTTGTAGCCTTCGGTCGCCATGCCGGCTGCGAAGGTCACGGCATGCTGCTCGGCGATGCCGACATCGAAGGTCCGCGCCGGGAATTCCTTGCCGAAGGCGTCGATTCCGGTGCCCGAGGGCATCGCGGCCGTGACGGCGACGATCTTGTCGTCTTCGCGCGCCGCCTTGATCAGGGCGTTGCCGAAGACGGAGGTGTAGCTCGGCGCGTTCGCGGGGGCCTTGGCCTGCTGGCCCGTGACCGGATCGAACCGGACGACGCCGTGATACTTGTCGGCGCTGGCCTCGGCCGGCCCGTAGCCCTTGCCCTTCTGCGTCACGACATGGACGAGCACGGGGCCCGCCTCGGAATCGCGGACATTGCGCAGCACCGGCAGCAGATGGTCGAGATTATGCCCGTCGATCGGGCCGACATAGTAGAAGCCGAGCTCCTCGAACAGCGTGCCCCCGGTCAGGAAGCCGCGCGCGAACTCCTCGGTCTTCTTCGCCTTCTCGTGCAGGAAGCGCGGCAGGCGCTCGGCCAGATACTTCGCGACCTCGCGCAGCGAGCGATAGGTGCGCCCGGAGACCAGCCGCGCCAGATAGGCCGACATCGCGCCGACCGGCGGAGCGATCGACATGTCGTTGTCGTTCAGGATGACGACGAGCCGCGAGCCGAGCGCGCCGGCATTGTTCATCGCCTCATAGGCCATGCCGGCCGACATCGCCCCGTCGCCGATGACGGCGACGACTTTGTTGTCGCCGTCCGAGAGATCGCGCGCCACGGCCATGCCGAGGCCGGCGGAGATCGAGGTCGAGGAATGGGCCGCGCCGAACGGATCGTATTCGCTCTCGGCACGACGCGTGAAGCCGGAGAGGCCACCGGGCTGGCGCAGCGTGCGGATGCGGTCGCGCCGTCCGGTCAGGATCTTGTGCGGATAGGCCTGGTGCCCGACATCCCAGATCAGCCGGTCGCGCGGCGTATCGAAGACGTGGTGCAGGGCGACCGTGAGCTCGACCACGCCGAGACCGGCCCCGAGATGTCCGCCCGTGACCGAAACGGCGTCGATGGTCTCGAGCCTGAGCTCGTCCGCGAGCTGGCGCAGCTTGGCGTCATCCAGCGCCCTCAGATCGGCGGGGTCGCGGATGGTGTCGAGAAGCGGGGTGGCGGGACGTGGCACGAAAAGGGTCTGAGCTCGTTCGGACTGATGGTTTGGCATAGAGCCTGAGCGCGCAACTGGCAAACGCGGGAACGCGCCGGCTGCCTTGCAGGAAGCGGGTGGGACCGGCGATCCGGGCGTGGCACTGCGCCGGAAACGCCCTTCCGGAGCCCGATGCCGATGTCGCCGCGCCTCTCCCCCGCCGTCTACCCGCTGCTCGTCGCCAGCGTCATGGCGCAGTTCGCCGACAAGCTGGCGCTCGACACCATCACGCTGGCCGCCACGCAGGCGCAGGCCAGTCCGCGCATGGTCGGCCTGCTCGTCGCCGCCCAGTCCGTCGCCTGGCTGATCGTGTCCCTGCCCGCCGGCGTGCTCGCGGACCGGCTCGCGCCACGTCGTCTGATCCGGGCCGGCGCGGGGTTGATCGCGCTCGGAGGCCTCGCCGGCACCGCGCTTCTGGCCGGCGGCGATCTCGGTGTCGCGCTCGCCTGCGCGAGTTTCGTGGCCGCGGCCGGGGCGGTCTGCGCCACGCTCGCGGTCTTCGTCATGTTGCCGCGCATCGTCGAGGCGGGCGCCTTGCCGCGAGCCAACGGCCGCATCGAGCTGGGCCGCGCCGTGCTGAGCCTCGCCGCCCCGGCCGTCGCGGGCTGGCTGGTCTCGCGCGGACAGGCCGCGGCAGGCTTGCTGCTCTGCGCGATTGCGGGGCTCGCGATCGCGGGCGCCTCCCTGCGCCTGCCCGAAATGCCCGCCCAGCAGCGGCGCCGCCAGCCGCTCCACCGCGAGATCGCCGAGGGCGCGGCCTTCGTCGCCCGCCACCCCTGTCTCAGGCCGATCGCGCTCTGCGCCATGGCCTGGAACCTCGCCTTCTTTGCTTTCACGGCGCTGGTCGCGCCCTATGCCGCCCGCGTCCTGCTGCTCTCCACCGAGGCGATCGGGCTGGCGTCCTCGGCCTATGGCGTCGGCCTCGTTCTCGGCGCGCTGGTCGCGCCGGCGCTGATCGCGCGCCTGCCGGTCGGGATTCCGCTCGTCTTCGGCCCCGCATCCTCGACCCTCGGCGCGGCCCTGCTGGCGCTGGCTCCCCCCGGGCTCGGCTGGCCGGCACTCGCGGCGGCCTTCTTCCTCTTCGGCTTCGGGCCGATCCTCTGGTTCATCGTCCAGACCAGCCTGCGCCAGACGGTGACGCCGCCGGCGCTGCTGGGCCGGGTCAGCGCGACGCTCACCACCGCGACCTTCGGCATGCGCCCGCTCGGCGCGCTGGCCGGCGGCCTCGCGGGAGAAGCCCTCGGGCTCGGGGTCGCGATCTGGCTGCCGGCGATGCTGTTCGCGCTCTCGACACTGGCGATCCTCGCCTCGCCCCTGCCGGCGATGAGACGGATGCCGGAGGGAGGCTCTCTTGCATGATGCAACTTATACGAGCATTATTTCTCGATCGCCTCGGAAGGCGCGTGGGAGGCGATGCGTCGTGAGGGCGACATCGCGCAGCGGGGGCAAGTCATGAATCCGGGCCTGACGAAGAAGCCCGTTCGGTCGCCATGGAGCCCGTCTGCCGACAGGACGCCGGCGAGCCGAGGCATCGCCGGCCTCTTCGCTTCCGTCGCGGTCATGATGGTGCTCGCCTTCCTGAGCTATCGTTGGCTCGACGGCGGGAAGAGGATGCTGTTTCCGGTCCTCGCGGCGTTCTTCCTGGCAATCGTGACGCCGGTCACCATCATCGCGATCCGCCATCAGGTCCGGCTCAACCGGATCAAGCTCATCGATCTCTTCGCCAAGAATTTTCGGTTCGAGACAGGGCACGCCGGATCGGATGCCGCGAGGGCGGAGGGCGCTGCGGAGGGCGGTGCGCTCCAGCCGGTCGCTGCCAACGAGGCCGTTCCTGCGGCGCATGAGGCTGTGCCGAATGACGCGGTCGCGGCCGCGCCGACCGCGAGGCAGGCCGGCGGAGACGACAAGAAGCACAACGTCTCCTTCGAGTTCGTCAAGGACAAGTACTTCGCCGACCTCGATCTCGTGGAGGACCGGGAGCCGAAACTGTCGGACGTTCCGCGTTTTCCGATGATGCTGCATGCGGACTGGATGCTGCTGGTCTGCGCGCTGCCCTATATGGTCGTCTGCTGGCTCGGCGCTCTCCTGCTCTTCGCGCCACTGCCCGAGGCCGCAAATACGAACTCCTCAGGCCTTGTGGAATCGTGGTTCCAGCCCAGCATTCTGTTCGTCGGCGGCCTCTCGCGCGAGTATGTCCTCCGCGGCCACGGCCTCCTCGAGGCTTGGCACGTCAATGTCCTGACCATCGCGCTGCTCGCCTTCGCGGGGGCCTATTTCTTCACGATCCAGCTCATGCTGCGGGCGGTCGCGGTGTTCGATCTCTCCGCCGTGACCTTCCTGCGCGCCTTCGCGCATATCGTGCTCGCGATGCTTTTGGCGGTGGTGATCTATCGCGTCTCGCCTTCGGTGGAGCAGTTCACCGGCGGCGTCGAGACATTGAAGCAGGTTCTCGGTGTCCCGCCATCCGAACCGGCTGTGCGCGCGACCGCTCCGGCGCCGTCCGCTTCTCGGGCAATGCCGGTCGCGCCCGCCTCCGGCCCGTCGGCCGGTGTCCTGCTTCCCGATCCCTGTGCTGCCGAGGGCGCGTGCCGCGCCGGAAATCCGCTCACCGGTGTCGGTCCGCTATGGCTGTTCATCGCCTTCGCGCTCGGCTTCGTGCCCGACGCAGCGATCCAGCACCTCCTCAAGAAGAGCGGCCTGACCTTCAAGGCGCGCTATGGCGAGGTCGAGAAGCACACGAAGATCATCCCGCTGACGATTCTCGACGGCGTCGACCCTTTCATCGCGTTTCGGCTCGAGGAGGCGAATATCTTCGACATTCAGAATTTGGCCACCGCCAATCCGATCATGCTGCATGTCGAGAGCCCCTTCGGCATCTACGAGACGATCGACTGGGTCGCGCAGGCGCAACTCTGCACGGTCGTCGGGCCGGATCGCTTCCTGCTGCTGAAGACGCTCCACATCCGCACGATCTTCGATCTCGAACGGGCCGTCATCGCGGAGCGTCCCCGCGCGGGCGCCGCCTCGCCCGAGGTCCGCTCGCCCAATCCGACGCTCGTGGCCGCGATCGGCAGGATCCTGCTTCAGGACACAGAGCGCGACGTGAAGCTCCGCGAGGCCTTCGAGCTCGGCCCTCATCCCGGCGCGCCGCTCGGTGGCGCGACCGAGGACGCTCTCGTGGCTGCCACGCAGGCGATGGTCACCGTCATGATCGACGATCTGCACGTGCATCGGCTGCGTCAGGTCTGGAAACACATCGACGCGGAGCTGGGCGAAGGCAGCCTGAGGTTCTGAGCTCGCCGGACGAACGCTGCTCTGACTCTCACCCCTCCGGCAGCGGGATGAACTCCGCCTCGTCGCCTGGCACGGTGTCGAAGCGGCCGGCCTTCCACTCCGCCTTGGCCTGGTCGATGCGCTCCTTCGAGGAGGAGACGAAGTTCCACCAGATGTGGCGCGGCCCGTCCATCGGTTCGCCGCCGACGATCATCAGCCGGCTCTGGTCGATGCCGAGGATCGAGATGCGGTCGCCCGGCTTGAAGATCAGGAGTTGGCCGGCGCCGAACTCGTCGCCCGCGATGTCGACCTTGCCGGAGACGATATAGACCGCCCGCTCGTCATAGTCGGGGTCGAGCGGCAGGATCGCGCCCGGCGAGAGCACGGCCTCGGCGTAGAGCGCGTCCCACGGGAATTTCACCGGCGAGGTCTCTCCATAGGCCGAGCCCATGATCAGGCTGATCCGCTTGCCGCCCTCGACGATGCGCGGCAGCTCCGGTGCCGCGTGGTGCTTGAACTCGGGCGCGTTCTCCTCATGCGTCTTCGGCAGCGCGAGCCAGGCCTGGATGCCGTAGAGCTTCGGGCCGCCGGCGCGCGCTTCCAGCCCCGTGCGCTCGGAATGGACGATGCCGCGCCCGGCCGTCATCAGATTGACGGCGCCGGGCCGGATCGCGAGCGCGGTGCCGAGCGAGTCGCGGTGCATGATCTCGCCGTCGAAGAGATAGGTCACGGTCGAGAGCCCGATATGCGGGTGCGGGCGCACGTCGAGCCCTTCGCCGACATGGAATTCGGCCGGCCCCATCTGGTCGAAGAAGATGAAGGGGCCGACCATCTTGCGCCCGATCGAGGGCAGGGCGCGGCGCACCGAGAAGCCGCCGAGATCATGGGCACGCGGCACGATCACCTTCTCGATGGCCTCGCAGGAGCGGGCATCGCCGAGGATCGGATCGTCTGCAGGTAGCTGGGACATGGGGGCTCTCCCGAGGGCGGCCGGAGGGTGCCGGGAAGTCGCGCGCCCGGCAACCCCCCTGCGTGCACCGCGGCGGGCTCAGGCCGCGTCCCGCGCTCCCTGCCCGAGACGCCGCAGCCGCGACGCATAATAGGCGCCGGCCTCCCGGAGCGCGTCGTCATCGGCTTTGTGGGCGTCGTAGAGCAGGAAAGGCTCCTCCCAGCGCAGCGCGCAGCGGTTGGCGGTCGCTTCGAGCGGTCGCAGCAACTCGCGCAGGGAGAACAGGTTGGCGCCCCCCGGCGCATAGGCCTCGCGGACATTCCCCGCCGTGGCCGCGACCATGAGAGGCTTTCCGGCTAGCTTCGCGCCCTCCTGCTCATAGGCGAGGTAGAACATCCGGGTCAGCACCGCGTCCTGCCAGGCCTTGAGCAGGGGCGGGGTCGAATACCACTGCACCGGGAACTGCAGGACGATGCGGCCGGCGCCGATCAGCCGCGCGACCTCCGCGTCTGCGTCGATGCAGCCATCGGGATAGAGCGCCTGCATATCCACGATCTCGGTGCCCGGCACGGTGGTGGCGCCTTCCGCGAGCGCCCGGCTGGCGCGGGAGCGGTCGAAATGCGGGTGAAACAGCAGGATCAGGGTCTTCGTCATGGCAGCCTCCGTTGTCGATGGGAGGAGGATGCCGGGCGATAAGAAATCATTCCAATGGATGTTCGATATATCGTATTATCGACATCATGAATTTACGTTCGGTCGATCTCAACCTGCTCGTGGTTCTGGACGCTCTGCTCGACGAGGCCCATGTCTCGCGCGCGGCCCGGCGCGTCGGGCTCTCGCAGCCGGCGGCTTCGAGCGCGCTGGAACGCTGCCGCCAGCTCCTCGGCGATCCCCTGCTGCAGCGTGGTGCCGGCGGCATGGTGCTGACCCCCAAGGCGCAGGCGCTGGCAGGCCCGGTCAAGCAGGTGCTGGCCGCCGCCGCGGCCCTGCTCGACCAGCCCGCGCCCGATCTGGCCGGCATCCGCCAGACCGTGCGCGTCGTCATGGCGGATCACCCGGCCGCCCTCATCGCGCCGAAGCTCCATCGCCTGCTCGCGGCGAGCGCGCCCGGCATCACGGTCGCGATCATGCCTTGGCACGGCGCCGGCGCTGCGCTGGAGGGGTTGGCGCGCGGCACGGTCGATTTCGCCGTCTCGGTCTTTCCCCAGGTCGAGGCCGACTTCACCCGCCGCGAGTTGTTGCGCGAGAGCTATGTCGTCGCCATGCGCCGCGATCATCCGGCGGCCGGGGATTTCGGTCTCGACAGCTGGCTGGCCTCTCCGCATGTCCTGGTCTCGGGGCGCGGCGAGACGCATGGCGCCCTGGACGAGGCGCTGGCCCGGATCGGCCGGACGCGCCGGGTCGGCATGGTGGTGCCGAGCTTCGTGATGGTGCCGCCGTTGCTGGTGGATTCGGATCTGATCGCGCTGCTGCCCAGCCGCTGCCTGCCGGCTTCGTGTCAGGCCGGGCTCGTCGCGTTTGCTCCGCCGATCGCGGTCGAGGGCTTCCCGCTGCACGGGGCATGGCACAAGCGCCGCGCTGGCGACCCGGCGGTGCAGCATGTCGCGCGGCTGGTCGAGGAGCTGGTGACGGCCCTGCCGGCCTGGCAGGACGGCGGGTAGCCGGCCGCTACTTGTCGACGTCCATCGGGGCGGTGCCGGCCGGCTTGCCGTCGGCGCCGAGCGTGATCTTCTCGATGCGCGCCTCTGCCTGCTTCAGCAGCGCGTCGCAACGCGCCTTCAGCGCCTCGCCACGGGTATAGATCGCGATCGATTCCTCGAGCGGCACGTCCCCGCGCTCCAGCCGGGAGACGATCTCCTCCAGCTGCTTCAGCGCCGCCTCGAAGGGCAGGGCGGCGACGTCGTCGTTCGGCTTCGATTCGCTCACGGCGTGATTCCCGGTTGCAGGGACCCATATCGGCCGGGCGGCCTTCGCCCGCAACCCCTCGTGTTCAGACCGGGAGAGCCGAGCTCTTCTTGATCGTGCGCAGCGTCAGCGTCGACTGCACGCGCGTCACGCCCGGCAACTGCGTCAGGATATCGGTGTGGATGCGCTCGAAATCGGCGCTGTCGCGGTAGATCACGCGCATCATGTAATCATGCGCGCCGGCGAGCAGATGGCATTCGAGGATTTCCGGCAGATCCTGCACCGCCTGCTCGAACTGCTCCAGCGAGGCGCGGCCCTGCTGGTCCAGCGTGACGAAGACGAAGGCGGTGCCCGGAAATCCCGCGATCTTCTCGTCCAGCAACATCGCGTAGCCGCGGATCAGCCCGCTCTCCTCGAGCTGCCGGACGCGCCGCAGGCAGGCCGACGGCGACAGATGCACCTTCTCCGCGAGGTCGGAATTGGTGATGCGCCCGTCCGCCTGGAGGATGCGCAGGATCGTGCGGTCGCGGGAGTCGAGTTCGATGGACATGGTGCTGTCGGCCCTTTCCCGTGGATGAATCGTCGCAAAATTCCGGGAAAGCAAGCAATTTTCTGCAGTGATTTCGATCAGGTGCGCTCATATCCGCGTCAGCCGTGCATAGGCTTGCACGAAGCTGCGTGCGCTCCGGTCGGCGCGATCCGAAGCTGTTCGACTATCGCGATCGCGTCCGCCGGGCCGCATGGCGGAGCGGGGTCCCGGGATGAGGGGCCTGGGCGTTTCCGCGCCGTCTCTCAGGCCAGCGGCATGATGAAGGGTGTGCCCTCGAAAGCCTCCGCTCCGCGCCCGATCCGCGCGATCGCGGCCCTCATGCGGCCCTCGCGGCCCAGCATCGCGTCCGCGACGGCGACGAGCCGGGGGTTGGGGGTGGCGGATGGCGAGGCCGCGCGCAGGCGGAGCGCGATCTCCTCCTCGTCCGCCTCCGGCGAGAAGGCGCAGGCCGCGATATAGGCGGCGGCCGTGGAGCGGCTGATGCCCGCCCAGCAGTGGATCACCAGCGGCGCATCCCGGTTCCAGCCGCGCGCGAAGGCGAGGAAGCGTGCGATATGCTCCTCCCCGGGCAGCACATGCCCCTCCATGGGGCCGGAGATGTCCGACATGCCGAGAACGAGATGCCGGTCGGCGTCGATTCCGGCGGGTCGCTCCACGGCCGCGCCGACGTTGATCAGCGTCACGACATGGCTTGCGCCGACTCCGGTGACCGTCTCGCTCAGCTTCGAGAGAGGGCAGACATGCAGCGTCGGCACGGGGAAACTCCTGGGTCGGGCGGGAGCGATAGCATGCGTCCGGCGGCTTTGGCACGCCTGCTCCAGCTCAGCTTGCGGCCTTCCGGGTCAGCCGGCGCCAGAGCATGGCGAAGGCGGCGAGCGCCAGCGCGCCCGGCAGGACGATCAGCAGCAGGAACTCGCCGCCGAGATGCTCGTGGACGACGAGCAGCGGGTTGATGCCCGCCGGGGGATGCATCGTCCGGGTGAGATGCATGGCGGCGGCGGCGAGGCCGACGGCGAAGGCGAGGGTTGCGGGCGACGAGCCAAGGGCTGCCAGCACGGCATAGCCGGCCAGACTCGACACGATATGGCCGCCGATCAGGGCGCGTGGCCGAGCGGGTGCGGCGTCTGGCAGGCAGATCGTCAGCACGATCGAGGTCACGAAGGGAATGAGGGCGAGCGGCTTGCCGAAATGGTCCGCCACGATCTCCATCGCGCCGATGGCGATCGCCGTGCCCATGCCGGCCAGCAGCGCGACCAACAGATGGCGTGGCACGGCGCGCCGCCAGGACAGCCGGTTGCGGAAGGCGTCGCGCCAGCCGGAGAATGCTCCGTCGCCCATCGACGTTCTTGCCTACTCCGCCGCCAGCCTCGTGGCGCGCCATTGCGCCAGCAGCGCGCGAAGGGCGCCGGGCTTGAGCGGCTTGTTGAGAAGGTGGACTTCGAGCGCCGTCGCGGCCTCGCGCACATGCGGGGTCCGGTCGGCCGTGAGCAGGATGGCCGGCAGAGCGCTCCGCGCGGCCGCGCGCAGCGAGCCGATGGCGGTGAGCCCGTTGCCATGGTCGAGATGGTAGTCCGCGATCACGCCGTCCGGCTCGTCGCGGCCGCCGACATGAGGCATCGCCTCGTCGAGGCCGGCGGCGGTCGCGACGACGCAGCCCCAGCCTTCAAGCAGGCGCTTCATGCCGTCCAGGATCGCCGGCTCGTTGTCGATCACGAGCAGCTTCAGCCCGGCGAGCTGTCCGGCCGGAGCCTGGCGCGGCGTCGCCCCGGTCGTCATCGCCGGCAGCGGTGCGGCGCGGGGCACGAGAACGCGGAAACGCGTGCCCCGGCCCGGCGTCGAGTCGAGCGTCAGCTCGTGGTCGAGCGCGCGCGCGATGCGCTGGACGATCGACAGCCCGAGGCCGAGCCCGCGCGCGACCTTGGCGCCCTGGTCGAGCCGCTGGAATTCGCGGAACACCGTCTTCTGCTTGCTCTGGGGGATGCCGAGCCCGGTATCGAGCACCTCGAGCGCGACCTGGCTGCCGCTCCGCCGGCAGCCGATCAGCACCTTGCCGTTGGGGGTGTACTTGATCGCGTTCGAGATCAGGTTCTGGAGCAGCCGCCGGATCAGCCGCCGATCCGAGCGGATCGCCAGCACCGTCGGCACGAAGACGAGCTTGAGGCCGCGTTCATGGGCGATCGGCTCGAATTCGCGCTGCAGCTGGCGCATCAGCTCGTCGAGCCGGAACGCCGAGATCTCGGGCTTCAGCGCGCCGCCGTCGAGGCGCGAGATTTCGAGCAGGGCGGTCAGGATTTCCTCGACCGCGTCGAGGGAGGCGTCGACATTCTCCGCGAGCTCCGGATTTCCCGCCGCGCGGTCGCGCTCGACCAGCGAGGTCGCGTAGAGGCGTGCGGCGTTGAGGGGCTGCAGGATGTCGTGGCTCGCCGCGGCGAGGAAGCGGGTCTTGGAGGCATTCGCCGCCTCGGCCTCGGCCTTGGCGCGTTGGAGCTCGGCATTGACGTGCAGCAGTTCCTCGGTGCGCTCGGCGACGCGGCGCTCCAGGCTCTCATTGGTCCGTTCGAGCTCTTCCTGGGCCCGGACCGTCTCGGTGATGTCGCTGTAGGTGGTCACGAAGCCGCCGTCTGGCAGGGGGTTCGTGCGGATCTCGATGACCCGCTGCGACGGGTAGAGCTTGAGGCGGACCGGCTCGCGGTCGTGCATGAAGCTTTCGAGCCGCGCGGTGAGGAGCTCGTCCTGCTCGCCGTCGCCATAGGCGCCGCGGGCGGCATTGAAGCGCACGATCTCGTCGAGGCCGGTGCCGAAGCGCACGAGCGAGGGAGGCAGATCGTAGAGTTCGATGAAGGCCTGGTTCCAGGCGAGCAGGCGCAGGTCGGCGTCGAGCACCGTGATGCCCTGCTCGGCGTGGTCGAGGCCGTTCTGCAGGATGTCGCGGTTGTACTGGAGCGCCGCGGAGGCGTCGTCGAGCAGCTTGAAGGCGGCTTCCGTCGACAGCGCGCGTCGGCGCAGCAGCAGTGAGAGCACCAGCCGCGACGAGGCCGCGCCGATGGCGGAGGAGAGCAGGTGCTCGCCGAAGCGCAGCAGCCGGATGTCAGCGTCGCGATGCGCGTTGGGCTTCTCGCCCCGGCTCAGCGCAAAGCCCTCGAAGGCCTGTTGCGTCCGCTCCTGTCCGAGATAGCGGCCGATGGTCGATTGCAGCTCCCCCTCCGTCACGCTGGAGCGCCACAGCGAGAAGGATTGCGCCATGGTGGCCCGGTCGGCCTCGACGAAGGCGTTGGCCTGCAGGCGCTCCATGGCGGAGGCGGGGCGCAGCAGCGAGAAGCCGATATAGGCGATGATGTTGAGCCCCAGGCTCCAGAACACGCCATGCGGCAGGGAGGGCAGCGAGACGCCGAACAGCGCCTCCGGCCGCAGGGCGGCGATGCCGAACGGCCCCTGCGAGATGAGGGTGGTCCAGGAGCTGTCGGCATGGACGAGGCTCGGGATCAGCAGCGTATAGGTCCATGTCGCGATGCCGATACCGAGCCCGGCGGCCGCGCCGAGCGCCGTTCCGCGCCGCCAGAACAGGCCGCCGACGAAGGCGGGTGCGATCTGCGCCGTGGCGGCGAAGGAGAGCAGCCCGATTGAGACCAGAGCGGCCTCTCCCGCCGCACGGTAATAGGCATAGCCCAGCAGGATCACGGCCAGGATCGCCAGTCGCCGGATGATGACGAGCCGCGATCCGAGGTCGCCGCCGGTCGGGCCGCTGGCGCTCGCCGCCGTGCTCGCGCGGCTGGAATCGCCGCCGAAACCGCGGGCGCGCAGCATCAGCGGCATGGCGAGGTGGTTCGAGATCATGATGGCGAGCGCGACCGATGCAACGATCACCATCGCGGTCGCGGCCGAGAGGCCTCCGACGAAGACGAGGAGCGCGATCAGCCCCGCCTCGCGCTGGAGCGGCAGCAGCAGCACGGTCATGTCGCGATCGACGCCGGGTCCCGGCAGCAGCGCCTCGCCCGCCATGGCGAGCGGCAGCACGAACAGGTTGATCAGGATGAGATAGAGCGGGAACATCCAAGCCGCGCGCCGCACATCCGCCGGGTCGCGATTCTCGACGATCGTCATGTGGAACTGGCGGGCGAGCAGCAGCGCCGCGCAGGCCGAGAGCAGCGTCAGCGTCAGGAAGGTCGTCCAGCTCGACGTCCGATCGACGATGGGCGGCAGGCCGGCCGGGGGCTGGCCGACCTTGGCGAGGAAATCCCCGGCCCCGTCGAACAGGCCGTAGACGATGAAGATGCCGAGCCCGAGGAAGGCGACGAGCTTGACCAGCGATTCCACGGCGATCGCCAGCACCAGCCCGTCCTGGTGCTCGGTGGCGTCGATATGCCGGGTGCCGAAGGCGCAGGCGAAGCCGGCCAGCACCAGCGCCACCAGCAGGGCGAGGTCTCCGAACAGCGGCATCTCGTGTCCACCGGCGGCGGCCAGGAAGACCGAGAGCGAGCTGGCCACGGCCTTGAGCTGAAGCGCGATATAGGGCAGGGCCCCGATGACCGCGACGATGCAGACCAGCGCCGCGACGCGCTCGCTCTTGCCGTAGCGGGCCCCGACGAAGTCCGCCACCGAGGTGATGTTCTGCGAGCGCGCGATGCCGACGACGCGCGCCACGAAGCGATGGCCGAGGCCGATCACCAGGATCGGCCCGAGATAGATCCCCAGGAAGTCGAGGCCGGCGTGGCTCGCGAAGCCGACGGAGCCGTAGAAGGTCCAGGAGGTGCAGTAGACCCCCAGCGCGAGCGCGTAGATCGTCGCGCGTGCCCGCCCGGTCATCAGCTTGCGCCCGGAGGTGTCGGCGACATGGGCGACCGTGAAGAGCGCGCACAGATAGACCAGCGCGACGAGCACGACGGACCAGGCGGGCATCATGATGCGACCGCCGGATACGGGCAGGGAAGGGAAGGCCGGTCGTCTGTCGGCATGTGGCGCCCGCGTTATCGAGACCAGACATTGTACCGCCGGGCTTGCGCCCCCGCCACCGCTCCTTCACGCGCAGCGGCGTCGACGATTCTCTTGTGAGTCGCGTCGGTTACAACGGGGCGGCGGCTTCAATCCGCCTGGCGGCTGGTCTAACCTCGCGCTCCGCGGCGTAGGAGGGATGTCCAGCGCGGCCGCGGGCGCGGTGCGGACGGCCTACGAGCCGCGGAATCCAGGGGAGCAGCATGCTCGAGGAATTCAAGAAGTTCGCCCTCAGGGGCAACGTCATCGACCTCGCCATCGGCGTGATCATCGGAGCGTCCTTCGGGCGGATCGTCGATTCGCTCGTCAACGACATCATCATGCCGATCATCGGCGCGATTCTGGGCGGCCTCGACTTCTCGAACTACTTCTTCGGCCTGAACAGCGCGGTCAATTCCCCGGTGCTGAGCGAGGCGCGCAAGCAGGGCGCGGTCCTGGCCTATGGCTCCTTCATGACCGTGGCGGTCAATTTCCTGATCATCGCCTTCGTGCTCTTCCTCGTCGTCAAGGCGATCAACAAGCTTCAGAAGACGCAGAAGGAAGAACCCAAGGCCCCGGCCCCGCCGGCGGAGGACGTCGTCCTGCTCGGCGAGATCCGCGACCTGCTCAAGCAGAAGACCGTCTGACGGTCCGATCGGTCGCGCTGATTCATCACCGCGACCGATCGACCCGATCTCGCGATTTCATGCCCGCCGACGCCGCCATCGGCTAAAGAAGGACATCCCTTCTCGAGGTATCGCCGATGACCACTCAGACGCTTCCGGGCGCCAGCCTGATCGATTCTCTCAGGCCCGAGGCCCGCAACGCGCCCGAGAGCGGCATCGTCGAGGTCATGAATCACGGCCGGTTGAAGGAGGGGTTGATCCCGCTCTGGGTCGGCGAGGGCGATCTCCCCACGCCCGATTTCATCGCGCGCGCAGCCCGCGCCTCGCTGGCCGCCGGCGAGACCTTCTACACCTGGCAGCGCGGCATTCCCGAGCTGCGCGAGGCGCTGTCGCGCTACAATAGCCGGCTCTACGGACAGCATCTTCCGGCCGAGCGCTTCTTCGTCACCGGCTCGGGGATGCAGTCCGTCCAGATCGTCGTGCGGATGATCGCCGGTCCCGGCGACGAGGTCGTGATTCCGTCGCCGGCCTGGCCGAACGTGCCCGCCGCCATCGGCGTCGGCGGCGCCGTCCCGGTCAATGTGCCGATGGACTATGTCCAGGGCCGGTTCTGGCTCGATCTCGACCGGCTCGCCGCCGCGATCACGCCGAAGACCCGCGCGATCGCGATCAATTCGCCCGCCAATCCGACCGGCTGGACCGCCACGAAGGACGAGTTGGCCGCGATCCTGGCGCTGGCCCGCAAGCACGGCCTCTGGATCATCGCCGACGAGATCTATGCCCGCTTCGTCTATGACGGTTCGTCGCGCGCCGCCTCCTTCCACGACGTGATGGACGCGGATGATCGCGTCATCTTCGTCCAGACCTTCTCGAAGAACTGGGCGATGACCGGATGGCGCATCGGCTGGATCGAGGCGCCGCCCGTCCTGGGACAGGTCATCGAGAACCTGGTCCAGTATTCCACCTCGGGCTCGCCCGTCTTCATCCAGCGCGCCGCGATCGCAGCCCTCGACGAGGGCGAGCCCTTCGTCGCCGAGCAGATCGCGCGTGCCGCCGAGGGCAGGAAGATCGTCTACGAGGGCCTGAAGGCGACGAACCGCGTCTCTCTGAGCGCGCCGGACGGCGCCTTCTATCAATTCTTCTCGGTCGACGGTCGCAGCGACTCGCGGGCGCTCTCCGTCGAACTCGTCGACAGCGCCAATGTCGGGCTGGCGCCCGGTACCGCCTTCGGGCCGGGCGGCGAGGCCGGCATGCGCCTGTGCTTCGCGCGGCGCTCCTCCGATCTCGTCGAGGCGGTCGCGCGCTTGCAGAAGGCGATCGCGAGCCTCTGACGGGCGTGCGGCGTCGGCAGGCTGGCGACGCCCGCCACCTGGCGCAGGGCCGCTCTGCGCCGATGTGCCGCGTCGGCGTTTGACGACGGCTGCCGGTCCGGCCATGAGATGGCGCGCGTCGCCGCTCATGTCGGCCTCTCCGGAACCAGATGGCTCTCTTCGGCTATCCTTCGTCGCGCCTCGCCGTGCTCTGGCGCGAGGCGGTGGTCATCGCCATCGCCGCCACCGGCGGGGCCGCCTTCGCGCTGCTGGGCGCGCCGGCGGCGTGGCTTTGCGGGTCGATGCTGCTCAGCGCCACGGTCGCTCTGGTTCGCCCTCTGCCGCTGCTGCGCAAACCCTGGTTCGACGCTACCGTGCTGTTCTCCGGAACGGTCATCGGCTCTGCCGCGACGCCCGAGGCCCTGTCGGCGGCGGCGCGCTACCCGGCCTCGATCGCCATTCTCCTGGTCGGGGTGGCGGCGATCATGGTGATGTCGGGCGCCTATCTGCGCTATGTCGCGCGCTGGTCCTGGATCGACGCGCTGCTGGCCTCGGCGCCGGGCGCCTTGTCGACCGTGCTCGCCGTGGCGCAGGCCAAGGGGGCCAATATCGGCCGCATCTCGGTCGTGCAGATCTTTCGCCTGCTCGTTCTCGTCGCCCTGCTGCCGAGCGCCATGCGGATGACCGGCCTCAGCCCGTCGCCCGCGCTTCCTGCCTCGCTGGCCGTCGGTGCCGGCACGATGCTGCTGGTGCTCTCCTGCGGCTTTGCCGCCGGGCTGGTCCTGGAACGCCTCGGCATGGCCGCCCCGATGATGTTCGGCGCCACCTTCGCCAGCGCCGTGCTGCACGCCACCGGCCTCGTCGAGGGCACGCTGCCGGCCGAGATCCAGATCGCGGTGCTGATCCTGCTCGGGTCGACCATGGGCGGCCGCATCGCCTATATCCCCCGCAAGGAATTCCTGGGGCTCTTCCCGATCGCGATCGGCGGCTTCTTCGTCTCGATCGCCGTGGCCTTCCTCTTCGCCTGGCCGGCGGCGCGCCTGGCTGGCGTGTCCTATGCCAGCGCCATGACGGCCTTCGCGCCGGGCGGGCTGGAGGCCATGGCGATGCTGGCCTTCGCGATGGGGCTCGACACCCTCTATGTCGGCTCCCACCACCTCCTGCGCTTCCTGGTGATCGGCGTCGTCATGCCGATCGTCGTCGCGCGCCTGAAGGGCGAGCCGCCGAAGGAGTCGTAAGCCTCCGGCGGCCCCCGGGTCAGTCGACGCCGATCGTCGTCAGATCCTGAAACCAGTGCTGGGCGAGCACGAATTTCGTGACCTTCGGCGAGAGGGCATGGGGGTTGGTGTCGTGCACGACCCAGCCGAGCACGGCCTCGTCCACGATCTTCTCATGCGCCCTGGCCAGGAGCTCGTCCTGCTTGGCGACGTCGAAGGTCTTCATCGCTTCGTCCAGCAGCCCGTCGACCGCCGGGCTCGACCAGGTGCCCCAGTTCACGCCGACCGGCGCGACCTGGCTGGAGTGGAAGAAGCGGATGATCGCGTAGAGCGGATCGGAGGTGACATAGGCGATGTTGTTCGAGGTCACGTCGGCGTTCATCTCGTCCTTCGCGCCCTTGCGCCAGCGCGTGTAGAGCACCTCGAGCTCGACGACCTTGAACTCGATCTCGATGCCGACATCCTTGAGGTTCTGCTGGATGAACTCGTTCATCGGCAGCGACTGCATCTGGCCGGTGCCGCCCTGGGCGATGACGAAAGTGGTCTTGAGCGGCTTCGCCTTGGAGTAGCCGGCCTCGGCCAGCAGCTTCTTCGCGGCCTCGGGATCGTATTTGATCTGGAAGCCCGGCTTGCCGAACCAGGGGCTGGTCGGGTCGACCTGGCCGATGGCGGGGCGCGCGAGCCCGTTCAGCAGCGCGACGATTCCCTCGCGGTCGATGGCGAGGTTGAGCGCCTTGCGCAGCCGCACATCCTGCCAGGGCGAGCCCGGCGCGACCGAGAGATGATAGTTCCAGACATGCGGCGTGACGTTCTCGACGATCCGCATCTTCGCCGCCTTGAGCTGCGGCACGGTGTCGGGGGCGGGAGTCTCGATCAGGTCGACCTGCCCGGTGATCAGCGCGTTGGTGCGCGCCAGAACCTCCGGCATAGGCAGCAGGATCAGCCGGTCGACCTTGGCGAGGCGCTTCTTGTCCCAGTACTCGGCGTTCTTCACCAGTTCGGCGCGCTCGCGCGGCACCAGCTTGTCGAGCTTGAACGGCCCGGTGCCCGACGGGGTCATCGCGAACTTGTCCCAGTCCTTGCCGACCTTCTCGTACTGCGCGGGCGAGGACACCAGGAACCAGAGCATCTGGTAGGGGAAGAAGGAATCGACCGCCTTGGTGGTGATCTCGACCGTCTTCGGATCGACGACGCGGTAGCTGGCGACGGAGGGCAGGCGCGGCTTCACCTGCGCGGCCTGGCGGCGGTCGTAATGCGGCGCCTTCTCGTCCAGCACCTTGTCGAGGTTCCAGACCACGGCCGCCGCGTCGAGCGTCGAGCCGTCATGGAACTTCACCCCGTCGCGCAGGGTGAAGAGCCACTTCTTCTGGTCGGCGGGATCGACCTTCCACTCGGTCGCGAGGCCGGGCACGAGCTTGCCCGGCCGGTCGGCGACATCCATCTCCCAGGCGACCAGCGGGTCGTAGAGGGTGTAGCCGGTGAATTTGTACGCGCCGGCGCCGCGATCCGGCTGGCCCGACGTCAGCGGAATGTCGGCGAGCGAGATGCCGTAGCGCACCACGGACTCGGCGCGCGCCGTGCTGATGAGCGAAAGGGCGATTGCCGCGGAAACGGCCAGACGTCTGAGCATGCATGCACCTCGCGGGGAGAAGATGCATGCAATTCAGCAAGTCATGTGCCAGCCGCGATGCCGGCTCTCGCGCGGTGTATGAGGCCTGCGTCAGGCGCCCGGCCGCGTCGCCCCGTTGGTGTGCGTCATCACCGCGTAGAGCGAGGTCGTGCCGCAGATGAAGAGGCGATTGAGCTTCGGTCCGCCCCAGCAGACATTGGCGACGATCTCGGGGATGGCGATCTTGCCGATCAGCGTCCCGTCCGGATCGAAGATCTCGACGCCCTCCGCCGTGCTGGTCCAGAGCCGTCCCGTCCGGTCGAGCCGGAACCCGTCGAACACCCCCGCCTTGCACGTCGCGAAAACCTCCGATCGTCCGAGCGTCGTGCCGTCCGGACCGACCGCGCAGGCGCGGATATGCCGGCGGCTCTCCTGGGGCGAGGCGCTGGCCGCGCTGTCGGCGATGTAGAGAATGCTCTCGTCGGGCGAGAAGGCGAGCCCGTTCGGCTTGACGAAATCATCGGCCACGACGGCGATCTCGCCGGTGCGCCCGTCGATCCGGTAGACGTTGCAGGCGCCGATCTCGCTCTCGGCCCGGTCGCCCTCGTAATCGCTGAGGATGCCGTAATCGGGGTCGGTGAACCAGATCGAGCCGTCCGACTTCACCACCACGTCGTTGGGGGAGTTCAGGCGCCTGCCGCCGAAATGGCTGGCGAGCACGGTGATGGAGCCGTCATGCTCCGTGCGCGTCACCTGCCGTCCCCCGTGCTCGCAGGTGACGAGCCGGCCTTGCGCGTCGACCGTGTTGCCGTTGCTGTTGCGCGCCGGCTGGCGGAAGACGCCGACATGGCCGGTCAGTGCGTCGTAGCGCAGCATCCTGTCGTTGGGGATGTCGGACCAGACCAGGCTGTTATGGGCCGGAAACCAGGCCGGTCCCTCCGACCAGCGCGCCCCGGTCCAGAGCCGCTCCACCCGCGCCGAGCCCGGCACGATGCGGAAGAAGCGCGGGTCCAGAACCTCGACCCCGGTGCCTTCGAGAACGCCGAACATGAATCGCCTCTCCTTGACCGGCGATGACCATCGGGGATCGCGTCGTTGTGGACAAGTCGCTGGGAGGCTCCTCGGCCGCTGAGGTTGATGGCTGGGGCGGGGCCGTATTTGCGCGGGCGCCGGCGATTTGGTTTCCTCGCGTTTCCAGGCTGCAGACCGCGCCATAAGCGCCGCAATCCTTGGGCCCTTCCCGCCTGGGAACCCGACGGTCGGGGTGGCGGGGACAGCGATGCGCAATCCGGGGAGCGACGGGCGGCTGCGCGGGCGGTGCTTGGTCGCGATGCGATCGGCAGGCCGGGCTGCCGGTCGAAGCGTGGGTCTGGCGCTGGCGGGCGCGCTCGCCGGCTGCGCCAGCGCCTCGCTGGACCAGGCGGGGTCCCTGTCCTCCTATGCCGGCCTGGTGCGTTCTGACGGCGTTCTGACCCAGTCGCAGATTTCGGTCGACAAGCCCGCGGTGATCGCCGCGAAGACGGTGCGCATCGTGCCGACCTCGTTCACTCCCAAGGCGCAGGGCGCGCCGGTCTCGGACGAGCAGCGCCGGCTGATCGCCAATGCAATCGACCGCTCGCTCTGCGTCGGACTCGGCGAACGCTTCACCGTGGTTGCCGGCAAGCAGGCCGATCTGACGGTTCAGGCCTTCGTGTCCGACATCGCGCCGACCAATGAATACGCGGCTGCGGCCTCCAAGGCGGCGTCGATCGCCAAATCGGTGCTGCTTCCCGACATCCCAGGCCCGAGCCTGCGTCTCCCGATCGGACTCGGCAGCCTGTCCGTCGAGGCCGAGGCGCGCGGCAGGGCCGGCGAGCAGCGCGCCGCGATGGTCTGGGGTCGCGGCGCGAACGCCTTGTTCGGGACGACACGCGTCTCTGCGGCGGGAGATGCCTATGAGTTTGCCGGCGCCTTCGGCGACGATTTCAGCACCCTGCTAGTCACCGGAGAGAGTCCGTTCGGAAAGGTGCCGGGACTGCCGTCAGCGCAGCGCCTCCAGACCATGGCCGGCGGGGCGCCGAAACAGGTCCTCTGCGAGGCCTTCGGGCGCGCTCCCGGCGTGACCGGATTCCTGGGCGGCGTCGTGGGCGCGCCGCCGGAATGGACGGATAAGGGCGCTGCGGACTCTGGCGTCGTCGCGCTGGCGCCGACCCCCGTAAGGCCGCCCTCCTAGAGCGCGAGCCCGTCATCCCAGTATGGCGTCTGGCCGTACAGGGCGCCGAGATAATCGACGAAGGCGCGCACCTTCTGCTCCATGTGCCGGCGGCTCGGATAGACGGCATGCACCGCGACCCGGCTGCCCACCGAATAGTCGGGCAGGAGCCGCACCAGCTCGCCCGATTTGAGCTCGGGCCCGACATCCCAGGTCGAGCGCAATGCGATGCCGAGCCCGGCCAGAAGCGCCTCGCGCACGACCTCGCTCGAATTCGTCCGCAGCGGCCCGTTGACCCGCACCGTCACGGGGCCTCCGGGGCCGTCGAGCCGCCAATGGTCGGCGTTGTGGGCGATCAGCGTGTGCCGTTCGAGCGCCGCGATGTCCTGTGGCAGGCCGTGCTCCGAGACGTAGCGGCGCGCGGCGCACAGCACCCGGTGGTTCGGCGCCAGCCGCTTGGCGACGAGGCTGGAATCCTGCAGGTCGGCGATCCGGATCGCGACGTCGAAGCCTTCCCCCACCACGTCGACGAAGGCGTCGGACAGCGAGAGATCGACGGCCACCTGCGGATGGGCATCGAGGAAGGGCTTCAGATGCGGCGCGATGTGCAGCCGTCCGAAGGAGGTCGGCGCCGAGACCCTCAGCGTGCCCCGCGCCTGGCCGGCGCCGCTCGCGACCCAGGCCTCCGCCTCCTCGACCGACGACAGGATCGAGACGACGCGCTCGTAGAAGCCCTGTCCCGCCTCGGTCAGCGCGAGCTGGCGCGTTGTGCGTTGCAGCAGGCGCACGCCGAGCCGCTCCTCCAGACGGCGGATGCGCTTCGAGATCACGGCGGGCGACAGCCCGAGCCGGCGCCCCGCTTCCGACATGCTCTTGCCGGTCACGACATGGGCGAAGACGTCGAGATCGCCGAACCGGTCCATGAAGGTCTTCGCTCTCCGCCGATCTTTTCCTTTTCGGAAATAATCATGGCTGCTACCGACGCTGCAAGCGTGTTGGAATTCGTCTAGGCTGCTCGGGCGTTCCCGTCTGCGAGCCCTCATCCTGAGGAGCCGCGTAGCGGCGTCTCGAAGGATGCTCCACCGTGCTCTGGATCATCCTTCGAGACGTACTCTGCGAGCACTCCTCAGGATGAGGGCTGGCGGCGGAACAGGAGGGAGTGACGTCCATGTCCGCCATCGCATTTCCGACGCCGGATCCGGCGATTCTAGCCCGCCGCGAGGAGATCGTCGCCGGGCTCGCGGGCCTCGTTGCGCCCGAGGCGCTGATCACGGCGGTCGACGAGCGCCGACCCTACGAGACCGACGCTCTGACGGCCTATCGGCGGCTGCCGCTCGCCGTGGTGCTGCCCTCGACCACGAAGGAGGTCGCGGCGGTGCTGCGCTATTGCAACGAGCAGGGCGTGCCGGTGGTGCCGCGCGGCGCGGGCACGTCGCTCGCCGGCGGCGCGATCCCGCAGGAGGACGCGGTCGTGATCGGCGTCTCCAAGATGAACCGCATCCTCGAGATCGACTATGCCAACCGTGTCGCCCGGGTCGAGGCGGGCGTGACCAATCTCGCCGTCACCGGCGCGGTCTCGGTCGAGGGCTTCTTCTACGCGCCCGATCCGTCCTCCCAGCTCGCCTGCTCGATCGGCGGCAATATCGGCATGAATTCCGGCGGCGCCCACTGCCTGAAATACGGCGTCACCACCAACAACGTGCTCGGCGTCACCATGGTGATGCTCGACGGCAGCATCGCCGAGATCGGCGGCGCCCATCTCGATTCCCCCGGCTACGACCTGCTCGGCCTGATCAACGGCTCCGAGGGCCAGCTCGGCATCGTCACCGAGGCGACGGTGCGCATCCTGCGCGCGGCCGAGGGCGCGCGGCCCGTGCTCTTCGGCTTCCCGACCAGCGAGCAGGCGGGCGCGGCCGTGGCGGCGATCATCGGCGCCGGCATCATCCCGGTCGCGATGGAGTTCATGGACAAGCCGGCGATCGAGATCTGCGAGGCCTTCGCCAAGGCCGGCTATCCGATGGATGTCGAGGCGCTGCTGATCATCGAGGTCGAGGGCTCGGACACCGAGATGGACGCTCAGCTCGCCCGCATCGTCGCGATCTCGCGCGAGCATGGCGTGACCACCGTCAAGGAGTCGAAATCCGCGATGGAGGCGGCGGCGATCTGGAAGGGGCGCAAATCGGCTTTCGGTGCCACCGGCCGCATCGCCGATTACATCTGCATGGACGGCACGATCCCCACCGGCCAGCTTCCCCATGTGCTGCGCCGCATGGACGAGATCGTGAAGGGCTACGGGCTTCGCGTCGCCAACGTCTTCCACGCCGGCGACGGCAATCTGCACCCGCTGATCCTCTACAACTGCAACGATCCCGTCGAGGCGCAGAAGGCGGAGGATGCCGGCATGGACATCCTCAAGCTCTGCGTCGAGGTCGGCGGCTGCCTCACCGGCGAGCACGGCGTCGGCATCGAGAAGCGCGACCTGATGACCTTCCAGTTCAATCCGGAGGACCTCGCCCAGCAGATGCGGGTGAGGGCGGTGTTCGATCCCGCCTGGCTTCTCAACCCGGCCAAGGTGTTCCCGCTCGAAGGAAGGGTCGCGGCGTAGTTTTGTCATTCCGGGGCTCGCGCAGCGAGAACCCGGAACCCACGACCGGGTGAGACGGATGCCGTACTTCCTCTATCTCATGGCCAGCAAACGAAGCGGCACGCTTTATCTCGGCGTCACCAACGATCTCGCGAGGCGCGCCTTTGAGCATAAGGCGAAGCAGAACGCCGGTTTCACGAGCCGTTACGATGTTGATCGTCTGGTTTGGTACGAAGAGTTCGCAGACATCCGGGATGCCATCGACCGCGAGAAGGTGTTGAAGAAGTGGCGCAGGGCTTGGAAGATCAAGTTGATCGAGGACATCAATCCCGAATGGAAAGACCTCTATGAAGGGCTCGCTTGAGGGGCTTCGCGCCGCCCTGTCATTCCGGGGCGGCCCTCGGGGCCGAACCCGGAACCCACGACCGGGTGAAACCCGTTGGATCGTCTGCTTTCGCGTGCTGGACGAAGCGATTTGCCCAGTCGTGGGTTCCGGGTTCTTCGCTGCGCGAAGCCCCGGAATGACGGGGGGGAGCCTATGATCGTCCACACCCCCACCACCGAGGCGCAGGCGCGCGCCGTGGTCGTCTCGGCGATCGCCGCCGGCACGCCGCTCGCGATCCGCGGCGGCGGCACGCGCGCCGGACTCGGGCGCCCGTCCCAGGCCGCCAGCACGATCGCCAGCGCGGGCCTCACCGGCATCACGCTCTACGAGCCCTCCGAGATGGTGATCTCGGCCCGCGCCGGCACGCCGCTCGCGGAGATCGAGCAGGCGCTGGCCGAGAAGGGCCAGATCCTGCCCTTCGAGCCCATGGACCATCGTCCGCTCTACGGCAGCGACGGCACGCCCAGCATCGGCGCGGTCGCTGCCGCCAACATCTCCGGCCCGCGCCGGATCAACGCCGGCGCCGCCCGCGATTCGCTGATCGGCGTGCGCCTGGTCAACGGCCGTGGCGAGATCGTCAAATCCGGCGGGCGCGTGATGAAGAACGTCACCGGGCTCGACCTCGTGAAGCTCTCCGCCGGCGCCTTCGGCACGCTCGGCTTCCTGACCGAGGTCACGTTCCGGGTACTGCCGAGGCCGGAGCGCATCGTCACCCTGCAATGGCGGGGGCTCTCCGACGAGGAGGGCGTCGCGCTGCTCGCCAAGGCTCTGGGCTCGCCCTTCGAGCCGATGGCGGCGGCCCATCTCCCGGCGGGGATCGCGGGCGAGGCGGCGCTGACGCTGCTCAGGCTCGAGAATTTCGCGGATTCGATCGAGTACCGCTCCGGCGAGCTCGCCCTGCTGCTCGGCGAATATGGCGTGCCGGAGCGGCTGGAGGGCGAGGATTCGTCCAGCCTCTGGCGCGACATCCGGGATGCCCGCGTCTTCGCCGGCACGCAGGAGGCGGTCTGGCGCCTCTCGCTCGCGCCGACGAACGGTCCGAAGGCGATGGCCGCGCTCGCCATTCCGCAGGCGCGCTGGTTCTACGACTGGGGCGGCGGCCTCGTCTGGCTCGCCGTGCCGGCGCAGGGCGATGCGGGGGCCTCGGCGATCCGCGCGGCGGTGGCGCGTCTGGGCGGCTACGCCACGCTGGTGCGCGCGCCCGATGCGGTTCGCGCCGCCGTGCCGGTCTTCCAGCCGCTCGCGGAGCCGCTGATGCGGGTCTCGGCCGGCATCAAGGCGAGCTTCGATCCAGATGGCATCTTCGAGCCGGGGCGGATCTATGTGGGGATGTGATGACGCTCGCTGAGACGTTGAACGCGGCAGGACGCGCGCCCGACCCTCGCGCCGCCTGGGCCCCTGGCCGGCTGGCGCCCTGGACAGTCGGCCTGATCGTGTTGCTGCTGATCGTCGCGGCCGCCGCGATCCTGACCGCCATGGGGCGCGAGCCGATCTGCAAATGCGGCTTCGTCAAACCCTGGCACGGCGAGGTGAGGTCCTCGGAGAACTCCCAGCACATCGCCGACTGGTACACCTTCTCCCACATCATTCACGGCTTCCTGTTCTACGGGCTGTTCTGGCTGGTTCGGCGTATCACCGGCCTGCCGGTTTCGTTTGGCCTGGCCCTGATCCTGTCGATCCTGCTGGAAGCCTCCTGGGAGATCGCCGAGAATACGAATGCGGTGATCGAGCATTACCGCGCCACGACCATCTCGCTCGACTATTACGGCGACAGCGTCCTCAACTCGGTCTGCGACATCCTGGCGATGATCGCGGGCTTCCTCGCGGCGCGGGTCCTCCCCGTCCGGGTGACGGTCGCGTCCGCGCTCGCGATGGAACTGGTAGTCGGCTGGCTGATCCGCGACAACCTGACCTTGAACGTGATCATGCTGCTGTATCCGCTCGACTGGATCAAAGCCTGGCAGGGTGGAGCCTGAGAGACATGCAGACCAACTTCACCCCCGACCGTCTCGCTTCCGATCCGCGCCTCCCGGCTTCGGAGAAGATCCTGCGCACCTGCGTGCATTGCGGCTTCTGCACCGCGACCTGCCCGACCTATCTCCTGCTCGGCGACGAGCTCGATTCCCCGCGCGGGCGCATCTATCTGATCAAGGACATGCTGGAGAACGGCAAGCCTGCCACCCCCGAGGTGGTGAAGCATGTCGACCGCTGCCTCTCCTGCCTCTCCTGCATGTCGACCTGCCCGTCCGGCGTGCACTACATGCACCTCGTCGACCATGCCCGCGCCCATATCGAGGAGACCTATGAGCGCTCCTGGCACGACCGGCTGCTGCGGCGCGTGCTCGGCGCGATCCTGCCCTATCCCGGCCGTTTCCGTCTCGCCATGCTGGGGGCGATGCTGGCCAAGCCGCTCGGCCCGGCGCTCGGCGCGCTCCCGCTCGTCGGCGGGCGCCTGAAGGCGATGCTCGCGCTGGCGCCCGCGCGGCTGCCGTCGCGCTCGGCGATGGAGGGTCCGCAGAGCTTCGTGCCCGAGGTCCCGCGGCAGAAGCGCGTCGCGCTGCTCTCCGGCTGCGCCCAGCCGGTGCTCGACCCGGGGATCAACGAGGCGACGATCCGGCTGCTGACGCGCCATGGCGTCGAGGTCGTGCTGCCGAAGGGGGAGGGCTGCTGCGGCGCGCTCGTCCACCATATGGGCCGCGAGCATGACGCGCTCGCCTTCGCGCGCGCCAATGTCGACGCCTGGACGGCCGAGATCGACGGCAAGGGGCTCGACGCCATCCTGATCACGGCCTCGGGCTGCGGCACGACGATCAAGGACTACGGCTTCATGTTCCGCAACGAGCCGGCCTATGCCGAGAAGGCGGCGCGCGTCTCGGCGCTGGCCAAGGACATCACGGAATATCTGGAGACGCTGGCAATCGAGCCCGTCCGCGAGACCGGCCACCCCATCGCCTACCACTCCGCCTGCTCGATGCAGCACGGCCAGCAGCTCAAGGACGGGCCGAAGCGCCTGCTCACGGCGGCGGGCTTCAAGGTGAAGGAGGTGCCGGAGGGCCATATCTGCTGCGGCTCGGCCGGCGTCTACAACATCCTCCAGCCCGAGATCGCGGGGAAGCTGCGCGAGCGCAAGGTCGGCAACATCGAGAAGACGAAGCCGCTCTTCGTCGCGACCGGCAATATCGGCTGCATGACCCAGCTCGCGAAGGGCTTCGCCGACAAGGGGGCGGCGACGCCGGTGGTCCACACCGCCGAGCTGCTCGACTGGGCGACGGGCGGCCCGCTGCCGGAGAAGCTGGCGAAGGCCGGGATTGCCGACACGCCGCTGCGGCAGAGGGCGATGCAGGCGGCGGAGTGAGCAAGGCACGTCATGCTCGGGCTTGACCCGAGCATCTCCATGCCGAAGGAGGCCCGAGCGCTTGTCCGTCCGGAGATTCTCGGGTCTGCGCTGCGCTTCGCCCGAGAATGACGGGCGGCGGCTTGCCCGTTGCCTCCGCGCAAGCTACCGAACGGCCCAAACCCCGCCGCCCAGAACACGAAACGAACGCCCATGTCCGCCGACAAGCCCGCCCCTGCCAAGCTCAAGGCCCGCCAGCCGCGCGGCTTCGTCGATCGCGGCCCCGCCGATGTCGCGGCGACCGAGCGCATGCTCGCGGTGATCCGCGAGAGCTTCTCGGTCTATGGTTTCGAGCCGGTCGAGACGCCCTTCGTCGAGTACACCGACGCGCTCGGCAAGTTCCTGCCGGACCAGGACCGGCCGAACGAGGGCGTCTTTTCCTTCCAGGACGATGACGAGCAGTGGCTCTCGCTGCGCTACGACCTGACGGCGCCGCTCGCCCGCTACGTCGCGGAGAATTTCGACGCGCTGCCGAAGCCCTATCGCAGCTACCGCGCCGGTTATGTCTTCCGCAACGAGAAGCCGGGGCCGGGCCGCTTCCGCCAGTTCATGCAGTTCGACGCCGACATCGTCGGCGCGGGTTCGGTCGCGGCCGACGCCGAGATATGCATGCTCGCCGCCGACACGATGGATGCCCTTGGGCTCAAGGGGCAGTACGTCGTCAAGGTCAACAACCGTAAAGTGCTCGATGGCGTCATGGAGGCCATCGGACTGGGCGGCGAGGAGAATGCCGGCCGACGGCTGACGGTGCTGCGCGCCATCGACAAGCTCGATAAGTTCGGCCCTGAGGGCGTGCGCCTGCTGCTGGGTGAAGGGCGCAAGGACGAGAGCGGGGATTTTACGAAGGGCGCGGGTTTAGAAGCTAGTCAAATTCAGCTCTTGCTGTTCATGCTCACTGATCAGCCGACACTTTCTCCAGATGAAGCCCTTCAGCGCCGGCTTCCTGACGACCCATCTGGAAAGACAGTGGCAGGCTTGGCTGAGCTAGCTGAGATCGAGAAATTGGTTCGCGCAGGCGGATATGATGAGCAACGCATTGTCATTGATCGGTCCGTCGTCCGCGGCCTCGAATACTACACCGGCCCGGTCTACGAGGTGGAGCTGACCTTCCCGGTCACCAACGACGACGGCCAGGTCGTGCGCTTCGGCTCCGTCGCGGGCGGCGGGCGCTATGACGGTCTCGTCGGCCGCTTCCGGCCAGAGCCGGTGCCGGCGACCGGCTTCTCCATCGGCGTCTCGCGGCTCTATTCGGCGCTCAAGGCGGTGAAGTCGCCCATCGTCGACAACAAGGCGGAGCTGCCGCTCGTCGTCGTCACCGCGATGGACAACAAGTCGCCGGAGTTCATGCCGGGCTATCAGGCGATGGTGTCGGAGCTTCGCAAGGCGACAGGCGACAACGGCAAGCCGCTCTGCCGCGCCGATCTCTATCTGGGCAGCTCCGGCTTCAACGCCCAGATGAAATACGCCGACCGGCGCGGCGCCGTCTGCGCGATCATTCAGGGCTCGTCCGAGCGCGAGGCCGGCACCGTCGTCGTCAAGGACCTGATCCTGGGCGCCGAACTCGCCGCCGCCTCCCGCGACGTGAAGGACTCCGCCGAGCACAAGGCCAAGCAGGCCGAGGCGCAGTTCGCCGTGCCGGTGGCGGAACTGGTCGAGGGTGTGAAGCGGGTGCTGCAACGGCACGGGTAACGAAACGTCATGCTCGGGCTTGACCCGAGCATCTCCTGCAAGGGATTCTCGGGTCTGCGCTTCGCCCGAGAATGACGTGAACCTCGAACCGTCCTTCGTCTACTTGATGACGAATAAGCCGCGGGGGACATTGTACCTCGGCGTGACCGCCGATCTCGTCCGTCGCGTGAGCGAGCATAAGCAACTCGCTGGCCGCTCGTTCACCGCGCGATACAATCTCGACAAGCTCGTCTGGTTCGAGGAGTTCGGCGAGATCGAATTGGCCATCCAGCGGGAGACGAGCCTCAAGCGCTGGTATCGGGAGTGGAAGATCGATCTCGTCGAGAAGACCAATCCAGGCTGGCGCGACCTGTTTGAGGAGATCTATCCGACGTCATTCTCGGACGGAGCGTAGCGGAGATCCGAGAATCTCGGTCAGGATGCTACGAGGGCGCCTCGCTCGTCCTGAGATGCTCGGGGCAAGCCCGAGCATGACGCACGGAGAGGTGGCCGGCCCACCACTCTTCCGGATTCCCGTTCACCCCATTCGCTCAAATCCCTCGAAAATTCGGCGCCCGGCTGCTAGGACGGCGCCGCAACAGCATCCGGATCAGCCCGTGCCCGCCACCAGCGTCGCCATCGAGACCGTGATCGCGCTCCTCGCGCGCGAAGGCTATGCGCGCGCCGAGCCCGCCATCCTGCAGCCGGCCGACGTCTTCCTCGACCTGTCGGGCGAGGATATCCGCCGCCGCATCTTCATGACGCAGGACGCGGATGGGCGCGACTGGTGCCTCCGGCCCGAATACACCATTCCCGTCGCGCTCGATCACATCGCCTCCCGCTCCACCGAGCCGGCGGCCTATGCCTATGCCGGCCCGGTCTTCCGCATGCGCTCGGGAGAGCCGGGCGAGTTCGCGCAGGCAGGGCTCGAATCCTTCGGCCGCGAGGATTTCGCCGCCGCCGACGCCGAGATCATGGCGCTGACCATCGAGGCCGCCGCCGCGCTCGGCCTCGAGGCACCGCGCATCCTGATGGGCGACGTCGCCCTGCTGAACGCGCTGCTCGAGCGCCTCGCGGTGCCGCAGGGCGCCCGCCGCCGCCTGATGCGCGCCGTGGTGCAGGGCAAGGGCGCGGAGGCCGTCGCCGCGCTCGATCCGCCCTCGGCCGAGGGCGAGACTGCACATGCCGGCCTGCTCAAGGCGCTGGAAGGTCAGGACCCCGGTGCGGCCAAGGCCTTCGTCGAGGACGTGCTCGCCATCGCCGGCATCTCGACGGTGGGCGGGCGCACCGCACGCGACATCGCCGAGCGCTTCCTGGCGCGTGCCGGCGAGCGCGAAAATCCGGTCAATGGCGAGGTCAAGGCGCTTCTCGGCAAGGTGCTGGCGGTCTCCGGCGATCCCGACACCGCCTCGGCCGCCCTGCGCGGGCTCGCAGGAGAAGCCTCGCTCGATCTCGCCGCCGAGCTCGACGCCTTCGACGAGCGCACCGGCTTCCTGGCCGCGCGCGGCGTCGCGGTCGAGACCATCGCCTTCTCGGCCGCCTTCGCCCGCAATCTCGACTACTACACCGGCTTCATCTTCGAGCTGCACGACGGCGCCCGCAGCGACGGCAAGCCGGTCGCGGGCGGCGGTCGCTACGACAACGTGCTGGGCCGCCTCGGCGCCGCCCGGCCGATTGCGGCGGTCGGGGCCTCGCTCTGGCTCGAGCGTCTGACGGAGCAGGCATGATGAGCGAAGCGCCTCTCGTCCTCGCGGTTCCCTCCAAGGGGCGCCTGCAGGAGAACGCCACCGCCTTCTTCGGGCGCGCCGGGCTGAAATTCGTCAAGTCGCGCGGCGAGCGCGACTATCGCGGCGCCATCGCCGGCGTCGAGGGGGCGGAGGTCGCCTTCCTCTCCGCCTCCGAGATCGTCTCGCAGCTCGCCTCCGGCGCGGCCCATCTCGGCATCACCGGCGAGGACCTCGTCCGCGAGCAGGTCGCCGACGCGGATGCGGCGGTCGAGCTCCTGAGCCCGCTCGGTTTCGGCTATGCCAACGTCGTCGTCGCCGTGCCGCAGGCCTGGATCGACGTGCGCACCATGGCGGACCTCGACGACGTCGCCTCGACCATGCGCGCCCGCCACGGCCGCAAGCTCCGGGTCGCGACCAAATATGTGAACCTGACGCGCCGCTTCTTCGCGCGGCACGGCCTCGCCGACTACCGCATCGTCGAGAGCCTCGGCGCGACGGAGGGGGCGCCCGCGGCCGGCACGGCCGAGATCATCGTGGACATCACCACGACCGGCGCGACGCTCGCCGCCAATGCGCTCAAGATTCTGGACGACGGCGTCATGCTGGCCTCCGAGGCCAATCTCGTCGCCTCCGTCCGGGCGGACTGGAATCCGCGCGCCCGCGCCGCGGCCGGTGCGATCCTGGCCCGTATCGCGGCGGAGGAGGAGGCGCGCTCCGTCCGCGAGATCCGCGCCGGCCTCGACCTCGCTCCCGAGGCGGCCGCGGAGATCGCGACGCGCTTCGGCGCGCGGCTGCCCTTCGGGCCCGCCTCCGGCGGCGTGCTGACGATCCACTGCCCGGAGAAGGCGGTCTTCGCGCTGGTCGACCATCTCGGCGCGGTCGGCGCCGACGACGTCACGGTCAGCGCCCCGGCCTATGTCTTCCGCAAGGCGAACCCGCTGGTCGAGCGCCTGCTGGCGCGGCTCTGACCGGCAGCGGGGCCGCCCCGCCATCGGCGAAGCGACCCCGCCGGAGGCCGCCGCCCTTGGGGGGAAGGACGGCGACACACCTGACGAATCCTTCTTACGCGGGCGGATGCCGTTTGGATGCATCCGCCGCGAAATTGCCGTGTGCCTGCCCGATTGTCCGGACATCGACGTCGCGCGGCCATGCAGGGTACTTCCCTTCGCCTGTCCGGCGCTGTAGCGGTTTGACCGAGCGGGGCCCTGCGTTACTGTCCCGCTCCCGATCCAGGTAGGAAGACGATGACTCGACGCCTTGGCCTAGCCGCGACCCTTGCCGTTCTGGCGCTGCCCATGTTGACCACGGTCGATGCCTTCGCGCAGCGCAGGCAGCAGATGCCCTCTCGCGAGGAACTCGGCTCTCCCCAGTCGGCGCCCATCCCGCAGCAGCAGGAGAAGAACTTCCCGCTCGGCGCGAGCTGGACGGTCGTGGCGCTGAACGGCAAGCCGGTCGGAGAGCGGAAGGCGACGCTGATCGTCGACCAGAATTTGCGCGGCACCGGCTTCGGCGGCTGCAACACCTTTTCCGCCGCGGCCTATCCGCTGCGGCAGCAGGCCTTCGTCGTCGGGCCGATCGCGATGACCAAGCGCGCCTGCGACAAGGGCGTGCAGGAGTTCGAGCGCGCCTATCTCACGGCGCTGCGCGCGACGCGCAACTGGGACCTCGTCAACGGCCGCCTCGTGCTGAAGGGCGGCGCGGGAGAGGTGACGCTCAGCCGCTCGCTCTGAGCTCGCCTGATCCGCATCGCAGTTCCGGGCTGCTCTTCGGGCTGTCCGGGGGCGTGCTACGCTCGCGTCAGGTCATGGCCTTTGCGGTCGCGCGCGGCGTGAAGGTGCCGTCCCCATTGGGCTCCATGGTGACGATGGCGTCGTGCATCTCGCGCAGCGTCGAGCGATGGCCGATCGAGACGACGCTCGTCTCCGGAAGCTCCTGGCGGATCAGGGCGTAGATCTCGTTCTCGAGCTTCTCGTCCAGCGAAGCCGTGGCCTCGTCGAGGAAGAGCCAGCCCGGCCGGGCCAGCAGGGCGCGCGCCACCGCCAGCCGCTGCTGCTCGCCGCCCGAAAGCCGCTGGCCCCACAGATCGACCTCCTCGAGCCTGTCGACGAGATGGCCGAGCTTCACCTTCCTGAGCGCGTCGTGCAGTTGCTCGTCGGTAAAGACCTCCGCCTCGGACGGATAGGCGAGGGCGGCGCGCAGCGTTCCCTGCGGCAGATAGGGCCGCTGCGGCAGCAGGAGCATCGTCGAGCCGGCCGGCGTCGTCACCTTGCCCTCGCCATAGGGCCAGGCGCCCGAGAGCGCCCGGAACAGCGTCGACTTGCCCGAGCCCGACGGGCCGACGACCAGCGTCGAGCGGCCGCCCGCGAGCGAGAGGTCCTCGACCCGCACGATCGGCGTTCCGTTCGGGAGCGTCAGGGCGAGGCGCTCGATATGCGTGTCGCGCCCTTCGTCCGCGTCGATCATGATCGCGGAATCGCCGCCGCCGGCGCCCTGCGCCTCCGCCTGCGCGACCGCGGCTTCGAAGGTCGTCAGACGGTTGATCGAGGCGACATAGGAGGCGATGGTCTGGTAGCGGTCGATGAAGAAGGACATCGCCGTCTGCACGCGGTCGAAGGCGGAGGCCACCTGCGTCATGATGCCCAGCGTAATCGTGCCGGAGAAGTAATGCGGGGCGAGCAGGATATAGGGCACGACGACGTTCGCCTGTCCGAATGACAGGGTGAAGGTCGTCAGCCGCAGCCGCGCCCAGACCAGCCGATAGAAGTTCGAGACGATGTCGCCGAAGCGCTCGCTGAGATGGCGCTGTTCCGAGCCTTCGCCGCGCATCAGCGCGATCTGCTCGGAGTATTCGCGCAGGCGGGCCAGCGAGAAGCGGAAATTCGCCTCGCGCCGCTCCTGCTCGAACTCCAGGCCGATCAGCGGCTTGCCGATGGCGTGGGCGATCCAGGTCGCCGCGACCGAGTAGATCAGCGCCATCCAGAAGATGAAGCCCGGCACGGAAATCTCGGTGCCCGGAACGACGCTGGCGACGGGGATCGACCACAGGATGATCGAGAAGGAGACCAGCGTCGACACCTGCGTCAGCAGCGGCAGGGCGAAGTTGTAGGTCTGGTTGACGAAGGCGCGCGTGTCTTCCGCGATGCGCTGGTCGGGGTTGTCGGCCGTGCCGGCGAGCGCGATCCGGTAGTGGTTGGCGTTGCGCAGCCAGGCGTTGCTGAAGCCCTCCGCCATGTAGCGGCGCCAGCGGATCAGCAGCGTGTAGTTGGCGAAGAGCTCGACCAGGTTCGAGATCACCGCCACCGCCGCCCAGACGCTGAAGACGTAGATCAACTGATACCAGAAGCCGGCCGCGTCCTTCTCCTGGATCGCGTTGTAGAAATCCCGATTGAAGAAGGAGAGCCTGAGCGAGATGCCGACCTGGATCTGGTTCAGCACGACGAGGAAGATCAGCAGCAGCACGCCGAGCCGTCCCGTGCCGATCCGGAAAGCGCCGATCGGCCAGAGCTTGGCGGTCGTCTCAGCTTCGTCCTCGAAATAGGGCGAGGCCAGGCGGGCGATGCGCTGGATGGCGGGAATGAAGGAGATCGCGTAGACGACCACGCCGAACACCGCGATCGTGGTGGCGAGGCTCGTCGGCGGGGCGATCTGCTGCAGGCCCGCGGGCCAGAGCCCGAGCTGCGCGACCACCGAGCCGGCGGAGGTCAGCACATATTCGACCGCGAAGATGGTCGAGAACACCCGCAGGAAATAGGCGACGGTCGTGGCGCGGAACGTCGCGAAGGCCAGCGCGAGCCCGACCGCGCCCATGCCGATCAGGCCGTTGCTGCCGCTCTGCTGGCCGACGACGAGTGCGATCACGGCGAGCGCGGCGACGGCGAAACTCAGAAGACGCATCGAGACGATCCTGAAAGGCTGGTCCGGGCCGGACGGCACCGAGATTCGGACCATGTCGCAGCCGATGCGGCCATTCAATGGCCGGACTGCAAGATGAGCGAATTGTCATCCGGCGGACAGGCGATAAGGGCGTCATTCCCGGGCGGAACGAAGCGCAGACCCGGGAAACTCTGGATGCCGGATGCGCGGGCGCCTTCTCATCATGAGATGCTCGGGGCGAGCCCGAGCATGACGCCAAAAAGGAAAAGGCCCGGCTTGCGCCGGGCCTTCCCTGAGGCTTGCGAGAAGCTGGACTTCCTCAGAAGTCCATGCCGCCCATGGCAGGCCGGCGATCGAAGCCGCGTCCTGGATCGCCGTGCGCACGACCTTGGTCGGGTCGATGATGCCGGCCTTGACCAGATCGCCGTACTCGCCGGTCTGGGCGTTGTAGCCGTAGGAGTAGTCCTTGGACTCCAGCAGCTTGCCGACCACGACGGCGCCGTCGTCACCAGCGTTCTCGACGATCTGCTTGGCCGGAGCCATGATCGCCTTGCGGACGATCTCGACGCCGGTCTTCTGGTCGTCGTTCTGGGTCTTGATCGACTTGACCGAGTTGAGGGCGCGCAGCAGGGCGACGCCGCCGCCCGGCAGGATGCCCTCTTCGACGGCCGCGCGGGTCGCGTTCAGGGCGTCGTCGA
>QFQY01000082.1 GCA_003248805.1 Chelatococcus sp. | reverse complement strand
GATGCGCATGTCCTTGGTGACGTTGTCGAACAGGCAGCCGCCGACATAGAAGCCGTTCTCGTAGCCCTGCATCTTGAAGCCGCGCCCGTCGACGACGAGCTTGGCGCCCTCCTCGATGCCGAGATCGACATAGGACTTGATCTTCTCCATCGCCGCCTTGGTGACGACCGGGCCGTAATCGGCGGAGACGTCGGTCGAGGGGCCGATCTTCAGGCTCTCGACGCGCGGGATCAGGCGCTTGACCAGCTCGTCGGCCGTCGCGATCAGCGCGTCGACGGCCTGGTCCATGTCGGCGTCGGGCATGATGATCATGTGGTTCTTGGCGCCGCCGAAGCACTGGACGCGCTTACCGGCCGCGCAGCCGCGGGCGTAGATGTATTCCGCGATCGGGGTCGAGCCGACGAAACCGACCGCCTTGATCTCGGGATGGTCGAGAATGGCGTCGACCGCCTCCTTGTCGCCGTTGACGACGTTGAGGATGCCGGGAGGGCCACCCGCCTCGATGAACAGCTCGGCGAGGCGCATCGGCACGCCCGGATCGCGCTCCGAGGGCTTCAGGATGAAGGCGTTGCCGCAGGCGATCGCGGGGCCGAGCTTCCAGAGCGGGATCATCGCCGGGAAGTTGAACGGCGTGATGCCGGCGACCACGCCCAGCGGCTGGCGCAGCGAGTAGATGTCGATGCCGGGGCCGGCGCCGTCGGTGAACTCGCCCTTCATCAGGTTCGGCACGCCGAGCGCGAATTCCACGACCTCGACGCCGCGCTGGATGTCGCCCTTGGCGTCGGGGATCGTCTTGCCGTGCTCGCGGGCGAGCAGCTCGGCCAGCGCGTCGTTGTTCTGCGCGATCAGGTCGAGGAACTTCATCAGCACGCGGGCGCGGCGCTGCGGGTTCACCGCCGCCCATTTCGGCTGGGCCTCGGCGGCGTTGGCGACGGCGGCGTCCAGCTCCTCGGCGGAGGCGAGGGCGACCTTGCCGATCACGGTGCCGTCCATCGGCTGGTAGATGTCGGCGCTCCGTCCCGAGGTCCCGGCGACTTCCTTGCCGCCGATGAAATGTCCGACCTGACGCATCGCGCCCTCCCTACGAAATGGTGGTGTCCCGAATTCGCGTCAGCCCTATCATCATCGTTTGCGCACGGCTATAGCCCTATAGGAGCGTGTGCGGTGCAAAAACACGAATACTGGGAGGGCGGATTGGAGAGGTTCGACTGGGATGATTTGCGCTTCTTCCTCGCTGTCGCCCGCTCGGGGCGGCTGACGGCCGCCGCGCGCCGGCTCTGCGCCGACCATGCGACGGTCTCGCGCCGCATCACCTCGCTGGAGGCCTCGCTCAAGGCCAAGCTCTTCGAGCGCCGGCCGCAGGGCTACACGCTGACCGCCCATGGCGAGCGCCTGCTCGCCAAGGCGGAGAGCATGGAGACCGAGGCGCTGGCGATCCAGAGCGATATCGGCGGCGCCGACATGGCGCTGGCCGGGACGGTCAGGATCGGCGCGCCGGACGGCTTCGGCACGACCTTCCTCGCGCCACGGCTCGCCTCGCTCGCGAGCGCCTATCCGGGGCTGGAACTGCAGCTCATCGCCATGCCGCGGCTGCTGTCGCTCTCCAAGCGCGAGGCCGACGTCGCGATCACGCTCGCCCCGCCCAAGGAGGGCAAGGTCGTCGCCCGCAAGCTCGCCGATTATCGCCTCGGCCTCTACGCCTCGCCCGACTATCTCGCCGCCACGCCCAGGGTCACGAAGCCGGAGGACCTCTTCGCCCATCGTATCGTCGGCTATATCGACGATCTCATCTTCACGCCGGAGCTCGACTATCTCGACGAGGTCGCCAAGGGCCTGCGGGCGCAGGTGCAGAGCTCGAGCGTCATCGCCCAGATGAACGCCGTTGTGGCCGGGGCCGGCATCGGCGTGATCCATCACTTCATGGCGCAGGGCGAGCCGCGGCTGGTGCCGGTGCTGCCGGAGCGGGTCTCGATCACCCGGACCTTCTGGCTGCTGGTCCATGCCGATCTGAAGGACGTGGCGCGGGTCCGCGCCACCGTCGAGTTCATCGTCCGCGAGGCGAAGGCGGCGCGCGGCCTGCTGATGGGCGAGGCCAGGGCCGAGCAGCACGCGGCGGAATAGGTTCGCCCGGCACTGATGGAGGGGCCGCCGGATCAGGGCGTTTCGGCGCAGACCTGGTTGCGTCCGCCTTCCTTGGCGGCATAGAGCGCGCGGTCGGCGCTCATCAGGTGGCTATCGAGCTCCGTGGCCGATTCGACCGCGGCCACGCCGATGGAGACGGTGACGTTCAGCACCTCGGCGCCGATGACGAGCGGCTGGTGCGCGATCGCGCTCCTGATCTCGTCGCAGATGCGCAGGGCCTCGTCGACATCGGCGCCCGGAAACAGGACGCCGAACTCCTCGCCGCCGATCCGCGCCAGCAGGCAGTCGGTGTCGGCCGCCGATTCGCTGAGCGCCTGGGCGACGAGTTTGAGCGCCCGGTCGCCGCCGTCATGGCCATAGCCGTCGTTCAGCCGCTTGAAGTGGTCGATGTCGATCAGCGCCACGGAGACGGGCTCGCCCGCACGCAAGGTCTCGTTCGCGAGCTTCTCGCCGCGCTCGAAGAAGTGGCGGCGGTTGAACAGCCCCGTCAGGTAGTCGCGGGCGGCGAGGTTGTGCAGCTGCTTGATCTGCGTGAGCGTCTCGGCATTGGAGGCGATGCGGCACTGCAACTCCTCCAGCACGAAGGGGCGCGCGACGAAATCATGCGCGCCGGCCTTCAGGAAGCCCGCCGAGGTCGTCCGGTCCGTCGAGGAGGAAATGCCGATGACCCGGACCTTCGGAAAGGTGCGCCGGATGCGCCGCGCGAGCTCGAACCCGTCCATGTCGGGCATGTTGTAGTCGCTGACGACGAGCTGGATGTCGGGGTCCCCGGCCAGCATGTCCAGCGCCTCCTGCCCGGAGCCCGCCTCGAACACCGAATATTGCTGGATCTTCAGCATGCGGGCGAGGACCTTGCGGGTGGTGCGCATGTCGTCGACGACGAGGATGCGCGTGTCGCCGTTGGTCAGCGCGCGCTTCACCGTCGCCACGAGGTTCGGGAGCGCGAACTCGCTGTCCTTCAGGACATAGTCGATGATCTCGCGCTCCATGATGCGGCCGCGCGTGGCGATATCGAAGGTCGCGGTGAAGACGATGCTCGGGATGCCGTGCGTCACCGTCCAGTCGAGGGCCTCGCCCCGCGGCGCGTCGGGGAGATTCAGGTCGACGACCGCGATGGCGTAGGAGTCCTGTCCCTGGACGATGATCTCGCTCAGCTCCGCCAGTGAGGCGCAGGTGACGACAGGCAGCCCGGTTTCCACCTCGAGGAATTTCCGCAGCGCCATCGAGAAGGTCCTGGAATCCTCGATAACGAGGATCTTCCTATCGTCGATGGCCGGCTGATAGTGCCGGCGCGGGGTAGCGCGGTCAGTCATCGCGCCATCTGCACACGGGCGAGCTAATTTTCCGTCACGATTTTTCCGCGATGGCGAGCGATGCCGCTCGCCTCATGCGTCGCGGCCGCGCCGTCAGATGCGCCAGGGCAGGACGCCGGCCGGCAGCTTTCGCCCGGCCAGATCGAGGCCGATCATGATCAGCAGGATCACGCCCGATGCGCTGATCGCCACCGCCGCGGCCTCGCCCGCCAGGCCGGCCTCCTTCAGGCTGAAGAGCACGACGCCGAGCGTCTCGGTCCCCGAGGACCAGAGCAGGGCGGAGACGGTGAGCTCGTTGAAGGCGACGAGGAAGACCATCAGGGCCGAGACGGTCGCCGCCGGCGCGAGCATCGGTGCCACGATGAAGCGCAGCATCTGCCACAGATTGGCGCCGTCGAGCTTCGCCGCCTCCTCGTGATGGGCCTCGATCTGGGCCATGGCCGCGACAGGCGCCTTGAGCGCCAGCGGCAGGAAGCGCGCCAGATAGGCGAAGACGATGATGAAGGGCGTGGCGTAGATGCTGACGCCAAGCAGCGGCAGCGGCTTCAGGAAGACGAGGATGCAGGCGATGGCGAGCACGACGCCCGGCAGCGCATAGGGCAATTCGATCACGATCTCGACGAGGCGCCTGATCTTGCCCATCCGGCGCTCCAGCGCATAGGCGAAGGCGATCGAGAGCAGGGCGAGCAGCGCCGCTGCCGTGCCGGCGAAGAGCAGCGAATTGCGGAAGGCCCTGACCGTGACATCCTGCCGCAGCAGCACCTCGGCGAATTTGTCGAGCGTGACGCTCTGCCAGGAAAGCGCGACGCCCAGCGCCGGCGTCAGGGCCTCGGCGAGAAGGGCCGCGAGGGGCAGGCCGAGCTTGAGCGCGAGCAGCGTCCACAGCCCGCCCGCGACAGTGCCGCGCCAGCGCCCGAGCGCCCAGTACGGCCGCAGCGGCTGCTCGATCTCGACCTTGCCGCCGGTTCGCCGGCTCGCCAGCGCCCCTGCCGCGACGCCGAGGCCCGCCACGAGCGCGACCAGGATCGCGAGCGCGGCGGCGTCGTTGAGTCCCGCCGGGCCGAAGCTCGACAGCCGCCGATAGATCAGCGTCGGCAGCGTCAGGTAGTTGGCCGGCAGGCCGAGCAGCGCCGGAATGCCGAAATTGCCGACGCCGGCGACGAAGGCGATGAGGCCGGCCGCCACGATCTGCGGCCGCAGCACCGGCACGACGATCCGCGTCGTGATCGTGGCCGCTCCCGCGCCTTCCATCTGCGCGGCCTCGACCAGCGAATGCGGGATGCTGCGCAGGCCGGTCCACAGCGTGATCGCGACCAGCGGCGCGTGATGAAGCGCCATGACGAGGATGATGCCGCCACGCCCGAGCAGCGGGTTGGGCGTGCCGGGCGGCGGCGCGAGCCCGATCAGCGACAGGATCGGCGAATGCGGCGCGAACAGGCTGAGGAAGGCCAGCGCCGCCACCTGCGGCGCGATCATCATCGAGAAGACGAAGGCGAAGGCGAGCGGGCGCTTGCCGCGCACGTCGGTGACGCCGAGCAGCAGCGCGACGAGGCCCCCGACGAAGAGTGCCCCCAGCGCCGAGAAGCCGGCCGTCTCCAGCGTGTGCAGCGTCGCGGTCGTCGCCGACCGGCTGGTGATCTCGGCCAGTGCCTGATCGGGCGCGAAGCTCCAGCCGGGCGCGAGCGCGGCCACGACCAGCCGGAAGAAGGGCAGACCGCCCAGCAGGAGGGCGACGAGCGTGACCAGCGCCGGCAGGCCGAGGCCGGCGGGCAGGGTGAGGGCGGGCAGGGCGGGCCTGCGGCCGCCGCCTTGCCAGTCTGCGCGCGTCGCGAGCGTCATGCCGGGGTCGGCCCTGCCATCACGGTGCCCGCTCTCACTCGAAGATCGCGCTGAAGCGCTTGCGGGCAGCCGTTTCGCCCGCGAGCGTCTTGGCGGCGTCGAAAGGCATGAGCTTGATCGCGGCGCGCTCGGGGTAGCCGGCCGGGAGCGCGACGTCGGGATGCGCGGCGACATAGCCCTGCTTCAGGGCGAGCGCCTGGCCGTCCTTGGAAATCAGGAAGTCGACGAAGGCCTTGGCGGCTTCCGGGTTCTTGGTGCTCGACAGGATGGCGACCGGCTCGCTGACCGAGGACACGCCTTCGCTCGGGAACACGAACTCGACGGGCGCGCCCTTGGCCTTCTCGCGGATCGGCATGAAGTCGACGATCATGCCGTAGAGCTTCTCGCCGGTCGCGACCTGGCGCAGGATGTCGCCGTTGCCGCCGGCGGCGAGCGCGCCGTTTTCCCTGAGCTTCTCGTAATAGGCCCAGCCGCCCTCGAGCGTGCCGGTCAGCGTGATGGTGTGGATCAGCGCCGCGCCCGAGGTCAGCGGGCTCGGCATCGCGACGAGGTTCTTCGCCTCGGCCTTGGTCAGGTCGAGCCAGCTCGTCGGCTTCAGCGGTGCCTTGGCGTTGTAGACGATGCCGGTGGTGATGAGCTTGGTCGCGAACCACATCTTCTGCGGATCGTGGATGCCCGCCGGATAGGCCGAGACGTCCGCCTTGTCGTGAGCGAGCAGGCGGCCTTCCTTCTTCAGCCCTTCCATCGTCACCGAATCGGCGATCAGGAGGAGGTCGGCCTGCGGGCTGCCGGCCTCGAACTCGGTGCGCAGCTTGGCCATGACGCGCGGGGTGCCGTCGCGCACGAAGCTGATGTCGACCTTGGGATACTTCGCCTTGAAGGCGTCGATCGTCTGCTGGGCGTCGGCATTGGGCTGGCTGGTGTAGAGCACGAGCTTGCCTTCGACGGCCAGCGCGGGCGAGGCCAGGATCGCGGCCAGCGCGATGCCGGCGGAAACGAGCGCGAGCGGCGCCTTGGAACGCATGGGTCTCTCCATCCTGTCGGGACTCGGGTCGAAGGGTGGGCTGCCGGTATCTCTCCCATATGACGGTTCGGTGAAGCGGGCATCCCCGTTTCGCATTAACCCCGCGAGGACACGGACTAAAGTTGCCTGCAATTCCTGCAACCCTCCCCCTTGTTCGAGGCGGGGGCTTTCGACTAGGGTCGGCGCAAGGCGAAGGAAATCGTCATACTAAAACGTTTAAATGGGAGAGAACGAATGAAGCTTGTCAGGCATCTCGTGGCTGGGGCGGGGGTCGCCGCGCTGGTTTGCGGTTGGGCGGGCGCCGCATCGGCGCAGGAGACGATCACCGCCTGGTTCACCAAGGGCTTCTACAAGGGCGAGGACGACGCGCTGCTCGCCGTCTTCGACCGCTTTCAGAAAGCCACCGGCGTCAAGGTCGACCTCTCGCTCTATGCGACCGAGGACTGCGTCACGAAGTCGGTCGGCGCCGTCGATGCCGGCACGCCGCCGGATGTCGGCTTCTGCACCACCTACGATTTCCGCACGACCGGCAAATGGGCCTTCGACGGCAAGCTCGAGGACGTGACCGACGTCATCGAGCCGATCAAGGGCGAGATCCAGCCCAAGGCGCTGGCGACGACCTTCCTGCTGAACGGCAAGACGGGGAAGAAGGCGTATTACGCCTTCCCGGTCGAGCAGCAGATGATGCACATCACCTACTGGAAGGACATGCTGGAGGAGGCCGGGTTCAAGGAATCCGACATTCCCAAGACCTGGAACGGCTATTGGGACTTCTGGTGCGACAAGGTCCAGGGCTCCCTGCGGGCCAAGGGCAAGCGCGTCTACGGCATCGGCCATCCGATGGGTATCGCCGCCTCCGACACCTTCTACTCGTTCCTGACCTTCGCCAACGCCTTCGACGCCCAGGTGGTCGACGAGAGCGGCAAGATCGTGCTGGACCAGCCGAAGAACCGGGCCGCGATGATCGAGGCCGTCAAGGCCTACTCCAACATCATGCAGCGCGGCTGCACGCCGCCGTCCTCGGTGAACTGGCTCGACCCGGACAACAACGTCGCCTTCCACAACCGCACCACCGTCGCCACGCACAACGCCACGATCTCGATCGCCGGCAAGCACATGGACGACATGAACAACCCGGCGCTCACCGCCGAGCAGCGGGCGCAGGCCAAGAAGAACTACGAGGACAACATCCGCACCGCGGAGTTCCCGAAGAAGCCCGACGGCAGCGCCATGACCAACCTCGCCGCGGTCAAGACGGCGGTGGTCTTCGCCGACGCCAAGAACAAGAAGCGCGGCAAGGAGTTCATGGCCTTCCTGATGAAGGACGAGAACCTGCGTCCCTTCGTCGAGGGCTCGGCCGGCCGCTGGGTGCCGACGACGCTGACGGGCATCGAGGCGCCGTTCTGGTCCGACGGCAAGGACCCGCACCGGGCCGTCGTCTACAAGCAGTACAAGGACGGCACGGTTCCGTTCCAGTTCGTCTACAACTACAAGTTCACCACCGTGAACGCCGAGAATGTCTGGGCCAAGGCGGTCAACCGCGTGGTGCAGGACAAGATCTCGCCCGAGCAGGCGGTGGACGAGATGATCGCCCGCATCAAGGAGATCGCCGGCTGAGGCCGACGATCCACCCGTGAATGGAGACTGGCGCCCGCGCGGCCGGCAAGAGCCGCGGGGTGCCGACCCGTCCCGGAAGGGCGGATAGGCCGAGGAGATGCCCATGAGCGCCACGACGATGGCCGCGCCGATCTCTCTTCCCAAGGCGGACGGGAGCGGTTTCACCAGGGACAGGGCGCTGTGGGGAGCGATCATGCTCGCTCCCTATGTCCTCGTCTTCGCGGTGATGGTGGTCTATCCCGTCGGCTATGGCCTCTGGCTCGGCCTGAACTGGCAGTCCTACCGCGCTCTGTTCGCGGACCCGATCTTCCTGCGGACGGTGGTCAACACCATCGTCTTCCTGTTCGTGGCGGTGAACCTCAAGTTCCTGATCGCGCTGGGGCTCTCCGGCTTCTTCGTGCAGCAGCGGGCCTGGGTGCGCTTCGTGCTGGTGCTGTTCATCCTGCCCTGGGCCGTGCCCTCGATTCCGACCATCCTGTCCTTCCGGGTCATGCTGAACCCCGAGAATGGCATGGTGAACCAGCAGCTCTTCCAGCTCTTCGGCGTCATGGAGGGCCCCGGCTGGCTCACGGACCCGACGCTCGCTTTCATCTGCTCGATCTTCGTCCATATCTGGAAGTCGCTGCCCTTCTGGACGCTGATCCTCGTCACCGGCCGGCTCGCGATCTCGCAGGATCTCTACGAGGCGGCCAGCGTCGACGGCGCCAACCGGTGGCAGCAGTTCCGCTTCATCACCTGGCCCTCGCTGGCGACGCTCTACGTCACCTCGACCATGCTCTCGATGATCTGGACGCTGGGCGATTTCAACAGCGTCTACCTGCTCAATTCCGGCGGCCCGGGCGATCTCAACCACGTGCTCGCCACGCTCGGCATCCGCTACATGCGCAACAACAACCTCGACCTCGGCATCGCCTCGATCATCGTCGCCATGCCGCTGATCCTGCCGATGGTCTTCGTGATGGTGAAGCGCCTGTCGAAGGGAAGTGCCTGATGCGCCGGGTTTTCGACGAAGCCAAGCTGATCCTGATCGCCATTCCCGTGCTGATCTGGACACTGCTGCCGATCTACCACCTCTTCGTGCTGTCGATCTCGAACCAGGAATCGATGCTGGCCGGCAAGCTCTGGCCGGACAATCCGACGCTCCAGAACTTCCAGATCGTCTTCAACCAGCAGCACTACTATCTGGGGAATTTCTGGCGGCAGATGTTCAACAGCTTCTTCATCGCGATCTCGACGGGGCTGCTCACGCTCTTCGTCGCGACGCTCGCCGCCTTCGCCATCTCGCGCCTCAAGGTGCGTGGCGGGCGCACGATGATGAACCTCGCGCTCGCGACCTATCTGATCCCGGCCGCCTTCCTCGCCATCCCGATGTACAAGGCGATGGGCTCCTACGGGCTGCTCAACACGCAGACCGCGCTGATTCTCGCCATGGTGGCGCTGGCCTCGCCCTATGCCATCTGGGTGCTGAAGCAGGCCTCCGACAAGCTGCCCCAGGAGCTCGACGAGGCGGCGATCATGGACGGCGCGACCTCGCTGCAGCTCTTCCGCCTGGTCTATCTGCCGCTGATGAAGCCTTCCATGGTGGTCATCGGCATCTACGCGCTGCTGCTCGCCTGGAACGAGTATCTCTACGCCTTCCTGCTGCTGTCCTCGGAAAAGGCGGTGCCGCTGGCGGTGGGGCTCGGCCTGTTCCTGTCGGCCGACGACGCGCCCTGGAACCTGCTGATGGCGGCGGGCCTGCTCTACGCCATTCCTCCGGCCGTGATCTATTACGGTTTCCGCAAGAACATGGTCGGCGGGCTGACGGCGGGCTCGGTGAAGAGCTGAGGGGGGGCTGGCGCCGAGCGTCATTCCCGGGCGAAGCGAAGCGGAGACCCGGGAAACCCATCGAGGAGATGCTCGGGGCAAGCCCGGCCATGACGGCGGAGGCGGGACGATCGCCGCATGGCCGCCCTGCGGCATCGCCCTCGCCAGACCATCGAACAGGCGTCACACTGCGCGCGTTACGCAGAGAGACGAATTGCCGAGGATTGAGACGAATGACCGCTTCCAAGCTCGACCAGCTGCGCGAGATGACCACCGTCGTCGCCGACACCGGCGACATCGAGGCGGTCCGCAGGCTCAAGCCGGTCGACTGCACCACCAACCCGACCCTCCTGTTCAAGGCCGCGGAGACGCCGGCCTACGCCCCGCTCGTCGATGAGGCGATCGCCTGGGGCAGGAAGAGCGGCAGCGGCGACAAGGTGGTGCAGGCCGTGTGCGACCGGCTCGCCGTGACCTTCGGCGCCGAGCTGGCGAAGATCGTCCCCGGCCGCGTCTCGACCGAGGTCGACGCCGATCTGTCGTTCGACACGCAGGCGACCATCGAGAAGGCGCGCGCCATCATCGCCGCCTACAAGGAGCGCGGCATCGAGAAGGACCGCATTCTCATCAAGATCGCCTCGACCTGGGAGGGCATCCAGGCGGCGAAGGTCCTGCAGGCGGAAGGGATCGACTGCAACCTGACGCTGCTGTTCTCCCTGTCGCAGGCGGTCGCCTGCGCCGAGGCGAAGGCCTTCCTGATCTCGCCCTTCGTCGGCCGCATTCTCGACTGGCACGTGAAGGCCGGCGGCGGCCCCTATACGGCCGAGACCGATCCCGGCGTCGTCTCGGTGAAGAGCATCTACGCCTATTACAAGGCGTTCGGCATCAAGACGGTCGTCATGGGCGCGTCCTTCCGCAACACCGGCGAGATCGAGGCGCTGGCCGGCTGCGACCGGCTGACGATCGGGCCGAGCCTGCTCGACGAGCTCGCCGCGGCGACCGGCGAGCTGCCCCGCAGGCTGTCGCCCGCCGCGTCCCCCCAGAGCACCTCCGACATCGCCAAGCGGATCGTGCTCGACGAGAAGGCCTTCCGCTTCGCGCTGAACGAGGACGCGATGGCGACCGAGAAGCTCGCCGAGGGCATTCGCGGCTTCGTCAAGGATCTGCGCAGCCTGCGCAAGCTCGTCTCGGCCAAGCTCGCCTGACGATGACCGAGGCGGGCAGGGTCGCCGTCGTCACCGGCGGCGCCAAGGGCATCGGTGCCGCCGTGGCCGACCGTCTCGCGCAGGACGGTTTCACGCCGGTCGTCTGGGACCTCGCGGCCTCCTCGTCGGCCGGGCGCGCCTTTATCGCCTGCGACGTCGCGGACGAGGCGCAGGTGGCGGAAGCGACGGCGCGCACCGAGCGCGAGCACGGGCCGATCGCCGTCCTCGTCAACAATGCCGGCCTGACCGGCCCCTCCACCACGGTCGCCGAGACGCCGCTGGCGCAATGGCAGCGCATCCAGGCGGTCAACTTGACCGGGACTTTCCTGTGCTCGCGGGCGGTGGCGGCCGTGATGGTGCCGCGCGGGGCCGGGCGCATCGTCAACATCGCCTCGCTCGCCGGCAAGGAAGGCACGCCGACCCTCTCGGCCTACAGCGCCGCCAAGGCGGGCGTGATCGCCTTCACCAAGGCGCATGGCAAGGAGCTCGCGGGCACGGGCGTGCTGGTCAATGCCGTGGCGCCGGCCGCGATCGAGACCGAGCTCCTGCTGCAGATGAGCCCCGAGACGGTGGCGACCATGGTCGCCAAGAGCCCGCTCAAGCGGCTCGGAACCGTGGCCGAGCTGGCCGAGCTCGTCGCCTGGCTGGCCAGCGACCGCTGCAGCTTCTCGACCGGCGCCGTCTTCGACCTCTCGGGCGGCCGCGCCACATACTGAGGTTTGCCCATCCCTCGGGATGATTGACGCGCCCTCGGGGCGGGTCTCTCATGGTCGCCGGATGACGTGGTCGCCCCGATCGACGGGGCGCGCCCGAAACGGAGTTCCTCGCCATGAGCATGCCCACGGAAACCTCGCCGAGCCCGGCCCATCCCTCCCTTGGTTCGAAACTGGTGCCGCTGCGCCGCAATTCGGGCTGGCTGCTCGCGGCCGGCATCGCGCTCGTCGTGCTCGGGATCGTCGGCCTCGGCTCGGTGACGATGCTGAGCATCGCCAGCGCCATCTGGTTCGGGATCATGATGCTCGCGGGCGGCGTGATCGTCCTCATCGGCGCGTTCCGCAGCGAGGGCTGGAAGAGCGTGCTGCTGCATCTCCTGATCGGCGCGCTCTATCTCGGCGTCGGCGTCTTCACGCTCGTCAACCCGGTGGCGGCCACGGCCTCCCTGACGCTCTTCGTCGGTGCCGCGCTGCTGGCGACGGGCGTGCTGCGCATCGTCGTCTCGCTTCAGAACCGGCACCTGCCGTTCTGGGTCTGGATTCTCGTCTCCGGCGTGCTGTCCCTGCTGCTCGGCGCGATGATCCTGTTCCAGTGGCCCTCGTCCAGCCTCTGGGTGCTCGGCACCTTCCTCGCGATCGAGCTGATCTTCCAGGGCTGGGGCGTCATCGCGCTCGCCCGCGCCATCCGCTCGACCTTCGACGGCGGCGCCGCGCGCAAATCCTAGCGGCTTCTAACGGCTGGCGGTTTCGGCCCGCGTCGCCGTCGCCTGCCGGGCGGACGCTTCGGCGCGGGGGCCGCTGCCGGTGCCGAAGACGTTGCGCCCGCCCGCGGCGGCCTCGTGCAGCCGCTGCTTCCAGCCCTTGCTGTCGCTACCGCCGAGGGCGGTAAAATCGGCCGGGCGCATCGCGTCGCTGTCGCGGCCCTGGTAGACCAGCACGCCGGCTGCGGTGACGACGATGTCGCCGCGCCGCAGCGTCGGATCCTTGAGATACCAGTTCGGGTCCGATGACGGATCGAGCTGGACCACCGGCGGTTTCGGCTTCGAGGACACCTCCGGCGCGCGCGGACGCGGTGCGCGCGGGGCCGGGGCCTCCTGCTCGTAGATCGGCACCGCCCTCAGGCGCTGCGGCCCGAAGATCGCGCGTGCGAGGTTGTCGAAGATGCCGGCCTGCGCCGCCGGCGCCGCCGAGATGACGAGCGCCACGGCCAGCCCGCAACGGACAGCCTTTCGCATGGTCATCGCATCCTCCCTCCGCGCCTTCATCGGTACAACGATGAAAGGTCGCGGAAGGTTCGGTTCGGGTTCACTCCCTCCGACGATTTTTTCGCCGCGGTCTCACCCCTTGGCGGCCAGCGCCTCGGCCCGGATCGTCGAGAGCGACTTCGCGGGGGTGATCGCCTCGGGATCGAGCAGGCAGTGGATGATCGCGGGCTTGCCGCTCGCAACCGCCCGCTCGAAGGCCGGCGCGAACTCGGCCGTGGTCTCGACGCGCTCGCCATGACCGCCGAAGGCCTTAGCATAGGCCGCGAAATCCGGGTTCTTCAGCGTCGTCGCCGAGACGCGGCCGGGATATTCGCGCTCCTGATGCATGCGGATCGTGCCGTACATGCCGTTGTCGACCACGACGACGATCACCGGCAGGTCGTACTGCACCGCCGTCGCGAAATCCTGGCCGTTCATCAGGAAGCAGCCGTCGCCGGCGAAGGCGACCACGGTCCGCTCGGGGAACATCCGCTTGGCGCCGATCGCCGCCGGCACGCCATAGCCCATCGAGCCCGAGGTTGGGGCGAGCTGTGTCGCGAATTTGGTGAAGCGGTGGAAGCGATGCACCCAGGTCGCGTAGTTGCCGGCGCCGTTGCACAGGATCGCGTCGTCCGGAAGCTGGCGGCGCAGCCAGGTCACCATCTCGCCGGGATGGAACTTGCCCGGCACCGGGGCCGGCTGCTCGCTCCAGGCGAGATAGGCCTCATGCGCCTCGGCGGCGGCCCCGGCCCACGGGATCTCCTGCGGCGGATGCACCGTCTCCAGCGCCGCGCAGAACGCGGTCGGCGAGGCGTTGATCGCGAGCGTCGGCCGGTAGACGCGGCCGAGCTCCTCCGGGGCCGGATGGACATGGACGAGCGGCCGGCCCGGATTCGGGATGCCGAACAGCGTGTAGGACTGGCTCGGCATCTCCGAGAGGCGCCCGCCGACGAGCAGCACGAGATCGCTCTCCTTGATCCGCGCCAGCAGCTTCGGATTGGGGCCGATGCCGAGATCGCCCGCGAAGTTCGGATGGTCCGCCGGGAACAGCATCTGCCGGCGGAAGGAGACGGCGACGGGCAGGTCGAAGCGCTCGGCGAAGCGGGTGAAGCGCTCGATCGCCTGCGGGTTCCAGCGCGAGCCGCCGAGGATCGCGATCGGCTTCTTCGCCGCCCAGAGCCGCTTCTGCAGGTCGATGGTCTGCAGCAGGGACGGGTGCGTCTCGGTGACCTGATAGGGCTCGGCATCCTCGACCTCGGCGATGTCGGTCAGGACGTCCTCGGGCAGCGCGATCACGACCGGGCCGGGACGGCCCGAGGTCGCGACATGGAAGGCGCGGCTGATGATCTCGGGAATGCGGGCGGCATCGTCGATCTCGGTCGCCCATTTCGTCATGGAGCCGAAGACGGCGCGGTAGTCGAGTTCCTGGAAGGCCTCGCGCTCGCGCATGCCGCGTTCGATCTGGCCGACGAAGAGGATCAGCGGCGTCGAATCCTGATCGGCGATATGGATGCCGGGAGAGGCGTTGGTGGCGCCCGGACCGCGCGTGACGAAGCAGATGCCGGGCTTGCCGGTGAGCTTGCCGGCGGCCTCGGCCATCATGCAGGCGCCGCCTTCGGCCCGGCAGATCGTCACCTTCATCGAGGCGTCGTGCAGCGCGTCGAGCACCGCGAGATAGCTCTCGCCCGGCACGCAGAAGGCGTCGGTCGCGCCATGGAGGATGAGCTGGTCGACGAGGATCTGCCCGCCGGTACGTGGTGTCGTCATTGCGCGGTTCCCGTGACTTGACTAAGTTGGTTGTATGATGAGGCGGCCATGACCCGTGTCACCGTCCACGAAGCCAAGACCCATCTCTCGCGCCTGCTCGATGAGGTCGAGAAGGGCGGCGAAGTCGTGATCTCGCGCCGCGACAAGCCGGTTGCCCGGCTGGTGCCGATCGCGCAGCCACGGCCGGAGGGCAAGCCCGAACGGAAGCCGGGGCGTTTCAAAGGGCAATTCGATATCGGCCCCGAATTCTTCGAGCCGCTCCCTGAAGAGGAACTGCGGCTCTGGGAGGGCCACGGCGATTGAGGTTGCTGCTGGATACCTCGACGCTGCTGGCGGCGCAGGCGATCATCGAGGATTTGACGATCATTGCCTCCGACACCGCCTTCGACGCTCTCGGCGCCCGCCGTCTCTGGTGACGCGCCCATTCAGGCGCCCCCGCCCCAGGCCGGATCGTTCAGGATTTCGTCGGCATGCTCGCCGAGCTGCGGGCTCGGGCGCGGCGAGACCTGCCGCACGCCGTTCATGACGATGGGCGAGCCGACGGTCGGAATGCTGCCGCCCCTGGCCGAGGCGCTGGCCAGCTCGACCTTCACGCCGCGCGCGATCACCTGGCGGTCGGCGAAGACCTCGCCGATGTCGTTGATCGGCCCGGCCGGCACGCCGACCTTCTCCAGCGCCGCCAGGAGATCGGGCTTGAGATGGCGCTGGCAGAGCTCGTGCAGCCGCGCCGTCAGGGCGACGCGGTTCTTCACCCGCGAGCGGTTGTCGATATAGGCCGGGTCGTCGGCCAGTCCGGGCTCGCCCAGAACCTCGCAGAGCTTGCGCCACTGCCCGTCATTGCCGGTGGCGATGATGATGTGCCCGTCCGCGACCGGAAACACGTCATAGGGCACGATGTTGGGGTGCGCGTTGCCGAGCCGCGGCGGCGGATCGCCCGAGACGAGATAGTTCATCGCCTGGTTGCCGAGCACGGCGATCTGCGAGTCCAGCAGCGCCATGTCGAGATAGGCGCCTTCGCCGGTCGCGTCGCGCTGGCGCAGCGCCGAGAGGATTCCGACCGAGGCGTAGAGCCCGGTATAGATGTCGGCCACCGCATAGCCCGCCTTCATCGGCGCGCCGGTGGGCTCGCCGGTGACGGACATCGGCCCGCCCATGCCCTGCACCAGGAAGTCGTAGCCGGCGCGCGGCGCATAGGGCCCGTCCTGCCCGAAGCCGGTGACCGAGCAGTAGATCAGGCGCGGGAAGTCCCGGCGCAGCGAGGCGGCGTCGAGCCCGTATTTGACGAGCCCGCCCACCTTGAAGTTCTCGATCACCACATCCGCATGGGCGGCGAGCCGCCTCACCAGCGCCTGCCCTTCGGCCGTGCGGAAATCGGCCGTGATCGAGCGCTTGCCCCGGTTGGCCGCGTGGAAATAGGCGGCCGAGAGGTTCTCGCCGTTCTCGCCCTCGACGAAGGGCGGCCCCCATTTGCGCGTGTCGTCGCCCTCCGGCGCCTCGACCTTGACGACATCGGCGCCGAGATCGGCCAGGAGCTGGCCGATCCAGGGGCCGGCGAGGATGCGCGCCAGTTCGAGGACGCGCAGGCCGGTCAGCGGAGGGGTGGGAATCATGGCGCCTTCGGCTCGACGTCATGGTCGGGCTTGACCCGACCATCTCCGGGGAAGTTCACGCGGGACGAGATGCCCGGGGCGAGCCCGGGCATGACGGTGAGGGAGAGGCTCAGAAGAACGCCTGCAGCCCGGTGACGGCGCGCCCGAGGATCAGCGCGTGGACGTCGTGCGTGCCCTCATAGGTGTTCACCGTCTCGAGGTTCGCCGCGTGGCGCATCACCTGATACTCGATCTGGATGCCGTTGCCGCCATGCATGTCGCGGGCCTGGCGGGCGATGTCGAGCGCCTTGCCGCAATTGTTGCGCTTGACGAGCGAGATCATCTCCGGGGCCATCTTGCCCTCGTCCATCAGGCGGCCGACGCGGAGCGAGCCCTGCAGGCCGAGCGTGATCTCGGTCAGCATGTCGGCGAGCTTCTTCTGGTAGAGCTGCGTCTGGGCCAGCGGCTTGTTGAACTGCTTGCGGTCGAGCCCGTATTGCCGCGCGCGGTGGAAGCAGTCCTCGGCCGCGCCGAGCACGCCCCAGGAGATGCCGTAGCGGGCGCGATTGAGGCAGCCGAACGGGCCCTTCAAGCCCGAGACGTTCGGCAGCAGGTTCTCTTCCGGCACGATGACGCCGTCCATGACGACCTCGCCGGTGATCGAGGCGCGAAGCGAGAGCTTGCCGCCGATCTTCGGCGCGGAAAGTCCCTTCATGCCCTTTTCGAGGATGAAGCCGCGGATCTGGTTGTCATGCGCGGCCGACTTCGCCCAGACGACGAAGACGT
>QFQY01000081.1 GCA_003248805.1 Chelatococcus sp. | reverse complement strand
TCGGCTGGGCCCCCGAGCACGACGACCTCCAAGAGATCGTCGCCCACGCCCTCGCATGGGAAGACAAGCTCAGGACACGCAACGCCACCTGAGAACGCCGCTTCAGGACAGGGCCGCACTCCCGTCCAACGGATCGCTCACCTCCAGCACCTTCAAGCGCCGGACTTCGCCGGAGCGGGTCGTCCAGTCGATGGAGCGTTGCGCCGCCATGCCGATCAGCGCGACCCCGACGGGTGTCATGACCGAGACACGGCCGCTCTCGATATCCGCGTCCTGTGGCCAGACCAGAGTCACGGTCGAATCCCGCCCCGTCGCCTCGTCGCGGAACGTCACGCGGCTGCCGATGCGGACATGATCTCCCGAGGTCCGCCCTTCCGGAAGGATGCGCGCGCGATCGAGTTCGTGCGTCAGCTCCGCCGCGAGGTCCGGCATGGTGTTGGCGGCGCCGGCGGCGATGCGGCTCAGCATCGCATGGTCGCCGGCCGTGACGGTGATCGCCGGCCGCGAGGGGGCCTTGCTCGTCCTGCTGGTCATGGATCGTCTCTCTGCTTGCGGCCCCTCGTCGCGCGACGGCGCGCGGCGCGCAGATCGCGCCACCGGGGCAATGATCGATAAGGTCGACACGGAATCGAGGATACCGCCCCCGGTTCGGGGCGCGGGCGCGCACGACGAACCGGGGGCTAATGGCCCGCGATGAGACTTCCCGGCCGCCGGCGGCCGCAATCGTTCCGGAAGATGTCGTGCATGGTGCCGAAAATCGGCCAAGGCGGCGCGCTTGTCAAATCCGCGGCACCCGGCCCGCCTTCGACTCCGGGCGGATTGGCGCGGGATTAACCCAAGGTTAATCTTGTTCGGGCGCTGTGCTCCTGTTCCATTCAGCACAGTCCCGGGAGCCGCCATGCGCCTGTCCGTCATCGCTGTCTCGGCCCTGATGAGCCTGGCTCCGGCACTGGCCCAGACGACCGGCTCGATCAACGTCTCCGCCGCGAAGGCCCGGCAGACGGCGCCGGTCGACGCCGACTTCGCCGGCTTTCTGCAGCGGCTGTGGCCGCAGGCGCAGGCTCGCGGCATCTCGCGCGCGACCTTCGATCTCGCCTTCCGCGGCGTCTCGCCCGATCCCTCGATCGTCGCGCTGACGAAGAAGCAGTCCGAATTCACGGCTCCGATCTGGGGCTATCTCAACAGCGCGGTCGGCGGCACGCGCATCCCGCGCGGCCGCGACGCCGCCGAGGCCAATGCCGGCGTGCTCGCCCAGATCGAGGCGCGCTACGGCGTGCCCAAGGAGATCGTGCTCGGCGTCTGGGGCATGGAGACCAACTACGGCTCGTTCAAGGGAGACAAGGACACCATCCGGTCGCTCGCGACGCTGGCCTCGATCCGCTACCGCGGCGACTTCTTCCGCGACGAGCTCCTGATCGCCCTCGACCTGATCCAGAAGGGCCATGTCGAGCGCGACGAATTGCGCGGCTCCTGGGCCGGCGCCATGGGGCACACCCAGTTCATGCCGTCGAGCTACATGAAATACGCCGTCGACTGGACGGGGGACGGCCATGCCGACATCTGGAGCTCGACGGCGGACGCGCTCGCCTCGACCGCCAATTATCTCAAGAGCTACGGCTGGGTTCCCGGCCTGCCCTGGGGGCTGGAGGTGACGTTGCCGGCAGGCTTCGACCACCGGCTGAACAAGGCGAGCTTCTCGTCCTTCATGGCGGCGGGGGTGCGCCGCGCCGATGGACGCGCCCTTCCCTCCTCCGGCGAGGGGCGCCTGTTCTACCCCGCCGGCCATACCGGCCCGGTGATGCTGCTCACCGCGAATTTCGACGTCATCAAGAAGTACAATTCCTCCGATGCCTACGCGCTCGCCGTCGGGCATCTCGGCGACCGCATCATGGGCCGGCCCGCCATCCAGGCCGACTGGCCGGTGAAGGCCGCCCGCCTCGACAAGACCGGAACGCAGGAGGTCCAGCGCCGGCTGAAGGCGCTCGGCTTCTATGACCACGACGCCGACGGCCGCATCGGAACCGGGACGCGCGAGGCCGTGCGGCAGTACCAGCTCCGCGCCGGGGAGATCGCCGATGGCTGGCCCACGCCGGCGCTGCTGGCGCGGATGCGCGCCGGGCGCTGACACCGGCATGGCGCTGGCTTAAGCTCGTGCCTATCTGATCCGGACGGACAGGTCGGACATCCGATGCGCTTTCGTTCGCTCGCCATGGCGCTCGGCGCCGCGCTTCTGCTGCTCGCGACCGGCGGGCCGGTCTCGCTCGCGCAATCCGCCCCGCCACAGCAGCGCAGCCTCTTCCAGATGTTCTGGCAGATTCCGGCGCGGCCCACCGTGGCGCGGCCCACCGCCGCGCCTGCTCCCGTGGTCCGGCGGCGCGCCGCGCCCGTGGTCGTGCGCGACGACCCGGTCATTCCCAAGATCGACATCGCCCATCACGTCCTGGTCATGGGGGATTCCCTCGGCAATCTTCTGGCCAAGGGTCTGGACGATGCGCTGGGCGACCGCCCCGACGTCGCGGTCGTCCCCAGGGCCAGGCCCGACACCGGACTGGTGCGCGCGGATTTCTACGACTGGCCGAAAACGGCCGCCGAGCTGCTGGCCGAGGATCAGAAGATCAGCGTCGGCGTCATGTTGCTCGGCCTCAACGACCGGCAGGCGATCCGCGAGGGCGAGACCGTCCACGACCCTCTGAGCCCGCGCTGGAGCGAACTCTACCGCGCCCGCATCGGCGCGCTGGCGAACGCCTTCGCCGGCCGCCGCATCCCGTTGATCTGGGTCGGGCTGCCGCCCGTCCAGAATGCCCGGCTCTCCGCCGACTTCGCCTCGTTCAACGAGTTCTATCGCCAGGAGGTGGAGAAGACCGGCGGGCACTATGTCGATCTCTGGGGCGCCTTCGTCGACGCCGAGAACCGCTACGCCGCCATGGGCCCGGACGTCTCGGGCCAGCCCGCGCGGCTGCGCCTCGGCGACGGCATCCATTTCACCGGCGCCGGCGCGCGCAAGGCCGCGCATTTCGTCGATCTGATTCTGCGCCGCATGCTGGAAGCCGCGCCGCGCGACAACCTCGTCGCGGTGCCGCAGCCGGGGGAAGGCCCTGCGCCGAACGCCTCTGCCGCTCCGCTTCCCGGCGTGGAGAGCCTGATCGACCGCATGGTCGCGGGCCTCCCGATGCTCGGGTTGCCGGAGGCCCTGCGGGCAAAGCCGCTGGCGGGCCCGATCTTGCCGCTCACCGGCCAGATTGCCGCCCGCGACCAGACCCTTCTCGCCACCGGCAAGGACGCGCGGGGACAGAGCGATGCCGCGCTGCGGCTGGACCGTGTCTTCGTGGACGGCATCGCGCCCGAGCCGCAACCCGGACGCCTGGACGACGCCCGCTGGCCGCGTTGACGGACGAAGCCCGACGCCTCTGTCCGTCTCCCGATTGGATCGCCTGCGCGAGAACGACTCTCCGAGCCGTCTCACATAGGCAGGGTCGTCTCGCCCATCAGTTCCTTGTCGATGGCGTGGGCCGCCTGCCGGCCCTCACGGATCGCCCAGACGACGAGCGACTGGCCGCGCCGCATGTCGCCCGCGACGAAGACCTTGTCCACGCTCGTCCTGTAGTCGCGGTCGTTGGCGACGACGTTGGCGCGCTTGTCCACCGCCGCGCCCGACTGCGCGATCATGCCCTCGATCACCGAGCCCGCGAAGCCGATGGCGAGGAAGCAGAGATCGGCCTGCAGGACGAACTCCGTGCCCGCGACCGGCCGGCGCTTCTCGTCGACGCGGACGCATTTCACGCCGGTGAGCCGGCCGTTGCGGCCTTCGAGCCCGAGCGTCGCCGCCTGGAACTCGCGCTCGGCGCCCTCGGCCTGCGAGGAGGACGTGCGGAACTTCGTCGGCCAATACGGCCAGACCGTGAGCTTGTCCTCCATCTGCGGCGCCATCGGCCGGATGTCGAGCTGCGTCACCGAAAGCGCGCCCTGGCGGAAGGCGGTGCCGACGCAGTCCGAGGCGGTGTCGCCGCCGCCGACCACCACGACATGCTTGCCGCCGGCCAGGATCGGCGCGGCCCCGCCGATATCCTCGCCGCCGACCCGCTTGTTCTGCTGGGTCAGGTATTCCATCGCGTAATGCACGCCGGCGAGGTTGGTGTCGGGCAGCCCGGGATCGCGCGGCGCCTCGGCCCCGCCGGTCATCAGCACGGCGTCGTGCTCGGCGGTCAGCGTCGCGAAGGGGATCGTGACGCCGATGTTGACGTTGTAGTGGAAGATGACGCCCTCGGCCTCCATCTGGGCGACGCGCCGGTCGATATGGCGCTTCTCCATCTTGAAGTCCGGGATGCCGTAGCGCAGCAGGCCGCCGGCCTTCGCCTCGCGCTCATAGAGATGGACCTCGTGCCCGGCGCGGGCAAGCTGCTGCGCGGCCGCAAGGCCTGCCGGGCCGGAGCCCACCACGGCGATGCGCTTGCCGGTCTGCCTGGCCGGCTTCTCCGGGACGATCCAGCCTTCCTGCCAGCCCTTGTCCGCGATCGCCTGCTCGATGGTCTTGATCGTGACCGGCATGTTCTCGAGGTTGAGCGTGCAGGCTTCCTCGCAGGGCGCCGGGCAGATGCGCCCGGTGAACTCCGGGAAGTTGTTGGTCGAGTGCAGATTGCCGAGCGCGCCCTGCCAGTCGCCGGAATAGACGAGGTCGTTCCAGTCCGGGATCTGGTTGTGGACCGGGCAGCCGGTCGGCCCGTGGCAGAACGGAATGCCGCAATCCATGCAGCGCGCCGCCTGCTTCTTGACGTCGCGCTCCTCCAGCGGGAGCGTGAACTCCCGGTAGTGGCGGATGCGGTCGCCGGCGAGCTGATACTTCTGCTCCTGCCGGTCGAATTCGAGGAAACCCGTGACCTTGCCCATGCCGTTCTCTCGTCGTCATGCCGGGGCCCGCCCGGCAGATCCCCGCTGACCGGGGCGCCTGATCCTGTCCGGAACCCGGCGGCGCATCGCCCCATGAAGAGACGGGCGCGCCGACGGGGAGGTGTTCCTGGCCTTACTCCGCGGCCTGCAGCGTGCGGGCCTGTTCCATCTCGCGCAGCGCGCGGCGGTACTCGACCGGCATGACCTTGACGAACTTGGTGCGGTAGTCCGCCCAGTTGTCGAGGATCGTGCGGGCGCGCTGCGAGCCGGTATAGGTCGCGTGGTTCGTCAGCATCTGGATCAGGCGTTCCTCGTCATGGCCGGACATGTTGGCCATGTCGATCCGGCCCTTGGTCTCCAGGTCGCCGCCATGATGGTGCAGCAGCTCCATCATGTCCTCCTCCTCCTCGACCGGCTCGAGATCGACCATGGAGAGGTTGCAGCGCTGCGGGAACGACCCGTCCTCGTCAAGCACATAGGCGATACCGCCCGACATGCCGGCCGCGAAGTTGCGCCCGGTCGGCCCGATCACGGCGACGACGCCGCCGGTCATGTACTCGCAGCCATGGTCGCCCGTGCCTTCCACCACCGCGATGGCGCCGGAGTTGCGCACGGCGAAGCGCTCGCCGGCCACGCCCCGGAAATAGGCCTCGCCCGAGATCGCGCCGTATAGCACCGTGTTGCCGACGATGATCGAGCGCTCCGGCACCGCCTTCGAGGCCGGATCCGGCCTGACGACGAGCTTGCCGCCGGAGAGGCCCTTGCCGACATAGTCGTTGGCCTGGCCGGTGAGCTCCACCGTGACGCCCGCCGCGAGGAAGGCCGCGAAGCTCTGGCCCGAGGTGCCCTTCAGCTTCACCGTGATGGTGTCGTCGGGCAGGCCGGCATGGCCGTACTTCTTCGCGACCACGCCCGAGAGCATGGCGCCGACGCTGCGGTCGACATTGCAGATCGGCTTCTCGATCACGACCGGCGTGCCGGTCTCGACAGCCTCGGTCGCCTCGGCGATCAGCGCCCGGTCGAGCACATGTTCGATCGGGTGGTTCTGCCGCTCGGCATGGCGGATCGCCACGCCGGGCATGTCGACCTTGTGGAAGAGCCGCTCGAAATCGAGCCCCTTCGCCTTCCAGTGGGCGATCGCCTCGCGCCGGTCGAGCAGGTCCGACCGGCCGACGAGCTCGTCGAGGCTGGTGAAGCCCATCTCGGCCATGATCTGGCGCACGTCCTCCGCCACGAAGAAGAAGTAGTTGATGACGTGCTCGGGCAGGCCCTTGAAGCGCTTGCGCAGAACCGGGTCCTGCGTCGCGACGCCGACCGGGCAGGTGTTGAGATGGCACTTGCGCATCATGATGCAGCCGGCCGCGATCAGCGGCGCGGTCGAGAAGCCGAACTCGTCGGCCCCGAGCAGAGCGCCGATCACCACGTCGCGCCCGGTGCGCAGGCCTCCGTCGACCTGCAGCGCGATGCGCCCGCGCAGCTTGTTCAGCACCAGCGTCTGCTGGGTTTCGGCCAGGCCGATCTCCCAGGGCGAGCCGGCGTGCTTCAGCGAGGTCAGCGGGCTCGCGCCCGTGCCGCCCTCGAAGCCCGAGATGGTGATGTGGTCGGCGCGCGACTTGGCGACGCCCGCCGCGACGGTGCCGACCCCGATCTCGGAGACGAGCTTGACCGAGACGTCGGCCGCCGGATTGACGTTCTTCAGGTCGAAGATCAGCTGCGCCAGATCCTCGATCGAGTAGATGTCGTGATGCGGCGGCGGCGAGATCAGGCCGACGCCGGGGGTGGAATGCCGGGTCTTGGCGATCTTGGCGTCGACCTTGTGGCCGGGCAGCTGGCCGCCCTCGCCGGGCTTGGCACCCTGCGCCACCTTGATCTGCATCACGTCCGAGTTGACGAGATACTCCGCCGTCACGCCGAAGCGTCCCGACGCGACCTGCTTGATCGCCGAGCGCTTCGAGCGGCCATCCGCCATCGGCTTGAAGCGGATCGGCTCCTCGCCGCCCTCGCCGGTGTTCGACTTGCCGCCGATCTGGTTCATCGCGATGGCGATCGTCTCATGCGCCTCGCGCGAGATCGAGCCGAAGGACATCGCTCCGGTCGAGAAGCGCTTGACGATCTCGGAGGCCGGCTCGACGGCTTCCAGCGGAACCGGCTGGCGGCCCTGGTCGCCCGCGAGCTTCAGCTTGAACAGGCCGCGGATCGTGGTCAGCCGCTGCTCGTCGTCGACCAGTCGCGCGAAGTCCTCGTAGCGCTCGCGCGCGTTGAGGCGCACCGCATGCTGGAGCGAGGCGACGACGTCGGGCGCCCAGACATGGTCCTCGCCGCGGATGCGGTAGGCGTACTCGCCGCCGATATCGAGGCTGCCGCGATAGACCGGCGCATCGCCGAAGGCATCGCGATGGCGCCGCACGGTCTCCTCGGCGATCTCCTCCAGCCCGACGCCTTCGATCGCGGTGCCGGTGCCGAAGAAGAACTGGTCGACGAAGGCGGTCCTGAGCCCGACCGCGTCGAAGATCTGGGCGCCGCAATAGGACTGGTAGGTCGAGATGCCCATCTTGGACATCACCTTGAGCACGCCCTTGCCGACCGACTTGATGTAGCGCTTCACCACCTCATAGGCGTCGACCTCCTGCGGGAAGGCGCCCTGCTCATGCATGTCCAGCAGCGTCTCGAAGGCGAGATAGGGGTTGATCGCCTCCGCGCCGTAGCCGGCGAGGCAGCAGAAGTGATGGATCTCGCGCGGCTCGCCCGATTCCACCACGAGGCCGACCGAGGTCCTCAGCCCCTTGCGGATCAGGTGATGATGGACGGCCGCCGTCGCCAGCAGCGCCGGGATCGGGATCCGGTCCGGCCCGACGAGGCGGTCGGACAGGATGATGATGTTGTAGCCGCCATGCACGGCCGCCTCGGCGCGCTCGCACAGCCGCGCCAGCGCGTCCGGCATGCCCGCCGCGCCCTCGCGCGCCGGATAGGTGAAGTCGATCGTCTTGGTGTCGAACCGATCCTCGTAATGGCCGATGCAGCGGATCTTCTCGAGATCGTCATTGGTCAGGATCGGCTGGCGCACCTCCAGCCGCTTGCGGCGCGAGGTGCCCTCGAGGTCGAGGATGTTCGGCCGCGGCCCGATGAAGGAGAGCAGGCTCATCACCAGCTCCTCGCGGATCGGATCGATCGGCGGGTTCGTCACCTGCGCGAAGTTCTGCTTGAAATAGGTGTAGAGCAGCTTCGACTTCGACGAGAGCGCCGAGATCGGCGTGTCCGTGCCCATCGAGCCGACGGCTTCCTGGCCGGTCACCGCCATCGGCGCCATCAGGAGCTTCGTGTCCTCCTGCGTGTAGCCGAAGGCCTGCTGGCGATCGAGCAGCGAGACGTCGGTGCGCTGCGCGCGCGCCTCGACCTGCGGCAGTTCCTCGAGGACGATCTGGGTCCGCTTCAGCCAGTCCTGATAGGGGTTGGCGAGGCACAAAGTCGTCTTGATCTCGTCGTCGCCGATGATGCGGCCCTGTTCCAGGTCGATCAGCAGCATCTTGCCGGGCTGGAGCCGCCACTTCTCGACGATCGTCTCCTCCGGGATCGGCAGCACGCCGAATTCGGAGGCGAGCACGACGAGGCCGTCTTCGGTCACGAGGTAGCGTGCGGGGCGCAGGCCGTTGCGGTCCAGCGTAGCGCCGATCTGGCGCCCGTCGGTGAAGGCGATCGCGGCCGGCCCGTCCCAGGGCTCCATCAGCGCGGCGTGGTACTCGTAGAAGGAGCGCCGCTTCTCGTCCATCAGCGGGTTGCCGGCCCAGGCTTCGGGCACGAGCATCATCATGGCATGGGCCAGCGAGTAGCCGCCCTGCACCAGGAATTCGAGCGCGTTGTCGAAGCAGGCGGTGTCCGACTGGCCCTCATAGGAGATCGGCCAGAGCTTGGAGATGTCCGAGCCGAACAGCTCGGAATCGACGCTCGCCTGCCGCGCCGCCATCCAGTTGACGTTGCCGCGCAGCGTGTTGATCTCGCCGTTATGCGCCACCATCCGGTAGGGATGGGCGAGCCGCCAGGACGGGAAGGTGTTGGTGGCGAAGCGCTGATGGACCAGCGCCAGCGCGCTCTCGAAGCGCTCGTCCTGCAGGTCCTTGAAGTAGGTCCCGAGCTGGTTCACCAGCACCATGCCCTTGTAGACGATGGTCCGGCAGGACATCGAAACCGGGTAGTATTCCGCCGTCTTGCGTTCCTGGTGCTTGTAGACCTTGTTCGACACCGACTTGCGCAGGACATAGACCTGCCGCTCGAACTCGTCCTCGTCCGCGAGATCGGCAGGGCGGCCGACGAAGAGCTGGCGATGCACCGGCTCGGTCTCCAGCACCGCCTGTCCGAGATCGCTGTTGTCGACCGGCACGTCGCGCCAGCCGAGGAAGTCGAGCCCCTCCTCCTCCACCGTCTGCGCGATGATCTCCTCGCACATCGCCCGGCTGCCGGGGTCCTGCGGCATGAAGAACTGGCCGATGGCGTAGAAGCCCGGCTCCGGCAGCGAAATGCCGAGCGCGGCGCACTCCTCCTTGAAGAAGCGATGCGGGATCTGGGTGAGGATGCCGCAGCCGTCGCCGAGCTTGGGATCGGCGCCGACGGCGCCGCGATGGTCGAGATTGCGCAGGATCTGCAGGCCCTGCTCGACCAGCCCGTGGCTCTTGCGGTTCTTCATGTCGGCGACGAAGCCGACGCCGCACGAGTCCTTCTCGTGGCGCGGGTCGTAGAGCCCCCGGCCCGCCGGCAGGGCGGGATCACGCACGGTCGGAGAAAGCCCGTAGGCCGCTGCGCCGCTCGACTGACCGTCTCTGCTCATCGTCAACCCCACTTGCCGGTGCCCTCCAGCTTCCGCCAGCGGGCGCGTTTCGTCCACACCAGTCCTGCGCCTCCCCCGGCCCCTCGGCCGCCGTCAGGGCAGCAGCAAGGATGGGGCCAAGTCGGGCCTGTTCTCTTCTTCCGGAGGTTTGCCTGCGCTGTTCCCGTCGCGCCCGCGTCCTCCGCAGGCGCTGGGCTCGTCGCCCGCCGCGCCTGTCTCAGGCCGCCGCTTTACGGGCGGCGCGCGTACGCGTGGCTTTGGCGGTCGTAGCCGTGGCCTTCGTCATTTGCTCCACTCCGTTGCGACTGGCCGGCCAGGGCGACATGCGTCCATGGCCGGGCGGCGAAAATGGGACAGCATCACTGTCCTATTGAGCCGAATTTGCCAGAATTCCAATCTGTGCACAAGACCCGTTTTCAACGTTTTGAGAAATTTTATTGCCGCCCGCCGCCTCTCGCAGACATATCCGGCATCGAGAGCCGGCTTGGCCGGTATGCTTCTTGTTCTGGCACGCCGGCCGGCGCCATTCGCAGGGCACCCTTGCCCGGATGCGCTTGGCAGCTTCCGGCGCAGCCCCTATCGCTGCGGCATGAACTTCGTCAGCGACAACACCGTCGGCGCCAGCGCCCCCGTCATGGCGGCTCTGGCCGCCGCCAACACGGACGCCGCCGCCGCATACGGCGAGGACGACTGGACGAGACGCGTCGAGGAACGGCTCGCCGAGCTGTTCGGGCACCCGGTCGCGACCTTCCTCGTCGCGAGCGGCACGGCGGCGAACGCGCTCGCGCTGGCCAGCATCGTCCGGCCATGGGGCGCGATCCTCACCCATGAGGAGAGCCATGTCGCCGGCAGCGAATGCGGCGCCCCGGAATTCTTCACCGATGGCGCCAAGCTGGTCGGCCTGCCCGGCACCGGCAACAAGCTCGCGCCCGAGACCGTGGCCGAGGCGCTGGCCGCCATACCGGAGGCATCGCTGCACCGCGTGCAGCCGCAGGCCCTGTCGATCACGCAGTCGACCGAATGCGGCACCGTCTATAGCGCGGCCGAGATCTCGGCCCTGAAGGCCGCCGTCGCCCCGCGCGGGCTCAAGCTGCACATGGACGGCGCCCGCTTCACCAATGCCCTGGTCACGCTCGGCTGCGCGCCGGCCGAGATCACCTGGAAGGCAGGGGTCGACGTGCTCTCCTTCGGCGGTACCAAGAACGGGGCATGGGCAGCGGAGGCGGTCGTCTTCTTCGATCCGGCGGCCGCCGAAGAGATGAAATGGCGGCGCAAGCGCTCCGGCCACACCGTCTCCAAGGGCCGCTTCATCGGCGCCCAGTTCGAGGCACTGCTGGCGGGCGACCACTGGCTCGATCTCGCGCGCCACGCCAATGCCATGGCGGACCGGCTTGCCCGCGCCGTGCGACCCGGCATGGAAGCGAGGCTCGCCTGGCCTTGCGAAGCCAATCAGGTCTTCCTCATCCTGCCCGCGGCGTTGCGCCGGAGGCTCGATGCGGCCGGCGTCGGTTACCTGACCTGGACGGCGGGCGCCCTGCCCCCCGGCGAGCCGCTCGCGCCGGACGAGATCGTCGCGCGCTTCGTCATGTCCTTCGCGACCCGGCCGGACGATGTCGACCGGCTGGCCGCCCTGCTCGCCGGCTGAGGCGGAGCGACGTCACCGAAAAACCCGGGAAGCGTCCCGCTTTCGGTCGCAAGCGCGCCCCATTCGCCCGGGAAAACTCCTGCCGGCGACGACGAACCCGGAGGATCGAAGCATGGCGATGCGTTCCGACGCAGCCCGGCGGATGGCGCTGGCAGGCCTCGCGATGGCCGGCGCGCTCGCGGTGGCGGCAGGCCCCGCCGCCGCGCAGTACTACATCTACGAGGAGGAGATTCTTCCGCGCGACGACGGATACCGCTACCGGCCGCTCCCTCGCTATCTCGCCACCCTGCCGCCGACGCTGCCGATGCGCGACATCGGCCTCATCGCCCGCCGCGAATTCGGGCTGGCCCGCATCGAGCGGACGCTGCGCTCCGGCCAGACATATGTCGTCGATGGCGAGACCGCGCGTGGCAGGCGCGTGCGCCTGCTGCTCGATGCCTATAGCGGCGATCTGATCGACCGGATTCCGCTGCCGGGCGCGCGGCCCGCGACACCGGCCGACGAGATCGCACGGGTCGAGCCGCGCGCGGACGGGGGCCGCCGCCTCGTGCCGCTCCCGCCGCAGCGTCCGCCCGCGCCGAAACCGCCGGCCGAGGCGAGCGCACCGGCGAGCGTGGTTCCGCGCCCCGCCGCCGCTCCGCCCGCGCCCTCCCCTGGTCCTACGACGCCGGAAACCGGGGCCATGAAGCCCAAGCTCGTCAATCCGCAGGATGTCCGGGGCAGCGAGGACGCCGAGCGCCTGCCGCCCCTGGCTCGGGCGAGCGGCGGCGCGGCAAGCCCCGCCTCGCCGCCGATCGAATTGCCGCCGATCGAACTGCCACCCCTGCGCATGGACGACATCCCGGCCGCGAAGCCCGCAGAAGCGCCCTGATGCGGGCCCTGAAGACCCCGGCATGAAAAAGGCGCCCCATCGGGGGCGCCTCGCTCAGGCAGAAGGGCCGATGTCGACCCGATATCGGATCACGCGGCCTTGGCGGTCTCGACCTGCGACTCGATCACCTTGGCCTTGCCGCCGCCGATCGCGATCTGGCGCGGCTTCTTGGCCTCGGGAATCTCGCGCACGAGGTCGATGTGGAGCAGCCCGTTCTCAAGGCTCGCGCCGGTCACCTGCACATAGTCGGCGAGCTGGAAGCGACGTTCGAAGGCGCGCGCGGCGATGCCCTGATGCAGGACCTCCGCCTTCTCGGCCTTCTCCTCGAGCTTCTTCTCGCCGCGCACCGTCAGCGCGTTTTCCTTGCTCTCGATCGAGAGGTCGTTCTCGCCGAAGCCGGCGACCGCGATCGTGATGCGGTAGGCGTTCTCGGCCGTGCGCTCGATGTTGTAGGGCGGATAGCTCGGCGTGTTCTCGACGCCGGTCGCCTGATCGAGCAGCGAGAACAGACGGTCGAAGCCGACGGTCGAGCGGTAGAGCGGGGAAAGATCGAAATGACGCATGGTTGTCCTCCAAAGAAGCGACACTGGTAGGCCCTGCCTCGGTCTGAGCGCAGGTCCGTTTCACGTTTCGCGCATCCGGTTCCGGCCTGCGCAAACCTGATCTGGGAAGGTCTTTCGGCTTTTCAAGAGCCTCCCGCCCGGAGATAAGATGCATCCCGAGCCCGCCAGGCGGCGCTCAGTTTTCGGAGCCCGTGATGGCCGAGGCCGAATTCTTCGCCCATCCCGATTTTCCGGTCCCGGGGCACGGCAAGGTCTGGTTCGCGGAGACCCGCGACGGCGCAAGGCTGCGCTTCGCCAGCTGGCGCCCGACCGTCCGGCCCGTGCGCGGCACCGTGCTCCTCGTCCAGGGCCGCGCCGAATTCATCGAGCGCTACAGCGAAGTCGTGGCGGAGCTGCGCCGGCGCGGCTTCCATGTACTGGCCTTCGACTGGCGCGGCCAGGGCGGCTCGCAACGGTTCGTCAGGCGCTCGCGCAAGGGCCATGTCGGCCGGCTGCGGCACTACGAGGCGGACCTCGCGCTCGCCATCGCGCAGATGCAGGCGCTGCTGCCCGAGCCCTGTTTCGTCCTCGCCCATTCGATGGGCGCCGCGCTCTGCCTGGACGCGGCGAGACATGGCGCACTGCCCGTCTCGCGGCTCGTCGCGCTCGCCCCGATGCTCGACATCGCGATGATCCGACACGGCACGGCCGCACGCCTCCTCGCGAGCACGCTGTACTGGCTGGGTTTCGGCCGCGCCTTCGTGCCGGGCGGAGGCGAGACCGCGATCGCCACCAAGCCCTTCGACGGCAACCGGCTGACGCGGGACGCCGCCCGCTACGCCCGCAACGCCGGCCTCTCCGCCGCCGCCCGCCATCTCAGCGTCGGCGACCCGACGGTCGCCTGGATCCGGACCGCCTTCGTCCTGATGAAGCGGCTGGCGGCGCCGTCCGCCCCCTCGGAGGTCAGGGTTCCGACCCTGATCGTCGCCGCCGGAGACGACCCGGTCGTCTCGACGCCCGCGATCGAGCGTTTCGCCGCGCGCCTGAAGACGGGACTGGCGCTCGTGCTGCCCTCGGCGCGCCACGAGATCCTCATGGAGACGGACACGATCCGCGCGCGCTTCTGGGCGGCGTTCGACGCCTTCATCCCCGGCGAGGATCACGCCGCGCCGGGCAGGAACGCCGACGCGGCGCCCGCCTCAACCAGCGAGGAGAGCGAGGGCCGCCTCGTGCAGGGTCCGGTTGGCGGCGGCGACGACGCGCCCCCCGCCGGCGGCGCTGCCGCCCTCCCATGAGGTGACGATTCCGCCTGCCCCCTCGACGATCGGGATCAGCGCGACGATGTCGTAGGGCTGCAGGCCGCTCTCGATCACGAGGTCGACATGCCCGGACGCCAGCATGCAGTAGGCATAGCAGTCGCAGCCATAGCGCGAGAGCCGCACGCGGGATTCGACGCGGGCGAAGGCCTCGGCTTCGCCGCCCTTGAACAGCGCCGGCGTCGTCGTCATCAGGGTCGCGGCCGACAGGTCGGCGAGTTGGCGGGTCCGCAGCTTGCGCGGACCGCCCGGCCCCTCGTAGCGCGTCTCGCGGCCGTCGCCGGAATAGCGCTCCCCCGTGAAGGGCTGGTGCATCATGCCGAACACCGGCGAGCCCGAGCGCATCAGCCCGATCAGCGTCCCCCAGACCGGAATCCCGGAGATGAAGGCGCGCGTGCCGTCGATCGGATCGAGCACCCAGACATATTCGGCGTCGATGTTCTCGTTGCCGAACTCCTCGCCGAGCACGCCATGCGCCGGGAACTGCCGCTTGATGAGATGGCGCATCACCGATTCGCCGGCCTTGTCGGCCTCGGTCACCGGGTCGAACACGCCGCCGGCCGATTTGTCCTCCGCGGCATGATGCGCCCGGAAGAACGGCAGGATCGCCTGGCCGGACTGAGTCGCCAGATCGGCAACGAAAGCGCCGAAATCGACCGCACTCATGAAATCATCCCCCGGGAGCGACTGTCGCACAGCACCGATGCTGGCCAGCTTTGGCCGTTAGCATGCACCTGATGCCGGGAGAAACCCGCCAGAACAAGGGCTCAGGGCCCAAATTCGGGCCTCGTTATGCATCTAACGCATAGCTCATAAGACTTTAGACGAAAACACTTGCGTTTTTGCGGCGCACCGTCCTATTGTGCACTGCGAAGGCGAGATTGTTTCAAACCTTCGTTGCCCTCCTTGGGCGTTTCCTCCCTAGACTTGGGCCGCCACGCAAGTGTGCGGCCCTTTTTTCTGCTCGGGGCATGTTCTGCCCGGAGGTGCGGCAGGATACGCCGCCCGGTCGCGGGGAGCGCCGGCTATTCGGCGGCCTGCCGGAACTCCTCGAGCCAGCCGCTCCAGCGCGCGAAGCATTCCGCCATGGCCGAGGACAGCGCCTGCTCCAGCGCCTCGAAACCGGCATGCGGCAGCAGCGTCGCCTCGTCCATGTAGAGCGCGCGGTTCACCTCGATCTGCAGCGCGTGCACGCCGGCCCCGGGGGCTCCGTAATGTTCGGTGATGAACCCGCCCGCATAGGGACGGTTGCGCGTCACGCGCAGACCGAGCCGCAGGAAGACCTCCTCCGCGACGTCGATGACATGCGCGGCGGCGCTGGTGCCGAAACGGTCTCCGAGGATGATGTCCGGCTTGGTCCCGCCATCGCGGTCGAGCCCCGCCGACGGCATGGAATGGGCGTCCACCAGGATGCAATGCCCGAATGTCGCATGCGTACGCTGCACGAGGCTCCGCAACCCGGCGTGGTAGGGCCGATAGAGCGTGTCGATGCGGGCGAACGCCTCCTCGACCGGAATCCGGCCGAAATAGATCTCCTGCACGTCGCCGACCACGCGCGGAATCGTCCCGAGCCCACCGGCGACCCGCATCGACCGGGTGTTGGCGAAGGAGGGCAGGCGCCCCTCGAACATCCGGGGATCGAGCTCGTAAGGCTCGCGGTTGACGTCGAGAAAGGCGCGCGGGAATTCGGCGACCATGAGGGGCGCGCCCAGCGCGACGCTGCGCGAGAACAGGCGGTCGACATAGGCGTCCTCCGAGCGGCGCAGCGACCGCAGCGGCAGCCGCGACCGGTCGACGAAGGCGCGCGGATAGCGGCGGCCGGCATGAGGCACGTCCACCACCACCGGCACGATCCGGAGCGCGGGCTGGTACAGGCTGAACGGCCGCTCGATCTCGGCGACGACGTCGTTCGGGCCCGGCGGGAACGAGGCGGAGGAGAAGGTCATGTCGGTGGAACTGAAGCACACAAAGCGCGATCGTTGAAGGCCCGCCCTCCAGAACGGGCACAAGCCGGGATTCATGCATTGTTTACCGTATTGTTGCCTTATAGAAGGACATGGTTCCAACGCTGCGGAAGGGCCGCTAACCCTGCCGCGCGACAGGCCCCCGGGGCGATGGAGCCGGATTGCGGAAGGCGCCCGCCAGGGCCGCCTTCATAGTTCGTGGCAGGCCTCAAGGGGACGGACAGACAGGGCCCATGACGAAGATACTTCTTGCGGAAGACGACAACGACATGCGTCGCTTCCTGGTCAAGGCCCTGCAGAATGCGGGCTACGACGTCGCCTCCTTCGACAACGGGCTGTCGGCCTATGACCGTCTGCGGGAGGAGCCGTTCGAGCTTCTCCTGACCGATATCGTCATGCCGGAGATGGACGGCATCGAGCTGGCGCGCCGCGCCACCGAGCTCGATCCGGACATCAAGGTGATGTTCATCACCGGCTTCGCGGCCGTCGCGCTCAACCCGGATTCGCAGACTCCGAAGGACGCCAAGGTCCTTTCCAAGCCGTTCCACCTGCGCGAGCTCGTCACCGAGGTGGAGAAGCTGCTCGCGGCCTGACGATTTTGTGGTTTTGCGCCTTGCAAGGCGCGAAGCGAGCCGCTATAGCCGCACACCTCGCAACACGGTCCTCGCTTCTGGCAGGGTCCTGTTCCGGAAGCCTCCGGCGAAAGCCGTGGCGGACGGGCGCGTAGCTCAGCGGGAGAGCACTACGTTGACATCGTAGGGGTCACAGGTTCGATCCCTGTCGCGCCCACCATT
>QFQY01000124.1 GCA_003248805.1 Chelatococcus sp. | reverse complement strand
AGTCGGCGAGGTTCAGCTCCGACGTCGTGCCGGCCGAGACGCAGATCGACGCGCCGTTCAGGTCCTTGCCGCTCTTGGCTCCAAGCTTCTTGGCGACCATGAAGCCCTGGCCATCATACATGTAGACGCCGCCCCAATCGAGGTTGAGCGAGGCGTCGCGCGAGTAGCTCCATGTCGCGGTGCGCGCCAGGATGTCGGCGGCGCCGGACTGCAGCGTCGTGAAGGCGACCCGGAATTCGAGTGGGACGAACTTCACTTTGCTGGCGTCGCCGAGGATTGCAGCAGCCAGGCCCCGGCAGAATTCGACCTCCATTCCCTTCCAGTTGCCTTGGTTGTCGAGCGTCGACATGCCTGTCGAGACGCCTGTCGACACGCCGCAGAGCAGTTCGCCTCGGGCCTTGATGGCTTTGACGGTGTCGCCCTCGGCGGCCTCCGCCGCGAAGGCGGCCGCGCCCGCAAGAGCAAGCGCGGCCAGAAAGATGTTCCTCATGACAATCCCCTCTGTTGCGGGGCGAGCGGCTTGCGTAGGTCCGACGGTGACGACCTCGTGCCGCTTTCTGCCCTCGATTTCGCTCAGGCTGCGACGGGCGCGGCGCTTGGCGTAAAGCCGGCGCCGGTCACGATCGCCTTGATGGCGGCATAGTCGCCGAAGCCCGTTACCTTGACGAGCTTGGAGGCCGGATCGGCATCGACGGTGGTGCCAGGCAACGCGGAAATTGAGCCCGCCCGCCGATGGGGTAGCGACGGTTTCGGATGTGGAATTGGAATGTTGCTGGCACGAGCACATGGCTAAAGCCTCCTGTTGATGTGCGGGTGAGAAGGAGGCTGCGGCTTTCCACAGTGGTAAGGTCAAGAGGCTTTTTTCGCCGCCTCGGCGCGTCCGAAGAATTTTTCTTCGAACGCTCCGATAGCGCTTGACCTTACCATTATGGGAAGCACCATATCCCTTGCCATCACAGTTCGGAGACACGTCATGTCGACTGCAACGATGGCCAGAAACCCGGCCTCACACGGCATTCAGTTGGATTTTCCTGTCGAAGGAATGAGCTGCGCCTCATGCGTCGGCCGCGTGGAGCGGGCGATCGCAGGGGTCGAGGGCGTCGGTGGCGTCTCGGTGAACCTGGCGACGCAGCGGGCGCACGTCGCCCTCTCGTCCGGCAGGGTCGAGACGGCGGCCATTGACGCGGCCATCCGCAAGGTGGGCTACGAGCCGAGGGAGAGCGTCGTCGAGTTGAGTGTCTCCGGCATGACCTGCGCCTCCTGCGTCGGGCGAGTCGAGCGTGCGCTCAAGGCGGTGCCAGGCGTCCTCGACGCAGCCGTCAATCTGGCGACCTCGCGTGCATCCGTGCGCGTGCTGGGCGGGCCGGAGATGGCGCCCTCGCTCGTCGAGGCAGTCTCCGCCGCCGGCTACGAGGCCGAACCGATCCGGAATGCGGTCGATACCGCCGACCGCGAACGTCAGGCCCGGGAAACCGAACTCTCGGGGTTGCGCCGTGACGTCGTCCTGGCGGCGATCGCCACCCTGCCGCTGCTCGTCTTCGAGATGGGCATGCACATGTCCGAGACGCTGCACCATTTCCTTGCCGGCCGGATCGGCGAGTTCAACATCAAGGTGCTGTCGTTCCTGCTCGCCGGCTTCGTGATGGCGGTGCCCGGCCAGCGCTTCATCCGCAAGGGGTGGCCGGCGCTGCTGCGTGGCGCTCCGGACATGAACTCGCTGGTGGCGCTCGGCACGACCGCGGCCTTCCTCTATTCGAGCGTAGCGACCTTCATGCCCGGCCTGTTGCCGGACGGGACCGAATACACCTATTTCGAGGCGAGCGCGGTGATCGTGACCCTGATCCTGATCGGGCGCTGGATCGAGGCGCGCGCCAAGGGTTCGACGAGCGAGGCGATCCGCCGGCTGATGTCGCTCCAGGCCAAGACGGCGCGCGTGCTGCGCGACGGCAGCGAGGCCGACGTGGCTATCGAGACGGTGATCGTCGGCGACGTCGTCATCGTGCGGCCGGGCGAACGCATCCCCGTCGATGGCGAGGTCGTCTCCGGATCGTCTTATGTCGACGAGGCGATGATCACCGGCGAGCCGATCCCGGCCCGCAAGCAGGCTGGCTCTGCCGTCACCGGCGGGACGGTCAACGGCACGGGCTCGTTCCGCTTCAGCGCTCGCAAGGTCGGGGCCGACACTTTGCTCGCGCAGATCGTCGCGACCGTCGAGGCGGCGCAGGGCGCAAAGCTGCCGATCCAGGCGGTCGTTGACAGGGTGACGATGTGGTTCGTGCCCGCCGTGATCGGGCTTTCTCTGCTCACCTTCGCGATCTGGCTGATCTTCGGCCCGAGCCCGGCGCTGTCCTACGCGCTCGTTAACGCTGTCGCCGTGCTGATCATCGCCTGCCCATGCGCGATGGGCCTGGCGACGCCGACCTCGATCATGGTCGGCACCGGCAAGGGCGCCGAGCTCGGCATCCTGTTTCGGCAGGGGCAAGCGCTGCAGAGCCTCAAGGACTCAAAGGTCATCGCGCTCGACAAGACGGGCACGCTGACGAAGGGCCGGCCGGAACTGACCGACATCGCGGTGACGGACGGGTTCGCGGAGGACGAGGTGCTGCGCCTCGTGGCCACGGTTGAAACCCTCTCGGAGCATCCCGTGGCCGAGGCGATCGTCGCCGGTGCGAGGCAGCGCGGACTGATGCTGGCCGAGCCGACGGACTTCTCCAGCGAGCCCGGATTCGGGGCGGCGGCGCGTGTCGATGGCCGTCGCGTCGAGGTCGGCGCCGATCGGCTGATGCGTCGTCTTGGTCTCGATCTTTCG
>QFQY01000080.1 GCA_003248805.1 Chelatococcus sp. | reverse complement strand
TGACGATCAGCGCCACCGCCTCCTCCTCGGAGAGGCCGCGCTGCTGGCAGTAGAACATCTGGTCCTCGCCGATCTTCGAGGTCGTGGCCTCGTGCTCGAAGATCGCGGTGCCGGTCTTGGCCTCGATATAGGGGATGGTGTGCGCGCCGCACTGGTCGCCGATCAGCAGCGAGTCGCAGTTCGTGAAGTTGCGCGCGCCGATCGCCTTGCGATGGGCCGAGACCATGCCGCGATAGGTCGAGTCCGATTTTCCGGCCGCGATGCCCTTGGCGATGATCTTCGAGGTCGTGTTGCGGCCGAGATGGATCATCTTCGTGCCGGAATCGACCTGCTGGGCGCCGTTCGACACCGCGATCGAGTAGAACTCGCCGCGCGAGCCGTCGCCGCGCAGGATGCAGGACGGATACTTCCAGGTGATCGCGGAGCCGGTCTCGACCTGCGTCCAGGAGATCTTGGAGTTCTTGCCCCGGCAGTCGCCGCGCTTGGTGACGAAGTTGTAGATGCCGCCCTTGCCCTCGGCATCGCCGGGGAACCAGTTCTGCACGGTGGAGTACTTGATCTCGGCATCGTCGAGCGCGACGAGCTCGACCACGGCGGCGTGAAGCTGGTTCTCGTCGCGCTTGGGTGCGGTGCAGCCTTCGAGATAGCTCACATAGGCGCCCTCGTCGGCGATGATCAGCGTGCGCTCGAATTGGCCGGTATTCTGCTCGTTAATGCGGAAATAGGTCGACAGCTCCATCGGGCAGCGCACGCCCTTCGGCACATAGACGAAGGAGCCGTCGGTGAAGACGGCGCTGTTCAGCGTCGCGAAGAAATTGTCCGTCACCGGCACGACGCTGGCGAGGTACTTCTTCACCAGCTCGGGATGTTCGCGGATCGCTTCCGAGATCGAGCAGAAGATCACGCCGGCCTCGGCCAGCTCCTTCTTGAAGGTTGTGACGACCGAGACGGAATCGAACACGGCATCGACCGCGACGCGGTTCTCCGGCGCGACGCCGGCCAGAATCTCCTGCTCGCGCAGCGGGATGCCGAGCTTCTTGTAGGTCTCCAGGATCGCCGGATCGACCTCGTCGAGCGACTTCGGGTCGGCGCCCTTCTTCGGCGCGGCGTAATAATACAGGTCCTGATAGTCGATCGGCGGATACTGCACCCGCGACCAGGCCGGCTCCGTCATGGTCTTCCAGCGGCGGAAGGCGTCGAGCCGCCACTCCAGCATCCACTCCGGCTCGTTCTTGCGCGCCGAGATATAGCGCACGGTGTCTTCCGTCAGGCCCTTGGCGGGCTTGTCGACCTCGACCTCGGTGACGAAGCCGTATTTGTACTCGGTCACGTCGATCGACTTGACCTGATCGATGGTCTCCTGGACCGCTGCCATGTCTACTCTCCTGTCGCGGGTTCAAGGCCCGCCGGTTCGGTCTTTCTCTTGCGGACGGCTCAGGCGGCCTGCGCTGTCCGATTCGCTGTCGCCGTGACCAGAGGCCGGTACGCGGCGAGAAAACGCTCGATATCCCCCTCGCAGGTGGTCCATCCGAGCGAGGCGCGCAAGGCCCCTTCGCTCATGGCGGGGTCGACTCCCATGGCGTCCAGCACATGCGAGCGCCTGACCTTGCCCGACGAGCAGGCCGAGCCCGAGGACAGCGCTACGCCGGCGAGATCGAGCCGGATCAGCGCCGTCTCGGCCTTGAGGCCGGGTGTCGAAAAGGCGCTGGTGTTGGGCAGGCGCGGCGCGGCGCGGCCGAAAATCAGGGTCTGCGGCGCCAGCGCCAGCAGCCCCTCCTCCAGCCTGTCGCGCAGGCCGGCGAGGCGCCGGGTCTCGTCGGCGAGGTTGGCGACGGCCCGCTCCGCCGCGACGCCGAATCCGACGATGCCCGCGACGTTCTCGGTTCCCGCGCGCCAGCCGCGCTCCTGCCCGCCGCCGCGCAGCAGCTTGTCGGCGAGCTCGACCGCGCCGGTCCGGAAGACGATGGCGCCGACACCCTGCGGCCCGCCGATCTTGTGGGCGGAGACAGTCAGCGCGTCGACGCCCAGCGCCGCGACGTCGATCGCGATCTTGCCGGCCGCCTGCACCGCATCGCTGTGCACGAGCGCGCCATGGGCGCGCGCCAGCGCCGCGATCTCCGCCAGCGGCTGAATGACGCCCGTCTCGTTGTTGGCGAGATGGACGGAGACGAGCGCCCGCCTGTCCGGCTGCTCGGCCTTGTGGCGGGCCAGCCGCGCCGCGAGCCGATCGAGATCGACGAGCCCGGCCGCATCGACCGGGATCGGCTCGGCCGCGCCGGGCGCGAAGCGATGCCCCTCGCGCACGCAGGCATGTTCGGTGGCCGAGTGCAGCAGCAGCGAGGCCGGCACGCGCACGCAGTCGCGCCCGCCATCGCAATCCATCAGGGCCGGGGAAAGCACCGTCGCATTCGCTTCGGTCCCGCCGCCGGTGAACACCACATTGTCCGGCCTCGCCCCGGTCAGCGCCGCGACCTGCTCGCGCGCCCGCTCCAGCGCACCGCGCGCGGCCCGGCCCTCGCCATGGACGGAAGACGGATTGCCGGTCGCCAGCAGCGCGCGCGCGATCGCCTCCGCCACCTCCGGCCGCACCGGCGTCGTGGCGTTGTGATCGAGATAGGCGCGCGCGCTCTGCGTCACCTCGGCTTCACTCCTGTCCCGGCTGCTCGCCGCGCTTTCCTGGCCACCCCGGCACGAAATGCTTGAATTCGCACCTACGCACCGTGCTATAGCCGCCCGTCCAGACCGGCCGTGTCAGGAAGGACCATGAGCTCATCGGCGACGACGCGCTCCATGTTCCCGACTTGTTCACGGCCGTTAGAACCATTCTAAGCGCTTCTGATGTAGGGCGCGGGTGACGAAGCCGTCAAGGGCGCGCGGAACACGGGGTCGCAAGACCGCACTCCGGCGCGCTCGGCGAAGGCTCGGCAACAAAAGGCGGTACGACGATGCCAGAGGTGATTTTCAACGGTCCGGCCGGGCGCATCGAGGGCCGCTACCAGCCGGCCAAGAAGCGCGGCGCGCCGCTCGCCATCATCCTTCATCCGCACCCGCAGTTCGGCGGGACGATGAACAACCAGATCGTCTACAACCTCTTCTACACCTTCGTGAACCGCGGCTTCTCGGCGCTGCGCTTCAATTTCCGCGGCGTCGGCCGCAGCCAGGGGCATTTCGACCACGGCGCGGGCGAGCTCTCGGACGCCGCCGCCGCCCTCGACTGGATGCAGGCCCTGAACCCCGAGGCGAAGAGCTGCTGGATCGCCGGCGTCTCCTTCGGCGCCTGGATCGGCATGCAGCTCCTGATGCGCCGCCCCGAGATCGAGGGCTTCCTCTCGATCGCGGCCATGGCGAACCGCTACGACTTCTCCTTCCTGGCGCCCTGCCCGTCCTCCGGCCTGTTCGTGCATGGCTCCGAGGACCGCGTCGCTCCGGTCAAGGAGGTCATGGCGGTGATCGAGAAGGTGAAGACCCAGAAGGGCATCCAGATCGAGCACACGGTCGTCGAGGGCGCCAACCACTTCTTCGACGGCAAGGTCGACGTGCTGATGGAGCAGGTCGGTGCCTATCTCGACGTCCATGTCGGACCCGAGATTCTCAAGAGCGAGCAGGAGAAGGTCTGAGCCTTGCTGCGCGGGCGTATCGCGTCATGCTCGGCCTTGTGCCGAGCATCCACGTCTTGAACACCGCGCTCGGCCAACGAAGACGTGGATGGTCGGGACAAGCCCGACCATGACGACCCCAGCGTCGAACAATCGAGCCTTATCATGACCGCCTATAGATCCGATTTCCTGCGCGTTCTCGACGAGCGCGGCCTCATCCATCAGGTCTCCGATCCGGAGGGCCTCGACGCGCTGTGCCGGCAGGGCACGCAGACCGCCTATGTCGGCTATGACGCGACGGCGACGTCGATCCATATCGGCAACCTGATCTCGCTGACGATGCTCTACTGGTTCCAGGAGACGGGTCACCGGCCGATCACGCTGATGGGCGGCGGCACCTCGATGGTGGGTGACCCCTCCTTCCGCGACGACCAGCGCAAGCTGCTGACGGTCGAAGAGATCGCGACCAATATCGAGAGCATCAAACGGGTCTTCGGCCGCATCCTGCGCTATGGCGAGGGGCCGACCGACGCGCTGATGGCGAACAATGCCGACTGGCTGCTGAAGCTGAACTATGTCGAGTTCCTGCGCGAGGTCGGCCGGCATTTCTCGGTCAACCGCATGCTGTCCTTCGATTCGGTGAAGCTCCGGCTCGACCGCGAGCAGTCGCTCTCCTTCCTCGAATTCAACTACATGATCATGCAGGGCTACGACTTCGTCGAGCTCAACCGGCGCTATGGCTGCCGGCTGCAGATGGGCGGCTCCGACCAGTGGGGCAACATCATCAACGGCGTCGACCTCTCGCACCGCATGGGCGGGCCGCAGCTCTATTGCGTGACGACGCCGCTGCTGACCACCGCCTCGGGCGCCAAGATGGGCAAGACCGCCAACGGCGCGGTCTGGCTCAACGCCGACGTCTTCAGCCCCTATGATTTCTGGCAGTATTTCCGCAACACGGAGGACGCCGATGTCGGGCGCTTCCTTAAGGTGTTCACGCGCCTGCCGCTGGACGAGATCGCCAGGCTCGCCGCGCTCGGCGGCTCGGAGATCAACGAGGCCAAGAAGGTGCTGGCGACCGAGATCACTGCCATCGTCCACGGCCGCGAGGCGGCCGAGGCGGCGGCCGAGACGGCGCGCAAGACCTTCGAGGGGGGTGAGCTGGCGACCGACCTGCCGAGCGTCGCCGTTCCCCGCGTCGAGCTCGACGCCGGCCTCGGCGTCCTGACCGCCTTCGTCAAGGCAGGGCTCGTCCCCTCCACCGGCGAGGCCCGCCGCCAGGTCAAGGCCGGCGGCCTGCGCGTCAACGACGTGGTCGTGGCCGACGAACGCGCGACGCTGTCGCCGGCGGACCTGACCTCCGACGGCGTGCTCAAGCTCTCCTTCGGAAAGAAGAAGCACGTCCTGCTGCGGCCCGAATAGCCGGCCGCGCGGCCTTCAGCGCATCGTGGTGGCGGGCCGCTGGTCGGGCGCGCCACCGAGAGGATCGACGAAGCGGCGCAGGATGCCGGGCGCGATCGCGGACAGCGGGTTCACCGTCATCGTCGGCGCGCTCGCGGCACCCGAGATCTTGAAGTTGACCGCGAAGAGCCCGCCATACTGGCTACCGCCTCCGAGCAGCGCACCGACCACGGGAACCTGGGCGAAGGCGTTGTTGAACGCATAGCCCGGCACGAAGGTCCCGCCGAGATCGACCCGATCCCGGCCGTAATCGACCTGCCCCTGCAGGGTGAAGCCGACCTGCTGGCCCCAGATCACCGCCTCCGAGACTTCGAGCCGGCTCGCCGAGCGCGTGAACTCGGCCTTGAGCTTGGTGAAGCGCACGTCGCTGACGTCGATGCGCGGCACCGCGGGGGCCGGGTTCGCGCCGGCCCTGTCGCCCGACGGCGCAGCACCCGGCTGATCGCCGACGACGCGCTTGAGCGCCGGCTCGTCGCGCACCATGAAGTCGCGGAAGAGCAGGTCGCCGCGCTGGCTGTTCTCTCCGGGCGTCATCGTGAGGATGAGGTCGCCGCCATAGGCACGGCGGTAGATGTCGAAGAATCGCATCAGGGCGCCGCCGTTCTGCGACTGGACGACCAGTGGCCCGCCTCCGTCCCCGGCCTTCGGCTGCCGCGCCGTGACGTCGGCCCGGCCGATGCGGCCCTGGAATGCGACCGAGCGCAGATCGCTGCCACGCTTCGAGAGTTTCAGCGTCGCGTTCGTGACGGCTTCGTTGTTGAAGCCCGTCAGGATCGGCACGTCGAGGTCGAGTTCGAGCTCGCTGCGCGCAGCCGTCTTGTCGCCGCGGCCGGAGCTGGCGGGAGCCGAACTCTCCATCAGGTCCTTGATGAAGGGCCGCGCATCCATCACGGCGCCGCGGATCACGAGCTTGGTCGCATTGCCGTCGCGCCGCGCATCGACCTTGAAGTTGTCGCCGGGCGAGAGCTTGACCTGCGACAGGCTCGCGGCGTCGAAGCCGTTCTGAGCGTTGAGCTCCAGCTTCCCGCGCACGAGGATCGGAGGCGCGTCGAGCTGGAAATCGTCGAGATCCGGCCCGTCCTTGTCCGCGACATAGGAAAAGCTGACGCGACCACTGCGCCCGGCGGGCTTGTTCAATCCCGGCAGCGTGCCATCGAGCGCCGCCTTGGTCAGGTCGATCTCGACACGGGGCGGCGGGTCTCCGGCCTTGCCCAGCGCCTTGACGACCTTGACCGGCGTCGGCCCCGTGATGCCGGCCTCCGGCCCGAGCCCGCGCCGCTGCCGCGCGGCGTTGTCGAGGACGAACTGGAGCGTGGCCTCGCCCTGCCCCTTCGGATTCTGGCGCAGTTCGATCTGGGCCTTGTCGCCACTGACGCGCGCATCCCCGCGCATGACGAGGCCGTTGCGGTCGAAATTCACGGCGAAGGAGCCCGCTTCGAGCTTCTCGGGGGCGAGCAGGCTGTCCGAGGCCACGCCGGTCAGCGTGCCTGTGGCGGTGACGACGAGCTCGCCGCGCTTCAGATTGTCCGCGAGCGGGGTCAGGACCGTCGCCTTGAGATCGGAAGAGCCGCGGAGCGACGAGGGATCGATCTGGCCGGGCGAGAACTCCTTCAGCGCCGGGAAGCTGAAGAGCGCCGCGAGCGCTTCCATCGGCCCCGACGAGCGGAAACCGATCCGCGCCGGCGCCCGGTCCATCCAGGTCTCGGCGACGTCGAACGTGCCTTCGCTGAGCTGCAGCTCGCGGCCCTGCCCGAGCTCGGCGGCGGCGGCCGGGATGGCGAGCTGAATGCTGCGCCCGGTGATCTTGCCCGAGACCGACGCCTTGACCAGCGGCGGCAGCCCCGGCCCCGGCGCGTAGGTGACGTTCTCACCCGCGACGACCACGGTCAGCGCCTTGTCGGGCAGGCCGGCGCCACGCACGAGGCGGGCGTGATCCTCGGCGGAAAGATCGAGATCGACCTGAACCGAGGACATGCGGCCGGCCAGAAGCTGGTCGGACAGGACGGTATGCGCCTCCCGCGACGTCCAGCGCGGCCAGACCGCGAGGATCGCGCGCGCGTCGGAATCGGTCGCCCGGATCGAGAAGCGCTGCAGCGGCGACTCGCCGACGCGCTGGACATAGCCGGTGCCCTCGGCCGCGATCGCCGGACCCTTGAGCGCCATGCGGTCGATCCTGACCTCGTTGCTGCGCGGATCGTAGCGGACATCGGCGGTGACGCTGTCGAGCACGACGGCCGGGTCCCCGTCCAGACCGACGAGGCGTCCGCCGCCGTCGAACGTCATCCGCCAGGCTCCCTCCTCCTCGCGCAGGCTGCCGGAGCCCTCCAGATTCGTGGCGCCCGAGCGAAACTGCGCCTTGCTCAGGATCAAATCCCCGAGATCGCGCCCGCTCTCGACCTCGAAATGGGCCCCGTCGACGGCGAGCGTCGACATCGGGCCGTTGGGAAACCGCACGGTGCCGGGCAGGACATCCAGCGACGCCTTGAGCGAGCGCTTGCCGTCGGGCGCCTGCGTCAGCGTCGCGCGCCCCTTCAGAGGCAGGCCCTCGAGCGCCACCCCGGCTGTCCCGAGGGCCAGCGCGAAAACCTCCGCAGGCTCGAAACGCTGCACGTCGATCTCGGCACGCCGCGTGCCGTCGGCATCGGTCGAGAGATCGACCGCGAACTCCTTCCAGCGTTGCCCCGTGCGCCCCTTGACGGCGAGACGCGTCCCCCCCTGTCCGACGCGGGTGAGCCTGATGTCGACATCCTCGAAACCCGCCTTGAGGCGGCCCTGCGGGTCGACGAGCTGAAGGCGTGCACCGTTCATGCCCGCCGTCTCCAACGCACCCAGAATCCCGCCGCCATCGGCGAGAATGGAGACCGCGCCCATCACGCCCGTGAAGACGTTCCACTGCGCGGCATCGGGAATCGTCGGCGCGGGCATCGGCTCGGCGGGCGCGGAATCGGCGTTGACGATGAGCGCTCCATCCTCGCTGACGCCGAGGCGGACATTGACGCCGCGCAGGTCGATCGAGACCAGCCGGATGTCGCCGCGCAGCAGGGCCAGCGGCTCGTAGCCCATGATGGCCTCGGGCGCCCGTATCACCGCGCCGCTGCTGTGATGAAAGACGACCTGCCGCACCCTCAGCCGTGATCGCCCGTCGATGCGCTCCAGCTCGGCCGCGGCGGCCTCGACCTTCCAGTCGCGTCCGAGCCGCTCCTCCATCGCGGAGGAGATGCGGCCTTCGAATCCCGAAAGCGGAATCATGCCGGTCGCCAGCAGCGTCGCGGCGGCGCCGGCGAGCGTCAGCAGCGCGACGGTCAGCGCGACGCAGATGGTGGCGAGCCCGGCCTTCGCGCGTCGCTTGACCACGACCTCGCAGGGTTCTTCCGCGGCGCTCGGAACAATCGCCGGATCGTCTGACTTCTGCTCCACCAAGATCTTCGCGATCCTCTCGGGTCGATGACCCGGCCATCACAGACAGCCGGGCGCCCCATCTTGTCGCCCGCGCGCCGGATGCGGCACCTTCTGCGGACTTCGATGGAGCCAGCCATCCCGATTCGGCAAGCAGGCCGTGCCGGCCTTGCCACGCGGTGCCGGGCGAAGCAGCATGAACCGTGCCCACAAATCGGCCGACGCATGGTCCATGCCTATCGAAGGCGACAAAAGGAAGGCGAAGATGACGCTGAGCGAAGGCGATATGGCTCCCGACTTCACCCTGGCGCGCGACGGCGGCGGGTCTCTCTCACTGGCCGAGCTGCGCGGACGCAAGCTCGTGCTCTACGCCTATCCGAAGGACGACACCCCAGGGTGCACCAAGGAGGCGATGGCCTTCAACGCCTTGCGCGACGAGTTCGCCGCCGCCGGCACGGAGATCGTCGGCGTGTCGCCCGACCCTGTGAAGAGCCATGACAAGTTCAAGCTCAAGCACAGCCTCGCCTTCCCGCTCGTCGCCGACGAGGCCCAGCAGCTCGCCAACGCCTATGGCATCTGGGTCGAGAAGAGCATGTACGGAAAAACCTATATGGGGATCGAGCGCGCCACGTTCCTGATCGACGCGGAAGGACGCATCGCCCGCATCTGGCGGAAGGTGAAGGTCGACGGCCACGCCGAAGAGGTGCTGGCGGCGGCCCGTACCTTGTAGGCGATGACGCCTCGATTTGCGAAAGATTAACCTTAACAGTCCCATTCTGCGGCATCGGCAGCGTCAATTCCGGTTCCGCGTATGACACACCACGTTTCGACTGGCCCCGCCCTCCCCGTCGCGGGGCTGGTCACGCACAAGACCTACACGATCCGCCGGTCGACCATGGTCCTGGGCCTGTCCTGGCTGGCCCTGACGACAGCGGGCAGCGGAGCGGCCGGCTGGTACATCTTCAGCAAGGACGATCTCGCGACCCAGCTCATCGCGCGGGAAACCGCCCGGCAATATGCCTATGAGGATCGCATCGCCGCGCTGCGCGCCGATGTCGACCGGCTCGCGAGCCGGGCCCTGCTCGATCAGGACGGCGTCGAGGCGCGCGTCGACGAGCTCGCCACGCGCCAGGCGGAGGTCGAGGCCCGCCAGTCCCTGGTGGCGGCCGTCGCCGACACCCTGCAATCGGGCGGCCTGCTGCCCGCGGCGAAACCCTCTTTGCGGACGCGCGTGATCAAGCCCGAGGAGCCGATCCGGGCGTCGGGCGTGACGAGCTTCGCACCGATCATGCCGAGCAAGCCGACCCCCGCCCCGGATATGCCCTCACTGCGCGGGGCCGAGGCCGGACAGGCCCAGCCCGGACAGGCCGTCGGAGCGCAGGCCGAGACGCCGGCGAAGCGGGTCGAGGCCACGCTGGAGCGCCTCGGGCGCAACCTCGACCGCACCTCCCGGGCCCAGATCGCCGCGCTGAAGGACATGGACGAGACCCTGGAGGCCGCCCAGAAGAAGCTGCGCGGCGCCCTCTCCGAAACCGGCATCGACACCGACCGCCTGGCGGCCCAGATCGGCGTGGCCAGCGGTGTCGGCGGCCCCTTCGTGCCCTTCAAGATCGACGCCTCCGCCGGCCCCTTCGAGGCTCGCCTGAGCAGCCTGCAGCCGCGCATCGCCACCGTGATGCGGCTGCGCGGGCTGACCGAGAAGCTCCCGCTCGCCCGGCCGATGAGCGGCGACACCGAATTCACCTCCAATTTCGGCTATCGTCTCGATCCCTTCACCCGCTCGCCCGCCATGCATACCGGCGTCGATTTCAGGGGAGAGCCGGGAGCTCCGGTTCGCGCGACGGCCCCCGGCAAGGTCGTCTCGGCGGAGTATTCCGGCGGCTACGGCAACATGGTCGAGATCGAGCATGCCGGCGGCATCACCACCCGCTACGCGCATCTGTCGGCGATCAACGTCGCCGTCGGCCAGAGCGTGACGACCGGAGCGGTCGTCGGCAGGGTCGGCTCGACGGGGCGCTCCACCGGCCCGCACCTGCACTATGAGACCCGCATCAACGACGAGCCGCTCGACCCGACGCGCTTCCTCAAGGCCGGCGCGAGGCTCGAGGCGAAGGGCTGACGACACGGTGTCGCCGTCGCGACGGAAAAAGGGGGGCGTCGCATCCGCGACGCCCCCCTTTTCGTGGTTCGATGGGCTGCGGGAGAGTCGCCCGCCGGTCAGTCGATATCCTCGACCTCGACTTCCGTTCCGTAGACCCGCTGCGCCAGCGAAGCCTCCATGAACGGGTCCAGGTCGCCGTCGAGGACATCCGATGGCGCCGTCGAGCTCACGCCGGTGCGCAGATCCTTCACGAGCTGGTAGGGCTGCAGCACATAGGAGCGGATCTGGTGGCCCCAGCCGATATCGGTCTTCGAGGCCTGCTCGGCATTCGCCTTCTCCTCGCGCTTCTTCAGCTCGACCTCGTAGAGGCGGGCGCGCAGCATGTCCCAGGCCTTGGCCCGGTTCTTGTGCTGCGACCGCTCCTGCTGGCAGGAGACCGCGATCCCGGTCGGGATATGCGTGATGCGCACGGCCGAATCGGTCGTGTTGATGTGCTGACCGCCCGCGCCCTGGGCCCGGTAGGTGTCGATCCGGCAATCCGATTCCTTGATGTCGATGACGATCCGGTCGTCGACGACGGGATAGACCCAGACCGAGGCGAAGGAGGTCTGGCGCCGGGCGTTCGAATCGAAGGGCGAGATGCGCACGAGCCGGTGCACGCCCGATTCGGTCTTCAGCCAGCCATAGGCGTTGTGGCCTTTGAACTGGAGCGTCGCCGACTTGATCCCGGCGGTATCGCCGTCCTGATACTCCAGCGTCTCGACCTTGAACTTCCGCCGCTCGCCCCAGCGCCGATACATGCGCAGCAGCATCTCGGCCCAGTCCTGGCTTTCGGTGCCGCCCGCGCCGGGATGGATCTCGACATAGGTGTCGAGCATGTCGGCCTCGCCCGAGAGCAGGGTCTCGACCTGCATGCGCGCTGCCTCGGCCTCGACGGCCTCGATCGCCCCCTCGCCTTCGGCGATGGTCGCGGCATCGTCTTCCATCTCACCGAGTTCGATCAGCGTCATCGCGTCATCGAGCTCGCGCTCGAGCCGCGTGATGCCCTCGATCTGAGTCTCCAGCGAGGTGCGCTCGCGCATCAGCTTCTGCGCGGCTTCGGCATCGTTCCAGAAATCAGGGCCTTCGGAGAGAGCGTTCAGCTCCGCGAGGCGTCGTTGAGCGGCATCCCAGTCAAAGATGCCTCCTCAGCAGTCCGATCGACTGCTTGGCGTTGTCGAAATGGGTCTGGGTCTCTGGACGCATGCGTATCAGGGCCTTGGATGAAAAAACGAGTGGCTGGGATAGGGCCGAAAGGCGTCGCTGTAAACGGCCGAGCCCGTCATGGCCGGCCCCGAGCCGACCATCTCCGGCAGGAGATTCTCGGGCCCGCGCTTCGCTTCGCCCGAGACTGACGCCGGATGTCAGTACAGCCCGCCGGTTCCGGAACCGAGCCTGCCGCCGCCGGCAGGAGCGACGCCCAAGGGCGTGCCGCCCTCGCCGGCCGCGCCGATGACCGAATAGCTGTCGGGCGGCGCCGTGCCGGGCTTGAAGGCCTCGAGGATGCCGCCCTCGCCGCCGGCACGCATGCCCGTGCGAGGGTCGACGCGGATGAGCTTGATGCCGGCCGGAACGCGGAACGGCGTCGCCGGCTTGTCCTTCAGCGCGACCGTCATGAAGTCGCGGAAGATCGGCGCGGCGTACTGGCCGGCGGTCGCGGAGGTGCCGAGCGAGCGCGGCCGGTCGTAGCCCATGAAGACGCCGACCGCGAGGTCCGGCGAGAAACCGACGAACCAGACGTCCTTGGCCTCGTTGGTCGTTCCGGTCTTGCCGGCGAGCGGCTTGCCGACCGACTTGACGACGGTCGCGGTGCCGGCCTGGACGACGCCCTCCATGATCGAGACCATCTGATAGGCCGTCAGCGGGTCGATGACCTGGTCGCGATTGTCGATCAGGCGCGGCTCGCGCTGGTTCGCCCAGGCCTCCGCGCTGCAGCCTTCGCAGACGCGCTGGTCGTGCCGGTAGATGGTGGAGCCGAAGCGATCCTGAATGCGGTCGATCAGCGTCGGGCGAATGCGCTTGCCGCCGTTGACGAGCATGGAATAGCCGGCGGTCATGCGCATGACGGTCGTCTCGCCGGCGCCCAGCGACATCGAGAGAACCGGCTGCATGTCGTCATAGACGCCGAAGCGGCGGGCATATTCCGCGATCAGCGGCATGCCGACATCCTTGGCGAGGCGCACCGTCATCAGGTTCTTGGAGAACTGGATGCCGTAGCGCAGCGTGCGCGGCCCGGTCGACTTGCCGTCGTAGTTCTCCGGCCGCCACATGCCGAGGCCCGGCCCCTGATCGATCTCGATCGGCGCGTCCATGATGATCGAGGACGGGGTGTAGCCGTTGTCGAGCGCCGTCGCGTAGACGAAGGGCTTGAAGGACGAGCCCGGCTGGCGCAGCGCCTGGGTGGCGCGGTTGAACTCCGACTGGTCATGCGAGAAGCCGCCGACCATCGCCAGCACGCGCCCCGAGAACGGGTCCATCACCACGATGGCGCCGTTGACCTCGGGAAGCTGCCGCAGGCGGACCTGGCCGGCCCGACCTTCCATCGGCTCGACATAGACGACGTCGCCGACGGACACCGCCTGCGAGACACGGGCGCGGCGGGTCCACTTGATGCCCTCGCCGGCGAGCGTCACCGTCTCGCGGTCGCCCTTCAGATGACCGGAATTCTCGCGCAGCGGATGCAGGCCGAGCCGCGCGCTGTCGCCGTTGACGTCGAGCACGACGGCCAGCCGCCAGGGCGCGACGTCGCCGAGCACCGGCAGTTCGCCGAGCGCGAGGCCCCAGTCGCGACCGCCGAGATCGAGCTTCTGGATCGCGCCGCGCCAGCCGCGCGCCTCGTCGAACCGCACGAGGCCGTCGACCAGCGCCTTGCGCGCCATCAGCTGCATCTTCGGATCGACCGTGGCACGCACCGAGAGGCCGCCCTCGAGCAGTTTCTTCTCGCCGTAGCGGTCCTGCAGCTCGCGGCGAATCTCCTCGGCGAAATAGCCGGCGGCGATGTTGTTCGGCGACACCGTGCGCGGGTTCACGCCGAGCGGCTGCTTCTTCGCCGCCTCGCCCGCCTCGCGCTTGACGAAGCCGTTCTCGACCATGCGGTCGATGACGTAGTTGCGCCGCTCGATCGCGCGCTCGCGGTTGCGGAAGGGATGCAGGTCCGACGGCGCCTTGGGCAGGGCGGCGAGATAAGCCGCCTCCTGCAGGTTCAGCTCGTGGACGGACTTGCCGAAATAGTTGAGCGCCGCCGCGGCGATGCCGTAGCTGCCCTGCCCCGGGGCCGGCGCGCCGAGATAGATCTCGTTCAGGTAGAGCTCGAGGATCTTGTCCTTCGAATAGGTCGATTCGAGCTTCATCGCGACGAGCGCCTCGCGAATCTTGCGCTCCAGGCTCTGCTCGGAGCCGACGAGGAAGTTCTTCGCGACCTGCTGGGTGATGGTCGAGGCGCCCTGAGGCCGGCGATTGCCGCCGCGATTGCGGAAATTGGTGATCGCGGCGCGCGCCAGACCCTCGGGGTCGACGCCGATATGCTTGTAGAAGTTCTTGTCCTCGGCCGAGAGATAGGCGTCCACGATCAGCTTCGGCACGGCCTGGATCGGCAGGTAGAGCCGGCGCTCGCGGGCATATTCGGCGATCAGGCTGCCGTCGCCGGCATGGACGCGCGTCATCACCGGCGGCTCGTAGTTCCGCAGCTGCGCGGAATCGGGCAGATCCTTCGAATAATGCCAGATGAATCCGCCGAGCACGGCGGCGCCGACCACGAAGGCGATCGCGCCCGCGGCGAACAACCATCCGAAGATTCGCAGGATGAACCGCATCTTAGGGCCCTGGGCTCCGATCCTTGACCGCCTCGCGCTCCCGGGGCGGACCTGGGGGCAATTCAGCTCTTAACATGACGTAGATGGCGGAACCGTGGCCTTGAAAGCACATTCCGCGTCATCCGGGGCGACTGAATCCAACGCGCTACGCCACATCGCGCCCGCGCGTCAACGCGGGGCGCCGCAAGCAGGCTTTCACGGCGAGGCCTGCGCCGCCTTCCCGGCCGGAGCCCGGTCGCGGGCGAAATAGTCCTCGACCGCCGTCGCCACCGCCGCGACGGCCTTCGAGCGCCAGGCCGGCGAGGCCAGCAGCTCGGCGTCCTTGGGGCTGGACATGTAGCCCAGTTCGATCAGGACCGAGGGCACGTCCGGCGCCCGCAGCACCCAGAAGCCGGCCGAGCGCAGCGGCACCTTGTGCAGCTTCACCGACCCGCCGAGCTTTTCGACCAGATTGCGGGCGAAGACCGAGGAGAAGGTCCGCGTCTCGCGCTTGGCGAGGTCCATCAGGATGCCGGCGACGTCCTGGACCTCCTCCGGGGACTCGACGCCCGCCAGCGAATCGGCCTGGTTCTCCTTGGCGGCGAGGCGCGCCGCCTCCGCGTCGGTCGCCCGCTCCGAGCCCGTATAGATGGTCGCTCCCCGCACGTCCTGCGCCTGCGTCAGCGAATCGGCATGGATCGAGACGAAGAGATCGGCGCCGGCCGAACGGGCGATTCTGACACGCTCGCTCAGGGACACGAAGCTGTCGTCGTCGCGGGTGAGCAGCACCCGGTAGCGCCCGGCAGCCTCCAGCTGCTCCTTCAGCGCACGGCCGAAGGCGAGCACGACCTCCTTCTCCGCGATCGCCGCCACCGAGGCGCCGGGGTCGATGCCGCCATGACCGGGATCGATCACGATGGTCGGGCGCGTCTCCCCGGACGGCCGTTCCGTGGAGGGCACGGACGCCATGGCCTCCGGATCGCGCGCGGGTGCCTCCTTGAGAGCGGCCTGGAACTCGGCCCGGCTCGCGCGCCTGAGCTCGATCACCAGTTCGCCGAGCCCGCCGCGCAGGGCGCGCGATTCCGCCTTCACGACGAGTGCGGGCTGGGACAGGTCGATGATGATGCGCGCCCGGTCGGCGGTGAACAGGCCGAAGCGGAAAGCGCTGACGAAGCCGGCGCTCTTGCGCGCCGCCCCCGGCTGGACCTGAAAATTGATCGACGGCAGGTCGATCACGACCCGGTCCGGCCCCGCGCGCAGCGAACTGCTCACCGCGACCGGCTCCGACAGCGCCATCGTCAGGCGGACCACCTCGCCCGACTGTTCGAGTCGCGCGTCGGTCGCCACGGGAAAGCTGGTAGGCGGCTTCGTCTCGGCTGGGCCTGCCAGAGCGGCAAGAGCGGTCCCGAGAAGGACGAGCAGACCCGCGAGCGGCACGGAGGCCCGGCGGCGAGACGAAAATCCGGTGTGGCGAACGGAGAAGAACAGCTTCACAGCCTCGGTTTGTCGTCACCAGGGCTTAACCATAGCGGCGCGAAATCCTAACAGCCCGTTACCATGGCGGTCGTCCGGCTTGAACCGGGGACATGGCGCCTGCGCCAGATCGCCTCGCGATGTTGCTTGCAAATCACCATGACCTATCTGTAATGGAACAGGTTGCTCGCCGAGCCGCCTCTGGAGCGTATCCGGGCCCGAGGGTCCGTCGGTCTCCGGAGAATGCCGGGCGGAAGGTCCTCACGGGCCCGACGTGGCGGGACAACCGCAACGGATCGTCCGCAGACGGCCGTCGCCAGGCGCGCGAGTTCGGCGCCCGGCAAGGTCTCGCGAGCGTGCAAACGCGGAAGCCGCGTGCCGGAATCGGCGCAAGGACTCCGCAGGTCAGGACAGATGTCGGGGCATACGACGCCGCATATCTCATCGGTGAATCGTCAATACCTGCGGGATTGCGCCGGGCTCGTCGCCCGACCGGATTTCCCGAGCGGCTCCTCTGTCTCGATCGAACCCTCCCCCCAGCAACATGCCGGCTCGTTCCGGCTTATGCGCGGCGCCCCGGCCCGCGGCGGCGGACGCTTGTCCGCAGCCCGACGGGCAAGGCCGGCCGCGCCCATGGAAAATCCTGATGGCCAACAAGATGCTTATCGATGCCACCCACCCGGAAGAGACCCGGGTCGTGGTGGTCCGCGGATCCCGCGTCGAGGAATTTGATTTCGAATCCGCGAGCCGCAAGCCGCTTCGCGGCAACATCTACCTCGCCAAGGTCACCCGCGTGGAACCGTCCCTCCAGGCGGCGTTCGTCGAGTATGGCGGCAATCGCCACGGCTTTCTCGCCTTCTCCGAGATCCATCCCGACTACTACCAGATCCCGGTCGCCGATCGGCAGGCGCTGCTGGCCGACGAGGCCCGCGCCGAGCGCGAGGAAGAGCGCGACGAGGAACGGCGCGAGAAGCGCGGCCGGCGTGACCGCGGCCGGCGCGGCGACCGCGCCAAGAAGGCGGCCGGCGACGACGTCGTCACCGCCGAGGTAGAGGCCGGCGAGATCGTCGAGACCGACGGCAAGGAAGCCGCGATGGTCAACGAGGGCGCTCCCGCCTTCGGCGAGGAATTCGCGCCGGCACTCGCCGAATCGACCGGCGAGGACGCCGTCGAGAACGCCCCGCCCCTGACCTTCGAGACGCAGGAGACGGACGTCTCCGAGTCCGAGGACGCCGAGAAGCCGCCGGCCGAGGCCCGCAGGCACCGCGACGACGAGAACGGCGCCGACGAATCCGGCGACGAGCCTCAGGAAGAGCCCGAGCAGCTCGGCGGCGGCGACGCCCTCGACGACATGCCCGAGCGCCCGCAGCGCCATCACCGCCGTCAGTACAAGATCCAGGAGGTGATCAAGCGCCGCCAGATCATCCTGGTCCAGGTCGTCAAGGAAGAGCGCGGCAACAAGG
>QFQY01000079.1 GCA_003248805.1 Chelatococcus sp. | reverse complement strand
TGTCGAGGATCGCGACTTCACCTATCTCTATCAGGACGGCGAGCAGTACGTCTTCATGAACCCCGAGACCTACGACCAGATCCATGTCGACAAGGACGTGGTCGGCGACGCCGCGCCCTATCTCCAGGAGAACATGAAGGTCTCGCTCTCGGTGTTCGAGGACAAGGCCGTCGCGATCGAGCTGCCGCAGCGGGTCACGCTCGAGGTCACGGAGACCGAGCCGGTGACCAAGGGCCAGACCGCCTCCTCCTCCTACAAGCCGGCGATCCTCTCCAACGGCGTGCGCAGCGCCGTCCCGCCGCATATCGGCGTCGGCACCCGCATCGTCGTGATGACGGCCGACGGCTCCTATGTCGAGCGTGCAAAGGACTGATCGTCCTTGCGCTCTGCCCTCGATGGCGGGACAGGATTATATGCGATGCGACGGGCCCATCCGGGCCCGTTTTCGTTTCGAGGATTCGCCATGCCCCTCACCACCCGCGCCGTGCTCGCCGGACTGACCCAGACGCTGAAGGCGCTCGACGCCATCCTCGACAAGGCCGTGGCCCAGGCCGCGGAGCGCAAGATCGACCCCGCCGTGCTGCTCGCCGCCCGGCTCTCCCCGGACATGCTGCCCTTCACCCGCCAGATCCAGCTCGCCTGCGATTTCGCGAAGAACGTCACGGCCCGGCTGGCGGGCGGCGACAATCCGAAATTCCCCGACGAGGAGAAGACGGTCGAGGAGCTCAAGCTGCGGATCGCCAACGTGCTCGCCTTCGTCGCGGCGGCCGACGATGCGGCCCTCGACGCCGGCCTCGACCGGGACGTGACCTTCCCGCGCGGCCCCTCCGCCACGGTGACGATGAAGGGCGTGGACTACCTGACGCGCTTCGCCCTGCCGAACTTCTACTTCCACGCGGCGACGGCCTACGACATCCTGCGCGAGAACGGCATTCAGATCGGCAAGAGCGATTTCCTGAAGGGCGTTTTCGACGCGTGAGCGCACAGGCGGCCGACGCGATCCGCCGGGCGCCCTTGAAACCGCCGCATTGCTCTCCCATATGAGGATCACGGCGATGTCGAGGGCGTTCCACCGTCCTCCAGCGTCGTTGAAGACGGCCATGGGCCGAACGTTTGACGCCGGATGTACGCGCACCCGTTCAGGACATGGCCGTTGGTTCTTCCAGGGCCCGTAGCGGATTTCCGCTGCGGGTCTTTTCGTTTGCGGTTCCCGCGACGAGCGAAGCCCTCGCCCCGCGCCCCTCGCCGGCCCCGCCTCGCGGCGAGATGAGCACCCGGTTTCCGGATCAGCTCCGCAGGAACGGATTGTTGCGCCGCTCCTCGCCCAGCGTTCCCGCCGGCCCATGGCCCGGGAGGAACTGCACGTCGTCGCCGAGCGGCAGCAGTTTGTCGCGAATGCCGGCGATCAGCGTCTCGTGGCTGCCATAGGGAAAATCCGTCCGGCCGACGGAGCCGGCGAAGACGGTGTCGCCCGCGAGCAGGAAGCGCAGCTCCTTCTGGAAGAAGGTCACGTGGCCGGGCGTATGGCCGGGCACGTGCAGCACGTCGAATCTCACGTCGCCGACGGAAATCTCGTCGCCCTCGTTCAGCCAGCGTGTGGGCGTGACGGCGCGCATGTCGCGGATGTCGAAGCGCAGGCCCGAGGTCGGCAGATCGTCGAGCAGGAACTTGTCGGCCTGATGCGGACCGATGACGGGCACGGAGAGCGCCTCGGACAGTTCGGCCGCCCCGCCGGCATGGTCGAGATGGCCATGCGTCAGCCAGATCGCGACGGGCGTCACGCCCAGTTCCTTCAGGACGCTCCTGAGCTTCGGAACGTCGCCACCGGGGTCGACGATCGCGGCCTCGCGGGTCCGCGTGCACCAGACGACCGAGCAGTTCTGCTGGAACGGCGTCACCGGAACGACGGCGATCTGGAGCGGCGCTTCAGGCTGTTCGGACATCACGATGACCTGTCGGAAGATGAGAAGAGGACCGCCGTTTCAGCGGCGTGCGCAGCGGTTGGCGAGCAGGACACGATACTCGGCGAGCTCGGAATCCATGAGGCCGACATTCTGCTCGCGCTCGCGCCCGCTCTGGCAGGTCGCGAAGACCGCCCGCGACTGCTGAAGGAAGGCGACATGCTCGCGCCACGTCCGGCATTGCGTCGCCTCATCGGCCGAAGCGACCGCGCTCAGGCGCGTCTGCTGGCGCCGCAGCCCGGCTTCGTTCTGGAAGAGGTCGCGCGAACAGGTGGCCGGCGCGCCGGGGCGCCCCTGCGCGATAGCCCCCTGGCCGGCCAGCAGCGCCACGGCCACCCCGGCCAGGACCGCGATCGCGCGCGATCTCCGTTCGGCAGCGATGCCGCATATGCGGCGCGGCCGGCTCGTCATGACGGCCATGTCGCCTCGCTCACGCCGCCTTGGCGGACGAATCGGAGAGGATGGCGTAGATCGCGGAGGGATCGCGGACCTGCCTGACCTGGTCGAGCACCGACTGGTTGCGCAGCACGCGCGCGACCCGCGCAAGGGCCTTCAGATGGTCGGCCCCCGCTCCCTCCGGGGCGATCAGCACGAAGATGATATCGACCGGCTGGCCGTCGAGCGCCTCGAAATCGATCGGCTTCTCGGCTCGGGCGAAGAGCCCGATCAGGCGGTCGGTGCCGGGCATGCGGCCATGAGGGATCGCGATCCCCTCGCCGATGCCGGTAGAGCCGAGCCGCTCCCGCTGCTGCAGGGCCTCGAACAGATCGCGCTCCGAAAGGCCCGTGAGCCTCGCGGCGTGTTGAGCCAGCTCCTGCAGGGCCTGCTTCTTGTTGTTCGCCCGGAGCGGAGAGATCACCGCCGCGGGGGTCAGAAGGTCGGTCAGCGTCATGCGCCCGTCCATGCATGTCCCGTGCCGGAGCGGAAGCCGCCGGCACGAGCTTGATTAGGAAGCCGGGGCAATCGCCGCGGGCCTTACGACAGCGAGGCCGGCGGATCGATCCAGCCGATGTTCCCGTCGCGGCGGCGATATACGATGTTCATCCGGCCATTGCCAGCGTGCCGGAACATGACGACCGGAGCCCCCGTCAGATCGAGTTCGGCAACGGCGTCACCAACCGTCATCGAGAGCAGGGATTTGGTGGATTCGGCGACGATGACCGGGTTGTCGCCCCGATTCTCGGCCTCGCTTTCCTCGATGTCCTCGTCGGGGGCCGCGATCACATAGCTGGGGATTTCGATGGCGACGTCGCGCCCGTTCGGGGCGGCCCGGTCCTTCAGCCTGCGCTTGTAGCGCCGCAGCCGCTTCTCGATGCGTTCGGCCATCTTGTCGAGGCTGGCATAGGCATCATGCGCCGTGGCGGTGGCTTCCAGCGTGATGCCGGACGACAGATGCAGTACGCCGTCGGTCTTGAAGGCCGTGCCGTCCTTGCCGACTGTGACATGTCCCTGATAGCCGCCCTCGTAATATTTCTGGAGGGCGGCGGCGATCCGGATCTCCGCCTGGCCCCGCAGGGCCTCGCCGACGTCGAGATTCTTACCGGAGATGCGCAGGCTCATGGAGTGCTTCCCCTTGCTAGCCATGGCCGCAGGCGGCCATGCAGAGGAGGTAAGGACGGGGTGCGCGGGATGTCAATGAGAGCGGGCGCCGGCATGACCGCTATGCGCCGGGAACTTTCCGAAGCCTTCAGCGTGACCCCAGCGCCATGGCGACCTTTTCGCGCCGGCGCTCCATGGAAGACGGAATTCTGAGCGATTCCCGATATTTCGCCACCGTGCGCCGGGCGATGTCGATGCCGCCGGCCTTGAGCTTGGCGACGATGGCATCGTCGGACAGCACGTCGCTCGGCGCCTCTTCCTCGATCATCTGCTTGATCCGGAAGCGCACGGCTTCCGCCGAATGAGCCTCGCCATAGCCGGTGGCGGCAATCGCGGCGGAGAAGAAATACTTCATCTCGAACACGCCACGCGAACAGGTCAGATACTTGTTCGAGGTCACGCGCGAGACGGTCGATTCGTGCATCCCGATCGCATCGGCGACCGTCTTGAGGTTGAGCGGCCGCAGATGCTCGACGCCATGGGCGAAGAAGCCGTCCTGCTGGCGCACGATCTCGCTGGCGACCTTCAGAATCGTCCGCGCCCGCTGCTCGAGCGAGCGGGTCAGCCAGTTCGCCGTCTGCAGGCACTCGGCGATGAACGCCTTCTCGACATCGCTCTTCGCCACCCGCGACACGCGTGCGTGATAGGTCTGGTTGACCAGCACCCGCGGCAGCGTGTCGGGGTTGAGGTCGACCAGCCAGGAGCCGTCCGGCGCCGCGCGGATGAAGACGTCCGGCACCACGGTCTCCGCAGCGGAGCCCCCGAAGGCCCGCCCCGGCTTCGGATCGAGGCGCCGGATCTCGGCCACCATGTCCGCGATATCCTCGTCGTCGACGCCGCAGATGCGCTTCAGCGCGGCGAAGTCGCGCTTGGCGACGAGGGGCAGATTGGCGACCAGAGCCTGCATCGCCGGATCGAACCGGTTGCGGTCCCGCAGCTGGATCGAGAGGCATTCGCAGACGTCGCGAGCCCCCACACCCGACGGGTCGAAGCCCTGCACCACGGCGAGAAGCGCCTCGACGCGCGCGAGACCGACCCCGAGCCGCTCGGCGATCGCCGGCAGAGGCTCGCAGATATAGCCCGCATCGTCGATGGCATCGATCAGGTGGCGCCCGATGATCCGGTCGACCGCGTCTTCGACCGCAAGGTCGAACTGCGCGCTCAGATGATCGTGCAGCGAGGCCTCGACGGTCAGGCTGCTTTCGAAACCGTCCTGGCCCGCCTCGAAGCTGCCTCCGGAGCCGCCATAGGCTCCCCCGATGATCGGCAGGCTGTCCGCATCGCGCATGTCCAGCCGCGCGACGCTCGGCTGCTCGCTCTGGAACACGTTGTCGAGCCCCGTGCCGAGGCGGTTCTCCATGCCCTCCTGCGTGTTGAGGCTTTCGGCACGGGCATAGCTCTCGGGATCGGCGGCATGCGCCCCGTCCTGGCCGAGGGCCTGGACGGGCAGGTCGGCGCCCTCGTCCCGCTCGAGCAACGGATTGCGCTCGAGCTCACCCTCGACGAAATTCTGCAGTTCGAGATGCGATAGCTGCAGGAGCTTGATAGCCTGCAGAAGCTGAGGCGTCATGACCAGGGACTGACCCTGGCGCAGCTCCATGCGCGGCATCATCGCCATCGCGTGTCCGACCCTTTCCGCGCGCCATGCATCGGCACGCTTCTTGCTTTAAGGGTAGACTAGCCGCCTCTCGGCGCCGCGTCAAAGGACTTGCTCGGTTCCGCGCGACGAAGTTAATGCGCTGCAGCAAACCGTCGCAAGCGCCCCCCGGAGACGCCGGCCGAAAGCGGTCTCGACCGCGATCAGAGCCGGAAATCCTCGCCGAGATAGACACGCCGTACGTCCGGGTTGGCGATGATCTCCGCCGGGGAGCCCTCGGTCAGCACCCGCCCGGAATGGATGATATAGGCTCGGTCGACCAGGCCCAGCGTCTCGCGGACATTGTGGTCGGTGATGAGCACGCCGATGCCGCGATCGGTGAGCTGGCGCACCAGCGCCTGGATGTCACCGACGGCGATCGGGTCGATGCCGGCGAAAGGCTCGTCGAGCAGGATGAACGAGGGCTTGCCCGCAAGCGCGCGCGCGATCTCGCAGCGCCGGCGCTCGCCGCCCGAGAGCGCGATCGACGGCGCCTTGCGCAGGCGGGCGATGTTGAACTCGTCGAGCAGGGTGTCGAGCTGGTGCTCGCGGCTCGCGCGGTCGGGCTCCACGACCTCGAGCACGGCGCGGATGTTGTCTTCGACGGAGAGCCCCCGGAAGATCGACGCCTCCTGCGGCAGATAGCCGATGCCGAGCCGGGCGCGCTGATACATCGGCAACTCGGTGATGTCGTTGCCTTCCAGCGAGATCGTGCCCAGGTCCGCGCCGACGAGCCCCGTGATCATGTAGAAGATCGTGGTCTTGCCGGCGCCGTTGGGGCCGAGCAGCCCGACAGCCTCGCCCTGGCGCAGGAAGAGGCTGGCATCGGTCACGACCGTGCGCCCGCCATAGCTCTTGCGCAGCCCGCTGGCGGCGAGGATTCCGGGGCCTCCGATCGCGGCGGCGACATCCTGCTCGCGCCCGGCCTCGCGGCTTCCGCCGAACAGGCCGCGCAGGCGGGCGAAGACGCCGGGCGTGCCGGAAGGGGTGGCGTCGTTGCGCGCCGTCACGGTCTCGGAATGCGGCATGGCGGAGCGGACACCGTGGAGGCTGGTCGCGAAGGTCATGAGGGGAAGCGGCGCGTGCGCCGGATCAGTTGGTCGGCGAACCCGGCTTCGCCGGCTGGTTCGTCTTGGACGCCTCGGTCGAATTCGGCACGAAGAAGCCCTGCACGCGCCCTCCCTTGCCGGTCTCGACATTGGCGACGCCGGTGATCGTGTTGTAGGTCAGCTTCTCGCCGCGCGTGATGTTGGGGCCGTCGTTCAGGGCGACGTTGCCGGTCATGATCACCACGTTGTTGGCCCGGTCGAACTCGGCATTGTCCGAGGTCGCCGCCTGGGTCTTGGAGACGACGGTCACCGGACCCTTGCAGAGGATGCGCTTGATGCTGCTGTCATTGGCCTGGCCCGGGGCCGCGGGCGCGGCCGGAGCGGCGGCGCGACCGGCTCCCGCCCCGCCTTCGCCACCGCCACGCCCCTCGTAGAGCACGGTCATGACCGTACAGCGCACGGTCGTCTCGCCCTGCACGGCGACGACATTGCCGGTGAAGACCGCCTTGTTTTCCTTGTCGAGCACATCGAGCTTGTCGGCGTCGATCTTGATCGGCTCCTTGCTGTCGCCGCTGAGCCCGCCGATGCCGGAGCGCGCACGCCCCTGCTGCTGCGAGGCCTGCTGAGGCTGCGCCTGTCCCTCCTCGGGCAGGCAGAGCGCGCCGGCCGCGAACACGAGCAGCGCGAGCGCCGCGGGCCGCAAGGCTGCCTGGAAGGCTGCCGGGGAGCGAAGCATCAAGGCGGTCGACGTCATGCTACTTTTTCTCCCCGGTCGGGTGTCCGGCGGCGTGCGAAGCCTCGCCGGAAGCCTTTGCCTGCGGCTCCTTCAGCAGATCGAGGCGCGGCGTACTGCCTTCGCGCTCCGGCCCCGCGATCGTCCCTGCAGGTGCATCCTTGATGAAGACATGGACGCGGCCCTGGAACGAGATCAGGGCTCCGTTGTCCTTTACGTCGAGCGAATTGGCATCCACGGTCGTCGTCCCGAGGCTCACCTTGACCGGCTCCTTCGAGACCACGGTTCCGCCCTTGAAATCGACATCCGCAGTGCGCATCCGCGCATCATAACCCGTTTCGGTTCGCACCGTCACGTCGTCGTCCAGCCTCAGCTTCTCCTTCTGCGTGTCGAAGAAGCCTGTTTTCGACGTGACCGTGACCCACCCCTCGCGCTCCATCTGGAGCCGGGCGCGGAGCTGCTGCAGCTCGACCTGCGTCGGGTTCCGGATTTCCTGGAAGGCTGCGTCCGCGGTCACTTCGTAAGGCTTGTTGTCCTTGCGGTATCCCGACAGGCGCGGCGTCTCCATCCTGACCTTGCCGCCGGAAATGCCGACCGCACCCGACGACACGCTCGCGACACCGTGAAGCGAGGTGAAGAAGGGCGTGACGATCAGGCCCAGCGCCGCAAAGACGGCGCCGATCGGGATCGCGCGCCGCAGCAGCCGCACGAGCCGCGTATGGCGGCGCGCGGCGGCGAAAGTGGCCTGACGGCGATCCGCGAGCCCCGAGGGCCCGCGCACCGCCGAAAGATCGGAGGTCATTGCCAAGCTCATATCCCGCGCAAATGGCAGTCGCAGACGGCATTTTGGTGTCTTTAAGCGGGCAGCATCGCGCCCCCGCGCCGCCCGCATGTCGTCAGACTGACGCAACAAGCCTTAGAATTTGTCAAGCGTGCGCAAAGATGTCGTTTTCGGCCCAGCCCTTGAGGTCCAGCTCCGCCCGATAGGGCAGGAAGGAGAAGCACGCCTGGGCGAGGTGGCTGCGCCCCTCCCGCGCCAGCATCGCCTCGAGCCGTTCGTGCAGCGCATGCAGGTGCAGCACGTCGGAGGCGGCATAGGCGAGTTGCGCCTCGCTGAGCGTCGTCGCCCCCCAGTCGGAGGATTGCTGCTGCTTGGAGAGGTCGACGCCGAGGAGCTCGCGCACGAGATCCTTCAGGCCGTGCCGGTCGGTGTAGGTGCGCACGAGCTTCGAGGCGATCTTGGTGCAGTAGACCGGGCCGGTCACGACGCCGAAGGCCTGCCGCAGCACCGCGATGTCGAAGCGCGCGAAATGGAAGAGCTTCAGAACCGAGGGATCCTCCAGCAGGCGGATCAGGTTAGCCGGCCGCTCGCCATCCTTCGGGATCTGCACCACGTCGGCGCTGCCGTCTCCCCGCGACAGTTGCACGACGCACAGCCGGTCGCGATGCGGGTTGAGGCCGAGCGTCTCGGTATCGATCGCAACGCTGGCCCCGGCGTCGTAGCCGTCCGGCAGGTCGCCGCGATGCAAACGGATGGTCATGCTCGAAACCTTTCTGCGGCGCCGCAGGCGGGGCGCTGTCCCGCAGCTACCGAGGGCCCCATTGCTGTTCAAGCCTTTTCTGTTTCGGAGCGCAGCCGGAAGGTCGCGTTAACCTTTTATTCACCATAAGCTTCGCTTGCAGGGGCGGGCATGCGACAAGTCTCCATCGGAGACTCGAAGCCCATGCCCCTCATCCGCCTCCTGACCGATCTCGACGGACGCATCGACAGGAGCAGGTTCTGGCTCGGCAGCGTCCTCGTCGCGCTGGCCCTCCTGGCGGTCCGCCACGTCGCGGCGGCGCTCGCGGATCCGAATGGCGCAGCGCAGATCGCCGCCTTCGCCGGCGCCTTCGCGCTCTTTCCCTATTCCGTGCTCGCGGCCAAGCGCTCCGTGGATCGCGGCGGCTCGTCCCTCTTCGGCATCGCCCTCGTCAGCGCGATCGTGCTGCCAGGCGAGATCAAGCCCTTCGTCGCGCTGGCCTGGGAGCCGTCGCTCGACACCATCGCGCTGATCGCCTGGATCGTCGCGCTGGTCGATCTGGGGCTGATGCCGTCCGCCGCCGAACCCGCGCCGCTTGCGGACGCCTCTCCCGGTGCTAAAGGGGCGGCATGGACCAGTCTTCCGCACGCTCCGCCCTCGCCGTCGATCCCCTCGACCCCGTCGCACTGACGCAGGCGCTCATCCGCTGCCCCTCCGTGACCCCGGAGGAGGGCGGCGCGCTGGCCCTGCTCGAGACGGTGCTGGCGGCGGAGGGCTACCGGGTCGAAAGACCGGTCTTCGGCGGACCGGACGAGCCGGCGGTCGAGAACCTCTATGCCCGCATCGGCACGGAGGGCCCGGTCTTCGTCATCGCCGGACATACCGACGTCGTACCCGTCGGAGACGAGGCCGCCTGGACCCGTCCCCCGTTCGGCGCGCAGATCGAGGGTGGCCTGCTCTATGGCCGCGGCGCCTGCGACATGAAGAGCGGCCTCGCCGCCATGATCGCCGCGGCGCTGCGCTTCCGGCGCGAGAACCCGCAGGCGCCGGGCTCGATCGCCTTCCTGGTCACGGGAGACGAAGAGGGACCGGCCGTCAACGGCACGGTGAAGCTGCTGGAATGGGCCCATGAGCGCGGCGAGCGCTTCGACCATTGCCTGCTCGGCGAGCCGACCAACCCGGCCGCGATGGGCGACATGATCAAGATCGGCCGGCGCGGCTCGCTCACCGGCCATCTCACCGTCCACGGCATCCAGGGCCATGTCGGCTACCCGCACCTCGCCGACAACCCCATTCGCGGGATGGTGCGCCTTCTCGCCGCCCTCGACGCGACTCCTCTCGACACCGGCACCGTCCATTTCGATCCGAGCAATCTCGAAGTGACCACGCTCGATGTCGGCAATCCCGCCACCAACGTCGTGCCGGCGCAGGCCAAGGCGGTCTTCAACATCCGCTTCAACGACATCTGGACGCCCGAGACCCTCGCCGCCGAGATCGACCGGCGCCTGCGCGAGGCGGCGGGCAACCGCGTTCGCTATGAGCTCGCCGTCCAGCCGACCAACTCGGTCGCCTTCCTGACGCAGCCCGGCCCGTTCGTCGCGATGCTGTCTGACGCCGTCGAGGCAGAGACCGGCACGCGCCCGGCCCTGTCGACAACCGGAGGCACCTCCGACGCCCGCTTCATCAAGAACTATTGCCCGGTGGTGGAGTACGGCGTCGTCGGCAAGACGATGCATCAGGTCGACGAAAGCGTCGCGATCGGCGACATCCTGACGCTCGAGCGCATCACCCATCGGCTGCTCGCACGTTATTTTGCAGTGCAGCAAGAGGCTTGACAGCGCCGCTCCGCATGCCATTCTCGCCTTAGACGAAAGTCTAAGTCAGTGAGGATCGGAGGCCGGCCATGGGGCTCGCTGTCGATGACGTCGCGCGCTCGCTGCGCGGTTCCTGGGGATTGATGACGCGGGGACGCGAAGCCCTGCCCGAGCTCGATCTCAGCCGCGAAGGCTTCTGGCGCTCCTTTGCCGCCTATGTGCTGATGGCGCCCGCGACAGTGGCGGTCCTGGCCGCAGCGCGTCTCGCCGCCGGTCTGCGCAACGAGGCCGGCCTGTTCGGTTCCGCCGCGCTCGACGCGACGGTGGTCCTCGCCCAATGCGGGCTGATCCTCGCCCTGCCCCTGTGCATGCTGGCGCTGCGGCCTGCCCTGCTGCGGACGCCGCGCTTCACCAGCTTCGTCATCGCCTGGAACTGGGCGGGGATCGTCTCGTCAGGCTTGATGGCCCTGCCGGCCGGCGTCTTCGCGCTGGGCTGGTCGACGCCGCATCTCGCCCTCGCGCAGGCCAGCGCCTTCGCGGTCATCGTGCTGCGGCTGCGCTACTGCGTGGCGCGGGCGGCCTTCGGCGCGGATGGCCGGGTCGCCCTGCTGCTCGTCGCGGCGAGCGTGCTGGCCGATATCGCGATCATCCGCCTGCTCGTCGCCGCGCTGGCCTGACGCGCCCGCCGGTCAGGAGTTCGAGCGCACTGCGCTCCAGCCCTGCGTTCCGCCGCGCTGCCGTGGCTCGCTGCGCCCCTCGACGCGGCCTCCGTCGAGCCGGCCGCTGGAGCGGCGCACCCCCCTGCGCAGGCACGATCCATTTGGGAGCGTGCCCGGCGTGGCGCCCCGGCGGCTCGGCTGTCGGGTCAGTAGTCGACGCCGGCGAGATAGAGCCCGCCCGGCGGAGCGAGCGCGGCGCATTGCGAGCGGTCGCGCGCCGCCAGCACCTTGCCGACCTTGTTCTCTGGCCAGCGCCCGGCGCCGACCATCTTCAGGCAGCCGACCATCGAGCGCACCTGATTGTGCAGGAAGGAACGGGCGTTGACGTAGACGACGATCTCCGTCCCCTCGCGCCGCACATCCATGCGGTCGAGCGTGCGCATAGGGCTGTTGGCCTGGCACTCGGCGGCGCGGAAGGTGGTGAAGTCGTGGTGACCGAGCAGGTACTTGCCGGCCCGGTCCATCGCCTCGTGGTCGAGCTTCACCGGCACATGCCAGACGCGGTTGATCTCCAGCGCCGGCTGCGCCCGCCGGTCGAGGATGCGATAGAGATAGTGGCGCCGCTTCGCCGAGATGCGCGCGTCGAAGTCCTCGCCCACCTCCTCGGCCGCGAGGACGACCGCCGGCACGCGCTTCAGCCGGGCGTTGCTGGCGTCCCGCACCACGTCGGTCCGCCACGGCCTGTCGAGATCGACATGCGCGACCTGATGGGTGGCGTGCACGCCGGCATCCGTGCGCCCCGCGCAATGCAGGCGCACGGGATGGCCGCAGAAGGCCTCGATCGCCTCCTCGACGCTCTGCTGCACGGAGGGGCCGTTGAGCTGGCGCTGCCAGCCCGAGAACGGCGTACCGTCATATTCGATGATGAGCTTGTAGCGCGGCATCGCGTCAGAGCCGGGCGCCGGCCGACAGCCGCGCCCCGCGCAGGAACGCGGTCGCGCTCATCGGCGCCTTGCCCGCGCGCTGCACCTGGATGAGCCGGATCGCTCCTTCCCCGCAGGCGACGGTGCCCTCGTCGTCGAGCAGCGTGCCCGGCTCGGCGGCGCCGCCGGCCAACGCCGTGCGCAGCACCTTGAGCCGCTCCTTGCCCTTGCCGAGATCGACCTCGGCGAAGGCTCCCGGGAAGGGCGACAGGCCGCGCACGAGGTCATGCACCTGCCGCGCCGGGCGCGCCCAGTTCAGCTTCGCCTCGGCATTGCCGATCTTGGCGGCGTAGGTCACGCCCTCCTCGGCCTGCGGCGTGAAGTTCAGGCCACCACGCGCCAGGGCCGCCAGCGCCCGCACCATCAGGTCGGCGCCGAGCACCGAGAGCCGGTCGTGCAACTCACCCGCCGTCATGTCGGGGCCGATCGCCAGCCGCTCCATCATGCCGACCGGGCCGGTGTCGAGCCCGGCCTCCATCCGCATCACGCAGACGCCGCTTTCGGCGTCGCCGGCCATGATCGCGCGCTGGATCGGGGCCGCCCCGCGCCAGCGCGGCAGCAGCGAGGCATGCAGGTTGAGGCAGCCCATCTCGGGCAGGTCGAGGATCGCCTGCGGCAGGATCATCCCATAGGCGACGACGACGGCAACGTCGGCCTGCTGGGAGGCGATGATCTCCGCCTGCTCCTCGGTCTTCAGGGTGGCGGGCGTGAACACCGGAATGCCGAAGCGCTCGGCGGCGGCCTGCACGGGCGAGGGCTTGAGCGCGAGCCCGCGCCCTGCCTGCGCCGGCGCCCGCGTGTAGCAGCTCACGACCTCGTGGCCCTGCCCGATGATCTCGGTGAGCGTCGGCACGGCGAAATCCGGGGTGCCCATGAAGATGACGCGCAAACTCATACGCTCGACTCTGCCTCGCATGCGCAGCCACTGCCTCTGGCAGGCTGCCGTCCCAAGCCACGTCCGGAGAAGCGATCCTGCGGATCGCGCGACGAGGCTTGAGGCTCAGGATCGTTGATGGTCAGGCGGCGCTGTCGCGGCGGGCCTGCTTGGCGAACTTCTTCGTCACCCGTTCACGCTTGAGCCGCGAGATATGGTCGATGAAGAGCACGCCGTTGAGATGGTCGATCTCGTGCTGGAGACAGGTGGCGAGCAGACCGTCCGCCGCGACCTCCTGCTCCTTGCCGTCGAGATCCAGATAGCGAACCTTCACCGAGGCCGGTCGCTCGACCTCCTCGTAATATTCGGGGATCGAGAGGCAGCCTTCCTCGTAGCTGCTGCGCTCTTCGGACGCCCAGGTGATCTCCGGATTGATGAAGACCAGCGGCTTGCGCGGCTCCTCCTTGGCCTTCTCCTCCTCGTCGGCGCCCTCCCCGCGCGGCTTGGAGAGGTCGATCGTGATCACGCGCAGCGGCGCGCCGACCTGGATCGCGGCGAGCCCGATGCCGGGGGCGTCGTACATCGTCTCGAACATGTCGGAGACCAGCGTCCGGACCTCCGGCGTGATGGTCTCGACGGGCTTCGAAACGAGGCGCAGCTGTGCGTCGGGCAGGATGACGAGGGGGCGAATGGCCATGGAAATCCGGGGGAAATGTGCCGATTGTCACCGGGAGATAAGCATTTGCGCCGAACGGGTCAAATTGTTCCGCTTTCGTTCGCAAAAACCCGACGGATCTGCTAGCCTGCCGGCATGAACACGATCGCTTTCGTCCTGCTGGAACGCCCCGTGACCTGGGCCGAGGCGGCCTTTTGCTTCGCGGGGCTGACCCTGGCGCTGCTGCTCATGGCCGTGATCGCCGCCTTTCGCGGCGGGCGCAATCGCGCCGTCGAGGTGGCCATGGCGGCCGAGCGCGCCCGCGAGATGGACGACAAGGTCGCGGAGATGAACCGTGCCCAGGCCGAACTCTCGGGCCGGCTCCAGTCGATGGCCGAAATCCTCGCGACCCGGCAGGGCGACCTCGCCCGCCTCGTCGCCGACCGGATGGACGGGCTGCGCCAGCAGGTCGGGACCGGCCTCGAGCAGAATGTCCGCCAGACGACGGAGACGCTCGGCAGGCTGCAGGAGCGGCTCGCCGTCATCGACAGCGCCCAGAAGAAGCTGACGGACCTGACCTCCGAGGTGGTGACGCTCAAGGACGTGCTCGCCAACAAGCAGGCGCGCGGCGCCTATGGCCAGGGCCGCATGGAGGCGATCATCCGCGACGGATTGCCCCCTGCGTTCTACGCCTTCCAGCCGCAGCTCTCGAACGGCCGCCGGCCGGACTGTCTCGTCACCCTGCCGGGCGACGGGCGCGGCCTCGTGATCGACGCGAAGTTCCCGCTGGAGAGCTTCACCATGCTGCGCGAGGCGCGCGGCGAGGAGGCCAGGAAGGCCGCCGGCCAGCGCGTCCGCACCGATGTCGGCGTGCATGTGAAGGACATCTCCGAGCGTTATCTCCTGCCGGGCGAGACGCAGGAGATGGCGCTGCTCTTCGTGCCCTCGGAATCGATCTATGCCGATCTGCAGGAGCATTTCGACGATCTGGTCCAGCGCGCCCATCGCGCCCGGGTGATGATCGTCTCACCATCCCTGCTGGCGCTGGCGATCCAGCTCATGCAGTCGCTGGTGCGCGACTCGCGCATGCGCGAGGAGGCGCAGGTCATCCAGTCGGAAGTCGGCAAGCTGCTCTCCGACGTGCGCCGCCTCGGCGAGCGCGTCGAGAAGCTCGACACGCATTTCCGCCAGGCGCAGGAGGATGTCGGCCAGATCAGGACCTCGGCCGGCAAGATCACCAGCCGAGGCGAAAGGATCGGCGCGCTCGACTTCGACGACGCCAGGGCCGAGCCGACGCTGCCCTTCGCCAAGCCGCTCGATCTCGACGAGGCGGCCGAGTGAGGGGCGCGACGAACGCGCCTCGTCAGGAGCGCGTCAGCGCGGCCGAAAGCTCCGGCTTCACGTTCAGCGTCTGGAACACGACGCAATAGCGCTCGGTGAGCTTCAGCAGGGTGTCGAGCTTGTCCTGCGGCGCATCGGTCTCGACATCGAAGAACAGGCGGATCGCCTTGAAGCCGACCGGCGCATCCTTCGCGACGCCGAGCGTGCCGCGGAAATCGAGATCGCCCTCGGCCCGGACCGCGCCTTTGGTCAGCTCGATTTCGAGCGCCGTCGCCACGGCCTTCAGGGTCACGCCGGCGCAGGCGACCAGCGCCTCCAGCAGCATGTCGCCGGAGCAGAGCTCGGCGCCCGAGCCTCCGGAGGCCGGGTGCAGGCCCGCCAGCGCCATGGCGCGGCCGGTCTCGACCTTGCAGGCCATGTGCTGCTCGTCGAGTTCGCCGCGCGCCTTCAGCGTGACGACGGCGGCATCGGGGTCGCTGCGATATCGCTCCTTGAGCGGGGCCTGCAGGGCACGCAGGGCTGTCACGTCCATGGCGGAACCTCGGAGAATCTCGGGAGCCGAACCATATAGACGGCCTGCGCGCTCGCGACGATTAATCTCTCTTCGACGGGTGATCGCTTAGTGTTACCAGCGCCCGGCAGCGGAAGGCTGCCGTCGAGGTGAGCCGCCGTGTCGTCAGTGCCAGACCAGCCCCATCCCACGCTCGCCGAGATGCTGGAGGATCCCGCCCGCGCGGTCTCGCGGCTGATCCAGCGGCCCGATGCCCCGCCGCAGGAGCAATTGCGGCAGGAGCTGACGGCGCATCTGCGGATCGCGCTGGAGGAAGGGCGTGCCGGCGCCCGCGAGCTGCTGAAGGCCCCGCGTGGCGGCTTCGCCTGCGCGAGACGGCTCTCGGCGGTGATGGACGCGATCGTCTGCTGCCTGCACGCGGCCGCGACGCAGCATTTCTACCCGGCGGACAATCCCTCGGACTCCGAGCGGATCGCCGTCGTCGCCGTCGGCGGCTATGGCCGCGGCACGCTGGCGCCCGGCTCCGACGTCGACCTGCTCTTCCTCTTCCCGCACAAGCAGACCGCCTGGGGCGAGAGCGTCGTCGAGGCGATGCTCTATCCGCTCTGGGACCTCAAGCTGAAGGTCGGCCATTCGGTCCGCTCGGTCGACGACTGCATGCGCGAGGCCAAGGCGGACATGACGATCCGCACCGCCCTGCTGGAGGCGCGCTTCCTGACCGGACACGCCCCCCTCTTCGGCGAGATGGTGCGCCGGTTCGGCAACGAGGTCGTCGAGGGAACCGCCGCCGCCTTCACCGAGGCCAAGCTGGCCGAGCGCGAGACCCGCGTCCGGCGGGCCGGCTCGTCGCGCTATCTCGTGGAGCCCAACGTCAAGGACGGGAAGGGCGGCCTTCGCGACCTCAACACCCTGTTCTGGATCGCCAAATACGCCTACCGCGTCGACGATGTCCGCGAACTCGAGCAGGCCGGGCTCTTCGACCATAGCGAGCTGCTGATGTTCCAGCGCTCGGAGGAGTTCCTCTGGCGCGTCCGCTGCTGGATGCACTTCATCACCGGGCGCGCCGAGGAGCGCCTGTCCTTCGATCTTCAGCGCCAGGTCGCCGCCGCGATCGGCTATCAGGGCAGGCGCGGCCAGGCGCCGGTCGAGCGCTTCATGAAGGCCTATTTCCTCGTCGCGAAGGACGTCGGCGATCTGACGGCCATCGTCTGCGCGGCGCTGGAGGCCCGCCAGCAGAAGCCGCGCGCGACCCTGTCCAAGCTGCTCGGGAGCTTCGCGAAGCGCCGCAAGGTGCGCGCGCTCGGCCACCCCGATTTCACGCTGAAGAGCCAGCGCCTCACCGTCATCGACAAGGACGCCTTCCGGCGCGACCCCGTCAATCTGCTCCGGCTCTACGAGATCGCCAGCCGCGACGACCTCGCCATCCACCCCGATGCCAGCCGGCTCGTCACCCAGTCGCTCAAGCTGGTCAATCCGCAGCTGAGGGCCGATCCCGAGGCCAACCGGATCTTCCTCGAGATCCTGACCGGGCGACGCTCTCCGGAGGTGGTGCTGCGCCGGATGAACGAATCGGGCCTGCTCGGCCGCTTCATCCCCGATTTCGGCCGCATCGTCGCGATGATGCAGTTCAACATGTACCACCACTACACGGTCGACGAGCACCTGATCCGGGCGATGGGTGTTCTGGCCGAGATCGACGCCGGGCTTCTGCAGGGCGAGCATCCGCTCGCCAACGAGATCATGCCGACGATCAGCAACCGGCGGGCGCTCTATATCGCGCTGTTCCTGCACGACATCGCCAAGGGCCGCCCGGACGACCATTCGATCGCCGGCGCGCGCATCGCCCGCAAGCTCGGGCCCCGGCTCGGGCTGACCGAGGCACAGACGGAGACCGTCGCCTGGCTCGTCGAGCATCATCTCGACATGTCGACGGTCGCCCAGAGCCGCGACCTCGGCGACCCGAAGACGATCGAGACCTTCTCCGCGACCGTCCAGACGCTGGAGCGCCTGAAGCTCCTGCTGGTCCTGACGGTAGCCGACATCAAGGCGGTCGGCCCCGGCGTCTGGAACGGCTGGAAGGGTCAGCTCCTGCGCACGCTCTACTACGAGACCGAGATCGTGCTGGCGGGCGGCCATTCGCTGATCGAGCGCAAGGCCCGCGTCCAGTCCCGGCAGGACGCTCTGCGCCTGCGCCTCTCGGACTGGAGCGAGCCGGAGCGCGAGGCCTATTTCCAGCGTCACAATCCCGCCTACTGGATCAAGACCGATCTCGCCCGGCAGGAGACCGACCAGTTCCGCGGCGTGACCGAGCTCACCGTGCTGGCGCCCGACCATCCGCGCCTGCTCGCCATCGTCACCGGAGCCTGCGCCGCGGCGGGAGGTAACATCGTCGACGCGCAGATCTTCACCACGACCGACGGGCTGGTGCTCGACTCGATCTCGATCTCGCGCGCCTTCGACAGGGACGAGGACGAACTGCGCCGGGCGGAGCGCATCGCGAGCGCGATCGAGAGGGCCCTCAAGGGCGAGATCAAGATCGCCGATCTCGTGGCGCAGCGCCGCGCCCCGCCGCCGCGCGGCCAGACCTTCCAGATCGCACCGGAGGTCATCATCGACAACGTGCTGTCGGCCCGCCACACGGTGCTGGAGGTCGCCGGGCTCGACCGTCCCGGCCTGCTCTACGACCTCACCACCGCGATCGGAAAGCTCAACCTCAACATCGCCTCGGCTCATATCGCGACCTTCGGCGAGAAGGCGGTCGACGTCTTCTACGTCACCGACCTGACCAACGCGAAGATCACCTCGACCTCCCGCCAGCTCACCATCCGCAAGACGCTGCTGGAGGTCTTCGCCTTCTGGCACGACAGGAGCGCGCCGGCGAAGGCGAAAGTCCCCGCCCGCGCTTGATTTGAAGGCCGAGAAGCCCGATATCGGCCTCGAACACGGCCGCGCGCGGGACATGCCCGGCGCCGTCCCTCGACGGGCCGGGGCTGCGCGGCGAGCGCATACGAAAACTGGATGAAGCGATGACGCAGAACCCCGCCAAGGACGACCCGAAGCACCAGGCCGCGGAAGCGGCGGCGCCGGAGCAGCCTGCGGCCGCCGAGGACATCCTCACCCGCATCGAGGCCGAGCGCGACGAGATGAAGGACAAGCTGCTGCGCACGCTGGCCGAGATGGAGAACCTGCGCCGCCGCACGGAGCGCGAGGTGGCCGACGCAAAGGCCTATGCCGTCACGAGCTTCGCCCGCGACATGCTCGGTTCCGCCGACAATCTGCGCCGCGCCCTCGAGAGCGTGCCGGAGGCGGCGCGCGGTGCCGGCGAGGCCGCGCTCAAGGCGTTGATCGAGGGCGTCGAGCTCACCGAGCGCGACCTGCTCAAGACCCTCGAGCGGCATGGTGTGCGCCGCGTCGAGCCGCATGGCGAGAAGTTCGATCCGAACCTCCACAGCGCCATGTTCGAGGCGCCCGACGCCGAGATCGCCAAGGGCTTCGTCTCCAAGGTGGTTCAGACCGGCTACAAGATCGGCGAGCGCGTGCTGCGCCCGGCGCTCGTCGGCGTCTCCGCCGGAGCCCCGAAGCCGCCTGCCGGCGACGCCGCGTCCGACGGCACGTCCTCGGCCGGCTGAGCGTGATCGAGGTCGCCGGCATCGCCATCTTCGCGTTGACCGGCGCCATCGTCGCCGCGCGCAAGGGCATGGACCCCTTCGGCTTCGTCCTGCTCGCCACCGTCACCGGCGTCGGCGGCGGGACCTTGCGCGACCTCCTGCTCGACCGCCCGGTCTTCTGGGTCGTCGTCCCCACCGACGTCGTCGTCTGCATCGGGGTGGCGCTCGCCGCCTGGACGCTCGCCTATACGCGGCCCGGCATGCTGGAAGGCTGGGCCGGCAAGCGCCTGCTGATCTGGGCCGACGCGGCCGGCATGGCGCTCTTCGCCGTCGCCGGCACGCTGAAGGCGCTGGCCTCCGGCGCTCCCCTCCTGTCGGCCGTCGCGCTCGGCGCCATGACCGGCACCTTCGGCGGCATCCTGCGCGACATCCTCGCCGGAGAACGCCCGATGGTCCTGTGGAGCCGGGATTTCTACGTCACCGCGGCGGCGGCCGGCGCTGCCGCGACCGCGCTGCTGGCCCATCTCGGCCTGGCGCCGATGCTGGTGACGCTGGGCGGCATCGCGGCCGGCTTCGGCCTGCGCGCCGGCTCGCTCCTGCTCGGCTGGCGCTTTCCGGCCCTGCCCGGCTCGGGAAACGGCTGATCAGCCTCCCGGCTTCGTCACGCGCCGCAAGGTCAGGTTGATCCGGCCGCCCTGCGGCAGCAGCCCCGAGGAGCCGGCCAGGATGCGGTCGATGCCGTGATAGGCGAGCCGCGCCTCGCCCCCGAACAGCAGCGCGTCGCCCGAGGCGAGCTTCAGCGAGACCGTCTTTCCGCCACGGCTCGTGCCGCCGACCCGGAAGATCGCGGTGTCGCCCAGCGAGAGCGACAGCACGGGCGCGTCGAAATCCTGCTCGTCCCGGTCCTGATGCAGGCCCATCTTCGCATCCGCCCCGTAGAAATTGACGAGGCAGGCTTCGGGCGGGTGCGGATAGCCCGCCAGCTCGTCCCAGGCACGCAGCAGCGCGGCCGGAATCGGCGGCCAGGGCTCTCCCGTCTCGGGATGGTTCGGCTGGTAGCGATAGCCCGCCGCGTCGGAAACCCAGCCGAGCGAGCCGCAATTCGTCATTCTCACGGAGAAGGGCTTGCCGGTCCGCGGCATGCACGGCTGGAAGAAGGGCGCGCTGCGCGCCACCTCCCGCAGTTCCGCGACGAGGGCGGCCTGTTCGTCCGGGCCGAGATGGCCCGGCCAATGCAGGACACCCGGCGCGACGGACAGGCGCGCGCCCATTCGCTCAGAGGCTGTCGAGGCCGAGCACGTCGGCCATGGAATGCAGCCCCGGCTTGCGGCCCCGCCCCCAGAGCGCCGCCTTGATCGCGCCCCGCGCGAAGAGCCCGCGATCCTCCGCGAGATGGTTGAGCTCCAGCCGCTCGCCGGCCCCCGCGAAGATGACCTTGTGCTCGCCCACGACCGTGCCGCCCCTGAGCGTGGCGAAGCCGATCGTGCCGGGCTCGCGCGCGCCGGTATGGCCGTCGCGCACCGCCACGCGCGCCTGCGCCAGATCGACCTTGCGCCCCTCGGCCGCCGCCTCGCCCAGCAGCACCGCCGTGCCCGACGGGGCATCGACCTTCATGCGGTGATGCATCTCGACGATCTCGATGTCCCAGTCGGTATCGAGCGTCGCGGCCACCTTGCGGACGAGCGCCGCCAACAGGTTGACGCCGAGGCTCATATTGCCCGAGCGGATGATCGTCGCGTGGCGCCCCGCCGCCTCGAGCCGGGCGAGATGCTCCGGACCGAGCCCGGTCGTGCCGACGACATGGACGATGCGCGCCTGCGCCGCGAGCGCGGCGAAGGCGATCGTGGCTTCGGGCGCGGTGAAGTCGAGCACGCCATCGGCCTCGACGAAGGCCGCGAGCGCGTCCTCGGTGACCGGCACGCCGATGGCCGGCAGCCCGGCGAGCACCCCGGCATCCTGCCCCAGCATCTCCGAGCCCGGCCGCTCGATCGCGGCGGCGAGCCGGCAGCCCGGGGTCTCGATGACCGCGCGGATCAGCATTCGGCCCATCCGCCCGGCGGCGCCGACGACGACGAGACGCATGTCGCTCATGAAGGGAAACTCCGAAACCGAAAGACGACCGGCCCTGCGGGGGCACCGATGCGGCTATAGGACGCTTCGCCGCCGCGCGACACCCGAAAACGAAAACGGCCGGGGTCGCCCCCGGCCGTCGGCTTCTTTCGAGGCCGGCGCTTCAGTTCGCCTGCTGGATCGCCGAGAGCTTCCAGGCGCCTCCACGCTCGCGCAGGAAGGTCCAATACTCCTTCGCCTCCTGCGGCACGGTGGCGCTGCCGTCGACGACGCGGCCGGTCGAGCGCTCGTAGAGCGCGTTGATCAGGCTGAAGCGCATCGCCACGGTCGCATACTCGGCGTCGCCCTCGCGCCAGGCCTCCGACAGATCGCCCTGCAGCAGCTTCACGTCGGACACCCGGTCGACCAGACCCTTGCGGGCGTTCGCCGTGAGGTCCTCGTCGAAATAGCCGAACATCTCGGGCGTGACGCGCTGGCGCAGGCCGGCCTCGTCCTCGTTCGAATAGGCCTCGTTGATCTCGCCCAGCAGGCGTTCGAAGCTGGTGAAGTCCTCGGCGGCGAGCTGGATCGGCGTCGTCGCCGGGCGCGCGGCCGCGCCACCGCCAACGCCGCCACCGAGACCGCCGAAAGCGGCAGCGGCGCGCGGCTGGGGCTGCTGCGGCGCATAGGCCTCGCGGGCATAGGGCGCCCCGGCACCCGCGAGTTGAGGCGCACTGCGACGGCGGAAGAAGCGCAGCGCCAGCCAGATCGCGCCGCCGATCAGGGCGACCTGCGCGATCAGGCCGAGGAAGCCGGCGAGACCGCCGAACCCGGCGCCGGACAGAAGGCCGAAGAGACCCGCGCCCAGGAGGCCTGCGCCGAGGCCCATCATCAGGTTGCGGGCCATGGACGGGCGCGCCGCCTGAGCGGCGGCACCGGCGGCGGAAGGCCCGGCGACCGACGGCGAAGGCGCGGAGCGCTGGAACTGCTGGCCGCCGCCCGGCGTCGTCGCCGTCGGCGGCGGAGCGCTACGGGTAAAGGTGCCGCGGCTGCCCATGCTCTTCCCGCCCCCGAGACGTGCCTCGGCCGCCACGGGGACCAGGAGCAGGGCTCCGGCGACGAGGGCGATGGCGCGTCCGCGCCGGGCGAGCGAAATCAGTGACATGGTTCCTCCACGAGCCCGCCATGGGCTCACGCAGGGGAATATGGGGAACTCTGTCCGGCGCCGCAAGGCACGCGCGATTTCGCAATTTTCTGCAACACCGCTCTTGCAAGACGGCCTGTCCGGAGCGCCCCGAATTGGTGGCAGGCCCCTTTCGTGCTAGCCTGCCCTATCGTCACGATCCCGTTCGGAGGTCGCCATGACGGGCCGCGCGCCAACCTTCCGCCCGAGGAGCCCGGCATTTTGGCTGGTCGCGGTCGTCGCGCTCGTCCTGATGTCGGGCGCGGCTGAGGCGGACGAGGCGGCGGCGGCGCTCGAGCCGCCGCGGCTGGCCCAGGCACCCGAACCGCTCTGCTTCTGCTGGAACGACGGCCGCAAGGTCGCCGAGGGCGCCACGTCCTGCATCCGGACCACCCGGGGCCGGCGACTGGCCCTGTGCGGGCGCGTGGTGAACATGATGTCCTGGGCGGTGAGCGAAACGCCCTGCCCCGAGAGCTGACGCCACAGCATCGGGCGAAAGGCCGAAGCCGGTCGGATGTGCGGGCCCGAGGCCCCGCATGCGAACGCCGCCGGAACGGGGGTCCCGGCGGCGCGGCTTAAGGCTCTTGCGGTCTTTGCGACTCGAGACTGACTTCGTCAGAACGCTCCGAGAACGATTGCCATCATGAAAATGAAAGCCGCCCCCATGACCAAACGGTCAAGACGTAGCGTGAGGCTCATCACACTCTCCTTTGTCATGGACCTGTCGTGGACGCTATCAGATGCCGCGGGGGCTGGAAAGGGGGCGAAACGGGGGCAGGCCGGCGGCGCAGCCAAGATCATCCCTAAAAAGCTGTTAAACCATTGACCTGGATTGGGGATAAAATGGATCAGCGAGCTTTCGGAACAAGTATTTCCAAGGCTTTTGCCACGCCCAGCGCCATCGCGTCATCGCCGAAGCCGCTGATGATCTGCACGCCGACAGGAAGTCCACGCGGGCCGCGCGCCACCGGGATCGTCACGCAGGGCAGGCCGAGCAGCGTCCAGAGCCGGTTGAACCGCGGATCGCCCGTCGATTCGAGCGTCGGCGGCGCCTCTCCGGGAGCCGAATAGGTCAGCAAGACATCGAGCCCGGCGAAGAGATCCCGCGCCGCGAGGCGGCCGCGCCGCGCCAGGGAACGGGCCGTGTCGTACTCGGCCGCCGTGCGCTCCCCCGCGACGGCGAGATAGGCGGCGAGCTTCGGCGGCAGCTCCCCGCGGCGGTTGGCGAACTCCCAGGCCAGCGCCTGCGCGGCCTCGTATTCCTGAATGACCGCATGCGCGCCATTGGCCTGGACGAATGCGTCGTCCTCGGCCACCTGCTGCAGGCTCGCGCCAGCCTCCGCCGCGATCGCGCAGACGCGCTCCAGAGCCGTTTCCGCCTCCGGCTCGGCCGGCCCGGCGAAGCCTTGCCGGTGGATGCCGATGCGCAGCCCCTGCAGGGCCACCGGCCTGGTGTCGAGTTCCGGCCGTCGGGCGATCGCAGACAGGGCGAGCCCGAGATCGTCGGCGCTCGCAGCCATCAGGCCGAGCGTGTCGAGCGTCCAGGAGAACGTCTTGACGCCCACGGTCGGCAGCAGGCCGAAGGACGGCTTGATGCCGGCCACGCCGCAGAAGGCCGCGGGCCGGATGATCGACCCGCCGGTCTGCGTCCCGAGGGCGAGCGGCACCATGCCGGCCGCAACGGCCGCGGCCGAGCCCGAGGAGGAGCCGCCCGGCGTCGCCGAGAGATCATGGGGATTGCGCGTCGGCGCCGGGTCCATGAAGGCGAAGGGCGCCGTATGGGTCTTGCCGGCCACGGTGGCGCCGGCGGCTTTGAGCGCCGAGACGATCGGGGCGTCGGCGCGCGGGCACCAGTCCTCGTAGATGGGCGAGCCCATGCGCGTCGGCAGGTCGGCCGTGTCGATGATGTCCTTGACCGCGCAGGCGATGCCGGCGAGCGGCCCGTCGCCCGTCTCCAGCCGCTCCTCGCGGTCGACGAAGGCCAGGATGTCGTCTTCGCGCGCCGCGATGCGCTGCTCGCAGGCAGCCAGTTCCTCGCCGGCCGTCGTCTCCCCGGCCATGATCCGTCTCAGCGTCCCACGCAGGCTCAGCACGTCATTCTCCCAGGAGCGAGACGATTCGGTTCGTGGCGCCGCGCGCCACCGGAATGGCGATGAAGGCGGCGCCGACGGCACAGGGCCAGGCGACGGCGAAAGCCTGCATCCAGCGCAGCAGATAGTCCGGGGGGAAGCCGAGATTGAGCCAGGTCACCAGGGCCGTCATCAGGAAGGCCATGATGCCGGCCATCAGCACCGGAAAGATGAAGCGCGCCTTGCCTGTCACGTCCCGAGCCTCTCGCGATATGCACAACCGCGACTGCTCTCGCATGAAGCGCGCCAGGGCGGAAGGCGCCGTCGCGGATGGCACCGTTAACCGCCATGCAACCCGATTCAGCCCGCGTTAACCGCGCTCGCGAAGTTAATCGGGCTGTGGCGCGGCGGGCTCACCCGGTTGAGAAACCGTTCACGAAACGGGTCGCATTTGATCCCTCATGCGACGCTCACACCTCGCCCTCCTCGCGCTCGGACTGCTCGCGCTCTCCGGCTGCGGCAAGTTCCAGAAGCCCCAGCGCGCGGCCTGGCGCGACCAGGCGGAAGCCGCCTGCCTGGCCTCCCGCGAGGTCCAGCTCAGCTCCTATGTCAGCCTGCGCGAGAAGCCTATCGACGGGCCCGGCACCTGCGGCATGGAGAAGCCGCTCAAGGTCTCGGCGTTCAGCCATGGCGGCATCGCGCTGACGAGCTCCGCCACGCTGGCCTGCCCGATCGTGGCGACGACCGACAAGTGGCTGGCCGAGGTCGTCCAGCCCGCCGCGATGAACATCCTCGGCGCGCAGGTGATCGAGATCAGGGCCGGCTCCTATTCCTGCCGGGCCATGAACAACGGCACCGGCACCTCCCGCACCTCCGAGCACGCCTATGGCAACGCCGTCGACGTCTTTTCCTTCCGCCTCAACGACAACCGCGTCGTCACGGTCAAGGACGGCTGGCGCGGCGCGCCCGAAGAGCAGAACTTCCTGCGCGAGATCTTCATCGGCGCCTGCCAGCTCTATTCGACGGTGCTCGGACCGGGCGCCGACCTGTTCCATTACGATCATCTGCACATCGACCTGGCGCGCCATTCCAAGGGCCGCCAGATCTGCAAGCCGGTGATCAAGTACACCCCGAACTACAACCTGCCGCCGCCGGACCCGGCGCGTCCCTACAGCTCGGCGCGCGCGCCGCAGCCGGCGGCCCCTCTCGCGCTCGCGCCGGTGGTGGCCCAGGGGCCGCTGCTGCGGCAGCCGAGCCAGGGCATGCGGCCGCCGGGCACGATCCAGGGCGGCGGCTATCCCGTCGCCAGCCATGGCCAGGCGCAGACGCTCGACATGCAGCGCCGCTACATCGAGGGCCCGGCGAGCGCGCCGCTGAACCCGCCCGCGCGCTATCGGCCGGAGCCGTTGCCGAGCCAATCGGGCGGCCCGCTCGCCCTGCCGGGCGCCGTGCCCCCGACGGAGGAGATGATCGTCGGCGACGACGAGGGCACCGGCGTCCTCGACCAGGAGGGCTACGATCAGGCACAGCCCGCGATCACGCCGCAGAAGGACCCCTTCGCCTATCGCGGCACCGGCACGCTGAGGCGATAGAGCATCGGCCCGAAAAGTGGAGCGCGGTTTTCGGAAAAAGCCGATGCCAGATCAAAGAGTTAGAATATCGGACTGAATACGATATTCAGTCCGATATTCTAGCCCCCGGGCCTCGCTTCGGTCGGGTATCGGCCGGCTGCGCTCAGCGCGAGACCAGCACCTGCCGGCATTCCGCCGGCAGCGCCTCGAGCGACATCGGCGGCTTGGGCTTGGGCGGGGTTTTCGGCGGCGGCTTGGGCGGCGCGAAGATCGCCGCGCGCTGGCGCTCGATCCAGCCGTCGAGCTCCGCCCCGCAGCCATCCCCGAAATTGGGCGGCTCCTGCCCCTGGCACCCCTCCGCCCCGGGCGGGCAGCTCAGGCGGATATGGAAATGGTAGTTGTGTCCCCAGATCGGCCTGACCTTCTGGAGCCATGACTTGTCGTCCCCGGCGGCACGGCAAAGGGCGACCTTGAGCGCCGGATTGACGAAAATGCGCTCGACGCGCGGTTGCTCCGCGACCGCACGGATGAGCTTGGCATGCGCGGGCGTCCAGTTCTTCGGATCGACGTCGCGCCAGTCCGCCCGGGCCATGTTCACCGCCGGCATGTTCTCCCGCGCCTCGCCGTCGAGCCGGGCTTTCGGCATCGGCGTCAGCCAGATGTCGGCATCCAGCCCGATCTGGTGGGACGCATGGCCCGTCAGCATCGGCCCGCCGCGCGGCTGCGACATGTCGCCGACGAGCAGGCCCGGCCAGCCGTTGATCCTGGGCACGTCGCGCGCGAGCTGCTCGAGATAGGCGATCAGCTCCGGATGGCCCCAGTTGCGGTTGCGGGCGAGCCTCATCACCTGCCAGTTGGGTCCGTCCACGGCCAGGGCCGTGGCGCCGGCCAGGCAGCCGCGCGCATAGGAGCCGATGGCGCGGGCGCGCATCGCGGCCGGCGTCGTCTGCTGGCCGAAGAGCGACCGCGCCGCATCGGGATAGGCCGCGATATTGGCGGCGCGGCGCTTCGCCTCTTCCTCCGCCGTCGACTGGGCATGAGCGGGCAGGGTCGCGGCGGCGGCCGCCAGCAAGAAGCAGAGGGCGGTGATTCGGGTCCGCATGCGTCGCATCATCCGCGGAGTTCTGCCCGACATGCGACGAAGGTCAAGCACGCGCGGTGCGCGCAGCCAGTGGACAAGCGCCGCCCGAGGCGGCAGCCTTGCGCCATGTATGCAGGCAGAGAAGCGGGCGCCCAAGTCCCGCCGGTCCGCTCACGGCCTGCTTCGGAGGAGATTTTCCATCATGATCGATACCGCTTTGAACCGCCGCGCCCTTTTGGGCGGCCTGGGGGCGAGCGTCCTCATGCCGCAGTCCGGCATGGCGCAGGCCGCCTGGCCGCAGGGGCGCACGATCAAGCTCGTCGTGCCCTTCGCCCCGGCGGGGGCGACCGACGTGCTCGGCCGTCTGGTCGCCGACAAGCTCGGCCAGAGCTGGGGCACCAACCTCGTCGTCGAGAACCGGCCGGGCGCCGGCAGCAATATCGGCACCGAGGCCGTTGCGAAGGCGGAGCCGAACGGAGACACCCTGCTGATCGTCTCTGTCGGCCTGGCCACCAACCAGTATCTCTACCCGAAGGTGAACTACGATCCCGTCCGCGACTTCGCGCCGATCACCATGGTCGCGCTGGTGCCGAACCTGCTGGTCGTCAACAACCAGCTTCCGGTCAAGGACGTCGCCGAACTCGTGGCCTACGCCAAGGCCAATCCCGGCAAGCTGACCTACGCCTCATCGGGCGTCGGCACCTCCCTGCATCTGGCCGGCGAACTGTTCCAGAAGCTGACCGGCACGAAGATGGTCCATGTGCCCTATCGCGGCTCGTCGCAGGCCATTCAGGACCTGGTCGGCGGGCGCGTCGACCTGATGTTCGACAACATCACCTCGGCCCTGCCCCAGGCCAGGGCGGGCTCCATCCGGGCTCTCGCCGTCACGACCGCCAAGCGGGCTCCGACGGCGCCCGAATTCCCGCCCATCGCCGACACGGTGCCCGGCTTCGACGTCTCCTCCTGGTTCGCGCTCTTCGCGCCGGCGAAGACGCCCAAGGCGATCATCGACAAGGTGCAGGCCGACACCAAGGCGGCGCTCGCCGATCCCGCCGTTCGTGCCAAGATGGACGCCCTCGCGGCCCAGCCTGTCGGCGATACGCCCGCCGAGCTCGGAGCCTTCCTCCAGTCCGAAATGAAGAAGTGGGGCGACCTCATCCGGACCGCCGGCATCAAGGCCGAATGACGCTCCCCTGCCGGGGACGGAACCGGCACGACAACGGGACGTTCCGTCCTTCGAGCAGCCGGTTCGCGCCGCTCGAAGGAGGAACGCCCCATGTCGACAACGCTGCTGATCGTGATCCTGGTCGTCCTGTTCGCGGGCGGCGGCTATTGGGGCCACCGGAGCTACGGTGCGAGAGGGCTCGGCGGAGTCCTCGGGCTCGTGCTGGCGGTCGTCCTGGTTCTCTGGCTGGTCGGCGCCATCGGCGGCGCGCCGGTCAGGGTCTGACGGAGCCCCCTCCCGAGAGGGCGGCACCGGCGCGAGGCTCAGTCCTCGGCGCGCGCCTTCTCCCAGACGGCCACGGCCGCCGCGAGATCCTCGACGGCGACACCGACCGACTTGAACAGCGTGATCTCGCCCTCCTCGTCATGGCCGGGAATGCGGCCATGGCAGAGATCGGCCAGCGTGCCGGCGACCCTGTCGGCGCTGTAGCTTCCTTCGGCGATGGCGACGGCGACGTCACCGCCTTCGCCGATCGCCTTCTGCGAGTCGACGACGACGCGCGCGCGATGCAGCGCATCCGCGTCCGCCTCGCGCATCTGCATCGTGAAGCCGCCGATCAGGTCGAGATGCGCGTTGCGCTTGAGCCAGTGCCCGTGGATCAGCGGCTCGGTGGCGTTGGTCGCACAGGAGATGATGTCGGCGGTGCGCGCCGCGCCCTCGAGATCGGTGGTCGCCCGCGCTTCGATTCCTTCGGCCGCGAGCTCGGCCACGACGGCTTCCGCCGCCTCCGGGCGGCGCGCCCAGATCGCGATGTCGGTGAGCGGCCTCACCGAGCGATGCGCCTTGATGACGAAGGGCGACAGGGCCCCCGCGCCCACCATCAGCATACTCTCCGCCTCGGGATTCGACATGTAGCGGGACGCGAGCGCCGAGGCGGCGGCGGTCCGCCACAGCGTCAGCCGGTTGCCATCCATCACCGCAAGAGGCTGGCCCGTTCGCCCGTCCATGAGCAGATAGGCGCCCATCACGCCGGGAAGGCCGCGCTTGCCGTTGCCGAAGAAGACGGAGAGGATTTTCGTTCCGATATAGGGCGTCGCCGCATCCGGCCCGCTCCAGGCGGGCATGGTCAGCAACACCGCGGGCTGCTCGTCCGGGCGCTCGATCTCGTACTGGCCGCGCGGCGGCGTCACCACCGTGCTCCGGAAGGCCTCGTCCAGCACGTCCACCAGGCCCGGAAAATCCAGAGCAGCGTCGATCTGCTCCACGGAGAACAAGCGCATCAGTAACGTCCGTTTGTCAGGGCAGGCAGGGCGGAATCGGGCACGGCCGAGCGCAGCATCTGGGTTTCGGAGCGCAGCGTCTCCGCCTCGCGGCGGCTGCGCCGGGCGGCCTTGCGGTGCTTGCCCTGCGCCAGCCACGCGGCGAAGCCTCCGATCAGAACCCCTGCGGCGAGCGCCGCGAGCACGACCACGAAGAGCGGCACGTCATAGGTCAGCAGCGGGGCGTCCCGGCTGATCGGATCGAAGGAAATCCGGACATTGGCGCGGTTGGCGACCGAGAACAGCACGACCGCGAGCGCAAGCGGCACCAGGATCAGTGCCTTCAGGAAAGTTCTCATCGCCTGTCCCTCATGCCCGGCCAAGCTGCCGGTCGGATTCGCGCAGAGCCGGCATCTGAGGCGAGAAGCCCGGTCGCGGCAAGGGGCTCCGCCGCCGCAGGGCGGCGGCGTGCCGTCACGCTTTGCCGTTTAGCCGCAGGCGCAGCTCCTTGCCCGTCTTGAAGACGGGCACGAACTTCTCGTCGACCGCAACGGCGTCGCCGGTCCGGGGGTTGCGGCCGACGCGCGCGGCGCGAGCCTTGCGGGAGAAGGCACCGAAGCCGCGAAGCTCGACCCGATCGCCGCGCGCCAGCGCCTTGACGATCTCGTCGAGGATGGCCGTGACGATGCTTTCGATGTCGCGCTGATACAGGTGGGTGTTGCGCTCGGCGATCCGCTGGACGAGTTCGGATTTAATCATTTTTGCAATATAACCTGTTGTATCAACATCACTTTTCAAACGCAGGCTGCCAGAGCGCCAAGGGCGCGTCAAGGCGCAGGCCGAAGGGCTGTTCGGCGGCGTGGGCCAGCGTCGTGGCGAGGGCGTCGAAGCCGGCGAGGCGCGCCGCGGTCTCCGCCAGACTCCACAGGCCGAGCGAAGAGGACTCGCTGCGGCGCCGCCAGTCGCGGATCGTGAGATCCTTCGCGACGCCGCGCTCGCGCTCGAGCCAGGCGATCGCCTCCGGCTCGCCGCCGATCTGGTCGACGAGCTTGAGGCCGGCCGCCTGGCGGCCGGTATGCACGCGCCCGTCGGAGACCGTCGCGAGTTCGGGATCGTCGAGCTTGCGGCGCTCCCGCACCACCCGCTTGAACCAGTCGTAATTGTCGTCGACGACCCGCTGCAACGCCGCGCGCGCCTCGGGCGAGGTCGGCTCGAAGCCGTTGGGCGCGGCCTTGAGCGGGCTCGACTTGATCTCCTCGACCCTGACGCCGAGCGTGGTCAACGCCTGCGCGACATTCGGGATCTGGAACAGCACGCCGATCGAGCCGACGATCGAGGTCTGCCGTGCGACGATCCGGTCCGCCCCCATCGCGGCGATGTAGCCGCCCGAGGCCGCGAGCCCGTCGACGACGGCGATCGTCGGCTTCTTGGCCGAGAGGCGGCGCAGCGCGTCGTAGAGCGCCTCCGAACCCGACACGGTTCCGCCGGGGCTGTCGATCCGGACGACCACGGCCGAAGCGCGGCTGGTCTCGAGCGATTTCAGCAAGTCGAGCGTGCGCCGGTCGCCCGAGATGAAGCCTGAAATGGTGACGCGCGCGATATGGGCGCTCGACAGGGAGCCGGGCGTCCGCCCGCTCCAGGCGAGCCCCGCCACCACAGCGACGACGATGACACCGAGAACGGCGAGAAGACGCCAGAGCGTCAGCTTCCGGCGCAGGCTGCGACGATCCGCGAGCAGATCAGCATCGGAGGGCATGGAACGGCTCCTGGCGGCTCAGAACAGGATGTCGAGGAGTGGCGACCCGCCTTCGAACGACATCATGCCCTGACCTGTTGACACGCGGCGGTCCCGACATCGGCCGGATACGCGGGGCGAGGCCGGCTGACGTCGTCCGGCTTCAGCGCCCGTGATGTAGCTCCCTCGCGGCGGACGGGCAAGGCGGGGCGGCGTCAGACCGTCGCGGCCGCCCGCGACCGGTCGAGCGCCAGCAGGGCGAGGCCGCTCGCCACCGAACGGAAGGCGTCGCCGATATGGACGCGGTCCGCTCCGAAACGCCGGTCGAAGAGCGTGCGCACCGCCGGCACATGCGAGGTACCGCCGGTCATGAACACGGCCTCGATGGCGCCCGCGGCCATCCCCGCCTCCGCCAGCGCCCGGTCGAGCGCGGTCTCGATCGCGCCGACATCCTCCGCGATCCAGCGCTCGAACTCGGCGCGGCGGATCGGAGTCTCGATCCTCACGCCGACCTGATCGAAGCGAAGCGTCGTCTCGTCGGCCGAGGAGAGCGCGACCTTGGCGGCCGAGACGGCGCGGTAGAGCTCGTAGCCGAGATCGTATTCGATCACCGTCGCGAGGGCCTCCAGCTTGCGCGGCTCGACGGCGTCGCGGATCAGCGCCTCGAGTTCCGCCATGGTCTCGCGGCTCTTCATCAGCGAGAGCCTGTGCCACTGCGCGAAGGCGGCATGGTAATGCGCCGGGATGGGCAGGAGCTTGCCGAAGGAGCGGTAATCCGTGCCCTTGCCGAGCGCCGGCGAGACGGCATGCTCGATGATGCGGTAGTCGAAGGTGTCGCCGGCGACGCCGACGCCGGCATGCGAGAGCGGGATCGCCTCCAGCGTCCCGCGCGTGCCGGGCTCGAAGCGCATCACCGAGAAGTCGCTCGTGCCGCCGCCGAAATCCGCGACCAGCATGGTCTGCGGCTCCGTGAGGTCCCGGGCATACCAGTAGGCCGCCCCGAGCGGCTCATAGGCGAAATCGACGCCCGTCATGCCGGCCTGCGCATAGGAGGCGGTCAGGCGCGTCAGCGCCAGCGTCTCGTCCGGCCGGTCGCCGGCGAAGACCACCGGCCGGCCCGACACGAGCGGGACCCCGTCCAGATCGCCGAGGCCGGCGGCGAGGTCGCCGAGAAAGACGCCGATCAGGTCCTCCAGCCGGTAGAGCTTGCCGAACAGCCGGGTTTCCTGGAAGGCGCGGCTCGACAGATGCGTCTTGAGCGACTGCAGGAAGCGGTGCTCGGACGTCATGCCCAGCGCCATGTCGAGCGCGTCGGGGCCGCTGACATGAACGACGCGCGTCTCGGGCGGGCGCCCCTCGCGCCAGAACATCAGCGCCGAGCGATAGGCATCGACCGCGCCCTGTTTGGTCGGGAAGCTGCGGGTGGTCACCGAGCCGTTGGCGTTGGCGAGCGCCACGACGCTGTTGGTGGTGCCGAAGTCGATGCCGATCGCGGCGGGGGTCATGGCGGGCTCCTGGATATCGTCATGGTCGGGCTTGACCCGACCATCTCGGAAACCAATGGCCTCTGGTCGCGAGATTCTCGGGTCTGCGCTTCGCTCCGCCCGAGAATGACGGACCGAGCCGAAACAAAAGCCCGCGCGGATCGCTCCGCGCGGGCTCCTCGAATGATCCGGCCGCTCTCGGCGGCCGAAGCCTCACTTCTTGTCGGTGGTCGTCGCCTTCTTGAGGGCGGCGCCCAGGATGTCGCCGAGCGAGGCGCCGGAGTCGGCGGAGCCGTACTGCGCCATCGCCTCCTTCTCCTCGGCCATCTCCAGGGCCTTGATCGAGACCTGGATCTTGCGGGCCTTCTTGTCGAAGAGCACGACGCGGGCATCGACCTTCTCGCCGGCCGCGAAGCGCTCGGGGCGCTGCTCGGAGCGATCACGCGCGAGCTCGGCGCGCTTGATGAAGGTGGTCATGTCGGTGTCGGCGATCTTCACGTCGAGACCGGCTTCCTTCACGTCGATGACCTCGCAGGTCACGACCTGGCCCTTCTTGAACTCGCCGGCATCCACGAAGGGATCGCCGCCGAGCTGCTTGAGGCCGAGCGAGATGCGCTCCTTCTCGACATCCACGTCGAGGACGACCGCCTGGAGGATGTCCCCCTTCTTGTACTCCTCGATGACCTGCTCGCCCGGACGGTTCCAGTCGAGGTCGGAGAGATGGATCATGCCGTCGATATCGCCTTCGAGACCCAGGAACAGGCCGAACTCGGTCTTGTTCTTGACCTCGCCCTCGACCGTCGAACCGGCCGGGTGCTGCTCGGCGAAGACCTCCCACGGATTGCGGAGGGTCTGCTTGAGACCGAGCGAGATGCGGCGCTTGACCTGATCCACCTCGAGGATGACCACGTCGACTTCCTGCGAGGTCGAGACGATCTTGCCGGGGTGGACGTTCTTCTTGGTCCAGGACATCTCGGAGACGTGGA